>NZ_CAFK01000206.1 GCF_000239815.1 Bradyrhizobium sp. STM 3843 | reverse complement strand
AAGGGGGGGAGGGAACGGAGAGACCGTACGATTGACCAGCATCAAGCCGCCTTCGACCCGGCCGCGAGCGAGGCGAAGGTCCGGCCCTCGTCGGCGAGCTTCTTCAGAAGCGGCGCCGGCTCGAGCGACGGATCACTGGTCTCCTTGGCGTAGACCGCGAGGCGATCGGCGATGTGCTTGAGGCCGACCGTGTCGGCCCAATACATCGGGCCGCCGCGGTAGATCGGCCAGCCATAGCCATAGAGCCAGACCACGTCGATGTCGGACGGCCGCGCCGCGATGCCTTCGGCCAGGATCTTCGCGCCCTCGTTGATCATCGGATACATCATGCGCTCGAGGATCTCCTCGTCGCTGACGACGCGCTTCTTCAGGCCGAGCCGCGCCAGGGTCTCGTCGATCAGCTTCTCGACATCCGGATCGGGCAACGGCGCGCGCGAGCCCGCTTCATATTTGTAATAGCCCTTGCCGGTCTTCTGGCCGAAGCGGCCGGCTTCGCAGAGCGCATCCGCGATCTCGCTCTTGATGCCGCGATCCTTGCGCGAGCGCCAGCCGATATCGAGACCGGCCAAATCGCCCATCGCGAATGGGCCCATCGGCATGCCGAACTTGGTGACGACCGCATCGACCTGCTGCGGCAGCGCGCCCTCGAACAACAACTTCTCGGCCTGCTTGCCGCGCTGCGCCAGCATGCGATTGCCGACGAAGCCGTCGCAGACGCCGACCACCGCCGGCACCTTGGCGATCTTGCGCGCGATCGATACCGCCGTGACCAGCGCGTCCGGCGCGGTCTTCTCCGCGCGCACGATCTCGCACAGCTTCATCACATTGGCCGGCGAGAAGAAGTGCATGCCGAGCACGTCCTGCGGCCGGCTGGTCTGCTTCGCGATCTCATCGATGTTGAGATAGGAGGTATTGGAGGCGAGCACGGCGCCCGGCTTGGCAAACTGATCGAGCTTGCCGAACACTTCTTTCTTGACCGCCATGGTCTCGAACACCGCCTCGATGACGAGGTCGGCATCCCTGACGTTCTCCAGGCCGACCACGCCATTGATCAGCGCCATGCGCTTGGCCGGCGCATCCGCCGGGATGCCGCCACGCGCCGCGGTCGCCTCCCAGTTCTTCTGCATGATGCCCAGGCCGCGCTTGAGCTGCTCCTCGCCGGTCTCGATCAGCGTGACGGGAACGCCGGCATTGGCAAAGGACATCGCGATACCGCCGCCCATGGTGCCCGCGCCGATGATCGCGACGCGTTGCACCGGACGCGACTTGGTGCCTTCGGGCACGCCGGCGATCTTCGACGCCTCGCGCTCGGCGAAGAACGCATAACGCTGCGCTTTGGACTGATCGCTGGTGAGCAAGCGGAGGAAATCCTCGCGCTCCTTCTTCAAGCCTTCGTCGAACGGGAGATCGATCGCGTAGCCGACCGCATCGGCGGCCGCGAGCGGCGCTTCCAGCCCGCGCGACTTCTTGGTGAGCGCGGCCACCGCGCTGGTGAAGATGGAGCGGTCGGCCTTGGCGGCCGCGAGCTTGGAATCGTCGTCGCGCAGCTTGCGCAGCGGACGGCCTTCGGCCACGACCTTGCGCGCGAACGCCTCGCCGCCGGACGCCGGACCTTCGACGATCTCTTCGATCAGCCCGGCCTTATGCGCCTCCGCCGCGCCGATCGGATCGCCGCCGACGATCATCTTGACCGCGAGTTCGGGGCCGACCGCGCGCGGCAGCCGCTGGGTCCCACCGGCGCCGGGCAACAGGCCGAGCTTCACCTCTGGCAGGCCGAGCTTGGCGTCCTTGGTGGCGACGCGATAATGACACGCCAGCGCCACTTCGAGCCCGCCGCCGAGCGCGGTGCCATGGATCGCAGCGATCACCGGCTTCGGGCTGTTCTCGATTTCGCTCAGGACGTCGTTCAGCGCGGGCGGCTTCGGCGGCTTGCCGAACTCGGTAATGTCGGCGCCGGCGATGAAGGTGCGGCCCGCGCAGGTCAGCACGATGGCCTTGATCGCAGGGTCCGCGACGGCGGCCTTGACGCATTCCAGAATGCCGCCGCGCACCGCGGCACTCAGCGCATTGACCGGTGGACTATCGACGGTCACGATGCCGACGATGTCATGGGACTCGAGCTTCACCACTTCGCTCACGCTGCGCTCCTTGGGAATAGCGTTTTCTTGTTAGCCGATTGATTTGCCGCCCCGGACTTGCGTCGAGTAGCTACACGGCTTGCGTTTACCCGCTGCAGAATCCTAATTTCGCACTGCGAAATTCAATTCCGCATCTTGACATCAACGGTTATTTTGAAGCACGACCGTTGTCAACGAAGCAATCGACCACCGGTGAGATGAAACGTCCAGGGAAGAAAGCCGCGACCGATCGCAGCTTCGTCATCGCGCTGTCCCGCGGGCTCGACGTCCTGCGCGCGTTCCGTCCGAATGACGGACTGCTCGGCAATCAGGAGATCGCCGCGCGCACCAATCTCCCCAAGCCGACCGTATCGCGCCTGACCTATACGTTGACCAAGCTCGGCTATCTGATGCCGGTGCCGCGGTTCGAGAAATATCAGCTGGCGCCGGCGGCGATGGCGCTCGGTTACGCCGCGCTTGCCAATCTCGGCGTCCGGCATCTCTCCGAGCCGTTTCGCGAACAATTGATGCGGGAGACCGGCGGCGCGGTGGCGATCGGGGCGCGCGACCGGCTGAGCATGATCTATTTCGGACAGAGCCGGAACGGGGTCGTCAATGTTCAACTTGACGTAGGATCACGCATTCCGATCGCAACTACGGCGATGGGCCGCGCCTATATCTGGGCACTTCCCGATGAGGAACGCGTTGCTCTCCTGCGCGAACTGCGCGACCATTACGGCAGCCGCTGGCCGAAGATGCGCGACGGGATCGAGCGTTCCGGCGAGACGGTTGCGAAATATGGTTTCGCGATCTCCGCCGGCGAATGGCAGGACGACGTGCATGCGGTCGGCGTCGCGTTGAAGCTGAATGATGGTACGGGACCGTACGCTGTGAATTGCGGCGCGCCGGCGTTCCGCTTCACGGAGGATCGGCTGCGCACCGACGTTGGACCGCGTCTGGTGGCAATGGTAAGGACCATCGAGGCGGCGCTCGGAGGGGTCGCGCCGCAACCAACAAAGCAATCGAACTCAAAACAAACAACAAACAAAGAAAACAGCAAAAAGCTGAAGCCAGGAGGGAAAGTTGCCAAGGTTGCCGAAGGAATCAGACAGCCGTCATCGTCCTGACCGGACCAGTGTGCGCCGTATCGCTCCGCTGCATGGCAGGGGCGAGACGACATGACGCAGCTTCAGCTCGCGCAGGCTGCGGATCCGCTGCTTGCGGTGCGCGACGTCAGCGTCGTGTTCGGCGGCATCGTCGCGCTCAACGGCGTGTCATTCGACATGCATTACGGCCAGATCCTCGGCCTGATCGGACCGAACGGCGCCGGCAAGACGACGCTTTTCAACTGTCTCTCACGGCTCTATCAGCCGAGCGCCGGCGACATTCTGCTGGAGGGCCGCAGCATCCTGAAGCGGCCGCCGCACCGGATCGCCGAGATCGGCATCGGCCGCACCTTCCAGAACGTCGCGCTGTTTCCCAATCTTTCAGTGCTCGACAATGTCCGCGTGGGCACCCATGCCCGCACCGCGAGCGACATCATCTCGGATTCGCTCAAGCTCGCCTGGGTCCGCCGCAGCGAAGCGGCTGTCAACGCCAAGGTGCAGGAGATCCTCGCCTATCTCGAGCTCGAGAGCGTCGCCCACAAGACGGTGTCCGGCCTGCCATTCGGCACCCAGAAGCGCGTCGAACTGGCGCGCGCGCTTGCCGCAGATCCCAAGATCCTGCTGCTCGACGAGCCGGCGGGCGGCCTCAATCACGAGGAAGTCTATGTGCTCGGCGACCTGATCCGCCGCATCCGCGACCAGCGCGACGTCACGGTGCTGCTGGTCGAGCATCACATGGGCCTGGTGATGTCGATCGCTGATCACGTGGTGGCGCTGAATTTCGGCAAGAAGCTCGCGGAAGGCACGCCGGCCCAGGTGCAGGCCAATCCGGACGTGATCAAGGCCTATCTCGGGAGCAAGGATCAATGACGGCGCTTCTGAACGTCAAGGATCTTCGCGCTTATTACGGCCAGGTGCAGGCGCTGCACAGCCTCTCCTTCTCGCTCAACGAAGGTTCGCTCACGACGCTGCTGGGCGCCAACGGCGCCGGCAAGACCACCACCTTGCGGGCGATCTGCAACATGGTGCGGACCACCGGCACGATCGAGTTCGACGGCAGGCCGCTCACCAGCCGCTCGACCGAGAACATCGTCAGCCTCGGCATCGCCCATGTGCCGCAGGGCCGCGGCACCTTCACCACCCTGACGGTGGAGGAGAACCTGCAGCTCGGCGCCTACACGCGCAACGACAAGGCCACCATCGCCTCCGACATCGAGCGCATGTACGCCTATTTCCCGAAGCTGAAGGAGCGGCATACCCAGCAGGCCGGCACGCTCTCGGGCGGCGAGCAGCAGATGCTGGCGGTGGCGCGTGCGCTGATGCTGCGGCCGCGGCTGATGCTGCTGGACGAGCCGTCGTTCGGTCTGGCGCCGCTGATCGTGCGCGACCTGTTCAAGATCCTCGGCCAGATCAATCGCGAGGAGAAGGTCTCCCTGCTCGTGGTCGAGCAGAACGCCCAGCTCGCGCTGGAGCTCGCCGATCAGGCCTATGTCATCGAGACCGGCCGCATCGTGATGGCGGGCGGGGCCAAAGAGATCTCGAACGACGAAAACGTCCGCAAATCCTATCTGGGCTATTGAAGGGAGCGGCCATGGAGCTTTTCACCAACCAGGTCCTGGCCGGCATCGCCACAGGCGCGATCTACGCCTGCATGGCGCTCGCGGTCGTGATGATCTACCAGGCGATCGACCATCTCAACTTCGCGCAAGGCGAGATGGCGATGTTCTCGACCTTCGTGTCCTGGCAGCTGCTGCAATGGGGCCTGCCCTATTGGGCGGCGTTCCTGCTCACGCTGGCCTTCTCTTTCGCAGGCGGCATCGCGATCGAACGCATCCTGTTCAAGCCGCTCGCAAAAGCGCCGATCCTGACCCAGGTCGCAGGCTTCATCGCGCTGTTCTCGATCATCAACTCCTGCGCCGGACTGATCTGGGACTTCACCATCAAGCAATATCCGACCCCGTTCGGCTCCGCCCCGTTCCTGGGCAGCCAGCTGATCTCGACCCATCAGGCCGGCATGATCGGCATCACCGTGCTGCTCCTGATCGGTCTCTACGTCTTCTTCCAGTATACGCGCGTCGGGCTGGCGATGCGGGCGGCCGCCTCGGTGCCGGAATCGGCGCGCCTGGTCGGCATCAACACCTCCTGGATGATTGCGCTCGGCTGGGGCATGGCGGCGGCGATCGGCTCGATCGCGGGCATGCTGATCGCACCTGTGGTCTTCCTCGAACCCAACATGATGGGCGGCGTCCTGATCTACGGCTTTGCCGCCGCGGTGCTCGGCGGGCTGACAAGTCCTTTCGGCGCCGTGGTGGGCGGCTTCCTGGTCGGCATCTTCGAAAATCTCGCCGGCACCTACATCCCGGGCGTCGGCAACGAGCTAAAGCTGCCGATCGCGCTGGCGCTGATCATCACCGTCCTGGTCGTCAAACCCGCAGGCCTGTTCGGCCGGCACATCGTCAAGCGAGTCTGATCCATGAGCGCAGTCGAGGAACTCGCAAGCCAGGCGCCCGCGGTCCAAGCCGTTCCGAAGCGCGCCATGACCTTGAGCTCGGGCACCGCCTTCGTGGTGGTGCTGCTGCTCCTGATCGTCCCGCTGTTCGCCAAGAACTTCGTCATCTTCCAGCTGACGCAGCTCCTGTATTACGGGCTCGCGGTGCTGGCGCTGAACATCCTGACCGGCGGTTCGGGCCAGTTCTCGCTCGGCCAGAGCGCGTTCTACGCCATCGGCGCCTATACCTCAGCGATCCTGATGGAGCAGTACGATGTCAACTACGCACTGACCTTGCCGATCGCCGGGATCATCTGCTTCGCGGCCGGGTTCCTGTTCGGCCAGCCGGCGCTGCGGCTCTCCGGCGTCTATCTGGCGCTCGCGACCTTTGCGCTGGCGACCGCGATGCCGCAGCTGCTCAAGCTCGGATTCTTCGAGAAATGGACCGGCGGCGTTCAGGGCCAGGTCGTCACCAAGCCTGACGCACCGTTCGGCCTGCCGATGTCGCAGGATATGTGGCTGTACTACTTCACGCTGGCTGTCACCATCGCGATCTACATCTTCTCGGTCAACCTGCTGCGGTCGCGCTCGGGCCGTGCCTTCATGGCGATCCGCGACAACGAGATCGCGGCCTCCGCGATGGGCATCAACGTGTCGCTGTATAAGACGCTGGCCTTCGGCGTTTCCGCCGGCATCACCGGCGTCGCCGGCGGCTTAGGGGCCATCGCCGTGCAGTTCGTCGCACCCGACAGCTTCACGATCACGCTCGCCATCCAGCTGTTCCTCGGCATGGTGGTGGGCGGTGTCGGCTGGCTGCCGGGCTCGTTCATCGGTGCGGCGTTCATCATCTTCGTACCGAACATCGCCGAGAGCATCTCCAAGGGCCTGTCCGGCGCCGTGTTCGGCGTGCTCCTGTTCCTGGTGATCTTCCTGGTGCCGCACGGCGCCAGGCAGGTGGCCATGGTGGGTCAACAGCTGCTCGAACGGGCGCGCAAACGCTGAAGATCTCTGAGTATGGCTTAGTGTCAACCAGGAGGACAGTTTTGAACCTCAGCCCAATACTTCGAATCGCCGCGTTTGCAACGGCGGTCATCGCGCTCACCTCGGGCGGAGCACTCGCCCAAAAGAAATACGACGCCGGCGCATCCGACAGCGAGATCAAGATCGGCAACATCATGCCCTACAGCGGCGCCGCATCGGCCTTTGGCGTGATCGGCAAGACCGAGGAAGCCTATTTCAAGAAGATCAATGCAGAAGGCGGCATCAACGGCCGCAAGATCAGCTTCATCAGCTATGACGATGCCTATTCGCCGCCGAAGGCGGTCGAACAGATCCACAAGCTGGTCGAGGACGACGAGGTGCTTCTGGTTTTCAATCCACTCGGCACGCCCTCGAACTCGGCGATCCAGAAATATCTCAACGCGAAAGAAATCCCGCAGCTGTTCGTGGCGAGCGGCGCCTCCAAGTGGAACGCCCCCTCGAGCTTCCCATGGACCATGGGCTGGCAGCCGAGCTACCAGGGCGAGGGCCGCATCTATGCGAAGTACCTCCTGAAGGAGAAGCCGGACGCCAAGATCGGCGTGCTGTTCCAGAATGATGATTTCGGCAAGGACTATCTCAAAGGCCTGAAGGACGCGCTCGGCGAGAAGGCCGACGCGATGATCGTGGCGGAGGAGAGCTACGAGACCTCCGAGCCCTCGGTCGACACCCATATCGTCAAACTGAAGGCCTCAGGCGCCGATGTCTTCTTCAGTGTGACCACACCGAAATTCGCCGCACAGGCGATCAAGAAGCTGGCCGAGATCGACTGGCACCCGATGCACCTCCTGGTCAGCATCTCGGCCTCGGTCGGCAGCGTGATCCAGCCGGCAGGATATGAGAATTCGCAAGGTATCCTGTCGGCCGCCTACGACAAGGACGCCGCCGATCCGCAGTGGAACAACGATCCCGGGATGAAGAAATTCACCGAGTTTCTCCAGCAATATTATCCTGATGGCAACAAGCTCGACAGCTCGACCATCTATGGCTATGGCGCCGCGCAGACGCTGGTGAAGGTGCTGCAGATGTGCGGCGACGATCTCACCCGCGCCAATGTCATGAAGCAGGCCGCGAGCCTGAGAGATTTCCAGCCGGATACGCTGCTGCCGGGAATCAGGATCAACACCACAGCGGACGACTTTGCGCCGATCCAGCAGCTCAGGATGATGCGCTTCAAGGGCCAGAACTGGGAGTTGTTCGGCGACATCATGAGCGGAGAGATGGAGAGGTGAGCCGCATGGCGGCGTGCTGACCCGGCCATCATACCTGATCCAGCAGAGCCCCTGCGGTCACGCGCGGGGGCTGTTGTTTTCCGGTCATGCGATTGGAACGGCCCTGACGCCCACCTTTGGAGTCAGCAATCGGCGTCGTTTGTTAACTCTTCCGCACTGCACCCGTGACCTGACATGCGGCCTTTGTCGCATGCACTCTCCCACGTAGCTTCTGTTATAGTCCCGGCGACAAGAAGAGCCTTCAGTAAAGGAGGCCAGCGACACGTCATCTTAAAATTGTCGTCAAGAAAACAAACCCGGAGGGAGAAACACATCATGAGCATTGCCCGGAAAGCCGTCGCTGCAGCGGCGGCCTTTGTCGTCCTTAGCGCTGCCGGCGCACTCGCCGCCGAGAAGAAATACGATCCAGGCGCATCCGATACCGAGATCAAGATCGGCAACATCATGCCCTATAGCGGACCAGCCTCCGCCTACGGCATCATCGGCAAGACCGAAGCTGCCTATTTCAAGAAGATCAATGACGCGGGCGGCATCAACGGGCGCAAGATCAATTTCGTCTCCTATGACGACGCCTACTCGCCGCCAAAAGCAGTCGAGCAGGCGCGCAGGCTGGTCGAGAGCGACGAAGTGCTGTTGATCTTCAACTCGCTCGGCACGCCCTCGAACTCGGCGATCCAGAAATACATGAATGCAAAGAAGGTGCCGCAGCTGTTCGTCGCAACCGGGGCCACCAAGTGGAACGATCCGCAGAATTTCCCATGGACTATGGGCTGGCAGCCGAGCTACCAGGCGGAGTCGCGCATCTACGCCAAATGGCTTCTGAAGGAGAAGCCCGACGCCAAGATCGCCGTGCTCTATCAGAACGACGATTACGGCAAGGACTATCTCAAAGGCTTGAAGGACGGGCTCGGCGCGAAGGCGGCATCGATGATCGTGGCCGAAGAGAGCTATGAGACCACCGAACCGACCATCGACAGCCATATCGTCAAGCTGAAATCATCGGGCGCCGACGTCTTCATTGACATCGCAACCCCGAAGTTTGCAGCACAAGCGATCAAGAAGACGGCCGAGATCGAGTGGAAGGCGCTGCACATCCTCAACAACGTCTCGGCCTCGGTCGGCAGCGTGATCAAGCCGGCCGGCTTCGCCAACGCTCAAGGGATCGTTTCCGCGCAGTACCTCAAGGACACCACGGATCCGCAATGGGGCAGCGACCCCGGCATGAACACCTATCTGGAGTTCATGACCAAGGATTTCCCGGAAGGCGACAAGCTGGATAACGGGACGGTCGTCGGCTACGGCGTCGCGCAGACCTTGGTGCAGGTGCTCAAGCAATGCGGCGACAACCTGACCCGCGAGAATGTGATGAAGCAGGCTGCCAGCCTGCGCGACTTCCGCACCGAGGTGCTGCTGCCCGGCATCACCATCAACACCTCGGCCACCGACTTCGCGCCGATCAGCCAGCTGCAGCTGATGCGCTTCACCGACGAGCGCTGGCAGTTGTTCGGCGACGTCATCTCGGCCGATGTCGGTGGCTGATCAACTCCCGACGCTCGAGCACGTCCCCCGCAAGGCTGCTTGCGGGGGTTTTCTTTTGCGCACGGACAAGGGATAACGGCAGCAATGTCACATTCGCCCGGGGACCAATGACCGACCGCCGTCCGCTGTTGCGCGCAATCTTCGATGCCGCGGTTGCCGCGGCGCATCCCGACGTGGTGCTTGCCGCGCACCTGCCCGCGCCACCGCAGGGCCGCATCATCTGCCTCGCTGCCGGCAAGGGCGCAGCCGCGATGGCCGCGGCCGCAGAGCGGCACTATCTCGACACGCTCAACTTCGATCCTGCGCGGTTCACGGGCATCGCGACCACCCGCCATGGCCATGGCGTGCCGACGCGGCGGATCAAGGTGATCGAGGCCGGTCATCCGATGCCGGACGAGGCCGGGCTGAAAGCCGCGGACGAAACCCTGGCGCTGGCGGCTGAGGCCGGGCCCGATGATCTCATGCTGGTGCTGCTCTCCGGCGGCGGCTCGGCCAATTGGATCGCGCCCGCTGATGGCGTGACGTTCACCCAGAAGCAGCAGCTGACACGGGCGCTGTTGCGCTCCGGCGCACCGATCGGCGACATCAATACGATCAGGAAACATCTGTCGCGGATCAAGGGCGGACGGCTGGCCCGCGCCGGGCAGAGAGCCGAGATCGTCACGCTGGCGATCTCCGACGTGCCGCATGACGATCCGTCCGCGATCGCCTCAGGACCGACGGTGCCGGATCCGACGACGCTTGCCGATGCACGCGCGATCATCGCGAAATACAAGCTCGCATTGGACCCGGCGATTGCGCGCGCGCTCGACGATCCTAACAACGAAAGCTGCAAACCGGGCGATGCCGCCTTTGCGCGCACCAGCTTCGTGCTGATCGCGCGCCCGCGCGCCTCACTCGATGCGGCGGTCGCGCGTGCCAAAGAGGCCGGCTATGACGTGATCGACCTCGGCGCCGATCTCGAAGGCGAGGCGCGCGAGGTCGCCGCCGACCATGCCAAGCTCGCGCTTTCGGCCCGTGCGCAAGGCCGTCGCGTTGCGATCCTCTCCGGCGGCGAGCTCACGGTCACCGTCACCGGAAATGGCCGTGGCGGCCCTAACCAGGAATATGCGCTGGCGCTCGCCGGCTTGCTGAAGGATACGCCTGATTTCGCAGCGCTGGCCGGTGACACCGACGGTGCCGACGGCGGCGGAGGCAGTGCCTCCGATCCGGCCGGCGCAATCATCGACGGCGCAACGATTGCGGCGATGCGCGCACAGGGCCTCGATCCGCAGGCCTATCTCGCCAACAATGACGCCACCGGCTTCTTTGCTGCGACCGGCGACCTGTTGCAGACCGGGCCGACGCTGACCAATGTGAACGACGTCAGGGTGATCTTGGTGGATTGACGCACCGCGTCATTCCGGGGCGGTTCGTCACGACGGAACCCCGAACGACACCGAGGACTTCAGAACTCCCGCGCGATCTTGGTCAACATCGACAGCAGCGTCTCGCGACCATCGGAGCCCAACAGCTCGTTCAATCGCGACTCGTGCTTGGAGACGACTAGCTTCTTGGCTCGCGCCAGCACGCCGCGCCCCTTCTCGGTCAGCACCAAAATGTGCGAGCGGCGGTCATGCGGCGAGCGGACCCGGGTGCAGAGGCCACGGCTCTCCAGGCTGTCGAGCAGCGAGACGAAGTTCGGCCGGAGAATGCCAAGCGTGTTGGCGATCTCGGTCTGGTTGCGGCCGGGATTGTTATCAAGCAGCAGCAGCACTGAGAACTGCGCCGGGGTCAGCTGCAATGGCGCAACGCAGCTCAAAAAGTCCTCGAACACCTTGAGCTGAGCCCGCTTGAGCACATAGCCGAGCAGATCGGACAGCTCGCCCAACTGCACCGCTTGCGTCTCGCTGGCCGGTTCGGCAGGCTCCTTCGGGATCCTGGCTTGGCCGGTCCGGGCTTGACTGCTTCCGGCTTGATTTTTGGCGCCGTCAGCCATCGCAGTTCATGGTGAGGGTCATGGCGTCGGGCTCCCATCCCGCTCCCGAAGGCCGCATTGTTACAGTGGCCTTGAGATTATACTTGATAATTGTTATCCATCATATCAAACATCCGCAGCCGATTTCAACTGCTGCGACCGAACGGCGGCGCATGCCGGCCCGATCCGGTCATCAAAGGGGGAGCGTCCGGTCTTGAACACAACGATCATGCTGTTCCTGCTGCAGGACGGCATCACCAACGGCGCGATCTATGCCCTGCTCGGGCTGGCGCTCGTGCTCGTGTTCGCGGTGACGCGCGTGATCCTGATCCCGCAGGGCGAATTCGTCACCTATGGCGCGCTGACCTATGCCTCGCTTGCGGCCGGCCAGATGCCCGGCACCGCCAAGCTCGCCTTCGCCATGGGCCTTGTCGCCTTTGCCTTCGATCTCTACGCGGCGCGCAAATCGCTGCATTGGCAGCGCATTGCGCGCGCTTTCGCGCTCAATGTCGTCTTCCCCGGCCTGGTTCTGGCCGCGACCGTCTGGGCTGCCGGCCAGCGTCCACCGGCCGGAATCAACCTCGTGCTCGCACTGCTGATCGTGGCGGCGATCGGGCTGTCGCTCTACCGCGTCGTGTTCCAGCCCTTGGCGCACACCTCGGTGCTGGTGCTGCTGATCGCCTCGGTTGGCTGCCATCTGGCGCTGCAGGGCCTGGGATTGTTGTTCTTCGGCGCCGAGGGCCAGCGCGGCCCGACCCTGCTCAATGCCTCCGCGGTGCTGGGTCCCCTGCGCTTCACCGGTCAGGGCATGGCGGTCTACGGCATCACCATCGCCTTCATCGTCGCGCTCTGGCTGTTCTTCGGGCTCACGCTTTACGGCAAGGCGCTGCGCGCCACCGCGGTGAACCGGCTCGGCGCACGGCTGGTCGGCATCCGCACCACCTTGTCGGGCCAGATCGCCTTCCTGCTGGCCGCTACCATCGGCGCGCTGTCGGGCATCCTGATCGTGCCGATCACGACGCTCTATTACGACTCCGGCTTCCTGATCGGCCTGAAGGGTTTCGTCGCGGCGATCATCGGCGGCCTCGTCAGCTATCCCCTGACCGCCGTCGCGGCGCTCCTGGTCGGGATCGTCGAGGCTTTCTCCTCGTTCTACGCCTCGAACTTCAAGGAAGTGATCGTCTTCACATTGCTGATCCCGGTCCTGGTGTTGCGCTCGCTCGCTGCGCCCGCGGTCGAAGAAGAGAAGGACTAGCGCGATGCGCGAGCGTTGGCCCCTCATCATCTTCGCCGCAGTGATGGTCGCCGTCCCGTCGATTCCGGGCATGCCGCCGTTCTGGATCGTGCTGCTCGACAATATCGGCCTGTCTGCGCTGGTCGCGATGGGGCTGGTGCTGCTCACCGGCGTCGGCGGCCTCACCTCGTTCGGCCAGGCCGCCTTCGTCGGCTTCGGCGCCTACACCACCGCGGTGCTGTCGGCGAACTACGGCGTGTCGCCCTGGCTGACCCTGCCGCTGTCGCTTCTGGTTGCGGGCGGAGCGGCCGTGCTGCTCGGCCTCGTTACGGTACGGCTGTCCGGCCATTATCTGCCGCTCGGCACCTTGGCCTGGGGGCTCGGGCTGTTCTACCTGTTCAGCAAGCTTGCATTTCTCGGCCGCAATGACGGCATCTCCGGCATTCCACCGCTGTCGATCGGCGCGCTGAAGATGCTCGATCCCGGCACCATCTATTATGCGATCTGGATCGCGGTGCTGCTCTCGGCGCTGCTGACCATGAACCTGCTGGATTCCCGCACCGGCCGGGCCATCCGCGCGCTGCGGCGCGGTCACGTCGCGGCCGAGGCGTTCGGCGTCTATGCGCCGAGCGCGAAGCTCCTGGTCTTCATCTACGCCGCGGTGCTGGCCGGCCTCTCCGGCTGGCTCTATGCCCATTTCACCCGCGCGGTGAACCCGACCCCGTTCGGCGCCCAGGCCGGCATTGAATATCTGTTCGTCGCGGTGGTCGGTGGCGCCGGCTATGTCTGGGGCGGTGTGCTGGGTGCAGCGATCGTCGTGATCCTCAAGGAGGTGCTGCAGAGCTATCTGCCGCTGCTCCTGCACGGCGAGGGTCAGCTCGAGACCATCGTGTTCGGCATCCTGCTGGTTGCTCTGCTTCAGCTTGCACCGACTGGCCTGTGGCCGTGGCTGACGTCATGGCTGCCGTTGAAGCCCGCGGGCAAGAAGCCGAACACCTCGCTCACGCTACCCGCGCGCGAACGGCCGACCGACATGCCCGACCTGCTGCTGCAGATCGACAATGCCCGCAAGCAATTCGGCGGCGTTGTCGCGGTCAATAATGTCTCCTTCGACGTGCAGGCACGCGAGATCGTGGCGCTGATCGGTCCGAACGGCGCCGGCAAGAGCACGACCTTCAACCTGATCACCGGCGTGCTGCCGGCGACCTCGGGCAATATCTCGATGCTGGGCAGGCCGATCGGCAAGGCGCCGCCGCAGGATGTCGTCAAGCTCGGCATCGCCAGAACCTTCCAGCACGTCAAGCTGGTGCCGGACATGACCGTGCTGGAGAACGTCGCGATCGGCGCGCATCTGCGCGGGCATGCCGGCGCGCTGTCCAGCATGATCAGGCTCGACCGCGCCGACGAGGCGAAGCTGCTCGCCGAAGCCGCGCGGCAGATTGCGCGCGTGGGCCTCGCCGAGCAGATGGACCAGCTCGCAGGCTCGCTGTCGCTTGGCCAGCAGCGGATCGTCGAGATCGCGCGTGCGCTCTGCGTCGACCCGGTGCTCCTGTTGCTCGACGAGCCCGCCGCAGGCCTGCGCCACATGGAGAAGCAGCGGCTCGCCGCCCTCTTGCGCGAACTCCGCGCCGGCGGCATGTCGGTGCTGCTGGTCGAGCACGACATGGGATTTGTGATGGATCTCGCCGACCGCATCGTGGTGCTCGATTTCGGCACCAAGATCGCCGAAGGCACGCCTGCCGCGATCAAAACCAATCCCGAGGTGATCAAGGCCTATCTCGGAGCCACCGCATGAGCACGCTGCTGTCGGTTGAGGACGCGCATGTGTCCTATGGCAAGGTCGAAGCGGTGCGCTCGGTCTCGCTGGAGGTCGGCGACAACGAGATCGTCACCATCATCGGCGCCAACGGCGCCGGCAAGACCACCCTGCTCAGCGCCATCATGGGCGTGCTGCCGCTGAAAGGCCGCGTCGCATTCGCCGGCGAGAACCTCGCACGGCTCGAGATCGAGGACCGCGTGGCGCTCGGCCTGTCGCTGGTGCCCGAGCATCGCGAGCTGTTCGCCAGCATGAATGTCGAGGACAATCTCGAGCTCGGCGCCTTCCGGATGAGCAAGGCCCGCACCGCAGCCGGCTTCGAGCACGTCTACATGCTGTTTCCCCGGCTGAAAGAGCGGCGCAAGCAGCTCGCCGGCACGCTGTCCGGCGGCGAGCAGCAGATGCTGGCGATGGGCCGGGCGCTGATGGGCGCGCCGAAACTCCTGATGCTGGACGAGCCCAGCCTGGGGCTTGCGCCGATCATCGTCGCCGGCATTTTCGAGATCATCGCCAAGCTGCGGCAGGACGGCGTCTCGGTCCTCCTGGTCGAGCAGAACGCCAAGGCCGCATTGCAGGTCGCCGACCGCGCCTATGTGATGGAGCTCGGCGAGTTCGTGCTGAACGGCAAGGCCAGCGAGATCGCGACCGACCAGCGCGTGGCGGCGAGCTATCTGGGCTTTGCCGAGAGCGCTGCGGCCGGCTGACGTACACAGTCGACGAAGCGCAGCCGCAGTTTGAGGAAGGCGGCGGGACGCGAGCCGTCGTGTGATCGTGGTACGCCGCCATTTGTAGTTGACTCGATCCGGCAAGCTATGCAGCTTGCGTCCAGCCAATCGAACATCGATCGTGCTGGACGGAGGTTCGCTTGCCCGACCTTGCCGCAGTCTTCTCGATATGCGCGGACAGAGGCCGCCGAACGCCTTTGGCATCGGTCATGGCTCTCCTGCTGATGCTTGCCGGGTTGTCCATGGTCGCGCCGAATTGCCGGGCGGAAGACGCGGCAAGCGATGCCAGCCGGCCGGCCGCTCCCGTGGCCGGCGGCCCGACGACCAGCCCCTCGCCAACGACCCAGCCTGCCGGTGATGCGAGCAAAGCTGCAACCCCGCCGGAGGCCAGCCTGAACGATTGCGCGGGCGGTGAGGATTTCAAGGACCGGCTGTCTCATTCCGCCAACAGCCCGGCCATTGTCTATGACGCCAACCTGCTGCCCGCGGGAAACTCGGTGGATGTCGGCCTCGCCACGCCGATTGCCTCGGATGCGCATTATTTTGCGATCCTGCTCGACAAGAACAATCAGCCGCTCGAGGGCGGCACGCTGCGCGACGACAACGGCCGGCGCGCGCGCGAGAGGAAAGCCGCCAGCACCGACGATCTCGTCACGAGACGTCTGCTTTCGCCCGGTGAGACGATCGTGACGATCGATGTTCCGACGGCGGCTGCGGGTTTCTGGACCAAGCGAAATCTCTTCATCTATCAATGCCGGGGGCGGCGCCCCTTCAACGTGTCCTTTATGCCGGTGCATGTCAGCCCGCTCGGGTGGAGCATCGCCTTCACCATCCTGATCGGCGTCGCCGTCTACGGCGCGGCGGCGCGGACCATTCGGCGGGTGACAAGCCGCAAGCTGACCGGTCTTCAACCCTGGAATCCGATCCGCATCACGGCCGGCTCGGACAATCGCGGAAGCCTGTCGACCTTTCAGGTGTTCTTCTTCACGGTCCTTGTGTTCGTGATGCTCGCCTTCGTGCTGATGCGCACCGGGGTGCTGTCCGACCTCTCGACGACCGTGCTCGAATTGCTGGGCATCTCCGGCATCGGGGCCGCCGCGGCGAAAGGCGCCGAGACGTCGAAAACCGCCGTCGATCCTGCCAACCAGGCCTGGCTGTTGAACAAAGGATGGTTCGACACCCCCAACATCCGCCCCGACGCTGATCCGACCTTCTTCGACCTGATCTCGACCGACGGCAATTTCGACGTCTATCGGTTTCAGAGCCTGTTGTTCACCGCCGCCGTCGGAGGAGCGCTCTTCATCGGCGGGGTGTCGCAATTATCGTCGTTCACGGTGCCGCAAAATATCCTGGGCATTCTCGGCCTCAGCCAGGTGGTCTACATCGCCGGCAAGCTCGTCAACCAGAGCAGTGCCTCGCAGATCAATGCCGTCATCACCGATCTGCGCAGCGCCGAGGCCGAATTCCGCGAGGCCGTCCTCACCTATCGCCCGTCGCCCGGAGCCGCGGTGATGGCTCCGCCCTCCGGACTGGAAGAGGCGGTCAATCGTGTCGGCGCGGCCGCCTACGCCAGATATCTCGACAAGGCCAAGGCCGCGGCCAAGCTGTTTACCAGTGCGACCGGCTATGTGGTCGACGCCGACAAGCTCAAGCCGTCGATCGGCGCCCTCGCCTAGTTGCTGCTCCTTCATGAGAAACGGGCCAGCCCAGAGAGCCGGCCCGTCTCGTCTATCTCAATGACTCCGCGCTCACTGCGCCGGGACGTATTTGCCATCCTTCACCGTCAGGATGATGCGGGCGCGATCGTCGAGGCCCGAGCGGTCCTTTTCGGTGAAGTTGTAGACGCCCTGGCTGGCGGCGAGGTCCTTCTCGCTCAACAACGCCTGGCGGATCGCCTCGCGAAACTCCGGCGTGCCGGGCTTGGCGGTCTTCAGCGCCACCGGAATGATGCGCTTCAAGATCTCGAAGGCATCATAGGAATGGCCGGCGAACTGGCTGCGGCTGTTCGGGCCGTATTTGGCCTCATAGGCCTGGTCGAGCGCGAGGCCGGGCGCCTTGGTCAGCGCGCTGTCCGGCTGCGTCTCCGGCGACATCACCGGACCCGAAGCCATGATCACGCCTTCCGCCGCCTTGCCGGCGATACGGATGAAATCCATGCTGGCGGCACCGTGGGTCTGATAGATCAGGCCCTGGTAGCCGCGCTCGCGCAATTCGGACTGCGGCAGCGCGGCGGCGGTGCCGGAGGCGCCGACCAGGATCGCATCCGGGTTGGCGGCGACCAGCTTGAGCACCTGGCCGGTCACCGACGTATCCGGACGCGCGAAGCGCTCCTCGTCGACGATGGAAATCCCCATTGGCACCGCCTGGTTCTTCAGATCGTTGAACCAGAGATCGCCGTAGGAATCGGAGTAGCCGATATAGCCGACGGTCTTGATGTTGTGCGCCTTCATGTGCTCGTACAGCACCTTGCCCATGATCGGCACCGGCTGCGGCATCACCACCGACCACTTCATCCGCTCCGGCGTGACCGGGAACGGCGCCAGGCCGAAATGCGGAATGCCGGCTTCATTGGCGACGTTGGACACCGCGATGGTCGGCGGCGTCAGCGCCGAGCCCATGATGATGTCGGCCTTGGACTCCGTGACAAAGCGCCGCGCATTGGTGGTGGCGGTGGTCGGATCGCCGCCGTCATCGAGCACGATCACCTTCAGCGGCACGCCACCGATCTCCTTCGGCACGAATTCCAGCGCGTTGCGCTCGGGGATGCCAAGCGCCGCACCGGGGCCGGTGGTCGTGGTCGTGATGCCGATCGTGATCTCGCTCGTCTGCGCCAGCGCCGGCACTGCAGCGGACATTGCCGCGACGGCTGCCGCCGCCAAAAGGGCCTTTCTCATTCACTCCTCCCAGGGATGTCGTTCAGTTCGGGTCTCGCGTTTTTCTTTAGCTTATGATCCAGAAAATTCGATAACGACCTTCGTCAAAGCACGGGCAAGCCGTAAAGGAAAGCATTTCAGGCGTAACGCAGGCGCCATCAAGCCTGCAGGAATTTAACCTTCATCTCCTCCGGAAAAGGGGCCGACTTGAGTTTGTCGGGATTGTCGGGGTCGCGCCCGACCAGGACGCGGGTCTCGAACCCTTCGATCGCAAGCTGATCGGCCTTGAACACCTTGTGCAGCACCTCGAAGGAGGAGCGTTTGATGCTCTCGATCCGGCTCTCGATCGTGATCCAGTCGCCATAGGTCGAGGGGATGTAGAACTTGGCGCGGGTGTCGACCATGGGGATGCCGACCAGGCCGTAGCGGCGGACGATGTCCTGCTTGGAGAAGCCGGCCGCCTCGAACATGACCGAGGTGGAATCGTCGAACATCGCGAAATAACGCGGGTAGTAGACGATGTTGGCGGGGTCGCAGTCGCCCCATTGGATCTGCACGTCGCGGCGGTGAATGAACATGGTGCTGGTCTCGCCTAACCGCGATGACGGTG
>NZ_CAFK01000207.1 GCF_000239815.1 Bradyrhizobium sp. STM 3843 | reverse complement strand
GGCGTCGCTGTTTACCATCCGCAAGCTTGGCGCCACGGCCTAATGCCGCAGCGCTACAGGGTCATTTGAATTCGGCCCGATTTATGCAAGCATCCGGCCATCTGCCGGACTGAGGAGATAACAAATGAAGCAGTTACGCATTTTGGGCCTTGCCTTCGCTGCCGCGCTGTGCGCGAGCGGGCTGCAGGCCGAGGAGCTGACGGGCACCTTGAAGTCGATCAAGGAGTCGGGTGCAATCACGCTCGGCTACCGCGATTCCTCGATTCCTTTTTCCTATCTCGATGACAGTCAAAAGCCGGTCGGCTTTGCCATGGACATCTGCTACGGCGTCGTCGATGCCATCAAGAAGGAGCTGAAGCTCGACAAGCTGGAGGTGAAGCTCAATCCGGTGACATCCTCAACGCGCATTCCGCTGCTCGCCAATGGCACCATCGATCTCGAATGCGGCTCGACCACCAACAATGCCGAGCGACAGAAGCAGATCGCCTTCACCAACACGCACTTCCTGACCGCGAGCCGCTACGTGTTCAAGAAGGCGAGCAATCTGAAGTCGATCGACGATCTCAAGGGCAAGACTGTGGTGTCGACCGCCGGCACCACCAACATCAAGCAGCTCACCGAGGCCAATGCCGCCCGCAATCTCGGCGTTACCATCATTCCGGCCAAGGACCACGCCGAGGCCTTCCTGATGGTGGAGACCGATCGCGCCGTGGCCTTCGTGATGGACGACATTCTGCTGGCAAGTCTCGTTGCCGGCTCGAAGGATCCGAGCCTCTATGCGATCTCGACGGATGCATTCTCGAAGCCCGAGCCCTACGGCATCATGCTGCGCAAGGACGACCCGGCCTTCAAGAAGGTGGTCGATGCGGCGACCGCTGCGATCTATACCAGCGGCGAGGGCTTAAAGCTCTACGACAAATGGTTCATGCAGAAGATCCCGCCGAAGGGTCTGAACCTGAACACGCCGATCTCGCCGGAGCTCAAGGTCGAATTCGCCAAACCATCGGATTCGCCGGACCCGGATTCGTACAAGGCGATGTGAGGTCGCAGCCACGGAAACAGTGCGCTCCCCTCCCCCTTGCGGGGAGGGGTCGGGGGTGGGGGTCCCCAGCGGCAGTCTCACTTGGGG
>NZ_CAFK01000208.1 GCF_000239815.1 Bradyrhizobium sp. STM 3843 | reverse complement strand
GGCGCAAGCGGAAGGAAGCGATGACAACGCGGTAGAGCATGGCCTCGCCGAAGCTCCGCAGGCCAATTACGGCACCTCGGCCACCATCCCCACGCTCGATCCGGAGCTGGCCCGGCAGCTCGGGCTGCCCACTGCGGAGGACGATGACGAGGCGCTCGCCCGTCCGCCCCGCAACAAGATGGAGGCACTCGGCGTCAGGGCCACCGCGGAAGCGCTGGAGGCGCTGATCCGCGAGGGCCGCCCGGAGTTCCGCAAGGACGACGGCTCGCTGAAGGTGTGGACGCCGCACCGGCCGCCGCGCCCAGAGAAATCGGAAGGTGGCGTTAGCTTCGAGATCAAATCATCCTACGAGCCGAAGGGCGACCAGCCGCAGGCGATCGCCGAGCTGGTCGAGGGCATCAATCGCAACGACCGCACGCAAGTGCTGCTCGGCGTCACCGGCTCGGGCAAGACCTACACCATGGCCAAGGTGATCGAGGCGACGCAGCGGCCTGCCCTGATCCTGGCGCCGAACAAGACGCTGGCGGCGCAGCTCTATGGCGAGTTCAAGAGCTTCTTCCCCGACAACGCGGTGGAGTACTTCGTCTCCTATTACGACTACTACCAGCCGGAGGCTTACGTCCCCCGCACCGACACCTATATCGAGAAGGATTCCTCGATCAACGAGCAGATCGACCGCATGCGCCACGCCGCGACGCGCGCGCTGTTGGAGCGCGACGACGTCATCATCGTCGCCTCGGTGTCCTGCATCTACGGTATCGGCTCGGTCGAGACCTACACCGCGATGACCTTCGCGCTGAAAAAGGGCGAGCGCATCGACCAGCGCCAACTGATCGCCGACCTCGTGGCGCTGCAATACAAGCGGACCCAGCATGATTTCACCCGCGGCACCTTCCGGGTCCGTGGCGATGTCATCGACATCTTCCCGGCGCACTATGAGGACCGCGCCTGGCGCGTGAACCTGTTCGGCGACAGTGTCGAGAACATCGAGGAGTTCGATCCGCTCACCGGCCACAAGCAGGACGAGCTGGAATTCATCAAGGTTTACGCCAATTCGCACTATGTGACGCCGCGTCCGACGCTGGTGCAGGCGATGAAGTCGATCAAGCACGAGCTCAAGATCCGGCTCGACCAGCTGCATGCGCAGGGCCGCCTCCTGGAGGCGCAGCGGCTGGAGCAGCGCACCACCTTCGATATCGAGATGATGGAGGCGACGGGCAGCTGCGCCGGCATCGAGAACTATTCGCGCTATCTCACCGGGCGCCGCCCCGGCGAGCCGCCGCCGACCCTGTTCGAATATGTCCCCGACAATGCGCTGGTGTTCGCCGACGAAAGCCACGTCACTGTGCCGCAGATCGGCGGCATGTTCCGCGGCGACTTCCGCCGCAAGGCGACCTTGGCCGAATATGGCTTCCGCCTGCCCTCCTGCATGGACAATCGCCCGCTCCGCTTCGAGGAATGGGACATGATGCGGCCGCAGACCGTCGCGGTATCAGCCACGCCCGGCGGCTGGGAGTTGAATGAAAGCGGCGGCGTGTTCGTCGAGCAGGTCATCCGTCCCACCGGCTTGATCGATCCGCCGGTCGACATCCGCCCGGCGCGCACCCAGGTCGACGATCTGCTCGGCGAAGTCCGCGCCACCGCGGCAGCCGGCTATCGCTCGCTGATCACGGTGCTGACCAAACGCATGGCCGAGGACCTCACCGAATATCTGCATGAGCAGGGTATCCGCGTCCGCTACATGCACTCGGACATCGACACCATCGAGCGCATCGAGATCATCAGGGATCTGCGGCTCGGCGCGTTCGACGCGCTGGTCGGCATCAATCTGTTGCGCGAGGGTCTCGATATTCCCGAATGCGCGCTGGTCGCGATCCTCGACGCCGACAAGGAAGGTTTCCTGCGCAGCGAGACCTCGCTGATCCAGACCATCGGTCGCGCCGCGCGCAACGTCGACGGCAAGGTGATCCTCTACGCCGACCAGGTGACCGGCTCGATGGAGCGCGCGATCGCCGAGACCAACCGCCGCCGCGAGAAGCAGGTCGAGTACAACACCGCCAACGGCATCACGCCGGAGAGCGTGAAGAAGTCGATCGGCGACATCCTCAACTCCGTCTATGAGCGCGACCACGTGCTGATCGAGACCGGCGGCGGCACCACCACCGACGACGTCATCGCGATCGGGCATAATTTCGAAGCCGTGCTGGCCGACCTCGAAATCCGCATGCGCGAGGCCGCCGCCGATTTGAACTTCGAGGAAGCCGCCCGCCTGCGCGACGAGGTCAAGCGCCTGCGCGCCACCGAATTGGCCGTGGTCGACGACCCCACCGCCAAACAGAAAACGGTACAGAACCGCGCCGGCGCCTACGCCGGCTCCAAGAAATATGGCGACGCCGCCAACCTGCCGACCACGGCGCTGAAGGGCCGCGGTGTGACGGCACGCAGCGGCGCGTCTTCGTCCCGCACGGGCGGACCTTCCGTTCCCTCCCCCCTCGTGGGGGAGGGCCAGGGAGGGGGATCCACGAGTCGCGGCCGTAGTGGCAGCGGCAAATCACGCAACACCGACCCGCTCCTCCCCTCCTACGACGAGATCACAGGCGGCGCTTCACGCAGTAAAGTCCACAAGCCCCATCTCGACGAGATGCACGGCCCGGAGTCCCTGCCCTTCCGTTCCAACCCCAAGCTCCCGGAAAAACCGTTCGGCTCATCCAGCCGCATCATCCAGCCGACCAACTCGCGCGAGTCCGGCCCCGAATTCGGCCCCGCCCCCCGCTCGACGGGCGGCGCCCCGGGCAAGAGAGGTGGCTGGAAGAAAAAGTGAGCACACGGCAACGATCGGCACCGCGCTGCGATGTCTCTCTCCCTGCGTCATTCCGGGGCATCGCGCAGCGATGAACCCGGAATCCATGCTCCCGGGCGATCGTGGTTGGCATTGAGCCGACTAACAGTGCAGCACCACACTTGGGCCTGTGGCTATGGATTCCGGGCCCGCGTCGCTTCTGCGACGCGTCCCGGAATGACGGCGTGAGGACGGCCCACGCCCTACTCTCTAAAAGTAGTCATTGCGATTGGCGCCGTCATAGGCGCCCGACTTCATGCAGCAGGCTTTGAAACCTGCGTCGGGAGCCGCATGGACACAGGTCATTGCGGCCGAGCTTCTCGCTCAACTCGACATCGCCATGAACGAACCGCCGTCCGCGCTTGACGTGAGTTTCTGAAGGGAAAGACTTCCGCCGCTTACGCGTGATGCTGAAAGCTGGGGAGGTTTTCGAGATCATGGATCTTGCGCATGATGACCTCCAATCGGTTGAGCGCGCGGCCGATCGCCGCTCGCGTCTGATACCCGATGGGCCCGGACTTGCAAAGCTCGACGCCGACGTCACGCCAGCAGAGCCATCAAGACTTTCCCGGTTTGGACCGACCGTCGCTCAGCCCTTGCGGAAACTGCGGAAGGTCATCGGTGATGACGAACCACGGCGCCTTGCTGTCGACATGAACATGGAGCTCGGGACGAACGCCGGGATCATCGTCCAGTGGGCCAAGCGGCACGCCGACATATGGAACGCCATCGAACTTCGAAACGATCGGTGAACCGCAGACGCCGCAGAACCCGCGATGAGTGCCCGGCGACGACTCATAGAACGTCACGGCGTCTTCGCCCTGCAACCACTCGAACTCCGATGCTTTCGCGCTGGCGCGGCTTCGGAATGCCGCCCCTTGCGCCTTGCGGCACATCGAGCAGTGGCAGTTGAGCGCGCGGGACAGCGCACCATTGATCCTGTATTTGACGCGACCACACAAGCAACTGCCGCGGATCATGCTCCCTCCTCGCATCACCTCAATACGTCCGCCCCTGCGGCGCGCGGGCATCATAGTGGAAAATCTTCCCGCCCTTCGCCACCACATCCAGAAACGCGCCAACCTCGCGGTTGAGAAAATCGACGTCCGTCGGCAGGAAGCCGCCGGCGGAGGCGTGGCCGTTGGCGCTGCCGGGCGAGATCGTCTTGATCGTCACGTCGGAAATGTTCTTGCCCATCTCGATCGGCTCGAACTCGGGGTTGAGCAGGTCCTTGGTCCCAGTGAGGATTAGCGTCTTGGCCTTGATCGACGCCAATGCCTTGGCGGTGTCGCCGTTGAAACCGGGCGTGGTGCCGACATCGTGCCTGTCATAGGCCCAGGTCTGGTAGATCCAGTCGTCGGCATCGAACGCCTTCAGCACCGCCGTTTCCTGCTGCTCCATCCAGGGCAGCACGTCCAACCCGTTCTTGAACTGCGCCGCATACATGTCGGGCGTGCGCGCGGCCAGCAACGCGACGATGTCGCGCCACAGCCGGATGCCCTGCTCCGGCGGCGTGTCGTAGTTGCCGTCCTTCCACGCGGGATCGTTCATAATGGCCTTGCGCGACGCCTCCATCACCGCGACTGACCAGGCCGGCGTCTTCGCCAGCGGGACGATGGCGACCAGCGAGTCCATGAACTCCGGATGGCTGACGCCCCATTGCAGGGTCTGCATGCCGCCCATGGACGGGCCGACCACGGCGACGACATGGTCGATGCCGAGCTTCTCCTTGAGAAGGCGGTACTGCGACTCCACCATGTCGCGGATCAGGAATTTCGGAAACGCCATGCGCGGCTGCTGCTTCGAATTGCTCGGCGACGTCGTCAGCCCATTGGCGATCGCATCGGTGCAGACGATGAAATATTTGCTGGTGTCGAGCGCCTTGCCCGGCCCGATCATGAAGTCGAGCCGGTGATGATTGCCCGAGATCGCCGTCACCATCAGGATGGCGTTCGACTTCTGCGCATTCAACGTGCCGTGGGTGACGTAGGAGATCGAGAAATCCTTGATCGCCTCGCCACTTTCGAGCTTGAGGTCGCCCTCATTATAGAGCTGGTGCGGCGGCTGCTCCGGCGTGTGAGCCATGGCTGGCCACGACACGAGCAGCGCCGCCGCGAGTGCGGCATTAAATATCCTGATCATCACGTCAGTCCTCCCGATGCCGTCGAGACGCTTCAGCGCGTTCTGGTCGCCCGCGAGCATAGGAGCTGCACGCAACGCGACAAGATCGGCGCAACAGAAATTGCTTTTGGTGCGAGAGGAATAAATTCGGCCAGCTGCGGTTTCGCCGCGCGCGCTCCCACTGCGTCTGACGGGGTTCGGAAGATCACCCTTTGAAGAAATCTGCGGCAGCAAACCATCTGTGATATGTTGTGTGACTGCCCGTCGCGTTACCATGCCGCAGGCAAATTCCCTTGCCGTGTCGGGCAAATCACCACCATCATCTCGCTTGTCCCGCCTCCACATGAGGGGCGTACGCGTCGTCACGATACGTGGGAAGCGGGATGCGGTGGACGCGCGCGGGCTGCACGACGAGCAGCACTGGGCGCGGACGGTGAAGTCGCGTGGTCCTGATACTCCGACGCTAGTATTACGTTGGCGACGATGCATGCGCATCGCGCCGGCAACGGTGGCCAAAAGCCCGGCGCACCGGGGAGAGCGCGTATAAGCCGTAAACCATCGCGCAGGGAAGGCCGGATGTTCGGTTCGTACCTGTGGCTCTGCCGCGTGCTTTTTTGCTGCACGCGGACCATGGGTGCGGTCGGCACCTGGCCTTCCCTGCGCCCTCTATCTTCGAGGGTGATACAAGATGCAAAGCTCGGGCGCGCGATGCGCCGCGAGGATGAGGCGGTGTGTCCGATCCGCTGTCATGCCCCGGGGTCTCGCCTTCGAGCCCGAGGACAGGCTCCAGCGGAGCATCCAGTACCGGGTGGCGTCTCAGCTCAACAACGACCGTCTCTGGAATACTGGTCGCCCGCTTTCGCGGGCGATGACAATCGTTAGCTCATCGGCTGTTTGACAGATGAATCAGAGATAAACGACGCGCGCCCGCGCGCTCTGCTCACGGCGAGATCCGGCCTCGCTGTCCAGATCGTAGACCGTAGGGTGGGCAAAGCGAAGCGTGCCCACCCTGCAGGCGCGGTGCTAATAGCTGCGGTTGGTGGGCACGCGCTTCGCGCTTTGCCACCCTACGCCGAACGGCTCAGGTCCGGCCGTTGTCCTGGCTCTGCTGCTGGCGATCCTGATCGCGCTCCTGCTGCTTGGCACGGTGGCGGCCGTAGAGGCAGCCGGCGGCGGCGCCCAGCATGCCGTGATGGCCGGCATAGTGGCCGGCAACGCCGCCCACGATCGCGCCCTTGATGCAGCCCTTGGCCTCCGCGGCCTGGGCGGACAGGAGTACGGCGGCCGCGACGGACAAGGCGATCAGCGTCTTCATATCGATGCTCCGGAAGGAAATTGTCGCGTCATTAACCACCAGCACAGGCCGCAGTTCCCGATCGATCAGCGGCCGGCACGTTTGCAGCGACATCCGCATCAGCATCGCGCGCGAATCACCCGTCCCATCGCCGCGACCGGGTACGGAGCGACTGTCGCGGTCCTGTCGTTACGCACTGTTCACCCTCTCAGCGATTCCGCACGCTTGCAATCGCGGAGGTGGTTGACGGTCGCAAGCCCCTGCGCGCAACCTGCGAACAACGGCCGGGTTTCCCGTCACGGAGACAGCATGATCGAGCAGACCAACCGCGAACGGGTGCTGCAGCTGATCGATGCCTATGCCGCCGGCGATTTCGACAAGGTGCTGTCGCTGTGCAGCGAGGATGTCGAGCATATCGCCTCGGCGCCGATCGACATCCTCCCGCATCTCGGGCCGCGCCGCGGCCAGAGCGCGGTACGGCAGATGTGGGAGACCGTGCGCAGCCGCTATGTCGAGCGGCGGCACGAGATTCAGGCCCTGCTCGCCGACGGCGACCAGGTCGCGGCCGATATCCGCGTCTACCTCCGCAAGCGCTCCAACGACCGCATCGTCCGCTACGACGTCGCCGTGTTCTATACCCTGAAGGACGGCCGCATCACGCGCATCCGCGAGATCATGGACACATTCGACCTGGTGCAGCAGGTGGTGGAATGCGATCTCGCCGCGCTGGTGATGGAGCATCTGCCGCGCGAGTCGTGAGCGGGTCACGCTGCGGCTGCCCGAATTGCGGAGCGCGCCGTGACGATCGCAATCGGACGCGCGTCCACTCCACGAGAGCGCCGCTGAACGGATGGAGACAGCGCAATTGTGCATTGCAAAAATGTGATTTGCGCCTCGGCAGAATCTGCTTATCTCCAAGCCTCGGAATTTACCAATGGCGCCCTTGGCCGCGACGTCGTGAATGACGTTGCCCGATGGCCGGCGCGCGCTTTGCAAGCCAGTTCAGGACCTATCTTATCATGGCAGAGCACAGTCTCTGGCGTCTGTCGCGTGCGTTGCAGTGCGCGGTCAACGACCGTCATTTCGAAGATCTCGCTGATCTGCTCGACGAGGACGTCGACTGGGCGATCTACGGCCCAATCGACATGTTTCCCTTCCTCGGCGCACGCCAGGGTAAAGCCGCTGTCGTGGAGGCGGTCAGGCAGCTTGCGCATAGCCTGCGCATCCGACGGTTCGAGCGCGAAACCGTGATGCTCGATCGCGACGGGGCGGCATCGATGGTGCGCTGTTTGTTGACGGCGCGTGATTCGGAGAAGCCGATCACCACGCGCTTTGCGCATTTCGCGCAATTCCGAGCCGGCAAGCTGATTCGCCTGCGCGTGCTGGTCGACACGTTCGACCTGGTCGAGCAGACGCTCGGCCGGCCGATTCACCTGCCGCGAATCGGCTCCTTTGCCTGAAAGAGACAGCGCGCAGTGATGGAATCCGGGGGCGGCCGATCTTGTGGACCGGTGTTTTGGATCACGCTTGTCCAACCAACACGTGACTTGCGCAGTCATACGTCTGCGCCCAGATTCCACCATAATGCGGCGTGATTTTCCGCGACGCGCGGGGGTTGGTTCTCATGATGATCGGCAGGTTGACGCTGGCTTTTTTGGCGGCGGGCGCGGGCTTTGCGGCGTCGCCGGTTGTGGCGCAAAGCCTCACACAACCGCCGAAACAGCAGCCGCTGCAGCTGGTACCCTGGCAGCAGATCGCGCCGCCGGCCGATGAGGCGACCGACGATGCAGACGATGCGCCGAAGACCGCCGATGCCGACCCGATGAAGGATGTGGACATCACCAAGCTCGACTGGAGCCAGCTCAATATCGATGCATCCTCCTTTTTCGACCGCCCGGAAGCCAAGGCCAAGTCTGGCAAAGCTGCCGCAGCTGGTGGCAGCAGCGATCTGAACTGGTCGAACAACAACAAGGCGAACGGCGCTTCCGCCGTATCGGTCAAGCAGAGCGTGTCGCCGTTCTGGGATGCGCGGATCGGCGCCGACATGACCGTGACCAAGCAGCCGACCACGATGTCGGAGCTTCTGGCGGAGAAAGCCGATAATGGCGGCAGCGTGCCGCAGTCCGGCGGCAGCGCCTGGGCGGCAGTCACCGCGCCCGGCGCCGGCGCGATCTGGGACAAGACGGCGATCGAAGCGCGCGTCGATCCGAATGCGGACCAGAGCAAGATCGGCACCACCGTCACCAAGGCCGTGCCGCTCGACGGCTACAATCTCTCCCTGCAGAACGGCTACAATTTGAACCAGCAGGGCATGGTGCCGCTGCCCGGCGCCGCGCCGCGCACCAACCGCAGCTTCGACACCGAGCAGTCGGCCAAGCTCTCGATCGGCGACACAGGCACCAGCGTGACCGCCGGGCAATCGCTGTCGTCGAGCGACGACAAATGGCTGCGCAAGGTCGGCGCCGAGCAGAAGCTCTATGATGGCGTCACCATCTCGGGCTCGGTCGGCGAGACTGCGCAGGGCACCACGAGCAAGAGCATCTCGGCGGGATTCAAGCGCAGCTGGTGAACGCCACACATAGGGCAATCCGTAGCTAATGGTCGAAGCATTGCCGCATCTTGGCCGCGATGTAGCCCCATTTCGCCGCAACTGATAGCTCCACGTCACTTTCGCCGTGCGGGACACCGCGCTCGCGTAACGCGCAATAAGGATATAGCCGATGAATGCTATTCGTCCGGACAAGGCCGAAGGAACTGAAACCGAGCTGAGCGCCGATCTCGCGGCGGTCTCCGAGGTCGAAGCCGGAATCCGGGATTTCGTGCGCAACGACATTGCCTATCTGCGTCGCCCGGGCCCCACCAACGGTGCCGATCCCGCGCTTGTCGACGTCTCGACGGACGCCGCGGTCAACAACGTCAATTCACTGATCCAGCGCGTCGCCGGCACCTCGCTGTCGGAGATCGAGCACCTGATCTCGGAGCTCGAGAGCCTGCGCGATGTGCTGCATGCCGAAGGCCAGCGCGTCCAGCGCGAGATCGCCAGCTATGCCCAGCTCAGCCAGGCCGCGATGAAGTCGACCCGCATGATCGCCGAAAGCGTGACGCAGTGGAAGCGTGCCGCCGACGGCCTGCGCAACGGCTAAAGCGACCGCTGAATTCCAATCCACCGCCGCGCGGGCGCCCTCGCGCGGCGGTTTTGGTTTTTCGCTGCAGATGGCTTGAACGTCGGATCAGTCGCCCGCGACCAAAACCCAGCACCGCCATGCCGGCGGTCTTGCATGCGTCGAGGCGCTGACATTTTCATGGAAACGATCCGACCGGAAACCGCCGCTCCCATTCCTTTGCGGCAACCACTGCCGCGGATGGGCAGCATCATCATCCGGTTTGTCGGATTGTTGTCGATCGCCGTCGCCGTGCTAGCGCTGATCTGGAGCCGTTGAGGAGCAGGTCAGTCATTGCCTGCCGAGCGATCGCGACCGCCAAGCATGGTTAACGAAGCGTTACTGACCGTCGATTGCGGTTGCTTCGAGCGTATAGGAACCGTCCGCGTAGCCCTTCACGACCATGCCGGTGGCGAGCATCACCGCAAGCGTCACGCTGGCAAAAATAAAGCCAAGAAGTTTCAGGCCGCCGCGATCCGCCATACTCATCCCCTACCAACTATGTCCTGGGTGGCTGTCTTATAGAGTCGCGGTTCAAAATGCGTTAGCGCGAAGTTTGTTCCGGTAGCACAATCCTGCGTGCCGTGACCTTTTCGCCTCAACCTCTGTTCCGTCGCGGGATGAAGGCGGATGCGAGCAAGGAGAACACCAGCTCGCCGCGTTGATTCGTGCCGGCGTTTCGCGCTTGCACGATCCCCCATTGCGGGCGCGAGGCGGACGGACGCAAGGATTCGATCTCGCTCGCAAAACTGATGGTGTCACCAGCAAGCACCGGCTTGAGCCAGCGCAGATCGCGAAATCCCGGCGAGGGTCCGCCGACGACAACCGGCTCACCGCGGCCGCGCGCGAGCTCCGCAAGGCGTTGATTGTCGGCGACGAGAAGCTTCATGCAGACGCAGCCGACATGCCAGCCGGATGCGGCGAGCCCTCCAAACAGCGAGTTGCGCCCTTCCTCTTCGTCGAGATGAAAGCGCTGCGGATCAAATTGCGCAGCAAAACGTTTGATGTTCTCGGCAGTGAACGTGAACGCGCCGAGCTCGCGCCGTTGGCCAAGCTCGAGATCTTCGAAAAACCGCATCAGCCGCCCCGCCCTTCCCGCCGCTCGACGATGATCGGCGAAATCATCTCGCACAGCGTCTCTCCCGCGGCGTTCCGAACCACGCATTTGAAGGTGACGATGCCGGTCGCCGGACGGCTGCGCGAAACCCGTGCTTCTACGACCTCGACGTCGAGCATCAGATCGTCCCCCGGACGAAGCGGAGAGATCCAGCGCACCTCGTTGACGCCGGGCGAACCGAGCGAGGCCGTGCCGCCGATGAAGCCGTCGAACAGCATCCGCATCATCAGCGAACAAAGGTGCCAGCCCGATCCGGAGAGACCGTTGAGCATGGAAGCGCGGGCCGCCTCCTCATCAAGATGCATCGGCTGCGGGTCGAATTCGGCGGCGAAGCCGACGATCTCCTCGCGTGTCACGTGTTGCGGACCAAAACTGCCGAAATGTCCTTGCGGAAAATCTTCGAAGGTGAGTGTCATGGACTGGTCAATGGCTGAAAGAAGCCCGATTGTGGCCGCACTTTGCGGCAATCACAACCTGCTCACCCGCATGGCTCGTACTCCATACTGCCGAAAGCGACGGCTGCGGCTCTTGGCAGTCACATTCCGGCAAGACCTGGACACGAGGTTGGGACAGATGCGCAGGGTGGGCATTCGGACCAAATCCTGGTCCACATTCGACTCGGGCTGGGGGAGTTAACGATGTTCGAATTTCGCGATTTGTTTCAGTGGGACCGCTTCATCACACCGGCGATCATCAAGACGTTCTACTGGCTCGTGATTGCGCTCGTGATCCTGTTCGGCGTGTCCGGAATCTTCTCCGGGCTCGCTGCAATGGCGATCAGCCCGTTCGGCGGCTTCCTGATGCTCTTGTCATCGATTGCCGGCGTGATCGTCGGCATCGTGTTCTCGCGCATCATCGCCGAGTTTGTCCTGATCGTCTTCCGCATCAATGAGCATCTCGGCGCGATCCGCGACCAGGGCCGGATGCACTGACGGTGTTTACGTATTGAAACGGAAATGCATCACATCGCCGTCGGCGACGACGTATTCCTTGCCCTCGAGCCGGAGCTTGCCCGCCTCGCGCGCGCCGGCTTCGCCGTTGAACGCGACATAATCGGCATAGGCGATGGTCTCGGCGCGGATGAAGCCCTTTTCGAAGTCGGTATGGATCACGCCGGCCGCCGCCGGCGCCTTGGTGCCGCGGTGAATGGTCCAGGCGCGGGCTTCCTTCGGGCCGACCGTGAAATAAGTAATGAGATCGAGCAGCTGATAGCCGGCGCGGATCAGCCGATCGAGGCCGGCTTCCTCGAGACCTAGCGTATCGAGAAACTCGGTCCGCTCCTCGCGCGACAAGGTCGCAATCTCAGATTCGATCTTGGCCGAGATCACGACGGCGACCGCGCCTTCCTTTTCGGCGTTCTCGAACACCTGCCGCGAGAAGCTGTTGCCGTTCTTGGCCGAACTCTCCTCGACATTGCAGACATAGAGCACCGGCTTGGAGGTCAAAAGGCCCAGCATGCCGAAGGCACGCTCCTCCTCCGCCTTACGTTCCAGGAGCCGAGCTGGCTTGCCGTCACGCAGCAGCTCGAGCGCCCGCGTGACGAGCTCGTACTGCTCCTTGGCATCCTTGTCGTTGCCCTTGGCCTTCTTGGCGAGATTGTCGACGCGCTTTTCGAGGCTGTCGAGATCGGCGAGCATCAGCTCGGTCTCGATGGTCTCGATATCAGCAAGCGGCGCGATCTTGCCCTCGACATGGGTGATGTCGGAGTCCTCGAAACACCGCACGACATGCGCGATCGCATCGACCTCGCGGATATTGGCAAGGAACTGGTTGCCCAGGCCTTCACCTTTCGAAGCGCCGCGCACCAGACCCGCAATGTCAACGAAGGTCAGCCGGGTCGGAATGATCTGCCCGGATTTGGCAATCGCTGCGAGCTTATCGAGTCGCGGATCGGGGACGGCGACCTCGCCGACATTCGGCTCGATGGTGCAGAACGGGTAGTTGGCCGCCTGCGCCGCCGCCGTCTCCGTCAGCGCGTTGAACAGCGTCGATTTGCCGACATTGGGCAGCCCGACGATTCCGCATTTAAATCCCATAATCCGTCCCGAATTGCTTTGGCCGGGCGCGCATCATGCAGCGCCGGCATCACCCTTCTCCAAAAAACCTTTGGACTGCAGCGCCAGGTGCACCTTGTTGGCGAAGGTGGAGTCGCGTCCGCCGGTCAACAGCCCTGCATTGTCGGCGACCGCCTCACACAGCGCCTCGACCCACGGCATATCGGCTTTGGCAAAGTCCGACAGCACATGGCCGTGCACCAATTCCTTGACGCCGGGATGACCGATGCCAAGCCGCACCCGGCGATAGTCGTTGCCGATATGCGCCGAGATCGAGCGTAGGCCATTGTGGCCGGCGATCCCGCCGCCCACCTTGACGCGCAGCTTGCCGGGAGCGAGTTCGAGCTCGTCCTGAAACACGGTGACATCACCGGCGCCAATCTTGAAAAAGTTCACGGCTTCCTGCACGGCGCGGCCGGACTCGTTCATGTAGGTCGTAGGCTTCAACAGGATCACCCGCTCGGTGTCGAGCGTGCCCTCCGAGGTCTCGCCCTGAAAACGCCTGTGCCAAGGCGAAAAGCCATGACGCCGCGCGATCGCGTCGGCGACCATGAAGCCGATATTGTGCCGGTTGCGCGCATATTTCGCGCCGGGATTGCCGAGTCCGACAAACAGCAGCATGACGCGGCATCCGCGCTTTAGGCCAATGCTCTGAAGCTCGCGAGGGTGTCGCGAGCTTCAGAAAACATACAGGCTACTTCTTCTTGTCGCCGCCGGCGGGCGCCTTGGCGGCAGCAGCCGGGGCCTTGGCAGCGGCAGCCGGAGCCGCAGCGGCCGGAGCAGCAGTACCCGCAGCAGCGGCGGCAGCGCCAGCAGCCTTCTGCTCGTCGGCGTAACCGGACGGCGGCACGATGGTCACCAGCGTGGCGTCCCCGCGCAGCGGCTTGACGCCGGTCGGCAGCTTGACGTCCGACATGTGCAGCGAGTTGTTGATTTCGAGCCCGCCAACATCGGCCTCGATGTATTGCGGAATGTTTTCCGCCAGACATTCGAGCTCAAGTGTATGGGTGACGATGTTGACCGTGCCGCCGCGCTTCACGCCGGGCGAGGTCTCCGCATTGACGACGTGCAGCGGCACGCTGACGCGGATGGTCGCGCCCTGCCCGAGCCGCATGAAATCGACATGGAGCGGGAAATCCTTCACCGGATCGAGGTGGAAGTCGCGCGGAATCACGCGATGCTTCTTGCCGTCCAGGCTGATGTCGAAAATGGTCGTCAGAAACCGGCCGGCGCCGATGCGCTGGCGCAGTTCACGGTCCTCGACCGAGATCGGCAGCGGGGGCTGGTTATCTCCATAAATCACTCCGGGCACTCTCCCGGCGCGACGCTCTGCCCGTGCGGCCCCCTTGCCGACTGACGGACGGGCGGTCGCCTTCAGTTCTCTGACGGTCGCCATCTTGCTAAGTCCTTGTTTTAAAAAGTTAAAGGCCGCAACGCGGCCCGTTCTCGCAAGTCCAGCGGCAAGCCTCCAGGGGTGCGGGGGCCGCGGACGTGGCGGCGTTCTAGCCGCAAAGCGGCAAAATGACAAGGAAATGAAAGGATTTTCTTGCGCGCTATTTCCCCGCTCGGGGCCCTGTCTACGGCATGTCCCGGGCCCGGCAAACCCCTCGCTCCTTTAGCCGTCCGTCCTCACGCTCCCGATGCCGGCCCCGGCTGCCCACCCCCGAGCTTGCCTTCCAGCACGGCAATCCGCGCCTTCAGCGCCTCATTCTCCTCGCGCGCCAGACGCGCCATCTCCTTGACCGCCTCGAACTCCTCGCGCTTGACGATATCGAGGTCGTTCAGGATCTTCTCGGCCTGGTTGCGGATCACCGTATCGACCTCGCGCTTCATGCCTTGGGCTGCGCCCGCGGCGTCGTTCATCAGTCGACCAAGTTCGTCGAAAAACCGATTGGTGGTCTGGGTCATAAGAAACTCCGCTTCCGCTCCGGGCCCGATCACACAATGGCGATCCAAATGCGTTCGATCAAGGTGCAGCTCGTCTTGTCATGCCGCGGTTTCCTTGTCATCGTATTGATTGCACGACAGATCCCGGCTATCGCGCGATCCAATCGTCCATCAGGCAGGGTGCGCTGAAGCATGTACATCTGGCAGGGCTTAGGGAAAGCCCGTGGTGACCAGCCGACCCCAGGCGCCGTGTACACGAAAGCCTCCGAATGACACCTCTCCTCATCAAGCTTCCCGCCTTCGAGCCGGTCGCGATCGCAATCGGGCCGTTTGCGATCCGCTGGTACGCGCTCGCCTATATCGGCGGCATCGTGGTCGGCTGGCTCTATGCCCGCTCGCTGCTGAAAAAGGACCGGCTGTGGGGCGGGCCGGCGCCGATCTCGCTGGTCCAGCTCGACGATTTCATCCTGTGGGTCACGCTCGGCATCATCCTCGGCGGCCGCACCGGCTACGTGCTGTTCTACAACCTGCCTTTTTTCATGGATCACCCGCTCGAGATCTTCGAATTGTGGAAAGGCGGCATGTCGTTCCACGGCGGTTTCATGGGCTGCGTCATCGCGGTGATCTTGTTCTGCCGCCACAACGGCCTGCCGATCCTGTCGCTCGGCGACATCACCACCGCGGTCGGGCCGATCGGCCTGTTTCTTGGCCGCATCGCCAATTTCATCAACGGCGAATTGTGGGGCCGCACGGCCGATCCCAGCCTGCCTTGGGCCATGATCTTCCCCAATGATCGCACCCAGCTGCCCCGTCATCCGAGCCAGCTCTATGAGGCCGGTCTCGAAGGCATCGTGCTGTTCGTCGTCCTCGCCATCCTGATCCGGTTCGGTGCCCTGAAGCGGCCGGGCCTTACTCTCGGTAGCTTTGTTCTGCTCTACGGCCTGGCGCGCATCACCAGCGAGCATTTCCGCGAACCGGACCCGCAGCTCGGCTTTCTCTGGGGCGGGCTGACCATGGGCATGCTGCTGTCGGTCCCGATGCTGATCGTCGGTGCGATCCTGATCATAAGAGCATTGCGCAAGCCGCAAGATCAGGCCGCGCCATCCCTGCAGGCCCAGCCGTGATCGAACTGTCCCCGCTGCATACCGAGATCAAGCGGCTGATCAAGGCGTCAGGCCCGATGCCGGTGTGGCGCTACATGGAGCTGTGTCTCTCGCATCCGCAGCATGGCTACTACATCTCGCGCGATCCGTTGGGCCGCGAGGGCGACTTCACCACGGCGCCGGAAGTCAGCCAGATGTTCGGCGAGCTGTTGGGCCTGTGGGCCGCTTCGGTGTGGAAGGCAATCGGCTCGCCGCAGCAATTCCATCTGATCGAGCTCGGACCCGGACGCGGCACCATGATGTCGGACGCGCTCCGCGCGCTGCGGGTGGCGCCGCCGCTGTACCAGACGCTTTCCGTGCACATGATCGAGATCAATCCAGTGCTGCGCGAAAAGCAGAAGGCGATGCTGACGGGTATGCGCAACATCAACTGGCACGAGCGATTCGACGAAGTGCCGGAAGGTCCTTGCGTGATCTTCGCCAATGAATATTTCGACGTGCTGCCGATCCATCAGATGGTCCGCCGCGAGACCGGCTGGCACGAGCGCGTGATCGAGCTCGATGACAACGAGAACTTCAGCTATGGCGCGGCCGCCGAGCCGACCCCGGGCTTCGAGACCCTGCTGCCGCCGTTGGTCCGCGCGGCACCCCTCGGCGCCATCTTCGAATGGCGGCCCGACTCGGAGATCATGGCGCTGGCCAAGCGCGTGCGCGATCAGCGCGGCGCCGCGCTCATTATCGACTACGGCCACATCCGCAGCAGTGTCGGCGACACGTTCCAGGCTATTGCGCGCCACACCTTCGCCGACCCGCTGAAGACGCCGGGCCTTGCCGACATCACCGCTCATGTCGACTTCGACGCCTTGGGCCGCGCGGCCGAAGCGGTCGGCGCACGCGTGCATGGGCCGGTGATCCAGGGCGAGTTTCTGCAGCGGCTCGGCATCGAAACACGTGCGCTGACCTTGATGCAGAAGGCGTCGCTCGAAGTCGCCGAGGACATCGCCAACGGGCTGAAGCGCCTGATCAGCGGCGGCCGCGGCGGCATGGGTTCGTTGTTCAAGGTGCTGGCCGTTTCTGATCCCGGGATTCCCGTATTGCCGGCGCTCAGTGACGACAGGACCGAAGCGGGAGCGTCGTGATGGTACTATCATCGGATCTGATCTCGGCCGTTCCCGGATTGCGGCATGCCTTCTTCACCCGTGAAGGCGGCGTGTCCGACGGCATCTATGCCGGACTGAACGGCGGGTTGGGCTCCAGCGACGTGCCGGAGAATGTCCGCGAGAATCGCCGCCGTATGGCCACCCAGCTCGGCGTGGCGCCAGAGAATTTCCTGAGCGTCCACCAGGTCCACTCGCCCGACGTGGTGGTCGCCACTGGTCCTTGGGACAGTCCCGTGCGGCCGAAGGTCGACGCCATCGTGACCCGTACCGAAAATCTGGCTATCGGCGTCACCACCGCCGATTGCGGTCCGGTCCTGTTCGTCGACCCGACGCGGCGCGTGATCGGTGCCGCGCATGCCGGTTGGAAGGGCGCGCTCACCGGCGTTCTCGAAGCAACCCTCGATGCCATGGAAACGCTCGGCGCCGAGCGCCAACAGATCGTCGCCGCCATCGGTCCGATGATCCGGCAGCCGAGCTATGAGGTCGGCGCCGAATTCGTGGAGCGTTTTCTCGACGCCGATGCCGACAACACGATCTTCTTCCTGCCGTCGGCACGCCAGGGACACGCGTTATTTGATCTCGCCGGCTTCATCCGCATGCGGCTGGAAAAGGCCGGCGTGCTCATGATCGACGATCTCGGCCATGATACCTATGCCGACGAACGCTTCTTCAGCTACCGTCGCTCGGTGCACCGCAAGGAGCCGGATTATGGCCGCCATGTGCACGCGATCGTCCTCGAAGGCTGAAGCTGGACCAAACTGTGACATCATCTGGCTTGCTTAACTATTCCTGAACAAGCAGCTGCGTTCTGTCCCGCTTTGTGTCAGCAGCGACCTAGACGTTAATCGATTTTAACGATATCGCTCCCACTGATGAGGGAAGCGTCGCTACTACTTCACCGGCTCGGCGGGACTGCGTTGCACGCTTGCGTTGCCGCGACGCTTATGATGTCGGTCTGCGCGCTCGGCGGCTGCGCCAGCAACGGCGCGAGCAATTCCCACGCGATGGCCACCACGACGGCGCCGAGCGATGCCGCAACGATCGCCTTCGATCAGATCGATGGCCCGCCGCCGCAAGTGTTCGACCGCATGGTGAACGTGCTCGATAGCGAATCGAAATTGCGCAGCTTGGCTGTCGTGTCGCGCGAGGCGCCGGCCGCCTACCGCGTGCGCAGCTATCTCTCCGCGCAGGTGGTCAGCGGCAAGAGCGTGATCGCGTGGGTCTGGGACGTATATGACCGCAATCAGCAGCGCGCGCTGCGGCTGTCGGGCCAGGAGCCGACCGGACGCGCCGGACGGGATGCGGTGCGCGATCCCTGGGGTGCGGCCGACGACCTCGTGCTTCGCAAGATTGCGCAGGCCGGCTTCAGCGGGCTCACCAGCATGCTCAATGGAACAGCGCCCGCGGACAATCCGACCCAGCCCGCACCGGCGGCGCGTGGTCCGGCGGTGGCGGCCGCTCCGGCCGACACGACCGATACCACCAATGTCGCGGCCCTCGGCTACACCGACCATTAGCCAAAGCGGCGCAATTCGCAGCCATTTTTGACCGGGAAAACGTCTTCCGCGGGTTGCCAGCCGCGCTATCTCCTTGATATCACCTCGCCCGTGCAAGATTGCCGGTTCCACGGGTAGCCCGATATGCTGAATATTGTCTCCAGCGAAGCGCGGGGAGAAATCTCGATGTCGGCCAAGAACGGCTCCATCAAACTGGTTGCCGGCAACTCCAACCCAGCACTGGCGAGCGCAATCGCCACCGAGCTCGGGTTGCCGCTCACCAAAGCCGTAGTCCGGCGCTTCGCCGACATGGAGATCTTCGTCGAGATCCAGGAGAACGTCCGCGGCTCCGACGTCTTCATCCTGCAATCGACGTCGTATCCGGCCAACGACCTGCTGATGGAGTTGCTGATCATCACCGATGCGCTGCGCCGTGCTTCGGCGCGCCGCATCACCGCGGTGGTGCCTTATTTCGGCTATGCGCGGCAGGATCGCAAATCAGGCTCGCGCACGCCGATCTCGGCCAAGCTCGTCGCCAATTTGATCGCCCATGCCGGCGTCGACCGCGTCATGACGCTCGACCTGCATGCCGGCCAGATCCAGGGCTTCTTCGACATTCCGACCGACAATCTTTACGCCGCGCCGCTGATGGTGCGTGACATCAAGGATCGGTTCGACCTCTCCTCCCTCATGGTGGTGTCGCCCGATGTCGGCGGCGTGGCGCGCGCCCGCGGGCTTGCCAAGCGCATCAACACCCCGCTCGCCATCGTCGACAAGCGCCGTGAGCGCCCCGGCGAGTCCGAGGTGATGAACGTGATCGGCGACGTGTCCGGCCGCACTTGCATCCTGATCGACGACATCGTCGATTCCGGCGGCACCCTGGTGAACGCCGCCGACGCGCTGCTCAAGCACGGCGCCAAGGAAGTCTACGCCTACATCACCCATGGCGTGCTGTCCGGCGGAGCTGCGAGCCGCATCACCTCGTCGCGGCTGAAGGAGCTCGTCATCACCGACTCCATCATGCCGACCGAGGCCGTGCGTAATGCGCCCAACATCCGCACGCTCCCGATTGCGCCGCTGATCGCCGAGGCGATCGGCCGCACCGCGGCGGAAGAGTCGGTCTCGAGCCTGTTCGACTGAGCCGTCCTTCGAAGCGGCCATCAGCGCCGCTACAGATTCATTCGTCATACCCCGCGCATGCGCGGTATCCAGTACCCCCCAGCTTCTCGATCTATCACGACCATCTCCCCGCACTGGATCGCCCAGAGCCGGACGATGACGGTTGAGATTGTGGTGCACAGCTTGCTCCCTCTCCGCCATTGCGAAGCGCCTCGCAGCACAATGAGCGCGGCAGGAAACGCGGCCGGCCTTTTCTGCCGCGGCCGTGACCCTGAGAGTTTCGTCGCAATGCACCAATGACGCACCTCCGATCCTCCTGTTGCGGCGGCGGCGGATCGCGTTAGACTTCCCCGTAAGAAAAAGCATCCTGGGGAGGATACGATGAGAGCGATCACGCGCCGCAACATGCTTGCGGGCACGGCGGCAGCAAGCGCGCTTGCGCTGGCCGGACGGTCTGCCTGGGCCGAGCCGCAGTGGAAGAAATATGCCGGCACCAAGCTCGAGGCGATGCTGATCAAGGGGCCGCGCGGCGACAATGTGCAGAAGTACCTCAAGGAATTCACCGCGCTGACCGGCATCGAGGTCGAGTCCGAGCAGATCCCCGAGCAGCAGCAGCGGCAGAAGGTGGTGATCGAGCTCTCCTCCGGCAAGCCGAGCTTCGACGTCGTTCACCTGAGCTATCATGTGCAGAAGCGGCAGTTCGAGAAGGCCGGATGGCTTGCCGACATCACGGACTACATCAAGGACCCGAACCTCACCGCGCCGGATCTCGTCGAAAGCGATTTCTCAGCCGCTGGGCTGACTTACGCCAGGAATGACAAGGGCCGTATGCTGTCGCTGCCGTGGTCGGTCGACTACTTCATCCTCTACTACAACAAGGAGCTGTTCGCGAAGAAGGGCGTCGCGGTACCGAAGACGCTCGACGAAATGGCCGAGGCCGCGCAAAAACTGACTGATCCGAAGGACGGCACCTTCGGCTTTGTCGGCCGCGGCCTGCGCAATGCCAACATGACCCTGTGGACCAATTTCTACCTGAACTATGGCGGCGAATTCCTTGACGACAAAGGCAATATCCTGAGCGACGGACCCGAGGCGGTCGCCGCGACAAAGCTCTATCAGAAGCTGCTCACGACTTCGGCGCCGCCCGGCGTGGCCGGCTTCAACTGGATGGAGTCGATGGCCTCTTTCACGCAAGGTCGCTCGGCGATGTGGATCGACGGCGTCGGCTGGGCGCCGCCGCTGGAAGACCCGAATGCCTCACGCGTGGTCGGCAAGGTCGGCTACACCGTGGTGCCGGCCGGGCCGAAGGGGCAGTATTCCGCCACCTATGGCGACGGCATCGGCATCGCGGCCGCCAGCAAGAACAAGGAGGCGGCCTATCTGCTCTGCCAGTGGATCGTATCCAAGACCCAAGGCGCGCGCTTGCTGCAGGCCGGCGGCGGCGTGCCGTTCCGCAGCTCCATTCTGAACGATGCCGAGGTCCAGAGCGGCGTGAAGATGCCGAAGGAATGGCTGCAGTCGGCGATCGACTCCGCCAAGATCTCCAAGCTTGGCCTGCCCGTGGTGATCCCCGTCGCCGAATATCGCGACATCGTCGGCGCCGCGCTGACGGCCACGCTCTCCGGCGCCGATCCCGCAACCGAACTGAAGAAAGCGCACGAGCAGTATCGCCCGATCCTGGAGCGCAGCGAGAAAGCGTGAGCACGATTGCCGAACAAGCCTCGGGTACGGCGACACAGGCCGCCGTGGCGGAGCGGCCATGGCGGCCGCCGTCCTACTGGCCGTTCGTGCTGCCGGCGCTGGTCGTCGTGCTGGGCGTGATCATCTTTCCCTGGCTGTTCACGATCTGGATGAGCTTCCAGGAATGGAAGGTCGGTGCGCCCACCGTTTTCGTCGGGCTCGCCAACTATCTGCGGCTACCGGCCGATCCCCGCTTCGTCGAGTCAGTCGGCCACACGCTGTCCTATACCGCGCTCTCGGTGCTGCTGCCGCTGGTCTTGGGTACCTTCGCAGCAGTCGTCTTCCACACCAGGTTTCCCGGCCGCGGACTGCTACGCGCACTGTTCATCATGCCGATGATGGCAACGCCGGTGGCGATCGCGCTGGTCTGGACCATGATGTTCCACCCACAGCTCGGGGTCCTGAACTATCTGTTGTCACGGGTCGGTCTGCCGCCGCAGCTCTGGGTGTTTCACCCGGCCACCGTGATCCCCTCGCTGGTGCTGGTCGAGACCTGGCAATGGACACCGTTGGTGATGCTGATCGTGCTCGGCGGTATCGCCGCGCTGCCCACCGAGCCTTATGAGAGCGCGCAGATCGATGGCGCCAGCCCCTGGCAGATGTTCCGCTACATCACGCTGCCGCTAATCATGCCGTTCCTGTTCATCGCCGCCATGATCCGCTGCATCGATGCGGTGAAGAGCTTCGACATCATTTTCGCGATCACTCAAGGCGGCCCGGGCTCGGCCTCGGAGACCATCAATCTCTATCTCTACAGCGTCGCTTTCGTTTATTACGACCTCGGCTATGCCTCGGCGATCGCGGTCGTCTTCTTCGTGCTGATCATCGCGCTCACCGCCCTGCTCCTAGTGCTGCGCCGCCGGGTGCAGTGGAATGCGCTGGGGGACGAGCCATGAGCGGACGCGGCATCCTCGGACGCCTCGCGCTGGCTTTGGCGGTGTTCATCATCGTCTCGCCCGCGATCCTGTTCTTTCTCTGGATGCTGTCGCTGTCGGTGAAATTCGAGATCGACAATGCCGCCTATCCGCCGGTGTTCTGGCCCGAGCATTTCGCCTGGAAGAACTACACCGACGTGCTGTCGTCGAACCGCTTCTTTACCTACTTCACGAACAGCATGCTGGTGACGGGCGGTGCGACCTTGCTCGCGATGCTGGTCGGCGTGCCCGCGGGCTATGGCATCGCGCGTATGGCCGCGCACAAATCGGCGATTGTGATCCTGGTTGCGCGCATTACGCCCGGTCTGTCTTATCTGATCCCGCTGTTCCTGTTGTTCCAATGGCTCGGCCTGCTTGGCACGCTGTGGCCGCAGATCATCATCCATCTCGTCGTCACCGTGCCGATCGTGATCTGGATCATGATCGGCTATTTCGAGACCACGCCGCTCGAGCTGGAAGAGGCCGCGCGGATCGACGGCGCCACGCGATGGCAGGTGTTCCGCCACGTCGCGCTGCCGGTGGCCAAGCCCGGACTTGCCGTGGCCTTCATCCTTTCGGTGATCTTCTCCTGGAACAACTTCGTATTCGGCATCGTGCTGGCCGGGCGTGAGACGCGCACGCTGCCTGTCGCCGTCTACAACATGATCTCATTCGATCAGCTGAGCTGGGGGCCGTTGGCCGCCGCCGCGCTGATCGTGACCTTCCCCGTGCTGCTGCTGACCGTGTTCGCGCAGCGGCAGATCGTCGCGGGACTCACCGCGGGTGCCGTCAAAGGCGGCTAAGAGCCGCGTATACGGCATGCCAGCATCAGCACGCGAATGAAGGGCGGAGCTGCCTTTGTCGGGCCATACTCTGCCTTTTGGGTGTCTCTCATGGAACCGAGATTCGACCCGCGTGCTTGACGCGAGGGACACTCGCCTCGAAGGTTTCATGCTGTTTCCGTGCCGGCTTCGTTCGAGCCGAAGTAAACCGCGCCGCACGACCGTCCAATGCCGGCTGGGGTATCCGGCTCGGTCATCGTGCTGCATGTCCGCATCGGCTGAACCGCCCAACGAAGACCAGCATGCCTCCCGATCGTGACGCTCCCGCGCCGGACCGATTGACTGCCCTGTCGCAGACTGACCTGCTCGACACCCCGCCCGAGCCGGGCTTCGATCGTGTCACCCGCCTCGCAACGCGGCTCTTGCAGGCGCCGGCCGCGATCATCGCTCTGGTCGATCGCGACAGGCAATTCTTCAAGAGCTCCATCGGCCTGTGTGAGCCGTGGAATTCCTTGCGGGAAACGCCGCTGAATCACTCCTTCTGCCAGCATGTCGTGAGCACGGCAGCGCCGCTGGCCGTCTCCGATGCGAGCCAACATCCTCTGGTGAAGAACCATCTCGCCGTGCCTGTCCTCGGGGTGATCGCCTATCTCGGCGTTCCCTTGAAGCTGTCGGGAGGCGAGGTGATCGGCGCGCTCTATGTGATCGACCACGTCCCGCGTGCCTGGAGCGAGGAAGACATCGCCCAGCTCGTCGAGCTCAGCGAGATCGTGATGGATGAGATCGCGTTGCGCGCCGAGAATGCGCGGCGACGGACCGTCGAGCAACACCATCGCGTGCTGGTCCATGAGCTTAATCACCGCGTCAAGAACACCCTGGCGCTGGTCGACAGCATCATCGCTCTCAGCATCCGCGCCGACGCGACGTTCGTGAATTTCGGCGAGGCGCTGCGCGGCCGCATCGCGGCACTGACGCGCAGCCACGCGCTGGCGCTCGATCGGGGTCGTGAAGCGATCACGCTCGACGAGCTTGTGGAGGCCGAGCTGGCGCCGCTGCAATGTGAGCGCGTCGCGGTCGACGGCCCTTTGGTGCAGCTTGCTCCGGGAATCGCGCTTTATCTCTCGATGGGACTGCATGAGCTCGTCACCAATGCCGTGAAGTATGGCGCGCTCTCCAACGATGCCGGCGGCGTGACGCTGGGCTGGAGGCTCGACGACGGCCGTCTCAAGCTGTCATGGCAAGAGAGCGGCGGACCCCTGGTCACGCCGCCGGCCCGCAACGGTTTCGGCTCGCTGCTGTTCGAGCGCATTCTCGGCCCGGCGCTCGGCGGGGCGGTCACGCGCGACTTCGCTGCCGACGGGCTGAAAGTGAAGTTCGACATGCCACTCACGAGCTGACAGGCGAAAACGCCGCAAGACCGAGCCGCCTGTCATCGCGATCGCAGGCGCAGTGCCGAGGCGCCCTTGGCCACCATCCATTCAGCAACTACGATTTCAACTGCGCTGTCTGCGCTCACCCTCCACCAGACCGCGTGGCGCGAACCAGCGCGAAGGCTGCGGCCGCGGCGATCAGCGCGGGAAGCGCCGCGGCCGTGAACAGCAGGTCGACGCCGACCCTGGCGGCCAGCATCGCGCCGCCGACCAGCGGTCCGACGATCGAGCCGATCCGGCCGATGCCGAGCGCCCAGCCCATGCCGGTCGAGCGGATCGCGGTCGGGTAATAAGTCGCCGTCAGCGCATTGGCGGCGATCTGGCCACCGACGATGCAAAAGCCGGCGGCGAAGATCGTGACCGTGACGAAGCCGATCGAATGGCTGGTGAAGCCGATCGCCGCGATCGCCAGCGCGGCGCAGACATAGACGATCGCCAGCGCCTGGAAGGAGAAGCGGTCGATGACACGACCAAGCGTGAAGGTGCCGACCACGCCGCCGACCTGGAGCATGGCGCCGATGACAGCCGCAACCGACACCGAGGTGCCGAGATCGTTGAGCACGGTCGGCAGCCAGTTCGACAACAGATAGAGGTCGAGCAGGCTCATGAAGAACACGACCCAGAGCAGCAGCGTGACCCCGCCGCGCTGCTCGGCGAACAGATGCGCCACCGGCAAGCCCGGCAGTTTCGGCTCCTGCACGACGAAGTGAGCGTCAGCCGCGACCTCGATCGTCGGCGCGACACGCCGCAGCAACGCGGCCACCTCGTGGTCGCGGCCGCCGACCAGCGCCAGATAGCGGATCGATTCCGGCAGCACGATGCCGAGGATCGGCGCCAGCACCAGCGGCACCAGCCCGCCGACCAGGAACACCGAGCGCCAGCCAAAGGCCGGGATCAGCGCCGCGGCGACAAGACCGCCGAGCGCGGCGCCGATCGAGAATCCCGCAAACATCATCATCACCATGGTGGCGCGGCGGCGGTGCGGGCTGAGCTCCGAGGTCAGCGCCACCGCGTTCGGCATCGCGCCGCCGAGGCCAAGCCCGGTGAGAAAGCGCAACGCGATCAACCAGCTCGCATCCTGCGCCAGCATCGTCAGCAAGCTGCCGAGACCAAATGCGGCGGTGCTGAGCACGATGATCCGCTTGCGGCCGATCCGATCGGCGATGGTGCCGAACAGGATCGCCCCGATCATGAGACCGAACAGGCCGGCGCTGAACACCGGCCCGAGCGCGCCACGCGCCAGCTTCCATTCCTGCGCCAGCGCCGGCGCGACATAGCCAATGGCCTGGGTGTCGAACCCGTCGACGAACAAGACCGCCGCGCAAATCAAGAGCATCCGGATCTGGAAGGGACCGACCGGCAGGCGGTCGATGGTCTCAGGCACGTCAATGGCCGCTGTCGCCCTCGCCCTGGCGTCAAGATTCATCCGCGTCGTCCTTCCCCGTGGCCTTCGGCATCCCGTGGGCCTGCATTCAATTATTGTTTCAAATCTCTTATTATGAGATTTCATTGAATACAAGCCATCGACCGCGGGTGTTCTCGCGAACCAGCAAGGCGGCTATCAGGACGGCAGCTCGGGATGCGGTGAGGCGGGCGTTGAAGAAGACCAACAGTCAGGATCGGGTGCTGGCGGTGCTCGACCTGTTCAGCGAGAGCCGCCCGCTCTGGACGCCTGAGGAACTGATGCGGGAGCTCGGCTATACCCGGCCGACGCTCTACCGCTATCTCAAGAGCCTGAAGGACATCGGGCTGCTGATGTCGACGCGGGGCGGCCGTTTCACGCTCGGTCCGCGCGTGGTCGAGATGGATTATTTGAGCCGCCGCGCCGATCCCCTGGTCGCGACGGCCGCGCCGCATCTGGCGCGCCTGACCGCCGCCCATCCCTGCACCGCGCTGATCGTGCGCTGGTATGGCGACAAGATGTTGTGTGTGGCCTCGCAATCTTCCGCCCCCAATCCCATCAGTAGCTACCCGCGCGGACGCCCGATGCCGATGGGGCGCGGCGCGATCGCCCGCTCGATCATGGCATTCCTGCCGAAGCCGCAGCTGGTGCCGTTGATCAGCCGCTATGCGCACGATCTCCGCCAGGTCGGGGTGGGCGCGACGCCGGAGGACATCCTGGCGGCGTTCAAGCGCATCCGGCGCGCCGGCGTCGCGGTCGCGTTCGGCGAGGTGACGCCGGGCGCGGTCGGCATTGCCGCCCCGATTCTTGACGCCGGCTATCCGGTGGCCAGCCTCTGCGTCACCGTCGGCGGTCAGCAGGCGAGTGGCGAATTGATCGACCGGATCAGCGCGGAGGTGCGCGAGGCCGCACGGCAGATCGGAACCGAGGTCTTCGACGAACCTAATTCAAATCTCAACATGTGAGATTTTGATTGACGCCCTGTTTGGCAGACGGCATGTGAAAGACTGAAGCGCCCGGCAGACCGGAATGACCGAGGCGCGCGAAGGGAGCGCGCATGGGGATGATGACGCACGCAACAACGCCCGTGGTGATCGTCGGCGGTGGCCCGGTCGGGATCGGGCTCGCGATCGACCTCGGCCTGCGGGGCATCAAGTCGATCGTCGTCGAGCGCTACCCGGAGCCGCAGCGGATCCCGAAGGGACAGAACCTCACCCAGCGCACCATGGAGCATTTCCATCTCTGGGGTGCTGAAGAGGCGCTGCGCGCGGCGCGCACCATTCCGCGCGACTACGGCATCGGCGGGCTCACCGCCTATGGCTCGCTGCTCAGCGGCTACAGTCATGACTGGCTGCAGCGCGAGCTGGTCCGGCCGTTCTACTTCACCGACAATGAGCGGCTGCCGCAATACGCCACCGAGGCCGTGCTGCGGCGGCGCGCCGCCGAGATCCAGGGCATCGAATTGCTCTACGGCTGGACCTGCACGTCCCTCAGCCAGGACGCTGATGGTGCGGAGGTCGAGATCGTCGATCGCAGCGGTGGCACACGGACGCTGCGCGCAGACTACGTGGCCGGCTGCGACGGCAGCCGCTCGCTGATCCGCGAGCAGGCGGGCATCACCCAGACGCGATCCGACCATGACCGGCTGATGGTGCTGCTAGTGTTCCGCTCCACCGGCCTGCACGAGCTACTGGCGCGTTACCACGGCAAATCATTCTACAACGTCTTGCATCCGGCGCTTGATGGCTACTGGAAGTTCTTCGGCCGCGTCGATCTCGGCTCGACCTGGTTCTTCCACGCGCCGGTGCCGGCCGACACCACGCGCGACAATTTCGATTTCAAGCGCATCCTGCACGAGGCCGCCGGCGCCGAATTCGACGTCGAATTCGAGCACATCGGGTTCTGGGATCTGCGCTTTGCGATCGCCGACGGCTATCGTGCGGGGCGCATCTTCATCGCCGGTGACGCCGCCCACAGCCATCCGCCCTATGGCGGCTATGGCGTCAACAGCGGGCTCGAGGATGCCGTCAACCTGTCCTGGAAGCTTGCCGCCCAGTTACAAGGCTGGGCCGGCGCCGGCCTGCTCGACAGCTACAGCGCCGAGCGGCAGCCGGTGTTCGCCTCCACCGCGCGTGACTTCATCGAACAATCGATCCTGACCGACCGCGACTTCCTCCGCCGTCACGATCCGGCCCGCGACCGCTCCGATTTCGAAGCGGCCTGGTGCGCACGGCAGTCCGGCGCGCGCGCCGAGGTGAACGCGTTCGAGCCCAATTATGAAGGCTCGCCGATCGTGTGGGGGACGCCGGGTGCGGTGAGCAGCGCAATCGGCAACCATGCCTATGCGGCGCGTGCCGGCCATCATCTGGCGCCGCAGCCGCTGTCATCAGGCAGGAATGTCTTCGAGGAATTGGGTCAAGGCTTTACGCTGGTCGCGCTCGGCGCGGATGATGCAGCATCCCACTTCGTGCAGGCCGCCGCGGATTTGCGCGTGCCGCTCAAGGTCATCAACGACACCGCGGCAGACGGCCGCGAACGATATGCGGCGCGGCTGATTCTGGTGCGGCCCGACCAGTTCGTGGCGTGGGCAGGCGATGATGTGTCCGGCGACGAGACCACACGGCTGTTGCGGCGCGCGATCGGCGGAAGCGTGTAAAGGCACAAGCCAACGCCGCTCTCAGGGCCGTGCGGCTTTGGCATCCTCGGCGGTGACGGCGTCCTGATAGTCGTTGCCGAAATGCGTTCGCACGTAGTTGACGACGGCGGCGACCTGCTCATCGCTCATGAAGGCACCGAGCGGCGGCATGCCGTGCTGGCCGTGGGTGACGACATGCAGCGGATAGGCTCCGGCCTGCAGCTTGGCGTTTCCGGCAAGCGACGGGAAGGTGCCAGCGCCGCGCCCGCCCGTTCCATCCATCATGTGGCAGCCGCTGCAGACGTTGCGGTACAGGCTCTCGCCGTCTCGCTCGACGAACCTGTAGCCCGGGCTGAACACGTGGGCTGCCTGTACCGCTGAGTTCGACTGCGCGTTCGACGCCGGCAGGGTGAGGCCTTGCGCGCCGCAGGCGGCCAGTATGGCGGCAGCACCGACAAGCGGCCGGATCGTGGCCATGAGCTGTGGATGATCCTTCATCAAAGCCATCCGGCTAGCTCTTCATCACACGCTGATGCAGCCGCGTGACCGCATCGAGCGCCGACAGGATTGCGCCTTCCTGCCAGGCCGGCATGTAGGAGACATGCTCGCCTGCGAGCACGATCCGGCCGTCGATCTGACAGAGGTTGTCATAGTGCTGCGCGCGTGCCGCCTCGGTCCAGTAGCCGGCGCAGCCGAGCGTGAACGGCATCCGATTCCAGGCGACCGCAACGCCGGTCTCGAATTCCGTGCGGTACTGCGGATGGATCCGCGAACCGAACTCCACCGCATCAGCGATTCTTTCCTGCGGCGTCAGGGCCGTGAATTCATAGGCGCTCGGCAAGCCATACAGATAGGCTCCGAGCAGGACGCCACGGCCGCTTCGATTGAAGTCCATCGAGGGATAGCCGATCTGCCCGATCGGCAGATCGGTGTAGCTGATGCCGCCATAGATCGCTTCATCCTCCTCCCAGAAGCGCCGCTTGAACTGCAAGCCGATCTTGACCGATGCGATGTACGGGACGGCCTCGATCGCGGCCTGCATCGGCGCACCGACGTCGATCTCGATCTCGCTGAGGATGGACAAGGGAATCGTGCAGATACACCAGTCCGCCTTCTCCTGGTGGACCGCGGCCTGCGCGTCGGTGTCGGCATAGGTCACTGTGACCCCATCACTGCCCTGCTGAATCCGTGTCACCCTGGCGTTATAGTGAATGAGGTCGCCGAGCTCGCGCGCGAAAGCCTTGCCGATCGCGTCCATGCCGCCGACCGGTTGAAACAACGTCGTCTGGAAATCGAACTGCGCGAAACTCTGCAGATAACGCCACAGGCGCGACTGCAGGATGTCGGACAGCTCGATCGGCGTCCCCGCGATCGGCGCCGCGCCCCGGCCTCCGCCTGGCGCCTTGTCAAAGCCGCGGTGCCCTGCCGCGATCAGGCTGCTTTTATAGGCGTAGCTGGAGTCGAGCGCGCCCCAGCTCCTCAGGGCCGCCAGCAGGATCTCCTTGTCCTGCTTCGAGACGGCGGCATCGAGCGCGCCCTGCTGCGTCACCTTGGCAAGCAGCTCCGAGACGTGGCCGTGGAAATCCGCCTGGATCTCGCGGATTCGCTGCGGCTTTCCGCCGAATCCATTCGAGGCATGCAGCAGCGCATTGTGGTTGAGCTGGATGAACGGCTCGAGCGCGACATTGAGGCGCCGGCAATAGTCGAGCACGCCACGATGGTGATATGGAATTCGCCACGGCCCCGGATTGATGTAGAGGCCTGGCGCGAATTCGCAGGTCTGGCTGTTGCCACCGAGTTCGGTGAAGGTGTCACCACCGCGCAGGGTCCAGTTGCGCCCGCCGGGCCGGCTGTTGAATTCGAGCACTTTGACTTTGTAGCCGGCGTTGCGCAGCTCCAATGCCGCAGTCATTCCGGCAAGACCGGCACCCAGGATCAGGACGGAGGCGCCGTTCGGATCGCCATTGAGCTTGATCGGGCCGTTATAGGTGGATTCAGCGGCGAAGCCGAGGCTCGTCATCGCATGATACATCGCCGCGCTGCCGGCCACCGTGCCGATCAGCGCCAGCAGATCGCGCCGGCTCATCGGCGTATGATGCTTGCCATCCATCTCGGCGCCTCAGGATCTTGCGGATGCTGGCGGCGCAGCAAAGAGCGGCCTTGATTGAGACATCGAACGTCATCTCGGCTTGGGGCTAGCGTGACGGCCGTCATGCTACCCCGCGACCGACCTTAGCCGATGACGAATGCGGCTGCAGACGTAATGTTTGACGTCAATTGTTCTTGAACCAATCGACGCTGGCGTCATCCCTATGCACGCTGCTCTCCGGCGCCGGCGAGGCCGGGATTGGGAGCGCGCTGCCCCCGCCTCCGCTCAATCGTCATCTCCGCCAGGATTGACATCGCAATCTCCTCCGGCGTGATGGCGCCGAGATCGAGGCCGGCCGGCGCCTTGACGCGATCAAGCCGGTTGGGATCGACGCCGTCAGCGATCAACTTCTCCCGCAGTGAGGCCATCTTGCGCCGGCTGCCGACGAACGCGTGATAGATCGCCTCGGTGGCGACGGCCGCCCGCAGCGCGGCTTCGTCACCCTTGCCCTGCGTCGACACCACCACGAAGCGCTTGGCGTCGCCCAACGGACCGAGCGCGAAGCCGTCGATCAACATATCGGCGGCCTCTGGGGTGGCGACGAGATCAGACGTGGGCACGGCCAGCGTCACGTGATAGCCGAGCGGCTTGGCTTGCGCCGCCAGCGAGAGCGCAACCGGGCTTGCACCGAATATCACCAGCGACGGATGCGGCAGCACCGGCTCGACGAAGATGTCCATCGTCCCCTTGCTCGGGCACATGTTACTGGCGAACTTCACGCCTTCGCGAATCTCGCCCGCCTTGACGCCGAGCTCGGCCAGGAGATTTTCCGGCTGCACCGAGACCATGCGCGGGATGCCGTCGGCGAGGGCCTCGCGCGCCGCCTTCAAGACCGCGCCCTTCGCACAGCCACCGCCGATCCAGCCCGCGACGATCGAGCCGTCGGGCCGGATAATCGCCTTCGCGCCGGCTTTCGCTGCGGTCACTGAGACCGTGCGCACGACGGTCGCCAGCACGAAGCTTTCCTCGGCGGCCTTCAGCTGCGCGGCGAGATCGAGCACTTCAGGGGCAGTGGTCATACGAGCCTCCCATGCAGCACGTGGAGGTCGCACTGTTGCAGCGGCAGCGGTCCGTTCCCTCCCCCCTTGTGGGGGAGGGTTAGGAAGAGGGGTAAGCCACGGGCGGTGTGCTTGGAGGCCCCCCTCCCCAGCCCTCCCCCACAAGGGGGGAGGGAGCA
>NZ_CAFK01000209.1 GCF_000239815.1 Bradyrhizobium sp. STM 3843 | reverse complement strand
CGCTCCATGCAGAGACCGACGATCACGTCGGGCCCGACGCCAAGTCCGCGCAGATGATGCGCGAGCTGGTTGGCGCGGCGGTCGAGCTCGCCATAGCAGAGCTCCTGATCCCCCAGCACCACAGCAACGGCATCGGCCCGGCGTGCGGCGTGCTCGGCAAACAGCTCATGCAGGCAGACATCCTGCGGATAGCTCTCTGCCGTCGCGTTCCAGTCCACAATCAGCTGCCGTTGCTCGGCTTCGCTCAGCAGCGCAAGCTCCCGGACCGGACGGTCGGGCTTTGCCACGATCCCGTCCAGCAGGCGCATGAAGTGCTCCACCAGCCGCGCGATCGTGGTGCGGTCGAACAGATCGGTGGCATAGACCAGCGACGCCGATAGCCCGCCATCCACTTCCACCATCGACAGCTCCAGGTCGAACTTGGCAGCTACCGCTCCGGTCTCGAACGGCGCGACCGTCAGCCCGGCCATCCGGCCCGCCTGCTGCGGCACGTTCTGCAGCGCGAACACCACCTGGAAGATCGGCTCACGGCTCAGGTCACGAACCGGATGCAGCGCCTCCACCAGCTTCTCGAACGGCAGCTCCTGATGCGCATAGGCATCGAGTGCAGCAGCCTTCACCCGCCGCAGCAGCTGCCGGAACGACGGCGATCCGGAGAGATCGGTGCGCAGCGCCAGCATGTTGACGAAGAACCCGATCAGGGTCTCGGTCTCGGCGCGGGTCCGCCCGGCAATCGGCGTGCCGACCACGACATCGTCCTGCCCGCTCCAGCGCGACAGCAGCACGTCGAACGCCGCCAGCAGCACCATGAACAGCGTCGCACCCTCCGCCCGCGCCAGCTTCGACAGCGCAGCCGTGCGCGTCGCATCGACGGTGAAGCGATGCACCGCGCCACGGAAGCTCGGCACAGCTGGCCGCGGCCGA
>NZ_CAFK01000210.1 GCF_000239815.1 Bradyrhizobium sp. STM 3843 | reverse complement strand
GCGCCCATGCCGCGCATGATGTTGTCGATGATCTTCTCTTCGAAGGTCTTGTCGTCCTCGCCCTGCTCATCGTCCTGGGCGCGGGCAACGCCGGAGGCGAGCAGCAGGCCGATGCCGAAGGTTGCGGCGGACAGCTTCAGGGCGCGCATCAGCGCGCGGTGAGCGCTCGTCGCGCGGGTCTCGGTGCTATCGGTCTTGCACATGGCTTTCCCTCGTCTCGGCTGTCCTATCCCGAACAGTCTAAAGTATCCGCCGATCGCGAAAAAGTGAGGAGACACAATCCGTTGCGGCCCCTTCGGCGACGATCCGCCAACGCGTCGTATCGGCCGGGATCAGGGCGCTTTTGCGGCGGGGATTCCGATGAAGGAATCATACAATAGGCCGGCGACGCCAGCAACAATGGCCACATCCGCGAGGTTGAACACGTACCAATTGTAGACCTGTCCAGCGATCTCGACGTGGAGGAGGGCGAAGTCGACCACCGCCCCATAAGCGAGCCGGTCGATCGCGTTGCCGATGGCGCCGCCGATGATCAGGCCGAGCGCGATGGTTGCGAGCTTGGTCTGCGACCGCACCATCCAGATCGCGAGCGCGACCACCGCGACGGCCTTCACCGCCATCAGCGCCAGCTGGGCCACGGGGCTGTCATTCTGCAGCCAGCCGAAGCTGATGCCGATGTTCCAGGCCAGGATCAGGTCGAAGAACGGCGTGACGTGCACCGGGGCGCGATTGGAGATGTCGAAAACGTACAGCAGCCACAGCTTGGAGGCCTGGTCGACGACCAGGGTGGCGAGGGCGGCGAGGAGGCCGGAGCGGAGGGGAGATGTCATGCCGGGGTACTGGCCGCTGAGGACGAGCCTGCTGCTGCAGCAAAAGCTGTCGTCCCCGCGAAAGCGGGGACCCATACGCCGCGGCGGCTTTTGTTTGAAAGACTTCGGATCATCTTTCTTTGCTTACAAGCAAGGACGGTGGTTATCGGTCCCTGCTTTCGCAGGGACGACAGCTGAGTTTGTCGCGACGATGGCAGATCACACACCCACCCCCAGCGCCTTCCATTCGCGCAAGGCCTGCGCGTCGCGCGGCGAGACGTCGGGGTAGTCGGGGTCCTCGCCGACGTCAGGCAGGATCTTCCAGGAGCGCGCGCATTTCTGCCCTTGCGCTTTTTCGACCACGACAGCCACATCAGGCACGGAGTCGAGCCGGAAGGCATCCGCCGGCGCCTCGCCTTCGCGCACCTCGTAGTTCGAGGTGATGCAGACCTCGGCGAGATCGACATCGAACAGCGTGGCGAGCAAAGCGCGGTCGTTGACATAGATGATCGGCGAGGCTTCGAGCGAGGAGCCGATGGTCTTGGCGGCGCGCGCGAGCTCGAGTGCCCCGGTGACGACGCGCCTGACGGCGCGGATGGTGTCCCACTTCGCCGCGAGCGCCTCGTCGCGATACTGTTCGAGGCCGTCCGGGAACAGCGTCAGATGCACGGACGGCTCGGCGTCGGGCCGATACATCCGCCAGGCCTCGTCGCAGGTGAAGGACAGCACCGGCGCCAGCCATTTCAGGATCGCGTCGCAGATCGTGTCGATCGCGGTCAGCGCCGCCTTGCGCGCCACCGACGAGGGCGGATCGCAATAGAGCGTATCCTTGCGGATATCGAAATAGAACGCCGACAGCTCCGAGTTCATGAAGGTCGCAAGCGTCGCGATCACGGTCTTGTAGTCGAACTCGGCATAGGCGCGGCTGACGATCTCGGCCTGCTGCGACAGCTGATGCAGCATCAGCCGCTCCAGCTCCGGCATCTCGGCGCGCGCGACCGCCTCGGCGCGGTGGAAATGATGCAGGGTGCCGAGCATCCAGCGGATGGTGTTGCGCAGCTTGCGATAGGTCTCGATGGTGTTCTTGAGGATCTCAGGACCGATGCGCTGGTCGTCGGCGTAGTCGGTGGCGCAGACCCAGAGCCTGAGGATATCGGCACCGGAATCCTTGATCACCTTCTGCGGCTCGACCGTGTTGCCGAGCGACTTCGACATCTTGCGCCCGTTCTCGTCGAGCGTGAAGCCGTGGGTCAGCACGACGTCGTAAGGCGCGCGGCCGCGGGTGCCGCAGCTCTCGAGCAGCGAGGAGTGAAACCAGCCGCGATGCTGATCCGAGCCTTCCAGATACATCACGGTATCCTGGCCGCCATCGACTTTCCGCTTGATGCCGGCGAGGCCGGGGAAGTGCACGGGATCGTCCAGCACGAAGGCATGGGTCGAGCCGGAATCGAACCAGACGTCGAGAATGTCGTCGACCTTCTTCCAGTCCTCGTTGGCAAGCTTCCCTAAGAAGCGCTCGCGCGCGCCGTCGGCATACCAGGCGTCGGCACCATCCTTCTCGAAAGCGTCGGTGATGCGCTTGTTGACCGCCTCGTCCTGCAGGATCTCAGCCGAGCCGTCGCCGGTCTCGCGCACGAACACGGCGATCGGCACGCCCCAGGCGCGCTGGCGCGAGATCACCCAGTCCGGCCGGTTGGCGATCATGCCAGTGATGCGGTTCTGCCCCGCCGCCGGCACCCATTGCGTCACCGAGATGGCCTGGAGCGCGCGGGCGCGCAGGGTGTCTCCGGATATTGCCGTGTCGTGATCCGCGATGTCCTTATCCATCGCGATGAACCATTGCGGCGTGTTGCGGAAGATCACTGGCTTCTTCGAGCGCCAGGAATGCGGATATTGGTGCTTCAGCCGGCCGCGCGCGAGCAGCTGGCCTGCCTCGATCAGCGCCTTGATGACGGCCTCGTTGGCGTCGCCTTTCTCGCCCTTGTCATTGAGCACGCGCTTTCCCGTGAAGCCCGGCGCGTGATCGGTCAGCGCGCCGTTCTCGTCGACGGTGTAGGGGATGGTGGTCGAGATGCCGCGCGCTTCCAACTCACGCGCATGCGCCGTCCAGACATCAAAGTCCTCGCGCCCGTGGCCGGGCGCGGTGTGCACGAAGCCGGTGCCGGTGTCGTCGGTGACGTGCTCGCCGGGCAGCAGCGGCACGGCGAAGCTGTAGCCGCCGGCCAAGCCTTTCAACGGATGGGCGCACTCCACCGCGTCCAGCGTGTCGCCGGGGATGTCGCGCACCTTCTCGTAAGCCGTGACGCGGGCCTGCTTGAAGATACCGTCAGCCAGCGCGTCGGCGAGGATCAGGAGATCGCCGGCCTTCGCCCAGTTGTCGGCGGGGGCATCCGTGACCTTGTAGAGGCCGTAAGCGATCTTCGGCGAGAAAGAGATGGCGCGGTTGCCGGGCAGGGTCCAGGGCGTGGTGGTCCAGATCACCACCGAGGCATTGGCGAGCGCGCCATGCGCCGGCGAGGTGACCGGAAACTTCACCCACACCGTGTCCGATGTGTAGTCCTCATACTCCACTTCGGCCTCGGCCAGCGCCGTTTTCTCGACCACGCTCCACATCACGGGCTTGGAGCCGCGATAGAGCGTGCCGTTGGCGGCGAACTTCATCAGTTCGCGCGCGATCTGGGCTTCCGCCGGATAGCTCATGGTGGTGTAGGGATGATCCCAATCGCCGATCACGCCTAACCGCTTGAACTCCTCGCGCTGCACGTTGAGCCAGTGATCGGCATAGGCGCGGCATTCCCGGCGGAAGGCGACCATCGCCGCGGAATCGCGGAAGTCCGGCTTGGCCTTGCCCTTCTTGCGGTAATTCTCCTCCTCGATCTTCCATTCGATCGGGAGCCCATGGCAGTCCCAGCCGGGGACGTAGTTGGAATCGTGGCCCAGCATCTGCTGGCTCTTGGTAACGACATCCTTGAGGATCTTGTTCAGCGCGTGCCCGATATGGATGTTGCCGTTGGCATAGGGCGGGCCGTCATGCAGGACGAATTTCGGTCGCGCCTTCGCGCTCTCGCGCAGCTTGCCGTACAGGTCGATCTCGTTCCAGTAGTTGAGGATTTCCGGCTCGCGCTGAGGCAGGCCGGCGCGCATCGGGAAATCCGTCTGCGGCAGGAACAGGGTTTTGGAATAGTCGGATACGTCGGACTTTTGCGGCTTCTCGGACATCGTGATCTGGCTGGCTAGATGAGGCGCGGAAAACGCGAATGATCGCGGGCGGCGAAACAGAGACATCCCGGTCTTGCGCCGAGCGAAACGCTCAGGCGGAAGCCGGGCCGCTAATGCCGATGGTGCGCCGTATCAACATGAGGCGCCCTCCATAGCAGGCAGGCGCGAAAATCGCAAAGTCTCGCTGCCGGTAGCCCGCCGCTATTCGATCTCGCCGAGCGCGGGGAATGCACCGGGGTGGGCTGCCAGCTGCGCGCGGGCCTTGGCGCTGTCGTCGTCCATTTGCCGGATCAGCGCCTCGATGGAGGAAAATTTGGCCTCCTCCCGGATGAAGCCGATGAAGGCGACATCGAGCTGCTCGCCATAGAGGCTGTCCTTGAAATCGAACAGGAACACTTCGAGCAGGGCTGCGCCATTGTCGAAGGTCGGCCGGCGGCCGAAATTGGCGACGCCGTCGATCAGGACCCGGTTGGCACCCCGCCCGCGGGCCACCCGCACGGCATAGATGCCGTGCCTGAGTCCGCAATCGCGGTCGAGCCGCATATTGGCGGTGGGGTAGCCGAGATCGCGGCCGCGCTTGTCGCCATGGATCACCTCGGAGGTGACGAACCAGGGACCGCCCAGCATGGTGGTGGCCTCGTCGATATGGCCCTCGGCCAGCGCGTCCCGGATCGCGGTCGAGGACACCGGCCGCTCCTCGATGTCGACATGGGCCTGGACATCGACCTCGATGCCGAGCCGCGGCGCCTCGTTGACCAACAGGCTTGGCGAGCCGACCCGGCCCTTGCCGAAATGGAAGTCGTAGCCGACGGCGATTCCGGACACACCGAGCCGTTCGATCAGATCATGGTGAATGAAATCTTGCGCCGAGGTTTGGGCACGGGCCTTGTCGAAGCTCATCACCACGGCGCCGGCGAGCCCGGTCGCGGCCAAGAGCCGCAGCTTGGCGGTCTCGTCGGTCAGGCGGAACTGGGGGGTGTTGGGGCTGAAGAAGCGCCGCGGATGCGGCTCGAAGGTGAGCGCCAGAGCGGGGCGGCCATGGGCCCGGCCCATCTCCAGTGCGGCATTGATGACGGCCCGATGGCCGAGATGAACGCCGTCGAAATTCCCCATGGCGACCACCGCTCCCCTCGGGATCGCCGATGACGGGGTGGTATCGCGGATCACGGTGAAGGCAGACATGTCGCGGGACGACCTCGAGAAACTGGCATGTGCCCGAAAGGGCCGATGGTTGCGGCGGACCGTGGGCGGCAGGGCTTTGGAAGTCAAGCCACCCGGTTCTCGGCGCGTTCACGGTTGAGGGACGGACATGCGAACGGGCCCAGTTAACGGGCTGTTTAAGGCCTGATGCTAGTGCTGGAGCTGAATGGCGGAGCGGCCATTGCCGGCCCGATCCGCAGTTGCGTTTCAAGTACATCTGCGCGTTTGTTCGCGTGTGGGGGAGTCAAGATGGCGGTTGATTTGACGATGCCGGTGCTCGTCGTCGACGATTACAGCACCATGATCCGTATCATCCGGAATCTTCTGAAACAGATCGGATTCGACAATATCGACGATGCCAGCGACGGCTCGATGGCGCTGAACAAGATGCGCGCCAAGAAGTATGGCCTCGTGATCTCGGATTGGAACATGGAGCCGATGACGGGCTACGATCTGCTGCGCGAGGTGCGCGCCGATCCGAACCTCGCCACCACGCCCTTCATCATGATCACCGCGGAATCCAAGACCGAGAACGTGATCGCGGCGAAGAAGGCCGGCGTGAACAACTACATCGTCAAGCCGTTCAATGCCGCCACGCTGAAGACCAAGATCGAGGCGGTGTTCCCGGATATGGCGACGGCCTAACGCGCGCATCATTCCGACAAAGACACAAATGAAAAGCGCCCGGCCTCGAGCTGGGCGTTTTTCATTTCACCATTTCAGCTCGCGCATCAGCGCGCGGGGCGGATGGCCGAACAGCTCCCGCACCGAGGCAGGGTCGAGCTGGTCGATGCCCTCGAATTCCTCCGAGTGGATGCCGCGGGTGACGAACAGGCAGTCGATGCCGAAGCCATGCGCGCCGGCGAGATCGGTGCGCACGGAATCGCCGATCGCCAGCACCTGGTCGCGCGCAATCGCCTGGCCGGCATGGGTGGCGGCCAGCTCCATGGCCCGCTCATAGATCGGGCGGTGCGGCTTGCCGTAGAACGTCACATCGCCGCCGAGCTCGCGATAGAGCTCGGCAATGGCGCCGGCGCAATAGATCAGCCGGTCGCCGCGCTCGACCACGATGTCGGGATTGGCGCAGATCAGCGGCAGCTTCCGCTCGCGCGCCCGCAGCATCATCGGCCGGTAGTCCTCGGCCGTCTCGGTCTCGTCGTCGAGAAGCCCGGTGCAGATGATGTAGTCGGCCTCTTCCAGCGACGACAGCACCGGATCGAGGCCGCGATGGATCGAGCCGTCGCGCTCGGGTCCGAGCCAGAACAGCTTGCGGCCGGGATGCGCGGCCACATAGAGCCGCGTCAGATCTCCGGAGGAGACGATGGCGTTGTAGATCTTGTCGGAGACGCGCAGCTTGCGCAGCTGCCGTTGCACCGAATCCGCCGGCCGCGGCGCATTGGTGATCAGGATGACGGTGCCGCCGTTCTTCCTGAACCGATGCAGCGCGTCGCAGGCCTCGGGGAAGGCTTCGAGCCCGTTATGGACCACGCCCCAGATATCGCTCAGCACGACCTTCTTGCCGTCGAGCAGGTCGCGCAGCCGCTCGACGAGACGGAGCTCGGTCATGACGTCCGGCGCAAATTAGGCCGTCCCGGCAATGCGGCGGGCCAGCGCAGCGTTGCCGACCGCGCGTGGCGGCGGGTTCGCGGTTGCTGCATCGGATGCGGTATCGCCGGGGGCATGAGGCTCCTGAATCTTGATCTCCTGCCCGGTTCCTGGGCTCGAAGCGGCCCCGCCGGTAGCAGATGCGCCTTCGGGCCGCAACGGGCGGGGCGGGGCGAACAGGAAACCTTGGCCGAAACGGATGTCGTAATCCAGAAGATCGACGACCGAGCGCTCGCCTTCGATGCGCTCTGCGATGAGGTCGATACCGAACCGGCCGAGCAGATCGGACAAATCGGAGGGGTGGATGTCGGAGGCCGAGCTCTGCTTCGGATCAAGCAGCAGCGCTGCCGGTACCTTGATAAAGCGGACACCGCGATCGGCGAGATCGCGCGGCTCGAAGCGCAGGTCGGTGACGTGGTCGATCGAGAAACGGTAGCCGCGCTGCGCGAGGGCGGCGAGGTGCTCGGTCTCGCTCGGCCCGAGATGACGCAAGGTCGCCTGCTTGAACTCGAGAACGAAGGACGGCGCCAGCGCCCGGTTGGCTTCGAGGAAATCGAGGCACTGGGCAAAGATCGACGGGTTGCTCAGCGTCGCAGCGGAGACATTGCAGAACACGCCGACGTCCTTGTTCCGCACCATCAGCCGGCGCAGCACCTGCACGCAGCGGAGCATCACCATGTGGTCGATCCGCCCGACCAGGCCGGCGGCTTCCGCAATGCCGATGAAATCTTCAGCGGCCAACATCTGGTCGCGCTCGTCGCGCAGCCGGGTCACCGCCTCGTAGAAGCGCACCTTGCGCTGGGGCAGGGTGACGAGCGGCTGCAGGTAGACGTCGAGGCGGTTCTCGTCGATGGCGCTTCTGACCGCCGCCAGGATCTGCGCCTGGCTGCGCGGGCCCGCCGCTGCACCGGTAGCCGGTGCTTGCGGCCGCGGCGGCACTGCCGGTGCCGGGTTGACTGTCGCTTCCGGCAAAGCTTTCGCCTCGGGCGCTTTGGGCGGCGTGTGCTTGATGCTGGAGGCTTGGGCGTGGACGGCGTCCGGCTGGGCCTTGTCTGGCTGAGTCTTGGGGGCCGGAGCCGCATCTTCCGCGTCAAACCCCAAAGGGGCCTGGGGAGGCTCCGCGGTTGCCGCGGCCAAGACGTCCTCGTGCTGCGCCACCGTGGTCGCGAGCTGCTTGACCAGGCCGCCGAGCTCGTTGATCTCGCTGACGACACCTTGCAACCGGTCGGCACCGGCCGAATTGGACGATACCAGGCGGCCTTCGACGGCCGAGAGCCGGCGGCCGAATTCCGCCACCTGGCGGGCAAGGTCCGCGGTGCCGCGCGACAGATCGGCGATCTGGCTGCCGACATCGCTGCGGTCGCGCAGCCGCATCGACACGGCATTGTAGAGGATCAGGAAGGTCAGCGCCGTCAGCGCCACGATCGCGGATTCCGGCCCGCTGAGACCGGCCACGGAGTAGAGAATGAGGCCCAGTGACGCTGCGAGCAGGACCATGCAGATGGCGACGAAGATCGTAGAAATACGGATCATATTGCGAAACGCTCCCAACCGAGAGCGACCTTAGCACTTCAACTGATTCGCGAGGATAGCAGCCCGGATTCAAAACCGCGCGCGTGCAGACGATTTCCGCACCTGCGTTGCTTTCGCGCACGTTCCAATGAAGCTGGTTATCCGCCGCGCAGGAGCGCGCCGACTCTGGAAAGGTGCGAATCAGTGCTGGCGTCGGCGGAGCGCGACGAGGCCCAGCAGCAGGGCCGCAACCGCGATGCCGACGGGGATGTTGACCGAATTGGCACGGCCCGAACGTGCATCGGCCGCAGCAGCCGATGGCGCGAGCGGGATGGTGTCGGGATCAATATCGTCCGCGGCGGGATCCCGGACCGGCGCGGCGACGGCAACCCGGAGCCGGCTGGCGAGGGAGGGATATTCGGGCGCCGGCCGTTTCATCCTGACAGCCCCGATGACCGCGCAGATCAGCGCCAGCAGCAGCAACAAGCCGCCGACAGCACCGAAGGCCGCATAGATCCCGGCGACAGTCTCGATCCAGTAGAACAATGTGCCCAGGCCGACCAGAAAGGCCAGCAGCACGAACAGTCCGGCGGCCGCGAACATCGCGCCTGCCACGGCATAGGATTTCGCCGTTCCGGTCGCCTGGCGGGTGCGATCACGCAAATAGGCATTGGTCGCGCGCTTCACGCGCGTGAGCCGCTGCTCGATGCCCAGTCGCAACAGATCTCCTGGTGGCGCGAGCATGCACGTCTCCCTTGGAAAGGCCAACGATCGAGCAGCCGGGGATGTCCACGGCGGGCTCGCCGGGATGAACGTGGAGGGATTTGTAATGTTCCGTTTGGATTGGCCGATCACACGGGGCAGCTCGTGCCTTGCCCAAAAGAAAATCCCCTCCACCGCGGGGCGGTAGAGGGGATTGAGATGTGAACAGGACCGATGCGGACGGCGCGTCAGGCTACGGCCTTGATCACCTTGCCGACCTTCTCGACGATCTCGCCGACCTGGTCCTCACTGACGATCAAGGGCGGCGTCAGCGCCAGGGTGTCGCCGGCGATGCGCAACATCAGGTCGTTGCTGTGGAAGGCGGTCTCCATCGCGGAGTAGCCGCGCTTGCCGGCAGCATCCGGCAGCGAGGCGAGGTCGATGCCGGCGGTGAGGCCGACGGTGCGGATGTCGAGCACGTTGGGCAGGCCCTTCAGCGACATCACCGCATCGGCGAATTTCGGCTCCAACGCGCGGGCGTGCTCGAACAGCTTTTCGTCGCGATAGATGTCGAGCGTGGCAAGCCCGGCCGCGCAGGCGATCGGATGCGCCGAATAGGTATAGCCATGGGTGAACTCCACCATGTGCTCCGGCCCGCTCATGAACGCGTCGTGGATGGTGTCGCGCACCACCACGCCGCCCATCGGCGCAGCACCGTTGGTGACGCCCTTGGCGAAGGTGATCAAATCCGGCGTCACCCCATAGCGCTCGGCGGCGAAGGCATAGCCGAGGCGGCCAAAGCCGGTGATGACCTCGTCGAAGATCAAGAGGATGCCGTGCTTCTGGGTGATCTCGCGCAGCCGCTGCAGATAGCCCTTCGGCGCCGGGATCACGCCGGTCGAGCCGGCCATCGGCTCGACGATGACGGCGGCGATGGTGTTGGCGCCGTGCAGGTTGACCAGGTTCTCGAGCTCCTCGGCAAAATGCGCGCCGTATTCCGGCTCACCCTTGGTGAAAGCCTGCTTCTCGCGATCATAGGTCGCAGGGATGTGGTCGACGCCGGTGAGCAGCGTGCCGAACAGTTTGCGGTTGTTGACGATGCCGCCAACCGAGGTGCCGCCGAAGCCCACGCCATGATAGCCGCGGACGCGGCCGATCAGGCGGGTGCGGCTGCCCTGGCCGTTGATCTGGTGATAGGCGAGCGCCATTTTCAGCGCGGTGTCTGCGGCTTCCGAGCCGGAGTTGCAGAAGAAGACGTGGTCGAGTCCGGCCGGCGCGAGGTCGGCGATGCGGCTCGCCAGCTCGAAGGCCTGCGGAATGCCGAACTGGAACGGCGGCGCATAGTCCAGCGCCTCGGCCTGCTTGCCGATGGCGGTCGCGATCTGGCTGCGGCCATGACCGGCATTACAGCACCACATGCCGGCGGCAGCGTCGATGATCTTGCGGCCGTCGACGGTGATGTAGTGCATGTCCTTGGCGCCGGCGAGCAGGCGCGGATTCTTCTTGAACGACCGGTTGGCGGTGAACGGCATCCAATGCGCGGCAAGATCGTTCGGAACGGTAACAGGGGAATGTGGGCTCTTGTCCAGCATGGGGACCTCTTCGGGCGTTCTAGGCGGATGTTCAGACGGACAACATCATCCAGAAAAATGGAGGAGCCGTTTTCCTGAACGATGGTGATTTAAGGGTCGGGCGCGCGACGATCGCCGCGTATCCTGGCCAGACGCAAGCTATCAGCTTCGCAGGCCGACGGGAATGTCAAAGGACCGGCGTTCCTGCCGACCTGATGGGCGGTTTCTGCACGGCGTTTCCGGGGCTGTACCGCGGATCGGAACCGCCCTGCACCTTTTTGCGGCAACGCGGAAAGAGAGTTGTTTGCGGCCGCGCAAGGCCCGAAGTCGAGCCGTCGAACCGACGTCTTTCGGCTAAGCGCGAGGCGCGTGCCGGCACCGCGCTCGCGCTTGCGGCAGGTGCGCTGCAATTCGATCAGCGGCGGGGCAAGGTGTCGGTCGCGGCCGGGGTCGCCACCTTGCAAGAGCCAGTCGGGGATCGGCCATGCCGTCAACAACTGGTTGCGCGTGCGCGCCTCCTTCACGGTCTCGCCGCAGGTTAACGACTATGGCGGAGCAGCCGGTGCCTTGCGGACGCTGAACGAGGTCGAATGGACCGTTTCATGCACGCAACCATTGAGAGCAAAGATGCGACGCTCGCCTCGGTTGCCAGCAATGGGAACTTTCGTTGCATTTCGGTTACTCCGGATTGTTACGGGCGCGTGCTACATATTTCCTGATATTTCGAAGTTGTGCTGCCGCTGAGCGTGGCACGCCCTGCGGCGTTGCCGTCCGCTTGTGGCATTTGGGGGCGGCCTCATGTCGACGAGTTTTGCTGCCACCTTGCGGCAGATCAGGATCAATCCAGTCCCAGCCTTCGGAGTGATCATCGCCCTCTCGTTCGCATCGTGTGTGTGCGGGCTGCGGCCGGCACAGGCGCAGGGGTTTGTGTGTGCGCAGGTGGGCGGCGGCGATGGCGGTAGCACGGCGGCGGTCGCCAAGGATGTTGCTTGTGGCAACCAGGCGACTGCAGCGGGTGACGCTTATTCCCCGCCGCCGATATCTGTTGGAAGTTCGGCCTTCGGCGACCAGGCCAAGGCGGCTGGCGATGGCAGCACGGCACTCGGCAACGAGAGTCAAGCAAGCTTCGGTGGAAGCACGGCGGTCGGCGCGCTCAGCCAGGCGGGTTTGACCGGCACTGCCATCGGCTTGCAGGCCCACGCCAACGCAACCAACGGAAACAGCACGGCGGTTGGCGCGCTTGCCTCTGCATCCGGAGACAGCAGTGTTGCACTCGGAAGCACCAGTCAGGCTAACGGCGCGTTCAGCACAGCGGTCGGCACGAACGCGCAGGCGAATGCGTCGAACTCAATCGCAATCGGCGGCAATGGGTTAAACGGCAGCGGCAATGCAGCCTTCGTGGACGCGACATCCACCAACAGCATCGCCATCGGCAACCAGGCCGTGATCGGCGCCAACAGTGGCAATGCCACCGCGCTCGGCTTCAATGCCCACGTCCTGGGCCAGAGCGGCGTTGCGATCGGTGACGCCAGCGTGGTCAGTGGCAACCAGAGCGTGGCGATCGGCTCATCGAACAAAGTGCTCGGTAACAACAGCGCCGTGATCGGGGTCGGTGAGTATGTGAGCGGCACCGGCAGCTTTGCGATCGGCAATCCCAATACCGTGTTCGGGAACGGGACGTTTGTGCTGGGCGGCAACAATCAGGTGAACACCAACACCGGCACCGCCAATTGGGGCGACCACGTCAACGTGGTGGGCTCCAACAACAATGTCGCGTTCACCGCCAGTGCGGCAGGCGCAGCGGTGCTTGGCAATGGCAGCACCGTCAATGCCACCAATGCGGTGGCTATCGGCAACGGTACGGCGGTGAGCGGGACCTCCGCCATCGCGGTCGGTCTGAATAGTACCGCAAGCGGTACCGACAGTACGGCGATCGGCGTCAGCGGCGCCGCGAACGGCAACTACAGCCTCGCACTCGGCACGACGGCGCAAGCCAATGGCGACAATGCGATCGCGATCGGCACCAATGCGGTGTCGGCGCCGAACTCGGTGGTGATCGGTCCGAACGCGACCGACAACAATTTCGCCAATGCCGCGGTCTATGGTGCCTCCGCCCAGGTCGGCGCGGCCGGCAATGTCGCGATCGGCAATGGTGCCAATGCTTCGGCCGCAAATTCGGTCGCGCTTGGCGAAGCCAGCGTCGCTGCCGGCGCCGGCTCGACCGCAATCGGCCGCGGCGCGACAGTCGTGGCAAGTGCCACCAACTCGGTCGCGATCGGCCAGAACTCGGTGGCGAACGCGCCCAACACGGTGTCGTTTGGATCCGCCGGCAACGAGCGGCGCCTCACAAATGTGGCCGCTGGCATCAACCCGACCGATGCGGTCAATGTTTCGCAGCTGAACAGCATCGCGAGCGGAGTCCAGTCGCAGATCAGCGGCTTGCAAACCCAGATCACCCACGCCAATTCCGGGATCGCGATGGCCATGGCGATGGGCGGCGGCTTCCTGCCCGACAGCAAGCGGTTTGCGGTCGCCACCAATTACGGCACCTTCGCCGGCCAGAGCGCGGTTGCCATGACCGCGCTGGCGCGGCTGACCGACAACATCGTCGTGTCGGGATCTGCGAGCTATGGCATGCGCTCTGACGGGAGCCAGTTCGGCGGGCGCGTGGGAATGCAGATCGCATGGTAGATCGAGCTCCGCCGCGCGCGCTTCTGATCGTGTTGTTGCCCGTGCTGATCGGAATGGGGACGGGCGCCGCCGAGGCGCAGCAAAACTCGCAACCACAACAGCCACAGCAAATCCCGCAGCAGCCGCAATTTCAGACTCAGCAATCGGCACAATGGGCCACGATGCCGCGGATGCTGCTCGAGCGGCAGTTCGCCGGTCCGCTGCAGGACACCATCGTGCAGCGCTGGCGTGATCCGGCCGACGGCACGGTGTGCTACATCTACCTGCCGATCACGGCGCCGCATTCGCCGCCGACCGCCTCCGGCTTCGTCCAGTATGGTGGCAACATGATCGGATCGATCAGCTGCATGCCGTCGCCGCCCGCATCCCACGCCGCGGCCAGCCCGCGGCACCCGGCAACAGCGGCACAGGGCCAGTAGCCTAGGCCAGATCCGCAGCGGTGATCCAGAACACCTCGCCCTCTGAGTCTTCGGTGTCGAGCCACAGCAGCGGGAGATCGGGATAGGCGGCTTCGATCTGCGGGCGGTCGCGGCCGACCTCGCAGAGCAGGCCGCCTTCCGCCGTCAGATGACTGCGCGCCTGCGCGAGGATGCGGCGGATAATGTCGATGCCGTCAGCGCCGCCGTCGAAGGCGAGCTTCGGTTCGGCATGGCATTCCGCCGGCAGCGCCGCCATGCCCTCGGCATCGACGTAAGGCGGGTTGCTGATGATCAGGTCGTAGCGGCGGCCCTTGATCGGGGCGAACAGGTCGCCGTGATGCAGCGAGATGCGATCAGCAAGGTCGTAGTCGGCGACGTTGCGCGCGGCGACGCCAAGCGCATCCTTGGAAATGTCGACGGCATCGATCGCGGCGTCCGGAAAATGCCGGCTGGCGAGGATCGCAAGGCAGCCGGATCCGGTGCAGAGATCGAGCACGTTCTCCACCGCAAAGGGATCGTCGATCAGCGACGTGCCTTCGCTTTCGCTGCCGCCGAAATGCGAGGCCAGGAGCTCGCCGATGAAGGAGCGCGGCACAATGACGCGCTCGTCGACATAGAACGGCAGGCCGCGCATGTAGATCTTATTGACGAGATAGGCAGCCGGCTTGCGCGTCGTCACCCGTGCCTCGATCAGGTCGAGGATGGTCTTGCCTTCGGCCGCGGTCACGCGCGCGGGCGCGAAGCTTTCGAACTGCTCGGGGCGCAGATGCAGCGCTTCGCCGACCAGGAATGCGGCCTCGGCCACCGGATCGATGGTGCCATGCGCGAACACGAGCTCGGCGGCCTGGAAGCAGCTCACCGCGTAGCGCACGTAGTCGAGCAGGGTCTGCAATTCGCCGGCACCGACGTTCGGGAGCCTGGCAGTACCAGCCTTGGGCGATGGCGGCGTCTTGACCGATTTTGCCATCATGCCTTCCAGCGGGCCGCAGCGTCATCGTCGTGGCGCTTGGCCTCGACCCAGCTGGTGCCGTCTTCGGTTTCCTCGCGCTTCCAGAACGGCGCGTTGGTCTTCAGGTAGTCCATCAGGAACTCGGCGGCCTCGAACGCGGCCTGGCGATGGGACGATGCCGTCACCACCAGCACGATGTTCTCGCCCGGCGTGATGCGGCCGTAGCGGTGAATGACGGTGAGGCCTTGCAGGGGCCACCGTGCCATCGCTTCCTCCGCATGCCGCATGATCTCGGCTTCCGCCATGCCGGGATAATGCTCGAGCGTCAGCGCGGTCAAGGGCCTGCCATGGTCGTTGCCGCGGCAAATGCCGGAGAAGCTCACCACCGCGCCGATATCGGTGCGGCCATGGTGAAGCGCGGCGATCTCGCGCGCCGTGTCGAAATCGTCCTGTTGCACGCGGACGGTGAGGATGGCGGTCATGGGCGCCTCTGGTCCGGCCGCGTCAGCCGCCGGTCATCGGCGGAAAGAACGCGATCTCGCGCGCGCCTGAGATCGCGACGTCCGGCTGCACATGGGCCTGGTCGATCGCGGCGCGAATCACCTTCGGGTTCTCGAACGCATAGGCGTAGCCTTCGCCACGATCGGTCAGCCACGCGATCAGCTCGGACACCGTGCGCACGCTCTCCGGCGGCTCGATCATCTCCTCGGCCTTGCCGATGCGCTCGCGCACCCAGGCGAAATATTTCACCTTCATCGGGCGTCTTCCTCGATGAGATGATGAATGCCGGCGCGGAAATAATCATAGCCCGTGTAGATGGTGATGATCGCGGAGGCCCAGAGCAGCAGCAGCCCGATCTGGGTCACGACCGGAACCACCATGTCGCCGGCCTCGCCGGCGAGCAGGAAGCCGATCGCGACCAACTGCATCGTCGTCTTCCATTTCGCAAGCTTGGTGACGGGGACGCTGACGCGCAGTGCTGCGAGATATTCGCGCAAGCCCGAGACCAGGATCTCGCGGCAGAGGATCACGATCGCGGCCCACAGGGTCCAGCCGTGGATGATGCCGTCGGCCGCTAGCATCAACAGGCACGAGGCGACCAGGAGCTTGTCGGCGATTGGATCGAGCATGCGGCCGAACGCCGATTGCTGGTTCCAGATCCGCGCGTAATAGCCGTCGAGGTAATCGGTGATGCCGGCCGCGATGAACACGGCCACCGCGACCCAGCGCAGCCACAGCGGATAATCGAGAATCGATTGCGCATAGATGCAGCCGACCACGACCGGTATGGCGGCGATCCGCCCGTAGGTCAGGATGTTCGGCAGGGACATCGAGGTCTTGCTGGTCCCGCGGGTCGTGGCGATGTTCATCCGATGTACCAATACTGCTGTCGCGCGAACGTCAACCATAGAGCAGGATAGCCCCCTGGAAGATGACGAACATATTACGCGAATCGCAATGAAGCCTTTGCGGAGATAGGAACTGATACGCGAGCGGCAACGTGATTTCAGACGTCATTAAGCAGACCAGCCTAGAGGGCGCCAGCCTGGCGGGACAGGTCAGATCGCTTCCGCGCCGTGCACCTGGCACCAATGGGCCAGGCGTTCCGTCAGAAGCCGATCCCGGACATAGGGCAGCGCTTCATCCTCGATAGGCTCGATGACCTCCAGCATGAACGCCTCCGGTCCATGCTTGCTCCAAGCGGCCTGCAGACTGGAAAGACGACAGCCACCCTGGCGCAGGGTGAACCACAGCCGGTTCTGGATCTTCTCCAGGTCCGCCGCACGGCCAATCCAGCGCTGGCCGGTGGTGGTGCAGAGGACGGCATAGATGCCGACGGCGGTCTTGCGTTCCTTATAGGCGGCAATAGCCGCCTTGCGCGTCTCCCGATCCATACTTGCCAACCCGACCAATAATAATTGCTGCCTGGAAGATACACCATTTTATACCCGGGTAAATATAAGGTGAAGCGTAATAAATTTCTGACGCATGTATCCGATCGTTGACACTCTCGTCCCTCACCTGTAAGAAATGTTTGACAGGTGGGAGAGCAGGCGCGTGCCGACGGAGGGCGATCAACTGCTGGAAAAGCTCGCGGCGCTGGCCAACCCGCATCGGCTGCGGGTGCTGGCGGCGCTGCGCAACAGGGGGCGCACCTATGTCAGCCAGCTCGCCCGCGAGCTCGGCATCAGCCGGCCGCTGCTGCATCTTCATCTGCGCAAGCTCGAGGAGGCGGGCCTGGTCACCAGCCGGCTCGAGCTCTCAGCTGACGGCAAGGCGCTGAACTATTTCGATGTCGCGCCTTTCGACATCAGCCTCACGCCATCATCCATCGCTGCGGCAGTCCAAAGCCTGACCGCTGCCGACCCCTCTCTGACACCCGAAGGAGACAAACATGGCTGACAAGGCCGCGATCTTCCTGCTCGTGACGATCCTCATGCTGGTCACGATCATCCTGGTCTTTGGAATGAAATATTTTGCCGCCGTTCGGCAGGCGGGACTGCGACTGGCCAACGAAGACGGCTACCGCCTGCTGGCAGAGCGGGCCGCACGGGCCCAGGAGACGAGCGTGGAGCTGCTTGCGGCGCTCAAGAGCAGTCTCGGCGAGATCGAGGCGCGGCTCGCCCATGTCGAAAAGGTGCTGAAGCAGGTCGAATGATGACCCCCGAACAACGCACTGAAGACCTGGCGCAGCTGCAGCGGATGCGGGCGATCTCGCTGATCGAAGCCAGCACCTTGCTCTTGCTGGTTCTGGTGGCCGTGCCGCTGAAACACTTGGCTGGCCTCGCCATCGCGACACGGATCATGGGACCAGTCCACGGGCTCGCCTTCCTGACCTATGTCTGGATGCTGATCCAGCTGGTCTCCGCCGGCGGCTGGTCGCGATCGGAGATCACCCGGCTCGTGCTTGCCGCGTTCATCCCCTTCGGCGGTTTCGTCAATGCGCGCCTGCTGGCGCGGCGCCAGGCGCGGTTGGCTGCGCCGTGATTTATCTGTGGCTGAAGGCGCTGCATGTCGCCGCGGTGCTGTGCTGGACCGGCGGACTGCTGGCAGCGGCCGTCGCCATTGCTGCGCGCCGGGCCCTGCCGGAGGCGGTTGCGCCGAGCCACCGTGCTGCGCTCGCGGTCATCAGTCGGTGGGACCGGCGCGTGACCTCGCCGGCCATGCTGGTGGTGTGGGGCGCGGGGCTTGCGCTTGCCATGCAGGGCCAGTGGTTCGGCTCGCTCTGGCTGACGCTCAAGCTCGGAATCGTGCTCGCTCTGTCCGCGCTCCACGGCGTGCTCTCGGGAACGTTGCGGCGGCTTGCGTGGTCGGAGGCGCCAATGGTGCCGTCCTGGCTGAAGCACGTGCCGCTGTTGGTCGTCGGCAGCGTGACGGCGATCGCCGTGCTCGTTGTGGTCAAGCCGTTCTGAACTGCCCCATGTGGCCGGCGCTACGAAAGGTCTGCGTTGCTTTCGTTCGAGACGCCTGCACCTTGTTGGAGCTGCGCCCTACCAGGGCGACCAGCCCTGCTGCATTGGGCGATAATATTGACCGCCGCGCCAATATTGGGTGCTGCTCCGCCGACGCGGCGCGACGCGTTGCGGGTCCCAATCGTTCTGGTAGAGCGTGCCGTAGCTGCCGTACTCCGCGTCACTGTCGCTGGCGACGTACACATCGGCCGAAGGCTGGCGCGTCTCGAAGCCACCCTGGGGCTGGTTGCTCAGGACCGCGACAAACTCGGTGCGGTAGTTGGTCTCGCTCGAGAGCGGCTCGTCCGAGACGATGATCGAAGATCGCGGCAAGGCGGTCGGCGCGATCCGATCGAGCACCTCCTGCGGGAAGGTGATGCGGCCGAGCGCGTCCTTGGCATTGTCGCCGTCGTCGATCGTAACCACGCTCCAGCGCAGGCCCGCTCCGCTCTGCGCCATCGCCGTGAACACATGGGTGCCGATCGGCTTGTCGGGATCGCGGATCGTGACCGGAACCTCGATGGAGGCATCGAACTCTTCACCGCCGCCGTCGCGCGCCCGCTTATGTGTGTTGCGGCGCACGTAAAGTTTCCGCGTGGCGCGGCTGACGTAAATTGAGACTGGTTCGAGCGCGAGCCTGGCCTCGGTCGCGGCTTTGGCCGCATCGCTCCGCTTGGCCTCGGCCGCCCTGGCGGAGTCCTTGGCCGTGGCGGCGGCATCGAGCTTGGGTTTTGAATCGGCCCTGGCCGTGTCGAGCTGGGTCGCCACGTCGGTCGCCTTGAGCGTGGCCTTCTGCTTCAGGTCCTCGGCCCGCGCCTTGGCCTGGTCCGTTTTGGCGGCAGCGAGCAGCTTGTCGGTGTAGGCGAGCTCGGCATCGGCGCGGCTCTTGGCCTTTTCCAGCTTGCGCAGGGTCGCGGTGAGCGTGGTCGCTTCGCGGGTGGCCTCCGCTACAGCGCGCTTTGCCTCGTCGGCCGCCATCGTGGCTTCTGCCGCCGCCCGGGCGAGCGTCTCGGAACGTCCCGAAGCAGCCGCCAGCACCTCCGCGTTGGGTTGAAGCAGCGCTGGGTGGGAGAACTCGACCGGAGCCGGGTCATCGGGGGCAATGATCACCCGCATCCCGATCCGGGTTTTGTCGAACAGCCGCTCTGCGAAGCCGTAGGGCATCCGCACGCAGCCATGCGAGGCCGGATAGCCCGGCAGCGGGCCGCCGTGGAGCGCGATCCCGTTCCAGGTGAGGCGCTGCATGTTCGGCATCCAGGCATCGTCATAGAGGGTCGAATGGTGGTCCTTGTCTTTCTCGAGCAGGGCGAAGACGCCCGCCGGCGTCTCGCGTTCGGTGATCCCGGTCGACACCGGGGCGCGATAGATCCAGCCGTCGGCGTCGTAGAACGTGACTTTCTGCGTCTTGATCGACACGATCGCCATGATCGGCTCACCAGCTGGGCGCGGCGCCGTTGCCTCGGCGGTGGGTGCAGGGCGCGCCTGCCTCGCCGCCGCACCGGCGGTCACTGCCAGCAGCGCGGCCGTCGCCGCCAGCATCGCCATCGCGGGATGTCCCCAGCGCCGCGTGGTTCCGGTGGATGGCGGCGCCGTGACTTGATCGACCATGTCATTCCCCGATTGAATTGCTTATCCACGCTTCTCGCGGCAGATCGCGTTTACATGCTCGATCTTGCATTTGGGTGAAGTAAGGCGACCCGGCCTTGGTTCCGGCCATATTTGCGGGCCAGTGGCCTAATTCGGTTGGCTGTGGAAATACTCGAAAATCTTCCGCGCGCTTTCGGCCGAGACGCCCGGAACCTTGCCGAGATCGGCGATGGAGGCGCGCTCGATCTCCTTCAGCGTACCGAAATGCAACAGCAGCGCGCGCTTGCGCGCCGGCCCGATGCCGGGGATCTCCTGCAGGCCGGCCTCGCGGATGTCCTTCTTGCGCAGCTTGCGGTGCGAGCCGATCACGAACCGATGCGCCTCGTCGCGCAGGCGCTGGATGAAATACAGCACGGGATCGCGCGGCTCGAGCTTGATCGCCTCGCGCTCGGGGATGAACAGGGTCTCGCGGCCGGCGTCGCGGTCCGGTCCCTTGGCGACCGACATCAGCGCGACATCGGTCACGCCGAGCTCGGTGAAGATCTCTCGGACAGCGTTGAGCTGGCCGCGGCCGCCATCGATGATGACGAGGTCGGGCCGTTGCTGAACGTCGTCCTCCTTGGCGCGCGCAGTATCCTTTTCGGATGGCGCGAGCAGCCGCTTGAAACGGCGTTGCAGCACCTCCTTCATCATCGCGTAGTCGTCGCCGGGCGTCAGCCCTTCGGAGCGGATGTTGAACTTGCGATACTGGTTCTTGATGAATCCGTCGGGGCCGGCGACGATCATCGCGCCGACCGCGTTGGTGCCCTGGATGTGGCTGTTGTCGTAGACCTCGATCCGCTTTGGTATCGTCGGCAGGCTGAGCGTGGTGGCCATCGCCTCCAACAGCCGGCTCTGCGTCGCGGTGTCCGCAAGCTTGCGCCCCAGGGCCTCACGGGCATTGGTCAGCGCATGCGCGACCAGCTCCTTCTTCTCGCCGCGCTTGGGCGTCGACACCTCGACCTTGTGCCCGGCCTTCACGCACAGCGCCTCGGCCAGGAGCTCGGTCTCCTCGATTTCATGCGACAGCAGGATCAGTCTTGGCGGCGGCTTGTCGTCGTAGAACTGGGTGAGGAAGGCGGCCAGGACCTCCTCGGGCGTAAAGGTCTTTTCCGCGCGCGGGAAGTAGGCACGGTTGCCCCAGTTCTGGCCGGTGCGGAAGAAGAACACCTCGACGCAGGAATAGCCGCCCTCTTGGTGGATCGCGAAGACGTCGGCCTCTTCAACGGTGCGCGGATTGATGCCCTGCTGCGACTGGATCGCCGACAGCGATGCCAGGCGGTCGCGATAGACCGCCGCGGTTTCGAATTCGAGCTCGCCTGATGCCTTCTCCATTTCAGCCGCCAGCAATTGCTTCACGGCATGGCTGCGCCCGGACAGGAAGTCGGTCGCCTCGCGCACCAGCTCGGTATAGCCGGGGAAATCGATCTCGCCGGTGCAGGGCCCGGCGCAGCGGCGGATCTGATAGAGCAGGCAGGGGCGGGTGCGGCTCTCGAAGAATGAATCGGTGCAGGAGCGGATCAGGAAGGCGCGCTGCAGCGCCGTGATGGTGCGGTTGACGGCGCCGGCCGAGGCGAAGGGGCCGAAATAGCGCCCCGGCCGCGACTGCGCGCCGCGGTGCTTGAGGATCTGCGGCGCCCAATGATCGCCGGTGATCAGGATGTAGGGGAACGATTTGTCATCGCGCAGCTGCACGTTGAAGCGGGGCTTCAGCTGCTTGATCAGGTTGGCCTCGAGCAGCAGCGCCTCGGTCTCGGTCGTGGTCGAGATGATCTCGACATTCACCGTCGCTGCGATCATGCGCAGGATGCGCGCCGGCAACGGCGCGTTGGGCCTTGCATAGGACGACAGGCGCTTTTTGACGTTCTTGGCCTTGCCGACATAGAGCACGTCATTGTTCGCATTGAGCATGCGATAGACGCCGGGCGAGGTCGGTGCGAGCCGCACCGCCTTCTCGATCGCCTCATGGCCGATCGCCAGCGGGCCTTCGGCAACCGCTTCGGTGCTCTCCTCCGTCAGCTCGGGCAGGCGTCCTTCATCGTCCTCGTCGGCGGACGAGGCGGCAGGATCGATGTCGGGCGCTTCCAGGGTCTGAGGCGGCAGGTCGGCCGCAGCGGCGCGCCTGGTCTCGGGCGCGGGCGCCTTGGGCGGATCGGAGCTGTGGGTGGTCATGATCCACGAATTTAAGCCTTGGCAGCGGCTCACGCCAGCATCGGTGCGGCCGTCATTCACAGGCGCGGCGGTAACGGTCCGTTAAGGACGTTAAGCGGCCGGTAACCGGGCTTAATGAGGCTTTAACCTCAAACTCTCGATAAATCTTCACGAAAAAAGCTGGAGTTCCCTAACCAAGTCGGTCGAACGCCGCGCCGTACAGGCGCCGCGCGGACCGGCAGGTGACGGTGTCGCGTGGAGTTGACGATGAACAGGTTGGTTGCGGGTGCGGTCGCCCTTGGCGCGCTCGGAGCGGTGTCGGCGCAGGCCGCTGATCTCAATTATGCGCCGCGCGGCTACACCCTGAATCAGCCTCTCAACGCCTATAGCTGGGCCGGCCCGTATCTCGGCGGCACGCTCGGCTACGCCTGGGGCGAGGTCGGCAACAATCCGACCAAGCCGTCGGGGATCACCGGTGGGATCGAGGCGGGATATAATTGGCAGACCGGGCCCTGGGTGTTCGGCGTCGAAGGCGATATCAACCTGACCGGCGCCAACGATACCTTCGCGCCGTGGAAGTTCTCCAATCCGTGGTTCGGCACGTTGCGCGGCCGCGCCGGCTATGCCTTCAGCAACATCCTGTTCTACGGCACTGGCGGTCTCGCCTTCGGCGAGTTGCGCGGCGAAACCTTCGGACTGTCGGAATCGCATTCGACGGTCGGCTGGACCTTGGGCGCAGGCACCGAGTTCGGGCTGGCGCAGAACTGGACCGCCAAGATCGAATATCTCTATGTCGATCTCGACAGCAGCAATTTCGTGGTTACGGGGGCGAAGAACGACTATCGGTTCGGAGTGGTGCGCGCAGGCATCAACTTCCACTTCTGATAGGAAGAAGAAACGGCAACGACATGGACTTCCGGCCGCCGTCAGCGGCCGGAAATTTTTTGGCACGACAACGCCTGTGCGAATTCGGCAACCGAGTTGCCTCGCATATGAGCCGGCTCTGTCGCCTGCGGCTCCCAGGTTCAAACGACTAATAAAAGGACGTTCGTATTCTTCGCCTGTCGCCTTCGCCGGCCGCTCGACGGCGGACGGATGGCGATCCGGGACGCTACGACGACAGCACCAGGTTGACCGCCTTCGGGCCCTTGCCCTTCTTGTCCGGTTCAACCTCGAAGCTGATCCGCTGTCCTTCGGTCAAATCCTTCAACCCGGCACGCTCCACTGCCGTGATGTGCACGAACACGTCGCGCCCGCCATCGTCCGGCTTGATGAAACCGTATCCACGCTCACCATTGAAAAATTTGACCGTACCAGTCATGGCCATCGGGAACTCCTCCCCCGCAATGCTTCCTCCACTGCGCGACCTGCGCAGGGTCCGACCGGACATCACTTGAACGGAAAGCGTGGCCACCTTAACGAGCCGGCATCACACATACCGGGTCATTTGGATCTTGTTCGGCCTTGATCACCCCGCCGCAACCATTCGCGGAAGCGGAACGTAAAGCCAGTCTTACAATCGGCTAGTTTAATACGGTTCCGCGCCGATTGACTACGGATTTTCCACTAATTGCCGGGCGAAGCTTTCGGGAACTCAAGCCGGAAACGCGCCGTGCCGCCCTGGCCAAGCGGTTTCTCCAACTCATGCAAAATAGTCCTGAGCTCGTCGTGCAAGGTCCAGGGCGGGTTGACGACCAGAAGCCCGGTCGAGGCCAGCCCCTCGCCGGCGATCTGCGGCGCGACACTGAACTCGATGCGTAGCAATTTACCGGGCGGCTTCGCCGCCGCGGTAAGATCCGCCAAACGCTGAGCCAACTCATCAGTCGCGCGCCGGCTCTTCGCCGGATACCAGATCAAATACACACCGGTCGGCCATTTTACGAACGCGGCCGCGAACCGCTCACCGAGGCGCTCGAACTCATCCTTTGCTTCGAAGGGCGGATCGATCAGCACCAGTCCGCGCCGCTCGTTCGGCGGCACGAAGGCCGGCAGCGCCACCCAGCCATCGAGATCGACGATGCGAGCCTGGGTATCGCGCCGGAGCGCATCGATCAGATGCTTGCGCGGGATCGGCGCGAGCTCGCAGGCGGTCATGCGATCCTGCGGCCGAAGCATGGCGCGCGCGATCAGCGGAGAGCCGGGATAAGCGACCAGCTCGGCTTTGGGATTGAAGGCCCTGACGATGTCGAGATAGGGCGCAACCAGCGGAAGCGCAGAATCGGAAAAGCGCGCTTGCATGATGCGGGCGATACCCGTCCGCCATTCGCCGCTGCGGCTGGCCTCCTCGCCGGTGAGATCATAGAGGCCCGCGCCGGCATGGGTGTCGATCACGCGGAAGGCGGCCTCCTTCTCCTGCAGATAGATCAGGATGCGCGTGAGCACGATGTGCTTGATGACGTCGGCGAACCCGCCGGCGTGAAAGGCGTGACGATAATTCATCGACGTGAGTTACGATGTCCCGGGACGAAAGCAACCCCGCATCGTCGCGTCGGAAAGGCCGGCCATCACATCGGGAAGAAGCTCGGCCGCGATCTCCCTGCAGCCCGTTCGTCGCGACGCTCGCCCTTGGTAGGCTACTCAAGGACGAGGTCCTGTCTCTTTGAGCCTTTATCCTCCTAGCCTGCCAGGCGAGGCATCAGGGCCCTCGCGTCAACTAGCCACCCCGGAGCGGCGGCATCGTCACGTCGTCGCGGCGGCAGGCCTGGCGATCGATCTCGTCGCAAGACCGGAATTGCAGCTCCTTGGTGAGACAGATCCGGACTTCACTGAGCCGGGTGCGGTTGCAGGTCACGGCGATGGCGGAATTGGTGAGGTTCGGGTTCGCCTTGATGAAGGCCTCCTCGACCGCGGCCGGTGTCACCGTCTTGGGCTCGGATAATTCGAGAAATTCGGAGGGAATCTTGATCACCGCACGGGCTTTGCGAACCGTCTCGAAATAGGCCTTGGCCGGCATCCCGGAGCAGGTGCCATGCTTGTCCCACTCGTTGTAGATCAGCCCGGGCGCCGGCATCAGGTCGAGCATCGATGTCATGATATTGCGCGGCAGCCGCGGCGCCGGCTGTTCGCAATATTCGGGATAGCCGCTCTCATATTGCGGCCACAGCCCGTGCACGACGAAGGAGTAGGGGCGGCCACTGCATTGCTGTGACCGGCCGCCATTGCCGCGCTCCTCGGCCTCGGCGCAGAACGATGGCGACCACGACAGCGACAGCACGTAGAAATCGAACGCGCCTGGCGCGTTCTGGCGGCGGTCTTGCGCCTGAGCTGTCGAGACTTGGATCGAAGACAGCACAAGCCCGCTCAGGGCGAGAGCGGCGAGGGCGCCATGCTTGCGCAGCCTGTGGCTGGCAAAGCCTGGCAGATCATCAGGGCAATCAAACATGGGTGAGCTCCCCCAGGAACATGGCGAGAACTCTACCAGGAGGGAGGAACAATTCAAGAACAAAATTCAAGGTGACGCGCCCGCAACTGCGCGTGCAAATGCCTGCGATGCCGGACCCTCGGCCGGCGGCCAAACGCTCAGGGCTTGATCAGGGCTTGGCGGAGCGGCAGCCCGGGCCATAGGCCCAGTTGCGGTCGAGACCGACGACGCAGAACTCGACGCCCTGGTCGTAGCCGGCAAAGCCGCCATCCTCGATGATCGAGAAATTGACGGTGCGCACCTTGCCGTCGCTCACCATCGCAGTGCCGGTGCAGTAACGCCGCGGGATATTGTCGGACTGCCAGGGCCGGAACGCGATCTCGTGCACGTTGCTCATGCCCGTGATGGTCAGCGACGAATTCCAGAAGGTCCTTTCCTTCTCTCCGAAGTCGTGAACGACCGTCGACACAGCCGCCTCGCAAGGCGCGACGCGGCCGTCATATTTCGGACCTGACAGCCAGAAGTTCAGCTCGAGCGGGTTGGCGGCCCGGGCCGGTGCGGCGGCAACGACGACGCCGAGCAGCGCGCCGCAGGCGGCACCGAGGGTCTTGAACGAGAGGCTGAGGTCGCGCATAGGCCATCCGCAAAAGCTGGTCTGGGAAGGGGGGAACGTGCAACGCTGGCCGCAACGGGTCAAGTGCAGGGCAGCAACACTTCACGACAAGTCGGGGGACACCGCACGCGGTGTTCTTTTCTTGCGCGGGCAGGCCCTTTAGGATGCAGCCCAACGGATGGGAGATTGCAATGCGGATGACCAAGCCCTGGATTTTTGACTCCATTTTGAAGGCCGCGGGGCTGATGGCCGTTGGCGCTATTCTGACGGCGGGCCCGGCGCGGGCCGATTGGGTGCCGGCCTTCAAGGGCAACGACACCGGCGGCATCATCGCCTATTCGCTCGCCCAGACCACGGATGCGCGTCAACTGGCGGTCGATCACTGCGCGTCCTATGGCAAGGTGGTGAAATTCCTGGCCGTCGACGCCCAATATGGCGGCTATCTGTCGTTCTCCTGCCGCTGGGTGCCGTATGGCTCGGCGCAGCATCCGCTGCGTACGCTTTACTGAGCCGAAGGGGCGGCACGAGCGCCGGGACGAAATCATGATCCGCGTACGCGTTGGTTTGGGACTGCTGGGGTGCGGCGCGCTACTGGTCGCGCCGTTCGCTGGCGCATCCGCTGTCGAACTGCCGACCCGCAAGCCGGGCCTGTGGGAAATGAAGATGGTCCGGACCGGCTCGCAGATGCCGGAGATGACCATGCAGCACTGCACCGACGAGACCACCGACAAGGACCTGAACAACATGGTCTCGCCGATGGCCAAGCAGATCTGCTCCAAGCAGGACATCCAGAAGACGGCGACCGGCTATGTCAGCGATTCCGTCTGCAACGTTAGCGGCATGACCACGACGTCGCATGCCGAGATCGTCGGCGACTTCAATTCTGCCTACACGGTCAAGACCACGTCGCACATCCAGGGCGGCGCCGCCGGTGCCGCGGGCCGCGATGGGACCATGACCATCGAGGCGAAATGGCTCGGCGCCTGCAAGCCGGATCAGAAGCCCGGTGACATCGTGATGCCGGGCGGCGGCTTCAAGCTCAACATCAAGGACGCCGACAAGCTCAAGGGCCTGATCCCCGGCGTGAAGCAATAGCTTTCTTGTTGTTTGCCGGCAGAAGCGCGGTATGCGCTCATCTTGCTCGCACTCGTTCTTACCTCACCCCGCAAGCGGGGCCAGGAGCAGACCGCCTGCTGCGCAATAGCCCGCGGTTAAACCGGAATCCGCACCGTCGCGCGCAGGCCGCCCATCGGACTGTCGCCCAACATGATGTCGCCGCCATGGGAGCGGGCGATGTCGCGCGCGATCGCAAGGCCCAGGCCCGTGCCGCCCTCGTCCTGGTTGCGCGCATTGTCGAGCCGCAGGAACGGCTTGAAGACCTCCTCGCGCATCGCCAGCGGAATGCCCGGGCCGTCATCGTCGACCGTGATCGTGAGATAGCGGTGATCGCGATGGCCGGAGATTGAAATCGTGTTGGCGTAGCGCGCCGCATTGGAGACGAGATTGCCGACGCAGCGCCTCAGCGCCTGCGGCTTCACGGTGACGACCGGCAAGCCGCGGAACGAGACGGAGGCGGTGTGGCCGTCACGCTCGGCGTTGCTGCGCAGCTCCTCCAGCGCGTTCGAGATGTCGGTCGGCTGCGCCACCTCGCCGCCGTCGCCGCGTGCGAAGGCGAGATAATCCTCCAGCATGCCCGACATCTCGTCGATGTCCTTGCGCATGGCGTCGATCTCGGGCCCGTCGCCGAACAAAGCGAGCTCGAGTTTGAAGCGGGTGAGGATGGTGCGCAGATCGTGGGACACGCCGGCGAGCATCGCAGTGCGCTGCTCCATCGTGCGCTCGATGCGCGATTTCATCTCGATGAAGGCATGTGCTGCGCGCCGCACCTCGCGTGCGCCGCGCGGCCGGAAGTTCGGCGCCTCGCGGCCCTTGCCGAAGCTTTCTGCCGCGTCCGCCAGCCGCAGGATCGGTTTGATCTGGTTGCGCAGGAACAGCACCGAGACGATCAGCAGGATCGACGAAGTGCCCACCATCCAGAACAGGAAGATGTCGGTGTTGGACGCATAGGCCGCGCTGCGCTGCGCGAACACCCGCATCACCGCGTCGTCGAGCGCAATCCGGATCTCGACCAGATTGGAGCGGCCGACGGTGTCGATCCAATAGGCGCGGCTGATCTGGCGGCCGATCTGTCCCGACAGTGACTGGTCGAGCAGGTTGAAGAACGGCTTCGGCCCCGGCGGCGGCATGTCGCCGGCCGGCAGGAAGTCGACCACCAAATTGAGCCGCTGCTGCGCGATGCGGCGGAGCATGGTGTGGTCCTTGTCCTGCGGATAGGCCTTGTAGATGTCGATCAGCGCGGCGACGTCCTGCACGACGGCGGCCGACAGCCGCCGCGTCACCGTGTTCCAATGCCGCTCCATGAACACGCCGGCTACCACGGTCTGCAGGATCACCATCGGCACGATCATGATCAGGAGCGCGCGGGCATAGAGCCCGGTCGGCATCCAGCTCTTGAACGCATGGCCCATCCAGCCATTCGCGGCGGACACGCGGCGCGAGGCGGTGCGGATCAGAGTGAGGCCGGTGTCGAGCGTGGTCATTTGCGAGCGCGGACAGTGGTTGTAAGCGATCGGCGGCGAAGTAGTTTGGGACCTGTCGCGCGGTCCTCGGTGCGCTCCCTCTCCCCGTTCTTACGGAGTCGCGACGAGCTTCGCTCGCGCTGAGAGGGTTGGGGTGAGGGGCAGACGCACGATCGGTGTAAATTGCGAGACCTGTACCCCCTCACCCGGATGGCATCTGACGATGCCATCCGACCTCTCCCCGCGAGCGGGGCGAGGTTAAGAGCTTCATCGCCGCGTGAGCTGGGCGCAATCTTGTAGGCCGCGATCATGTCTGTTCGCCGCCTCAGCTCAAGCCGACGTCATCAGCCGATAGCCGATGCCGCGCACGGCCTGCAGGAACAGCGGATTCGCCGGGTCGGTCTCGAGCTTGCGTCTGAGACGGTTGATCTGCACGTCGACCGCGCGCTCGTTGACGGTGCCGTTGCCGGTGAGCGCCCCGCGCGGCACGGTCTCGCCGCGGGCATTGGCGAGGATGCGCAGCATCTCGCGCTCGCGGTCGGTGAGGTGGATGACCTCCTCGCCCTGTTTCAACTCGCCGCGCGACAGATGATAGACGAAGGGGCCGAAGGTGACCTGCTCGACCACCTCTTCCGCCGGCGGCGGCGCGGCGCGCTTCAGGATGTTGCCGATGCGCAGCGCCAGCTCGCGCGGCTCGAACGGCTTGGCCACGTAGTCGTCGGCGCCGAGCTGTAGCCCCTCGATGCGGCTGTCCGGCTCGGAGCGCGCCGTCAGCATCACGATCGGCACCGAGGACTGGGTGCGGATGAAGCGCGCGAGGTCGAAGCCGCTCTCGCCGGGCATCATCACGTCCAGGATCAACAGATCGAAATGCAGGCCGGTGAGCTTGGCGCGGGCGTCGCTCGCGCTCATCGCGGTCGTGACGCGGTAGCCTTCGCCGCGCAGGAAGCGCGACAACAGATCGCGGATGCGGCGGTCGTCATCGACGAGCAGGAGGTGCGGCGCGTCGTCGGCGGGGGTCTGCGGAGCGCGAGTGGCGATGGCGGCGAGCGGCACGATCACTCCTTTGCAGTGGTGACGGGTGTCTTGAAGATCGCTTCCAGCACCTTGTCCGGATCGTCGCGATCGATCATCGCGCGCAGGAACTGGCGAACCTTATCCGCGCCCGCCGGCCCGACCTGCTCCAGCGCGCGATCGATGCGCCGGGTCTGCAGGCCCGCCAGCTTTGCCACCAGGGCCTCGCCCTTGGCGGTGGCAAAAAGAAGGCGCTGCCGACGGTCGTTGTTGCCGGTCTTCTGCACGATGTAGCCCTCGTCGAGCAGCTGCTTGAGCACGCGCCCCAAGGACTGCTTGGTGATGCGCAGCACCTCCAGGAGATCGGCGACCTTCAGCCCGGGATAGCGGGTGACGAAATGCATGACGCGGTGATGCGCGCGCCCGAAGCCGAAGGCTTCCAGCTCGTGGTCGGCATCGCCAACGAAATCGCGATAGGCGAAGAACAGGAGCTCGATGATGTCCCAGCGCAACGGCCGCTCGTCCGCCGCCGCAGCCTGCGGCTCGGGAGCCCGCGAATCGGGGCTGTCGGGACGGGTCGAGAAATTTATGTCAGCCATGTTGACGTTTCTGAGGTTCAATGTTACAAAACATTCGCTCACGGCGAAATTTTAGATCGTTTAGCCGGCGAGCGACGTGTCTCAAGACGTGACTGAACAGGCCTGAGTCCGCCCGGAAGGACGGCAAGGGCCGCGCATTGATCTACCGTGTTGTCGAGCGGCATATCGGCAAACATACTGGACTTCCGCCTGGCACAAAAGCGCGTCCTCATCGACCTGCTGGCGGGCAACCGGCCCCAAGCTGGGTGGCGAAGTCCAGACCGACGAAGCCAGCAGTGCCGACCGGACCGGTCGGTGCCAGAACTCGCGATGGCCAGCCCAGCGGGGAGCAAGAACATGAGCTTGAATTTCGAAATCCAGCCGACACCCAATCCGACCTCCGCAGAGGAGCGCGCAGCCAAGCTCGCAAACCCCGGCTTTGGCCGGGTCTTCACCGATCACATGGCCGTGGTCCGCTACAATCAGGCGAAGGGCTGGCATGATGCACGCATCGTGGCGCGGGCGAATTTCCCGCTCGATCCGGCCACGGCCGTCCTGCACTATGCGCAGGAGATTTTCGAAGGTCTCAAGGCGTACAAGCGCGACGACGGCGGGGTGAACCTGTTTCGCCCCGATGCCAATGCCAAACGCTTCCACAATTCGGCCGAGCGCATGGCGATGGCGCCGCTGCCCGAGCCCGTCTTCATCGACGCCGTCGAGCAGCTCGTGCGGATCGACCGCGCCTGGATCCCGGGCGGGGAGGGCAGCCTGTACCTGCGGCCCTTCATGATCGCGAGCGAGGTCTTCCTCGGCGTGAAGCCGTCGGCGGAATATATCTTCGCCGTCATCGCCTCGCCGGTTGGCTCCTATTTCAAGGGCGGTCCGGCGCCGGTCTCGATCTGGGCGTCAGAGAATTATACGCGCGCCGCGATCGGCGGCACCGGCGCCGTCAAATGCGGCGGCAATTACGCGGCGAGCCTGCGCGCCCAGGCCGAGGCGATCGAGCATGGCTGCGACCAGGTCGTCTTCCTCGATGCGCTCGAGCGCCGCTACGTCGAGGAGCTCGGCGGCATGAACGTGTTCTTCGTGTTCGACGACGGCTCGCTCGCGACGCCGCCGCTCGGCACCATCCTGCCCGGCATCACCCGGGATTCCATCATCGCGCTCGCCAAGGATGCCGGCACCGAGGTGCGTGAGGAGGCCTATTCGATCGACCAGTGGCGCGCGGATGCCAAGAGCGGCCGGCTCAAGGAGGCCTTCGCCTGCGGCACGGCAGCCGTGATCTCGCCGATCGGCAAGGTGCGTTCGACGAGCGGCGATTTCGTCATCAATGGCGGCGAAGCCGGCCCGGTCGCAATGGGACTGCGCAAGAAGCTGGTCGACATCCAGTATGGCCGCACCGCTGATCCGCACAGCTGGATCCGCGAGGTGAAGTGACTGACGCTCCCTTCCGCCTGCGGGTGAAAGGGTGAACTGTGTCCGCGATAGCGGTGCGCTCCTTTCCCCCCGCGGGGAGGGGTTGGGGGTGGGGGTCTCCGCGAAGACTGCCCGTGTGGACCCCCCAACCCCAACCTCGAGAGCGAGCTTCGCTCGCCTCGGACCCCGCAAGGGGGGAGGGAGCGCACCACATGCGCGGCGAAAAGGTGCGCTCGCCACATCTGAGCAACCCGCAGGACTGAAGCACGTCAGCGGCGGTTGCCGCCATGTGCCACGGCTGCTACCAAGCCGCCATGTCCGACAAACCCAAAAAACCACAGAAATTGAAGGCGCGGCTGCCGCGCGGGCTGGAGGATCGCGGTCCCGCCGCGATCGCGGCCACGCGTGAGATGGTGGAGAAGATCCGCGCCGTCTACGAGCGCTACGGTTTCGAGCCTGTGGAGACGCCGGCGTTCGAATACACCGATGCGCTCGGCAAGTTCCTGCCCGACCAGGACCGCCCGAACGAGGGCGTGTTCTCGTTCCAGGACGATGACGAGCAGTGGATCTCGCTGCGCTACGATCTCACCGCGCCGCTGGCGCGGTACGTCGCGGAGAATTTTGACACGCTGCCGAAGCCCTATCGCTCCTATCGTGCGGGTTACGTATTCCGCAACGAGAAACCGGGGCCCGGCCGCTTCCGCCAGTTCATGCAGTTCGATGCCGATACGGTGGGCGCGCCGACCGTCGCGGCTGACGCCGAAAATTGCATGATGGCCGCGGATACGATGGAGGCGCTCGGCATTGCGCGCGGCGATTACGTCGTGCGCGTCAACAACCGCAAGGTGCTCGACGGTGTCATGGAGGGCATCGGTATCGGCGGCGATGACAATATCGGCCGTCGTCTCACCGTGCTGCGCGCGATAGACAAGGCCGACAAGTTTCCGATCGAGGAGATCAGGAAGCTGCTCGGCGAAGGCCGCAAGGACGAGAGTGGTGACTACACCAAGGGCGCGGGCTTGAGCGATCAGCAAGCCGAAGCCGTTCTCTCTTATGTCGGCAGCAAATATGCCGACCCCAGCGGTGACAATGGCAGCGGTTGGGATATCAGCTTTGCGCAATGGCGCGAAGTCGTCGGCTCGTCCAAGACCGGCCAGGAAGGCATCGATGAGCTCGCCCAGATGGCCAAGCTGTTCTGGAGTGCGGGCTACCGCTACGACCGCATCAGCTTCGACTCGTCGGTCGTGCGTGGCCTCGAATACTACACCGGCCCTGTATATGAGACCGAACTGACGCTGGAAACCAAAGACGAGAAGGGGCGTGCGGTGCGGTTCGGCTCGGTCGGCAGTGGCGGGCGCTATGATGGCCTCGTCTCGCGTTTCCGTGGCGAGCTGGTGCCGGCAACCGGTTTCTCCATCGGCGTGTCGCGGCTGCAGGCTGCGCTGACGATGCTTGGCAAGCTCGATACGCGGCCGGCGTTCGGTCCCGTGGTCGTGACCGTGTTCGATCGCGATCGCGTTGCCGACTATCAGGCGATGGTGTCCAAGCTGCGCAATCACGGCATCCGCGCCGAGCTCTATCTCGGCAATCCCAAGAACATGGGCAACCAGCTCAAATATGCCGACCGCCGCAATGCGCCCTGCGTCATCATCCAGGGCTCGGACGAAAAGGCGCGCGGCGAGGTGCAGATCAAGGATCTGATCGAGGGCGCCAAGGCGGCCGCCGCGATCGCCTCCAACCAGGAATGGCGCGAGAGCCGTCCGGCGCAATTCTCCTGCAAGGAGGACGAGCTGATCGCCGGCGTGCGCGAGGTGCTCGCTCGCCATGACGTGAATTGGGGTTAGTTCTTACCCTCTCCCCTTGTGGGAGAGGGTGCCGAGCGAAGCGAGG
>NZ_CAFK01000211.1 GCF_000239815.1 Bradyrhizobium sp. STM 3843 | reverse complement strand
CCGGTTCGCCGACGCCTGGATCGTCATCACGGTGTCGCGCTTCGGGATCAGGCAGCCGCGGATCTCGGTGTCTTCCATCACAAGGCGTGAGCTCGCCTGGATCGGCGCCACCCACCGCACCCCTTCCTCGAAGGCGGAGCGCCACTTCTCCTGTTCGCGCACGGCGGCAAGCTGCTCCGGATTGGTCAGGAGGCCGTAGAGGATCGTCAGCAGGGCGTCGCGCGGCTCGTTGATGCCGCCGCCGATCGCGATCTTGATGTTGGCGATGATCTGGCTTTCCGGAATCGGGTTCTTCGCGTTCACCATGAAGGAGAGCGCGGACGAATCCGGCTCGGCCCCCGACCGGCGACAACGTGCCTGACTATCCAAAGCTCGCGCAGCTCTGGTGGCAAAACATCGGCGACGCTTCATCCGGGACGAAAACACCGCAACAAGCCATGGACGCACTCGCCGTCGCGCAGGATTCGGTTCTTGAACGCCTCGAAAGGTCCGGAGTTCAGGGCGCTTGCGGACCGAAACTCAATAAGGAAACGGCCGAATATGGGTTCGAGAAATCCGAAGGTGCCGCAGCCCAAACCGCTCACGTGCTGGATGGGAAGCATGTTTCGCAGGCCGCGAACGATGCTGGAATGCCGCAACGCGTAGGGAATGACTCTCTGGAGCCCTGCGCGCTGCACCTGCTGCCGTCACGTCCCTTGTAGGACCGTGGTACCATCAGGCGTTGCTCTGTTCGTTGCGCATCGCTCACGCGCATTCGTCTTATCTGGGCAAATCGCGCGCCTGTGGCCGCAAGGCACACCACAATGCGAAACAGGTCGCCTTCAAACTCTTGCTCCTCGTGGGCCGGCCTCAATTCCACCATAGGGAAGTTCTAAAGTGTTGCTCTAGTATCATCTAGTTGCGAGTGATACTATGCTTCCCAAAGTTTTAGTTTTGCTGACGATTGTTCCTCATTGTCATCTCGCCCTGCAGAGCACGGTTTTCGAGTGGCTGGCTCCCGAGAACAGAATGGCGCGTTTGAGCGAAGGAACGCTGGCGGACGCGATGCCGAGCAACACCCTCTACAACGTGTTCCTGCTGACCGCGCTGATCCTTGCCTTCTTTCATCCGGATCCGCTGGTTGCCAGGAGCTTCGCCTGGTTCTGGCTGATGGCGGTTGTGATCGGTTCGGTCTGGAATGCTGTCACAAGCCGCATCGATGGTCGCTATCATGCATTTCTCGTGGCAGCGCTGAGCATCGGTCTGCTGGATCGCAACCCAGAAGTGGCATCGGCCTTCTCTGTGTTCGGGCTCGCCTGCGTCATTGCCTCGGGTCTTCGCTGCGCATGGATTGACATGGAGTCCGGCGGTCTGATCAATTGCTCGATTCCTGCGGCCCTCGCGCTCGCGGCCGTGGTTGGCAAACTGTGACCACCTAAATGTTTGCGCCGGCATCTCGGCAGCGGCCGGCACATATCAGCCGAAGCCGTGCTCAGCCAATCCTTTTATGAGCAGGTGGCAGGTATCCCTCATCCATGCGTTGGCCTTGTCCGGGGCGACGCGTAGCCGCCCATAAAGATACTGTGCGGTAAGGCCCTGCATTGATGCGATGTAGACGCCGGCTCTGGCGACCACCAGGTTTGGCGCAATGCCCGTGCCGGCGAAGCCCACCACAAATATCTGCAGTGCCTCGGTGATCGCGGCCTCGAGCCGGGGGAATCTGACGCCGAGACTGGGGTAAGCGCCGGTCGCGAACAGAAATATGTTGCTGTTCTTTCGCCCAAACGTAAACACCGCGAGCCCCGCAGCCACCAGCATCGCTTCGCCGGGAGCCTCGTTGGCAACGGCCTTGCCCAGGTGATGGATGAAATCCCGCCAAATTCTCTCCGCAACTTCGGCAAGGAGCGCCTCCTTGTCGGGGAAATGGCGATATATCGCGCGATGGTTCACGCCCGTATCCTGCGCGAGATCGCGCAGGGTTATCGAACCGCCGCCATGCTCCTCGATCCTTCGGATCGCAGCTTTAATCAGCGCGTCCGGAAGATTGCCGTGGCGAAATGTGGTTCTCTTTGTTGCCGCTCTGCGGGGCATCCGAAGGTTTCTCTCGAGCCCTAGTCTCCACTGGAGACTAAGTAGTGTTGAACAGCGACACAAGCTAAATTGCGGTGGTTTGCTACCGCGGCAGGGGGGGAGCACCCCGCAAACTGACCTTATCTACTAGAATTCAGCGGCATTTACCAACGTCGGAGCTGTGGCGGAAAAGCCCACTTGACTCGTCCCAGAGTGTGCTCATATGTCTCCATGGGAGACTTATTACAACTCGTTATCAAGAACAGGGGCCCCCGGCCTTCATGCGCGCAAGCGGCTGATCCTATTAGGCTGCTCCAGATCCGCAGGCTTCGAAGGCACAAGACTTGAGTAAAAGTCTCCAATGGAGACAAATGAGCTGGAGCGTGACGGTGCGCCAAATTCAGGAGGCGATTCGCGTGGATACTGTCGAAAACGACCATGGCGTGATGTTTCCGCGCCTGATCCCGGCGTCGGTTCTGGTGGTGTTCCTCGCAGGTCTGCTGCAGTGGATGCTGCCGCTGCCGCGCAGTCTGTTCACCGACTCTGCATCAGCCGACGGCGTCGGTGTCGTATGTTTATTCTCCCTCGGTGCCCTGCTTGCGGCGGCCGGCATTGCGATCAGCTTTGCCGGATATCGGGCCCTGAGGCGACACCGCGCGGAGGTTGAACCACGGCAGCCGGTGACTGTCCTGGTGACCGATGGCATCTTCGCGTGGACGAGGAATCCCTGCTATCTCGGCTGGTTGGTTGCACTGTTCGGTCTCGCGCTGATGCTGATGCTGGATTGGCTGCTGATCCTGCTCGTGCCGACCTTGATCCTGCTGAACGTGGCGGTTGTCCGGTCGGAGGAACGGCATCTTCTCAAGCGGTTTGGCGAGAGCTACGAAGTCTACCTGCGACGCGTTCCGCGCTATTGGTTTATCCACTGAGGAGTCGAGCGTGTCGATGCCGACGCATTTCATAGATCGCTGGGCTGGTCGGCTCGCGGATGCCGCACGAGGCCGATTGCAGGCTCCCTCAACGATGCCAGAAAGGCCAATATTTCAGAATTGGCGTCGAAATGAGCCTAGGCAAACGCCGGTACGTCAGAGACCGCATCAATGCGCAGCCCCAGTAACTATGGCTGTTCGACTTCGATCAGCAAACGGCGACTCGAACAGATGTGATCAATCCAGAGAGGGGCGCCAGCGCAATCAACCTACGCCGACGTGGGAAGCATGATCTCTGAATTAACCCGTGACCGCATCAAGTGCACGAAGGCAAGACGCAGTAGAACGAGCGCTCGCCCTGATCCTATTGCAGGCGAACCGGCAAATTGAGCGGCCCCCGAAACCCGAACCCATGCCAGCGCACGCTCGCCGGATCTGGCAGCGTCATCTTCGGGAAACGCTCGAACAGCATGGGCA
>NZ_CAFK01000212.1 GCF_000239815.1 Bradyrhizobium sp. STM 3843 | reverse complement strand
GGAGCCTGTCCTCGGGCGGCTCTACGCGCCGACCCGGGGGCGGAGCATGACAGCGGTGGAGATGGCAAGATCTCAACCCAGGCATCTAATTATATCCACGCACCGCGCGGAAGGCGTCGGTGAGATTCTTGGTGCCGTCGAATACCCTGCCGCCGGTCAGCTTGGCCAGCGCATCGAGCTGAGTGCGATCGGCCTCGTCGCCGAAGGTCACGCCGAACACCGGCACCCGGCCGCCATCCGCCCGCCAGGGCTGCTCGAAGGTGGATCGCGAGCCCTGACTCTTGCCGTCGGTCATGATCACGATCGCAGCCAGATGCGAGCCGGCGTCCAGGGTCGGCTTCATGGCCGCCAGCGCCCGCGCGCCGCAGGTGTAGAAATCAGTGCCGCCGCCGGCATGCAGCGTCAGGGTCTCCTTGAGCAGCGCCGCCTGCTCCTGATCGTCGCCGCTCGCGCTCGTCACCCATTGCACGTGGTCGCTGAACGGCAGCACGATGATCTCGTCCTGCTTCGACCATTGCACCAGCATTTCCTTGGTACGCGCCGGCGTCAGCAGGAAACTCATAGCCTCCAGCAGCTGGGTTTCGCCATGGCCCTGCATGCTGCCGGAGAGATCGAGACAGAGCGCGGTCAAGGACGGCCGCCGCAGCGCCTCCTGATAGGTGTTGAGCGCGACCTGGATCACCTTGGGCTCGGGCGGTCGCACCACCGTCACCGGCCGCGACGGATCGAGATTGGTTGCGGGATCTGCGGGGAGCAGCGCGGCGCGCCCGAGCTCGACCCGGCGGCCGGTCTTGGCGATGCGCGCCTGGGTCTCCGGCTTGAGCAGAAAGGCCTGCAGCTCCTCGAAGAACTGCTCGACCTCCTTGCCGCGGCCACGGTCGACGAAGCCGAGCGGCGAATCGGCGACCGAGACGCCGTCCTGCGGATAGATCGCATAGAGCTGCTCGAAGCCGTCGGCCTTGAGCTTGTCGTTGGTCTCCTTGATGACCGCTTCGTAGTTCCACATCGCCTGGTAATGCGCGCCGTTGCGCTCGCCTTCGCGATAGAGATCGGCGAGCCAGCCGCTCGAGCCGGACGAACGCTCGACGCCACGCAGCAGCGCGCGCACGGTGGAGACCACGCCCTCGCGCTCGAGATCGCCGGCCTCGATCAAATCAGGCTTGCCGATCGCCGACGCCAGCATCGCCAGATAGGCGGACGCGCCGGAATTCGACTGCGTCGCCGAGGTCATCAGGAATTTCAGCCGGCCGGCCTCGACGGCCCCCAGGATGTCCTTGGTCGTGACCTTGGCGCCGATCCAGCCGAGCTCTTCCGCCTTCGATCGCCGCACGCCGAGGATCACCGGCATCTGGGTGATCGACTTGATCGACTTCACCCGGCGGCCGGTGTCGAACATGTCGATCCAGATCGAGGCCGCCGGCCAGACCGCATCGGCCTTCGGATCGCTGCCCGGCTTGAGCGACAGCGCGATATCGAGCGAGCCTTGATAATGCATGTCGCAGGTTGCCCCGCGCGAATGACAGAACTCCTGCACCAACGGCTCCAGCACGTCGTTCTCGGAGCCGGAGAGGATGGTGAATTGCGGCCCGGATTGGCCGCAGGCAGCGAGCCAGAGCGTGAGGAACAAGATGGCCAGCGGACGCGCGGCTATCTCGGCTGTCGTCCTGGCGAACGCCGGGACCCATAACAACCGCCGTCGATTGTTGTGCGCGGTATCGGCCGCGAGCCCATTCCCTGGCATCACGCGGTATGGGTCCCGGCGTTCGCCGGGACGACACCGGGTGTGGCGCGCCTTCGTGGCATAGGG
>NZ_CAFK01000213.1 GCF_000239815.1 Bradyrhizobium sp. STM 3843 | reverse complement strand
GGGAGCGGCCGGAATAATCTCGATTGAGGGCTGAGGCGAACGGTGCCTTTGGTGCGTTCGGCGCGAGCGCGTTCCGGATGGATCGGCGCTGCAGGGTAAAATCAAGCGAAAACAATAGCTTGTGAAACGTTCCGACTGTGATGGGCGAGTGCTATTTATGCAACACCCCTCCAGAAACCGGCCGCTTTGCCTTCACTGTGGCGGTTCCTTTGTTGCGTGTGCAATGTGCTTCGGTAATTCTGACCTTGCGACGGAGGGGGGCATCCCTGCGTCGTCCCGTTTTAGTCGTTCGCTCAAGTGCTCGCGGTCACGCGGGTTTCCGAGTGCGCGATGCGGCTGAGCGACGGGTCGAAGGGGACCAGGGTACGAGATTCCAAGGGTGTTCACACCCAGCGGAGGCGGAACCTTCCCTGACTGAGCAACTTGGAGGTTTAACATATGAACGTGATGAAGAGCCTTGTCCTGGGCTCGGCAGCTGCTTTGCTTGCCGCAGCCACCGGGGCGCAGGCGGCCGACCTTCCGATCAAGGCCAAGGCGGTCGAGTATGTGAAGGTCTGCTCGCTCTACGGCGCTGGTTTCTACTACATTCCCGGCACCGACACCTGCATCAAGCTGGGCGGCTATCTGCGTGTGGACGCTCTCGCCCACACCAACGGCGACTACAACGCTGCCTATGCCGGTTCGCCCGGCGCCAACAACCGCCTGACCAACTACTATCAGGCCCGTTCGCGTGAAGACTTCAACGTCGACACGCGCACCGCGACCGAATACGGCGTGGTCCGTACCTACGCCGACGTGGTCTTCACCTGGACCTCGGGCACCTATGGTGGCTCGGGCAACGGTTCGACCTTCTACTCGACCGGTGCGGCCAACACGGCCAACCTGACCTCGGTCAACGGTCTGAGCAATGACGGCATCGCCGGCGGCTCGCTCGGTGTCTACTACGCCTTCATCCAGTTCGCCGGCTTCACGATGGGTAAGGCCGTGTCGCAGTTCGACGCGCCCTGGACCAACTATCCCGGCAACAACTTCGACCAGCTGGTCGGCGGCGGCGGCACTGTCACCGGCGTGAACCAGTTCACCTACACCGCTGATTTCGGCCAGGGCATCACGGCGGCGATCTCGGTGCAGGACCAGGCGCTGTACCAGACCACCAACCTCTGGAACACCTCGCTCTCGACGGCCGGCGGCGTGCTGACCGGCTCCTACGGCGGCAACGCCTTCGGTGGCACGGTGGCCCCGGACATCATCGGCATGGTCCGCGTCGACCAGGCCTGGGGTCTGTTCCAGGCGTCGTTCGCGGCGCATGACAACCACACCGCCTACTACGGTGTGAGCGAGACCTCCGGTCATCCGGGCGACAAGTGGGGTTGGGCTGGTCAGCTGGCTCTGTCGATCAAGAACATCCCGACCGGACCTGGCGACACCATTAACGTCCAGGGCGTCTACACCAACGGTGCTAGCCGCTACAACTTCCAGAGCTTGGCTCAGACCTCGTACGCGATGTACGGCAGCAGCGGCAATGCCTATCAGAGCCTCGGCATTGCGGGCGTGTCGGACGGCGTGTTCGGTGTCGGCACGGGCGTGGAGCTGACCACCACCTACGGTTTCCGCGGTGCGTTCACGCACAACTGGGATCCGTACTGGAACACGGCGCTGTACGGTGCCTGGGCGGCTGTTCGTTATGACAATACTGCCAAGGGTCTGATCTGCACGAGCCCGGGCTTTGTTGCTCTCGGCATCACCGGTGCGGGCTGCAACCCCGACTTCAACATCGGGCAGGTCGGTTTGATCACGCGCTGGACCCCGGTCAAGAACCTGACCTTCTCGGCGGACGTGACCTACAGCCATCTCGATCAGAAGTACTCGGGCGTGATCGCAGCTCCGGCGGTCAATGCGGTTGCCAAGCCGGCCGCTGCCTACGAGCTGAAGGACCAGGACACGGTGAGCTTGCTGCTGCGCGCTCAGCGTAACTTCTGATCCCGACCTTTCGATCCTCGCAATTCGGGAGCCCCCGGCAGGTGACTGCCGGGGGCTTTTTTGGTGCGGAATCGGGCGGGTTGGTGCGGAATCGGGCGGGACCGGGTCGGCATAAGGGCGTGCCAAGGGCATCAATGGCCCATTCGGTGCCGCAAGCTTGAGCATCGTCGCAGCCGACGCAAACGAGCGCCAAAGATCTTGAGCTGCGCCGAGCAATGTGTTGGCATGAAACGAGTTTTGGTCTTTATTTCATCCGCAATGCGCTGCAGGATGGAGAGCACGACAAAGCGTTGATGGGGGCGCTTGCAAGCAACGGATGTGGGAGGACGATGTTCGAGTTAGTTCCGGCGACGCCATCCCTTTCGGGATCGCAATCAGCGTACATCGTTCGGAATTTGATTCTCGCCACGCTTCCAGAGGCAGATTTCGCGCTGCTCCGTCCTCATCTGCGCCGCGTCTCCTTGCGGCGAAACGACATTCTGCATGATGCATTTCGCTGCCCGGACGCGGTTTATTTTGTCGAGAGTGGCTTGATCTCGCGCGTCGTCCGCAGCCCGAAGGACGGCGCGGTCGAAGTCGCGAATGTCGGCCGTTGCGGGTTCATCGGGGTCTCGGTCGTGCTCGGCACGATGATCGCAATTCAGCGCACGGTGGTGCTCGTTCCCGGGCAGGCGCTCGGGATCGAGGCGGAGACGCTGCGCGGGCTGATGGTGGAGCGTCCCTCCATCAAGGAGCATCTGCTCAAATACGTCCAGGTGCTGATGGCCCTCAAGGCGCAGATTGCGATGTGCAACGCCAAGCACGAGCTGTCGGAGCGGCTCGCGCGTTGGCTTCTGCTCGCCCATGACATGATTGAGAGCGATGTGCTGCCGGTCACGCATGGTCTGCTCGCCGACGCTTTGGGCGTCCGCCGGCCCGGTGTGTCCGTGGCGTTGGCTCAGCTCGAAGCGCAGGGCATTGTGGCGCGGACGCGCGGCGCGCTTCGCATCCTGGATCTGGATGGATTACGGCGCTCCGGCTGCGAGTGTCATCAGGTGGTCAGGGACCGTTTCCGGCCATTCAGCGGCATGCCGGATCACCAGCACTCTCTCTGACGGCGATCGCGATCGCGCAAAGCCTGATCGAAGAGCCCGGGCCGCGTCAATTGCCGGCCAGTGGGGCGGATCCACTTCATCATCCTGCCTGCCGGAATTGCGGAATCCGAACGGGAATCCGCAGCTTTGCGCGATGTGGTGTGGCCAAATTGTCTCAAAGAGCTTTCGGCTGTCGACAGGCCGCTCATTTCTCAAAATAGATATTGAAAATAGATGAGCTACTAAGCTAATTAATAAGCGTGTCGCCGCTCATCGAAGAGTGGCCTGCAAAGGAGACACACCCTTTTTAGTGTTAAACCTCCGAAACCTCCAGCGATGCCCCGCTGGAGGTTTCTCGGCTTTTGGAGCCGGAACACTTGTCGAGGGAAGCAGAGAGTCTTCCGAATCGGCCCGTTGGGCGAATCCCTGGAGATTGGGGACAGAAAAAGCGTGACGTCGCCGCGCGCTTGGTTGGATCGGCGACCCGTATCTTATGTTGTGTATCGTGTATTGCGGTCTCGCGCGCAGATTGTGTGAGGTATTCTGTTACGCGTGTAGGGCAGTCGGTCTGATAGCGTACCAAAAAAGCCCGGCCGGTCGTATCCGGTTCTCTTGACGACGATTTACCCGCTCAGCCACTCTATGGACAAATATAAGTTCATTGTGGGGAACCGCCTAACGTGAAAGTGATCTTGCCAATGCGGTCGGAAAACTTTCTGAACCAGACGTCAAGCCCTTGGCCGGGAAGGGAAGATCTTTCCGACGAGCTCAATCGGCTGTTGGGCAGCTTGCCGGACGGGGGTTCGGATATCGCCGAATGTCTGGCGACGGCGCGCCGGATCGACGTCGACGACGAGGATTCCTGGTGTCGGGAATGGACCAGGCTCGGCGATCATGCCCGCTTCGTGGCGGAAACATCGGCCAGCTGCGGCTTGGACTCCGCCCAGAATTACTGGCTGCGTGCGATCAATTACTATGAGGCCGCGCTCTTTCCGTTCACGAGCTCGGACAGCCGGCAACAGACGGTGCTCGCGCGCATGCGCGCCTGCAGCAGTGCCTTTCTGCGCTGCGCCGATCCGAAGGGCGCCGTGGTGACCATCCCCTGGCGCGCCGACTATCCGCTGCAGGGCTATTTCCTGCCGGCGCGCGGTGAGGCCGGCAAAGCAGCGACGGTGATCTGTTTTGTCGAACCGGGGCGGCGCAAGGAAGCCGCCTTGTTGAAGCTCGCCGGACACGCCATCGCGCGCGGTCTGTCGCTGCTGGTGGTCGATCTGCTCGGGGTTGAAACGGCAAGTCGGTTCGACGACATCGTCGGCAGCCGCGATCTCGAATCGGCGGTCGCGAGCGTGATGGACTACGTCTCTGAGCGCGAGGACGTCGACGAGACCCGAATCGCTATTCTCGCCGAGGACTGGGGATCCTCATTCGTGGCCCGCGGCATCGCCTTGGATCAGCGCTATGCGGCGGCGGTCTGCGATGCAGGCCTGTGGGATGTGCATGAGCGCGCCTTCCTGGCCCGCCGATCGGCGTCTGGTCATGGCGGCCTGGTGTCGACCATTGGGACGAGCAGGGTGGCCCGCCACATCATGTGCCCGGTCCTGATCGCGATGCACGAGCAAGGCTGGCTGTGTCCAAAGCAAGCCACCAAGCTGGTAGCGCAGATGAAGCGCGAGCACCCGGACATCACGTTGAAGATCTTGTCCGGTGAGCAAAGCTCGGCCGACGCGTCCGCGGCTGCCAACGAGTTCATCTTCGACTGGATCGCGATGCGCCTCGGCAGCAGCACCGGGCTGCGCAGCTGATCACCCGTCTGGCAACGCCGAGACACCGCAGAGGCCAACCTTGCGATGCAAGTGTTGGCTTCTGCCACTAGATCGGCCTCTGACCGCTAGATGCCGAGCGCGACCTTCATGCAGGCTTTCTCGATTCGGCCCTTCAGGGCCGCGAGCTTGTCGGTGAAGGCGACGAGCTCCTGCTCCTCGAATTCCTCGAAGATGAAGTCGTGGATGTCGTCCTGCTGCGCGGCAAGGGTGGCGAGCTGCTTGTAGGTCTTGTCGGTGAGCGACATCCGCACCACGCGCGCATCTTCCGGCGCCGGCTTGCGGCGCATGAAGCCCTTCTTCTCGAGAAGCTTCGATTGCGTCGTGACGAAAGAGGAGTCGACGTGCAGCATCTTGGCGACCGCATTGACGGGAATACCGTCGCCCTTGTCCAGGTCGGAGATCGCCATCAGGATCATCCATTGCGGTCCGCTGATACCGAGGGCCTTGGCCCAGAAGTACCTTAGCTCTTCCAGATGGACGCTGATGGATGCGATTTCCCAGGTGAGTCTGCGAACCGCATCCTGATTCTTGCGGGAAAATACCGGCCGTTGGGACGGCTCAGCCTGTTCTGACGGGTCGTCTTTGGATTTGCTGATGAGCGCCATAGCTCGCGATGTTCCGATTTCACCCGCTAGCCTAATTAAAAAAAATCCATAACGAAATCACTTATCTAGGAGCACGCCGTTGGTCAGCCATGCACCGCAGCATCGCACCGCCAATGTGGCTGTCGAGACACACTGTCGCCTCATTCAATTATCTGACCTAGTAAATGATTTTAATTCTGCGTCTGCGAAGGCATAGTCGTGGCGACGGTGGGGAGACTACTCGATCATCCCGTGACGGAGGCTTCGCTGAAGCCTCGTCGTGTGGCTGCGGCGGGTAGGGCGAAATGGCGCCAGCGGCTGAGCGCCGGGTTGATGGGGGATCAGGGTACGATTCCGAGGGACTCAACTCTCTGCGGAATCCCTGGCCGAAAATTGGTTGGAGATTGGACTATGGACGTGATGAAGAGCCTCGTGATGGGCTCGGCAGCCGCTTTGCTTGCCGCGACCGCCGGGGCGCAGGCCGCTGACCTTCCGATCAAGGCCAAGGCGGTCGAATATGTGAAAGTGTGCTCGCTCTACGGCGCCGGTTTCTACTACATCCCCGGCACCGATACCTGCATCAAGCTCGGCGGCTATCTGCGCGTTGAGACCTCGTTCAACAGCGGTGGCGAGTACAACAGCGCCGTGACCAGCGTCTCCGCCGCCAAGAATCGCCTCAGCAACTACTACTTCACCCGTTCCCGCGAAAAATTGAACGTCGATACGCGGACGGCGACCGAGTACGGCGTGGTCCGCACCTATTTCGAGGGGGTCTTCACCTGGACCACCGATAACTACACGGGCAATGCGAACGGCAACGGCTCGACGGTCTATTCCCAAATCGGTGGCGGCACCGGTGTGGCCGGCGCTTCCGCGCCGAACAATGCCAATGCGGGCGCAATCGCAGGCGGTACGCTCGGCGTGTACTATGCCTTCATCCAGTTCGCTGGCTTCACCATGGGCAAGGCCACCTCGCAGTTCGACGCGCCTTGGAGCAACTATCCGGGCAACAACTTCGATGGCCTGTGGGGCGGCAGCGGTTCGGACACCGGTGTGAACCAGTTCAGCTATACCGCCGATTTCGGCCAGGGCATCACGGCGTCATTCTCGGCGCAGGATCCGACCGCTTATTTCCAGACCAATATCTGGAACACGGCTTTGTCGTCCACCAGCGGTGTGCTCGGCGGCGCCTACGGCGGCGGTGCTTTCGGCGGCACCCGCTCGCCCGATCTCGTCGCAATGGTCCGTGTCGATCAGGCCTGGGGCCTGTTCCAGGCGTCGTTCGCGGCGCATGACAACCACGCTGCCTATTACGGTGCGAACGAGACCACCGGTCATCCCGGCGACAAATGGGGCTGGGCTGGTCAACTGGCTCTGTCGATCAAGAACATCCCGACCGGAGCTGGCGACACCATCAACGTTCAGGGCGTCTACACCAACGGTGCGACGCGCTACAACGATCAGAGCCTGGCTCCGACCTCGATGTTCCTCTACGGCGGCACCAGCAATCCGCTGGCCTATCAGAGCATCGCGTTCGCTGGTCCGTCTGATGCGGTCTACAGCAGTGCAGGGGGTGGCACCGGCCTTGAGCTGACCACCAGCTATGGCATGCGTGGCGCCTACACCCACAACTGGAATCCGTATTGGAACACGGCGATCTACGGTTCGTGGGCGGCGGTCCGCTACAGCAACACGGCCAAGGGCCTGATCTGCGCCAGCCCCGGCGTCACCGGGCTTGGCATTGCACTGGCCAACTGCAATCCGGACTTCAACATCTCGAGCTTGGGCCTGATCACGCGTTGGACCCCGGTCAAGAACCTGACCTTCTCGGGTGAAGTGACCTGGACCAATATCGACCAGAAGTTCTCTGGTCTGGCTGCGGCGCCAGCCATAGCGTCGACCCTCAAGCCGGCTGCCTTCTACGAGCTCAAGGACCAGAACACGGTCTCTCTGCTGCTGCGCGCTCAGCGCAACTTCTGATCCTGATTCTTGGATCCGATCCACCAACCCCCGGCAGGCGACTGCCGGGGGTTTTTTGATGCGCTTGCACTTGTGCCGAGGCGCTACCGCCCCGTGCAAAGAGCACCTGCAAATCCGGATTCTGGCGCGGCTTCGAATTTTCGACGTTGCGCTGAGGCGTGCACGGGCAGACGGCTCTCAACTTCAAGTTCGAGCCCGCACTCGGCTTGCCTTGGGGGCTGGGACCGCCAGGAGCGAAGCGATTCGGGGGACGCATCTTCTCGCGCCTTTTTGGCGGGCTGCCTCGCGCCGACATCCTACGCGAATGCAAATCAGGCATCGGCCGTCCGTGCGCGGCGAAAGAGCTGTCTCGGAGGATAATGTTACGTCGGATTCGGTCGGGGAGGGCCGCCGTCCCCTGGTCGAGGGCGGCGATCGCCATCAGAATCATCCATTTCGGTCCCATCCGCGGATATCGAAAGCCCGACGCCGAGAGCCTGATACCGGCAGCCTTGGCCCAGACCTTGGCCCAGACGCAGCGTAGCTCTGCCGGGTGCACGCTCATCGGCGCGATCTCCTACGTGAGTCTGCGAACTGCGCCCTGATTCTTCCGGGAAGATACTGGCCGGGAGGGCGGCTGAGACCGCTCGGACGGTGCGCCTCCGGACGTTGATGCGTGTGCGCTGGCGCGCGAGGTGTCGATTTCACGCGCTGACGTGGTCCGAGAAAAATCCCTCGCGAAATCAGCTATCTAGCGGAGCGTCATTGATCGGTCATGCGCCGCAGCATCACCCATTTCGGTGTTGCTGGCAGGACACATCGTTCGTTCATTCAATTGCCTGACCCAATAAACTATTTTGATTACCGAATGAGCGAAGGCATAGTTCCCCGTGACGGTGGGGGGTTACTCGATCGTCCCGTGACAGAGGTTTCGCTGAAGTCCCTCGCGTTGATGCGGGTGTGTCCGATGGCGCGAAGCGGCTGAAGCGGTTTTTCGGGATGGGAAAGACCGGGTCGTCCTGGGGGATCTTGGTCCAGGTCTTTCTCTAGAGAGCAACTTGGAGGTTAACATGAAGACGGTTAAGAGCCTTATCCTCGGCTCAGCGGCGGCCCTGGTCGCCATGGGTGGGGCTCAGGCAGCCGACCTTCCAATCAAGGCCAAAGCGGTCGAGTATGTGAAGGTTTGCTCCCTGTATGGTGCGGGCTTCTACTACATCCCCGGCACCGACACCTGCATCAAGCTCGGCGGCTATCTGCGCGTTGAAACGTCGCTGAACGCCACCGGTCTGTACAACAGCAACTTCGCCGGCACTCAGGGCGCGAACAACCGCCTGAGCAACTACTACTACACCCGCTCCCGCGAAGACCTCAACATCGACACGCGCACCGCGACCGAATACGGCGTGGTCCGCACGTTCTTCGATGCGACCTTCAGCTGGACCACCGACACCTACTCGGGCAACGCGAACGGCAACGGTTCGACGGTCTACTCGCAGATCGGCGGCGGCACGGGTGTTGGCGGTGCGTCTGCGCCGAACAACGCCAACGCGGGCGCGATCGCCGGCGGTACGCTCGGCGTGTACTACGCCTTCATCCAGTTCGCCGGCTTCACGATGGGTAAGGCCGTGTCGCAGTTCGACACGCCCTGGCAGAACTATCCGGGCAACAACTACGACGGTCTCGTCGGCGGCGGCGGCACGGTCACTGGTGTGAACCAGTTCACCTACACCGCTGACTTCGGCCAGGGCATCTCGGCCTCGATCTCGGCTGTTGACCCGACCGCTTACTACCAGAGCAACCTGTATAACGTGAGCGGCATTTCGGCCGCTGGCCTCGAAGGCGCTGGCTACGGCCTCAACTCCTTCGGCGGCACGCGCTCGCCGGACATCCAGGCGATGGTTCGTGTTGACCAGGCTTGGGGTCTGTTCCAGGCGTCGTTCGCGGCGCATGACAACCATGCCGCGTACTACACGGTGCCCGCGCCGAACGAGACGGCTGGCCATCCGGCTGACAAGTGGGGCTGGGCTGCTCAGTTGGCCTTGTCGATCAAGAACATCCCGACTGGCCCCGGCGACACCATCAACATCCAGGGTGTCTACACCGACGGTGCAACCCGGTATAACTTCCAGAGCCTGGCGGTGCAGAACTACGCCATGTTCGGCGGTACCGGTCTGCCCGGCGCTTACCAGAGCCTCGGCATCGGCGTTGCTTCCGACGGCGTGTTCGCCAACGGAACCAACATCTCCACGGTTCAGACCTGGGGCTTCCGCGGCGCCTACACCCACAACTGGGATGCCTACTGGAACACCGCGATTTACGGTGCTTACGGTCAGGTCAAGTACGGCAATGGCGGTGCGACTCTGGTCTGCGGCGCGATCGCTGCCCTGGGTGCGGCGACTGCCGGCATCACCAACTGCAACCCGGACTTCAACCTCGCCCAGGTTGGCATCATCACCCGCTGGACTCCGGTCAAGAACCTGACGTTCTCGGCGGATCTCACCTACGCCAACCTCGACCAGAAGTACTCGGGCACGGTGACGCTGCCTGCGTCCGCGACCCTGCTGAAGCCGGGCACGGTTTACGAGCTGAAGGACCAGAACACGGTCAGCTTGCTCCTCCGCGCTCAGCGCAACTTCTGATCCCGATCATCTGATCACGGATCGACAGACCCCCGGCGGGAAACCGCCGGGGGTTTTTGTTGCGCCGCACTCGCCTGAGTTTTTCCAGCCACACCGCAAGACAAAGCCGCGATCTCAACGCGCTTTCGCCACGTCGGTTTTTGCCGAACTTGGGGCGAGAAAAAGTCGCCCAGTCTGAAGGGAACTCCTTATCCGCTCAAAGCTGTTTCGAGGGACACGGTATCGAGCGCGCCGGAGGCGAGCAGCTCGTGTGTCGACAAAACCTGCCTCGCCATCGGGCCGTCGACGATTCGGGAACCTGATAGTCCCGCTCTGTTTTGAGCCCGTGAGACTGCGCGCCTGTGTTGGCCGCGCTTTGGTGCGGCAAGGACACCACGAATGTTCCGGCCATATCGGCGTCCATGCTCGGGCGAGATCTTGACCTTGCACGACACGATCGCTCCCGGCGCCATTTCGCGGTGTCACGATAATGGTCGGAGAAAACACCAAAATGGCCGCGCGATCGTTCCAACTGAAACCATAACTGCCTTCACTGTACGGCTCTGGACGACCGGTCGGGCATGGCCGGGCGGAGATACTCCGCATTCTGACTAAGAGCGACTTGGAGGTTAACAATGAAAAGGGTGAAGGGCCTAATCTTAGGCTCAGGGGCAGCTATGCTCGCAGTTAGCTTGGCTCAGGCAGCCGATCTGCCGATCAAGGCCAAGCCGGTCGAGTATGTGAAAGTCTGCTCGTTGTACGGTGCGGGGTTCTTCTACATTCCGGGAACCGACACTTGCATCAAGCTTGGTGGCTATTTGCGCGTCGAAACCGCATTCGCCACCAATGCGATGTTTCAGAACGCGACCAACGGCGTTGCCGGCGCGAATAATCGTCTCAGCAACTACTACACGAGCCGCGCCCGCACGGACCTGAATATCGACACCCGTACCGCGACCGAATATGGCGTGGTCCGTACCTACTTCGAAGGTGTCTTTCAATGGACCACCGGCACCTATGCCGGGGCGGGCAACGGCTCGACGTTCTACAACACCGGTGCGGCCAACACTGCCGGCCTGACCACAGTGAACGGTCTTTCCACCGACGGCATCGCCGGCGGCACGCTCGGCGTCTTCTACGCCTTCATCCAGTTCGCCGGCTTCACGATGGGTAAGGCCGTGTCGCAGTTCGACGCGCCCTGGACCAACTATCCCGGCAACAACTTCGACGGTCTGACCGGCGGCGGTGGCACGGTCACCGGTGTCAATCAGCTGACCTATACTGCGGACTTCGGCCAGGGCATCACGGCTTCGATCTCGGCGCAGGATCCGTCGCTCTACACTCAGTCGAACCTCTGGAACACGTCGCTGCAGACGCCCGCCGGCGTGATCACCGGCGCCTATGGCGGCAACGCCTTCGGCGGCACCACCGCTCCCGACATCGTCGGCATGGTTCGTTTGGACCAGGCCTGGGGCTTGGTGCAGGCCTCCGTGGCCGCGCATGACAACCACGCCGCCTATTACGGTGTGAACCAGACCACGGGCCATCCCGGCGACAAATGGGGCTTCGCCGGGCAACTCGCGCTGTCGATCAAGAACATTCCGACCGGCCCCGGCGATACCCTGAACGTCCAGGGCGTCTATACCAACGGTGCCAGCCGCTACAACTTCCAGAGCCTCGCGCCGATCAACTACGCGATGTACGGCAACAGCAATGTGGCTGGCACTTTCCAGAGCCTCGGCTTTGCCGGCGTGTCTGACGCCGTGTTCGCCAACGGAACCCAGCAGCAGCTGACGACGACCTACGGCTTCCGGGGCGCCTTCACCCACAATTGGGATCCGTTCTGGAACACCGCGGTCTACGGCTCCTGGAGTGCCGTGAGATACAACGCCACGGCCAAGGGGTTGATCTGCGCCGGTGCCGGGTTCGTCGAGCTTGGCATCACCCCGGCGAACTGCAATCCGGACTTCAACATCTCGACCCTTGGTTTGATCACGCGCTGGACGCCGGTCAAGAACCTGACCTTCTCGGCCGACGTGGCCTGGACCCGCTTGGATCAGAAATTCACGGGGAACGCGACCGCTCCGGCCGCTGCCGCCATCGCCAAGCCGGCGACGGTCTACCAGCTCAAGGACCAGGACTCGGTCTCGCTTCTGGTCCGGGCCCAGCGCAACTTCTAGCAGGCGATTAAGAGTAGCGAATAGCGAGCAGCGAGTGGCGAATAGGTTGACAGAAGACCGAGATCTTCTGTCTTCCTGTTCGCTGTTCGCTGTTCGCTGTTCGCTGTTCGCTGTTCGCTGTTCGCTATTCCACAACAGCGCCGCGATGCAGGTCGGCTTCGATCTGCAGCCGTGAGCCGCCGCCGAAGCGGGCGCGATAGACCTGCAGGTTCTCCATCACCCGCTGCACGTAGTTGCGGGTCTCCGAGAAGGGGATCAGTTCGACCCAGTCGACTGCGTCGACCTTGGGATCGCGTGGATCGCCGTACCGATCGACCCACTTCTTCAGGCTGCCGCGACCGGCATTGTAGGCCGCAAACGTCATGATGTAGGAGCCGCGATAATCCTCCAGCAGGCCGCCGAGCTCGGCCGCGCCCAGCTGAGCATTGTAGACCGAATCGGTCTTCATCCGGTTGAGGTCGAAGCCGACGCCGGCGCGTTTGCAGACGTAGCGCGCGGCGTCGGGGGTCACCTGCATCAAACCGTAGGCCTGTGCCGGGGACACCACGGCCGGATTGAACGCGCTCTCCTGGCGCGCGATCGAAAAGATCACGCTCTGCTCGACCTCGGGGCCGATCGCGCGGAACGCCGGGATGCCGTTGACGGGATAGGCATAGTGGTCGAACGGCAGGCCGCGGTTGAGCGCGGCCTTGCCGACCAGCAGCATGGCGCGGGCATCGCCTTGGCGCGCTGCGGTCTCGGCTAGGCCCACGAGCGCCTCGGGATCGCCATTGTCGCCCATGTCGGCAAAGATCGGCACCGCAAGCTCGCCTTCATCGACCTCATAGAGCAGCTGAACCGCGCGCACGATCTCGAGCCGCTCGACACCACGGCCGCGGCCGCTTGGGGCCGGATTGAGGGCAAGCTGCGGCAGTCCGAGCTTGGCCCGTGCCAGCTGTCCGTAATAGCTGGTCGATTGCTCGGCGGCAGCGGTGTAGGCGGTGCGGGCGTCCTGCATGTGGCCCATCGCTTCGGCCGCGCGGCCCTGCCAGTAACCGGCGCGGGCGAGTGTGGTCGGGTTGACGCTGCCGGCGCCGATGCGCGCGAAATGCTGGGCGGCAGTTGCGGGGTCGTTGAGGAAGCGCAGCGCGATCCAGCCGGCCGTGAACTCCTGCTCGGTCTTGTAGATGTCGCGGGTCGGCAGCGCCGCGTCGCGCGCGATCAGGTAGGCCTCGCGATATTGCCCGGCATCGATCATCTTGCGCGACAACAGCCGGCGCTCGATCCACCACTCGTCGAGATTGTAGAGCCGGCCGGGGTCCTTGGGGGCGCTCAGCATCAGCTGAGCGGCCTCGTCGAACTTCTCTTCGCGGCGCAGGAGCTGGATCTTGCTGAAGAGATAGCCGGTATCGCCGTGCAACTCGCGCGGCACTTCCTCGAGCAACGCGCGGCTGTTCGGCGCCTTGCGGTAGGACGCGATTCGCGCTTTCGCCAAGGCCACATAGCCCGGACCGAGCCGCTTGGCGGCGCGCAACGCCGCTTCGTGCTCGCTGCCGTAGAGCAGCGTGTCCATCCGCGCCTTGTGATCGCCGCCGGACAACAGCGCGCCGAACTGGTCGAGCACGTTGTTTTCGGTCTCCTCCGACATCGCGTCGTTGCGCCAGGCTTCGCGCACCAGCCGCTCGGCATTGGCGCGGTCGCCGCGGTTGAGCAGCACGCGCGCCAGCGCAAAACGCCCCTTCGCCGAGATCGGCGATTCGGTCTCGAACCAGGACCAGACCGCCGCGTCCTCGCGCTTGTCGTCCCAGAGCGCGGCCTCCAGCCGGCGCCGCAGGAACGTCTGCGACGGCCAGCTCGGATTGGCCGCAAGAAAGGCGCGGTAACGTTCGACGGTCGCGTTGTTGTTGTCGCTGCGCAGGATGACCCATTCGGCAAGCTTGCGCGCCACCGGATCGGAAATCGCGGCTTCGACCTGGGTGGCGTCATCAGGCTTGTGCTTGCGGACCAGCTCGATCACGTTCTCGAGCGCGTCCTTGTCGGACGGTGAGGTCGACGACGTTGCCGCGACGGCAGCCGGCGTCACCGGCTTGCGCGGTGGGGGCAGGGCGGCGTGCTGGCGCGTCGCCGGCGGGAGGCTTGCGGTCGCTGCAGGCGGCGCATCCTTTGCGGTTTTATGGCTGTTGGCCGCCGCCGCAGCTTTGGGCTCGGACTTGGCCAGCGCCTTGGCCTTGGTTCCTTCGGTTGCGGTTGTCTTGGCGCTTGTCTTGGCGGTGATGTTGGCAGTGGTGTTAGGACCTGCGCCGCGCGCGATCGGCCGTACCTTTGGCATCGGGACGTTGGACGGGGGAACCTTGTCGTTCGCCCCGGCGGCGCCGTCGAAAGCGGCCAGGCCGAACAGAAGGCTCAGGCTTGCCGCCAGGGCGGTCGATCGCAATGCGGCTGCGCGGGCAAAATAGGGCACGGCGTTCCTTTGCGGTGGATGACTTCGACCCCACTCCTGCCGTCTCGACCTGACGTTCTCAGGGCACCCCTCCGGGCGGCAGTGCCCGGGCCTTCTCCGCGGCTCGCGCACGGCCGCGACGTCAGATCGGCGGTACTGTCTTTGGTCTATCGAAAAGGTGAACAAACACTAAATGTACCGCTTACAATTGCACTCTGCGCCCGGAGCGCGGCGAAATCACGACCGTTAGGGGGCGGGATGCCCGTTCTCAGGGCAGGTGTCCGGTCAGTGGGACTTTCGTCGGGTGTTTGGACCCGGTATGAAGGGCGTTTTCGTGGGAAGGCCACAACTGGGATCGGGGAGGGAGTTTCATGGCAGCCAAGACGAATTTCCGGGGCTCTTTCACCGCGCTGGTGACGCCCTTCAAGAACGGCTCTGTGGATGAGGCCGCCTTCCGCAGCCTGGTGAGCTGGCAGATCGAGGAGGGCACCCACGGCCTGGTGCCGGTTGGAACCACCGGCGAGAGCCCCACGCTGAGCCATGACGAGCACAAGCAGGTGGTCGAATGGTGCATCGACGAGGCGAAGGGGCGGGTGCCGGTGATCGCCGGCGCGGGCTCCAACTCGACCAAGGAGGCGGTCGAACTCGCCCAGCATGCGGAACAGGCCGGTGCCGACGCGGTGCTGGTGGTGACGCCCTATTACAACAAGCCGACCCAGGAAGGCCTGTATCAGCACTTCAAGGCCATCAATGATGCGATCGGCATTCCGATCATCATCTACAACATCCCGCCGCGCTCGGTGATCGACATGTCGGTCGACACCATGAAGCGGCTCTACGAGCTGAAGAACATCGCCGGCGTCAAGGATGCCACCGCCAGCATGGTGCGGGTCTCGCAGCAGCGCGCGGCGATCGGCGAGGAGTTCAACCAGCTCTCGGGTGAGGACGCGACCATCATCGGCTACATGGCGCATGGCGGCCATGGCTGCATTTCCGTGACCTCTAATGTCGCGCCGCGGCTGTGCTCGGAATTCCATACCGCCTGGCAGAAGGGCGACGTCACCACGGCGCTGAAGATCCACGACAAGCTGATGCCGCTGCACACCAACCTCTTCATCGAATCCAATCCCGCGCCGATCAAATATGCGCTGTCGCTGCTCGGCAAGCTCGAGGAGAAGCTGCGACTGCCGATGGTGCCGGTGTCGGAGCCGACGCGGCGTGCGGTGCGCGAAGCGATGGTGCATGCCGGCCTGATCAACTGAGTGCAGTCCGGGCTGCGGGGCCCGGCGCGAGAGCGAGGGGGGATGAGCATGTTGAAGGAGTTTCGTGAGTTTGCGATGAAGGGCAATGTCGTCGACCTCGCGGTCGGCGTCATCATCGGCGCGGCCTTCGGCGCCATCGTCAATTCGCTGGTTGGCGACGTCATCATGCCGCTCATCGGCGCCGCCACCGGCGGGCTCGATTTCTCGAACTACTTCATTCCGCTGTCCGCAAAGGTCACCGCGACCAACCTGGCCGATGCGAAGAAGCAAGGCGCGGTGCTGGCCTATGGGCAATTCCTCACGCTCACCCTGAACTTCCTGATCATCGCCTTCGTGCTGTTCATTGTCATTCGCATCATGAACCAGTTGAAGCGGCTGCAGGAGACCGAGCCGGCGGCGGCCCCGAAGCCGTCGCGCGAGGTCGAGCTGCTGACCGAAATTCGCGACCTCCTGAAGAAGGCCTGACGTGGCTGAAAAGAAAGAACGCGACATCAAGGTCGTCGCCGAGAACCGCAAGGCGCGGTTCAACTACGCGATCGAGGATACGATCGAGGCGGGCCTTGCGCTGACCGGCACCGAGGTGAAGTCGATCCGCAGCGGCAAGTCGACGATCGCCGAATCCTATGCCGATAGCCGCGACGGCGAGATCTGGCTCATCAATGCCAACATCCCGGAGTATCTGCAGGCGAATCGCTTCAATCACGAGCCGAAGCGGCCGCGCAAGCTGTTGTTGCATCGCAAGCAGATCAACAAGCTGCTGGGCGCGGTCGACCGCGAGGGCATGACGCTGATCCCGCTGAAACTGTATTTCAACGAGCGCGGCCGCGCCAAGCTGCTGCTCGCTGTGGCCAAGGGCAAGAAGCTGCATGACAAGCGCGAGAGCGAGAAGAAGCGCGATTGGGGCCGTGAGAAGGGGCGCCTGTTGCGCGCCCGTGGATAAGTGGATGGCCGGAAGGATCCGATGAATCAGAAAAACCTGCTCGATGTCGACTGGAGCAAGATTCCGGCGCCGACGGATGACGGCGCCGCGGATCATCTGGTCGGCATGATCATCCCTCCGGTCAGGCTGCGCGCAACCGACGATACGTTGGTGACGATCTCGGAGCTCTCGGGGCGGACGGTGATTTTCGCCTATCCGCGCACCGGCGAACCCGGCAAGGTGGCGCTGGTCGAGGATTGGGACATGATTCCGGGGGCCCGCGGCTGCACGCCGCACACCTGCGCGTTCCGCGATCTGTTCGGCGAACTCAAAGCGGCCGGTGCCGCTTACGTGTTCGGGCTATCGACCCAGAGCAATGCCTATCAGACCGAGATGGCGTCCCGCCTGCATTTGCCGTTTCCGGTGTTGTCGGACGAGAAGCTCGAACTGACCGAGGCGCTGCACTTGCCGACCATGGAAATCGCGGGGCTGACCATGATCAAGCGGCTGGCGCTGATCGTCGACGATGCCCGGATCACCCACGTGTTCTATCCGGTGTTTCCGCCCGACCGAAATGCCGCCGAGGTCCTGGCGTGGCTGATTGAGAACCGCGCCGAAGGCGGATCAGCCTGATCGGCTGATCCTTGATCGCGCGACGTCGCCGACGCGTTCATGAGAGCGCGAGCTTCTCGCATCGTACGGAGTGGCCTGATTGTAGACCTCCATGCTGAGGTCCGGCCGGCCACCGCAAAGCAACCTTGGCTTGCTAGCCCAGATCAGCCTTCACCCGCGCGAACACGGCGTGAAACATCTCGGTCGTGAGCACGCCGGTGTTCGTGTTGTAACGCGAGCAGTGATAGCTGTCGTAGAGCTTGAGATGTCCTGCCTGGTGTACGGCACCGTGGGCAAAGGGGGCTGCCGCGCTGCGCAGGCCGAGTGTCTTCAAAAGCGTATCATGTGCAATACGACCGAGCGCCACGATGCCCCGCAGGTGCGGCATCGCGGCAATCGTCGCGTTAAGAAACGTTCGGCATTGATTGATCTCGGCCGGCAGCGGCTTGTTCTGCGGCGGCACGCAGCGCACCGCATTGCTTATCCGGCAGTCGACCAGCGTCAATCCGTCATCGGGCCGCGCCTCGTAGCGGCCCTTGGCGAAGCCGTATTTCAACAGCGTGCCGTACAATAGATCGCCGGCATAGTCGCCGGTGAACGGACGGCCAGTGCGGTTGGCTCCCTGCAGTCCCGGCGCGAGGCCCACGATCAGAAGCCGCGCGTCGGCCTCGCCGAACGACGGCACCGGCGCGTTGAACCAGGACGGCTCGCGCGCCCGCTGCGCATTGCGGAAATCCGCAAGGCGCGGGCAGAGCGGGCAGTCGCGGTCGGGAATGCTCGGAGGCAGGGTGGCTGGCGCGGCGTTGGCGCCGCCTGTAAGTGCGCTCTTAGTCGTCAAAATCGTCGTCATTGTTGCGCGGGGCCACGGTGGTCGTCCGCTGCAGGAATTGCGGGGAATGGTGGCGAGGTTCGCGCGGGGCCGGGCGCTCGGACGGATCGCGGCCGAGCTTGGACTGCAACTCGACGAGATCGGTGAAGACGTCAGCCTGGCGGCGCAGTTCGTCGGCAATCATCGGCGGCTGGCTGGAAATCGTGGAGATCACGGTGACGCGGACGCCACGGCGCTGCATGGCTTCAACCAGCGAGCGGAAATCGCCGTCGCCCGAGAACAGCACCATCTGGTCGATATGCTCGGCAAGCTCCATGGCGTCGACGGCAAGCTCGATGTCCATGTTGCCCTTGACCTTGCGCCGGCCGCTCGCGTCGATGAACTCCTTGGTCGCCTTGGTCACGACCGTGTACCCGTTGTAGTCGAGCCAATCGATCAGCGGACGGATCGACGAGTACTCCTGATCTTCAATGATCGCGGTGTAGTAGAAGGCGCGCAGCAACGTGCCGCGGCTTTGGAATTCCTTGAGCAGGCGCTTGTAGTCGATGTCGAAACCGAGCGTCTTGGCAGTTGCATATAGGTTGGCGCCGTCAATGAAGAGCGCAATCTTGTTGGTAGAAGATGACATTCAGTTTCTCGCGTTGAGTTAGACTTCTGTTTTTGGCGCAGCTCGCGCTGGCCGCGCATTTCCATTTTTTTCTGGCACTGCCAAGGTACCGCCAATGCTCGAGCGGACCCGTCTGGTATGACGCTCGCGCAAACAGGAGTAGTCAGGGCAACAAAGCTCGCACTTCTGACGAGGCAATGAAGCGTTTTCTTGGCCGAAGCCACATTCTGCGGATCCGGACACCTGGCTGGGAGGGTGCCGGAATCCGGTACTTCTAGCCCGTTACCGGGACTGGACGCCAGAACGGCCTTGCACGGAGCGGTCAGTCTCTATAACTAGCCATAGATAATCAGCCAATTAAGCACACAAAAGACCGGAGCGACAATCGATGGCGCGCGTCACCGTGGAAGATTGTATTGATAAAGTGGACAATCGATTCGACCTTGTCCTGCTGGCGGCGCATCGCGCCCGTATGATCTCGTCAGGATCACAACTCACGATTGATCGGGATAACGACAAGAATCCCGTCGTGGCACTCCGGGAGATTGCGGATTCGTCGATTTCTCCCGAGGATTTGAAGGAAGAGCTGGTGCACTCGCTGCAGAAGTTCGTCGAGGTCGACGAGCCGGAGCCGGACACCGTGCCGCTGATCGGCTCGGCCGGTGCCAGCGTCGATGCCGACGACACCGAGGTGGCGGTCGAGCGGATGACCGAAGAGGAGCTCCTGAAGGGCCTCGAAGGTCTGGCTCCGCCGGAGCAGCAGCCCGAAGAGGACGAGTGACGCCTGCTGCGGCGCCGTTCGGGCAAAGCCCTCCCAGTAACTTATGTGAATTGTGAAGGCCCGGACCCCGTCCGGGCCTTTGCATTTGATTGTGCTTTCGTGGTTACCATATGCCCTGCAAGGGCGCCGAAATGGTTCGCACGCCCCCAGCTCCCAACAGACGGCGTGGTTTAAGGCTTCTCCCATGGCGGTTTCGCGCCCGAGTCCTCCTCCGACGCAGGCTGCGGCCGATTCGGCCGCGCTGGCGACGCCGGTGGCCGTCCCGGCCAAGCCGCCGAAGCCTCGGTCCCGGATGATGCGACAATACGACCTGGTCGAGCGCGTCCGGTCGTATAACCCTGACACCAACGAGGATCTGCTCAACCGCGCCTATGTCTACGCGATGAAGGCGCACGGGTCGCAGACCCGCGCCTCGGGCGATCCCTATTTCACCCATCCGCTCGAAGTGGCGGCGATCCTGACCGACCTCAAGCTCGACGATGCGACGATCGTCGCGGCGCTGCTGCACGACACGATCGAGGACACCGAGGCGACGCGCGCCGAGATCGATCATTTGTTCGGCCCCGAAATCGGCGCCCTGGTGGAAGGGTTAACCAAGCTGAAGCGGCTGGAACTGGTCTCGCGCGAGGCCAAGCAGGCCGAGAACCTGCGCAAGCTGCTGCTGGCGATCGCCGACGATGTGCGTGTGCTTCTGGTCAAGCTCGCGGACAGATTGCATAACATGCGAACCCTCGAGTTCGTACCGGAGGCGTCGCGGCGGCGTATCGCCGAGGAAACGCTCGACATCTACGCGCCGCTCGCGGGACGGATGGGCATGCAGGAGATGCGCGAGGAACTGGAGGACCTGTCCTTCCGCACGCTCGATCCAGACGCCTACAGGGTCGTGATGCAGCGGCTCGACGCGCTGACCGATCGCAATCTCGACCTGATCGGGGAGATCGAGAGCCAGCTCGCCAAGAAATTCCGCGACAACGGATTGACGGCGCGCGTCAGCGGCCGGCGCAAGAAACCATTCTCCATCTGGACCAAGATGGAACGCAAATCGATCGGCTTCGAGCAGCTCTCCGACATCTTCGGCTTCCGCGTCATCATGCCCGACGTCGAATCCTGCTACCGCGCGCTCGGCATCGTCCATACGACCTGGCCGGTCGTGCCCGGCCGCTTCAAGGATTATATCTCGACGCCGAAGCAGAACGACTATCGCTCGATCCACACCACCGTGATCGGACCGGGCAAGCAGCGTGTCGAGCTGCAGATCCGAACCCAGGAGATGGATCAGATCGCCGAGCTCGGCATCGCCGCCCATGCCTTCTACAAGGACGACGTCGGCTCGCCCACGGAACTCCTGAAGCGCGAATCAAACGCGTTTGCGTGGTTGCGCCACACCATCGGCATCCTCTCGGAGAGCGCCAATCCGGAGGAGTTTCTCGAACACACCAAGCTCGAGCTGTTTCACGATCAGGTGTTCTGCTTCACGCCGAAGGGCAAGCTGATCGCGCTGCCGCGCCACGCCAATGTGATCGATTTCGCCTACGCCGTGCATACCGATGTCGGCAACAGCGCGGTCGGCTGCAAGATCAACGGCAAGTTCGCGCCCTTGTCGTCGGAGCTGCAGAACGGCGACGAGGTCGAGGTGCTGACGTCGGAGGCGCAGTCGGCGCCGCCCTCGGCCTGGGAATCGCTTGCAGCGACGGGCAAGGCGCGTGCGGCGATCCGCCGCGCGACCCGCACGGCGGTCCGCGATCAGTATGCCGGGCTTGGCCGGCGCATTGTCGAGCGCCTGTTCGAGCGCACCAAGCTCGACTATGCCGACGACAAGCTGAAGGGGGCGCTGCCGCGGCTTGCGCGCGCCTCGATCGAGGACGTGATGGCGGCGGTCGGACGCGGCGAGATCAAGGCCTCCGACGTCGCCCGTGCGATGTACCCCGACTACAAGGAAGAGCGCGTGGTGCGCTACGGCGCCAAGAAAGGGCAGGCCGCGGTCGCGAAGCCGGCCACCGAACCGCCGCGCCCCCCGTCGGCGATCCCGATCCGCGGCATCAATTCCGGCCTGCCGGTGAAGTTCGCGCCGAACGGCGGCGCAGTGCCGGGTGACCGCATCGTCGGCATCGTCACGCCCGGCGAGGGCATCACGATCTACCCGATCCAGTCGCCGGCGCTGAAGGATTTCGAGGAGGAGCCGGAGCGCTGGCTCGACGTGCGCTGGGATGTTGACGAGAGCACGCCGCAGCGCTTTCCGGCGCGAATCCGGGTCGAGAATGTCAACGAGCCCGGCAGCCTCGCCCAGGTCGCCACCGTCATCGCCGAGCATGACGGCAACATCGACAATATCAGCATGAGCCGCCGTTCGCCTGATTTCACCGAGCTGACGATCGATCTCGAGGTCTACGACCTCAAGCATCTGTCCGCCATCATCAACCAGCTGCGCGCCAAGACCATCGTGGCCAGGGTCGACCGGGTCAATGGCTGAGCTGTCGTCGTGCCGCGTGATCGGTTAGAGCTGTTCCGGCCGTTTCTCAGGAATGTCAGCGAGCCCCGCCATGTCCCAAGCCCAGAAGCTGCGCCTCGGCGTCAATGTCGATCATATCGCCACCCTGCGCAACGCCAGGGGCGGCCGTAATCCGGACCCGGTGCGCGCGGCGAAGCTTGCGATCGAGGCGGGCGCCGATGGCATCACGGCCCACCTGCGCGAGGACCGTCGGCACATCCGTGACGAGGACATGGCGCGGCTGAAGGCCGAGATCGACAAGCCGCTCAATTTCGAGATGGCGGCCACCGACGAGATGCTGCGGATCGCGCTTGCCACCAAGCCGCACGCCTGCTGCCTGGTGCCGGAGCGGCGCGAGGAACTCACCACCGAGGGCGGGCTGGACGTGGTCGGCCAGCACAATGCGCTGGCCCCGCGCATCGCCCGCTTGAACGATGCCGGCATCCGGGTCTCGCTGTTCATCGCGGCCGATCCGCAGCAGATCGAGATGGCGGCGAAGCTGCGCGCCCCGGTGATCGAGATTCATACCGGCGCCTGGTGCGATGCGGTCATGGACGGCCACAAGGAGAAGGCGGAAGCCGAGTGGCAGCGCATCATCAAGGGTGCCGCGCTGGCCTATTCGGCTGGTCTCGAGGTCCACGCCGGTCACGGCCTGGATTACGACACGGCGGAGCGGATCGCCGCGTTGCCGGAGATCGTCGAGCTGAACATCGGCTACTTCATGATCGGCGAGGCACTGTTCGTGGGCCTGGGCGACACCGTGCGGGCGATGCGGGCGGCGATGGATCGCGGCCGCGGCGCTTGAGGACATCCGCCCATGATCATCGGCATCGGTTCCGACCTGATCGATATCCGCCGCGTCGCCAAGGTGATCGAGCGCCATGGCGAGCGGTTCCTGGATCGCGTCTTCACGGCAGCTGAGCGCGGCAAGGCCGAGCGGCGCGCCAAGAATGAGAAGATGGTGGTCGCCACCTATGCCAAGCGGTTCGCGGCCAAGGAGGCCTGTTCCAAGGCGCTCGGCACCGGGATCCGGAACGGGGTCTGGTGGCGCGACATGGGCGTCGTCAACCTGCCCGGGGGCCGGCCGACCATGCTGCTCACCGGAGGGGCACTGGCGCGGCTGAAGGCACTGACCCCGCAGGGACATGAGGCGAGGATCGACCTGTCGATCACCGACGATTGGCCGCTTGCCCAGGCGTTCGTCATAATTTCGGCCGACCGCACCGACACATCCTGAGGTTTTCGGTCGCGATCCCCCGTAAAACAAAAAACACCATATCTGTCAGTGCCTTATAAGGTTTTGATGCGGCGATTGATTGCGCCCGGGATCACAAACGTCTAAAACCAGCACGGATCGATTTGAGGCTTAGCCAAGGGCGAATTCAGGTTCACGCCGGAGTTGGCCTAAATCATCAGAATCAGGACAGAATTCCCTCAAGCTGCGAGCCGATCAAGCTGTTCGCGGGAGGGCGTTCTGCCGCGGCGCGGGCGAATCACGAAATGGATTCGTCAAAGGGACAGTGAAAGAGCGATGAGCGTGACATCCGGCACCAAGACTGAGAGCGGCCTCGGCGAAACTGTTCGCGTCGTTGTTCATGCGCTCCTGATTGCGCTCGTGATCCGTACCTTCCTGTTTCAGCCGTTCAACATCCCGTCGGGATCGATGAAGGCGACGCTCCTCGTGGGCGACTACCTGTTCGTCTCGAAATATTCCTATGGCTACAGCCACTACTCGATTCCGATGTCGCCGCCCTTGTTCACCGGACGCATCTTCGGCTCCGAGCCGAATCGCGGCGACGTTGTCGTGTTTCGCCTGCCCAAGGACGACACCACCGACTACATCAAGCGCGTGATCGGCCTGCCCGGCGACCACATCCAGATGCGGGACGGGCTGCTCTACATCAACGACAAGCCCGTCCAGCGCGAACGGCTTAGCGACTTCATCGGCGAGGATCCTTGCGGCTCCGACGCGACCGCACGGGTGAAGCGCTGGAAGGAGACACTGCCGAACGGCGTCAGCTATGAGACGCTGGATTGCGTCGACAATGGTTTTTACGACAATACCGCGGTCTATACCGTGCCGCCCGGACATTTCTTCATGATGGGCGACAACCGCGACAATTCGACTGACAGCCGTGTGCTCTCGGCGGTGGGCTACGTGCCCTTCGAGAATATCGTCGGCCGCGCCCAGATGATCTTTTTCTCCATTGCTGAAGGCGACCATGCCTGGGCGTTCTGGCGCTGGCCGGTGGCGGTGCGCTGGAATCGCCTGTTCAAAATCGTGCGATGATCGACGACAAACCCGACATCCAGACCACGCAGGCGGCCGCAGCCCCCAGCCCCGAGCCTGATCCCGGCAGTTCCGGCTTGACGCCTGTTGCGGCGCCGAAGGCAAAGCGCAGCCGCACCGGCACCAAGGGGGCAGCCAAGGCGGCTGAGAAGGCGACCACCGCGGCGATCGAGGCGCGCATCGGTCATCAGTTCAAGGATTCCTCGCTGCTGACCACGGCCTTTACCCACGTTTCCGCGCTGAAATCCTCCAAGAAGCGCGGCGACAGCTATCAGCGGCTGGAATTCCTCGGCGATCACGTGCTCGGGTTGATCGTGTCCGACATGCTCTATCGCTCCTTTCCGAATGCGGACGAGGGCGAACTGTCGAAACGGCTCGCCGATCTCGTGCGCAAGGAGAGCTGCGCTGACGTGGCCAAGTCGCTCGGCCTGCTCGACGACATCAAGCTTGGCGCGGTTGGCGCTGGCGCCGGTGCGCGGTTGCGCAAATCCGTGCTCGGCGACGTCTGCGAGGCTGTGATCGGCGCCATCTTTCTCGATGGCGGCTACGCGGCGGCGGCCGGCTTCGTCGAGCGCAACTGGACCGAGCGCATGAACAAGCCCCGGCGGCCGTTGCGCGATCCCAAGACCGTTTTGCAGGAATGGGCGCAGGGCAAGGGGCTGCCGACGCCGGTCTATCGCGAGGTCGAGCGTACCGGCCCGCATCATGATCCGCAGTTCCGCGTCGCGGTCGACCTGCCAGGCCTGGAGTCGGCGGAAGGGGTGGGGGGCTCGAAGCGGGCGGCGGAGAAGGTTGCGGCCTCCGTGATGATCGCGCGCGAAGGTGTCAGCGGCGGCAGCAATGACGGATGATCCGAAGGCGGACAGCGCGCCGCCGGCCGAGACCCGCTGCGGCTTCGTCGCGCTGATCGGCGCGCCCAATGTCGGCAAATCGACCCTGGTGAACGCCTTGGTCGGCTCCAAGGTCACGATCGTCTCGCGCAAGGTGCAGACCACGCGCGCGCTGATCCGCGGCATCGTGATCGAGGGCCATTCGCAGATCATCCTGGTCGATACCCCCGGCATCTTTGCGCCGAAGCGGCGGCTCGACCGGGCCATGGTGACGACGGCCTGGAGCGGCGCCCATGACGCCGACCTCGTCTGCGTGCTGTTGGATGCCAAGAAGGGCCTCGACGACGAGGCCGAGGCAATCCTGACCAGGGCGGCCTCCGTCGCGCATGAGAAGATCCTGGTCGTCAACAAGGTCGACTTGGTGCCGCGCGAGAAGCTGTTGGCGCTGGTCGCCGCCGCCAATGAGCGCCTGCCGTTTGCGCGCACTTATCTGATCTCGGCGCTGTCGGGCGACGGCGTCGACGATCTGCGCCGGGCTTTGGCCGCGATGGTCCCGCCCGGACCGTTCCATTATCCCGAAGACCAGATGTCGGATGCGCCGATGCGCCAGCTCGCGTCCGAGATCACCCGGGAGAAGATCTATCAACAGCTGCACCAGGAGCTGCCCTATCAGTCCACCGTCGAGACCGACAGCTGGACCGAGCGCAAGGACGGCTCGATCCGGATCGAGCAGACGATCTTTGTCGAGCGGGAAAGCCAGCGCAAGATCGTGCTGGGCAAGGGCGGCGCCACCATCAAGTCGATCGGGGCGGAGGCGCGCAAGGAGCTCGCCGACATCACCGGCGCGCCGGTGCATCTGTTCCTGTTCGTCAAGGTGCGTGAGAACTGGGGCGACGATCCCGACCGCTACCGCGAGATGGGGCTCGAATTCCCCAAGGAATAATGATGAACCTGCCTCGCAACGTGCTCTGGTTTGAAGTTCTGCTCTACATCTCGCTGATGCTGGATGCGTTGTCGGTCGCGGTGCAGGATCGGACACCGACGGCCGAGATCACCGATGCGATGATCATGGTGCAGACCATTCTCAACGCCGCGCTCATCCTGCTCATGGTCTACTTCGTTTATCTTGCAGCGCAGCGGCGCAAGAACTGGCCGCGCTGGGTGCTGCTCGCCGCGCTCCTGTTGTCGGCCTACTCGCTGGTCCTCGTGATCGGGGACAAGGGGATGACGCTGGACGCCGGCATCGAGGTCATTTCCTGTGCGCTGACCACGATTGGGCTGTATTATTCGTTCACCGGCGATGCGAAGGGCTGGTTTATCGCGTGAGGCGCGGTGTCCGGTGTCGCAGTTTGGCTGCGCTGATGACGACGATCTCGGGTGAGGGGGGACAGGTCTCACGACCGGCAGCGAGCAAGCGTCTGCCCCTTACCCCAGCCCTCTCAGCGCGAGCGAAGCTCGTCGCGGTCCCGTAAGAACGGGGGAGAGGGAGCGTGCCGTGTTCTGCGCGGCAGCGCGTCCTGGATAGGTTGGACGGCGATGGAATGGACCGATGATGGCATCGTGCTGGGCGTGCGACGGCACGGCGAATCCGCCGCCGTCGTCGAGCTCCTGACGCGCGAGCACGGTCGCCATCTCGGTCTGGTGCGTGGGGCGAGCGGCGCACGCATGCGTCCCGTACTGCAGCCCGGCAACACCGTACGGGCGGTGTGGCGGGCGCGGCTCGACGAGCATCTCGGCATGTATGCGATCGAGGGGTTGTGCCTGCGCGCTGCGGCGCTGATCGCGGCGTCACACGGCGTCTACGGCATCACCCATCTGGCGGCGCTGGCGCGGCTGTTGCCGGAGCGCGATCCGCATGAAGACATCTACGAGCGGCTCGTGCTTGCGCTGGACGATTTCACCGACGCCAGAGGTGCGGCGGCACACATCGTTCGGTTCGAGCTTGCCATCCTGGCCGAGCTCGGCTTCGGGCTCGATCTCGACTCCTGCGCCGCGACCGGCGAAACCACTGACCTGATCTATGTGTCGCCGAAATCGGGCGGTGCGGTGTCGCGTGCGGCCGGCGAGCCCTGGCGCGATCGCTTGCTGCCGTTGCCTGCTTTCCTGCGCGATGAGGAGGCGATGTCGCACGGCTGGACCGACCAGGACCTCCTGGACGGCTTTCGGCTGACCGGGCTGTTCCTGCTGCGCCACGTGCTGGAGCCGCGTGGCCAGGTCCATTCCGACGCGCGCGCCGGCTTCATCAACGCGCTGACGCGAATGAGCCGCCCGCTGGCTCCGGCGGCCGCGAACAAGCCGGATTGAGCCCCGCGTCTCAGCGCGCATGCTGCTGGTGATCTGGATCACAGGCCCTTCATCGATCGCGGTGTAACCTTCGGCGCGGCGCATCGGCCTTCGGTGCGGCTGCGATGCGTGAGGGGAGGGACCGACGATGCCGCTGAAGAATTATGCGCTGCTGAAGGGACGCCCGATCAACAACCGTCTCGCAACAGGCGCCAGTCCGCACTACCAGGTCCTGGTCTCGGCCGACGGCACCCAGTACCGGATCGCCATCAATGTTCGCTCGCAGGACGGCAGCGAGGTCGAATTTTTGGTTCGCTCGCACTTCGAACATCCGATCGTCGACGGTTTGAAGCAGTTTAGCGAAGGCCTGCATGAGCTCCAGAGCAAGCCGGGCGGCGTCGCGCTCGACTTCATCCGCGCCAATTTGATGCAGCCCTGGGAGCTGAAGCCGCTGCCGATGTCGGCCGCGGGTCCCGACAACGATCTCAACGAAAAGATCGACTCCTATGTCCAGCGCGCGATGTCGGACGAAGAGGCCTTGATCTATGCCTTCGGCGACACCTGGGGGCCGGAGGAGAAGGCCGACCGGTTCTTCGGCTTCAGGCCTGGCCGCGGCATTCACGACATCCATTTCAACCAGGGCAATCCGCCCGGCTCGCATGACCAGGATAACGGTCCTTGGCAGGACGGCGGACTGATCTTCGAGTTTCCCGCCCAGCAGCAATGGGTCGCGATCTTCCTCAAATTCCAGAGCCAGGCCTGGCACTCGGATGATGACAGCGGCGGAGTGATCCTGCCGCGGGACAGCGATCATCCGAACGCTCCGCATACGCCGCCGTCGCGCGACCAGATTCCGCCGTTCGACGTGCCGGACGGGCTGGTGCGGATCATCGCGGCCTATGTCAACGATGTCCGGACGCCCGAGCGCGAGACCGTGACCCTGCTCAACACCGCCGATGTCGACGTCGATCTCGATGGTTGGCAGATCAAGGACAAGCACAAGAACGCCATGACGCTCTCGGGCAAGATCGCCGCCGGCGCGACCATGGTGGTGCCGATCGCGGCACCCGTCGCGCTGTCGAACAAGGGCGGGATCATCACCCTGTTGAACGCCTCAGGGGTGAAGGTCCACGGCGTGTTCTACACGCGCGAGCAGGCGGCGCAGCCGGGCCGGACCATTCCGTTCCAGTTCTGAGCTGGTCGGGCGCCAAGGCTCAGGCTGAAAGGAAGCCGCCGAGCAGGATCAATGCGCCGGTTGATCCTGCGCCCGGCCGTCGCCATCGGTGGTTAGCGATCGTCGAGCTCGGAATGCGGCCGCCTCGATTGTCAGCGCATTGCGGATTTGATCGATCACCCAGCCATAGTCGCGTCGGTCGTCCTGTCTGAACAGACGCGCTGTTGGGTACCAGGGTGAATCTGCGCGGCCGAGCAGCCAGCGATAGTCCGGGCGATACGGCAAGAGAATCCACACCGGGCGTCCAAGGCCGCCGGCGAGGTGGGCCACGCTCGTGTCCACGGTCACCACAATGTCCAGACATGACATCAGCGCAGCGGTGTCGTCGAAGTCTGACAGGCGCTCCGTCATGTCGACGATATCCAGCCCGGCAAGGACCTCCTTGTCGGCCGCGCGCGGATCTTTCTGCAGGCTGACGAACTGCACATCGATGTCCAGGAGCTTTGCCAGCAATCGCAGCGGCACGGACCTGTTGCGATCGTTGCCGTGCCCCGGATTGCCGGACCAGACCAGCCCGACACGAAGCCTGCCGTGAGCACCCAGCCGGCTCTCCCACTGCGCTTTAAGGGCGTCGAGTGGAGCCGGTAGATAGGGAATAGCGGCCGGAATCGTGTCGAGGGTGGTCTTGAATGCCAGCGGCAGGCTGGACATCGCGCAATGCACATCGAAGCTCGGCAAAACCGCGGTGGATTTCGGAACGCACTCGGCAACACCGGAGAGTCTGGATAGTAACGCGCAGGTGGGCTCCTGGACTGCGAGGATGACTTTCGCTCCGAGCTCAGCGACGAGGGGCACATAGCGGGCGAATTGGAAGGCGTCTCCGATCCCCTCATCGGCGAAAATGAGGATCGTCTTGCCCTGAAGCGGCCCGGTGCCCAGCCACTGCGGCTGCGCGAAATTCGGAGCGGCCATGCCGAGCCCGGTTTTCCACCTGATCTCGCGACCGGCCCAGCCCGCGGCAAAATTCCCGGTCAGCATATCGAGCAGCGCCACGTTCCAGATCGTGATCGGATCATCAGGCGCGATTGCTTTGGCCTGATCGTAGAAGGCCATCGCCTCGTCGAGCCGCAGGTCATCGGCCAGCAGATCCGCCTTGTTCAGCAGCGCCACAAGGTAATCCGGGCGGAGCGAGAGAGCCCGCTCAAAGCACGTCAGCGCCTCATCGTACCGGCCGAGCCGGTGCAGCACCCAGCCGAGATTGTTGTGCGTATCGACGTTAGTCGGATCGAGCAGCTGCGACCGCAAGCCGTCGGCCGCTGCGTCGTCCAGCCGCCCGAGATTTTGCAGGACCAGCGCGCGCATGTGAAGCGCGTCGGCCTGCTCGGCGTTTGCCTCCAAGGAGGCGTTGAAAAACCCCAGAGCCTCGGCAAAGCGGCTCTGCCGGTAGAGGAGCAGCCCGGCCATATTGGCTGCATCGACGCATTGCGCGGACAAGCTCAACGCCTGCTGCAGGCTCAAGAGCGCTTCGTCCGGACGATCCATCTCCGCGAGAACCGCGCCGAGATTCTTCCAATGCAGCGCGTTCTCAGGTTCAAGCGATGCGGCCTTGTCGAAGGCCTTCAGCGCGTCCTCAAGCCGTCCTGCCCCGAGCAGCGCCAGTCCCAGACTCGAGACATAGCTGGCTCTGGGAGCTGATGAGATGGCGCGTGCAATCCAGGCGATGGCGTGATCATGCTGTCCGAGCTGCAGCGACAGCAGCCCCATCAGGTGCATGCTGTCTGCGTGATTGGGGTCGATGGCCAGAGCCTGCTCGCAGCACTGCTGGGCTTCAAGGAGGCGTGCCGCCTGCAGATGGGCCAAGCCGGCCGCATGAAGGGCAGCCGGCGTTGAGGCGCCGGATTCTTGGGACGTCTTCTTCGATCCGCGGGCGGCGGCCCGACGTTCACGACGGCTCATCGGCGCATTGTTCCTGATCCTCAACGCCTAGCTGATTCTCCGACGCGGCAGCAAACGTGACGGATTGCGGCAATCGGAACCATCTTTCGCATCAGACCGACCTCCCGCACTTGCTTCGGTGACCCCCGGCAGCCGCCGGACAGCTCCTGATCGGAACTCAAGATGCGCCGCACTGGCGCGGTACATGGCCGACGTGTACTCATCCCGAAGGCCGGTCGGCAGGGCGCCGAGAGCCCAGGGCAGCCGCGCTGCGGCCGGTCGGCCGTGATGTGAAGGAGTGTGGCCATGGGATTGCTCGTCGACGGCCAATGGCACGACGTCTGGTACGACACCGGGGCGACCGGCGGCCGCTTCGTGCGCAAGGATTCGGCCTATCGCAATTTCATCACCGCTGACGGCAGCGCCGGCCCGACCGGCAGCGGCGGCTTCAAGGCGGAAGCCGGGCGCTATCACCTCTATGTCAGCCTGGCCTGTCCCTGGGCGCACCGCACCTTGATCATGCGGGTCCTGAAGGGGCTTAACGAGATGGTCTCAGTCTCGGTGGTCAACTGGCTGATGGCCGAGCAGGGCTGGACCTTCGCCGACGGTCCCGGCGTCGTCGCCGATGACGTCAACCATGCGCAGTTCCTCTACCAGGTCTACACCGCGGCCGATCCGCGCTATTCCGGCCGGGTCACTGTTCCCGTGCTGTGGGACAAGGAGCGGCGCACCATCGTCAACAACGAGTCCGCCGAGATCATCCGGATGCTGAACTCGGCCTTCGACGGCATCGGTGCCACGCCCGGAGACTACTACCCGGAACCGCTGCGCGGCGAGATCGACGCGATCAATGCGCGGGTCTATGACACGCTCAACAATGGCGTCTACAAATGCGGCTTCGCAACTACGCAAGGCGCTTATGAGGAGGCGGTCGCACCGCTGTTCGCCACGCTCGACTGGCTGGAGGAGAGGCTGTCGACCCGTCGGTTCCTGCTCGGCGAGCGCCTAACGGAATCGGATATCAGGCTGTTCACCACGCTGATCCGCTTCGATGCGGTCTATGTCGGCCACTTCAAGTGCAACATCCGCCGCATCGCCGACTATCCGCATCTTTCGGCCTATACACGCGATCTCTACCAGTGGCCCAGCATCGCCGGGACGGTGAATTTCGAGCACATCAAGCATCACTATTACGAGAGCCACCGCACCATCAATCCGACCGGCATCGTCCCGGTCGGGCCGCTGCAGGATTTCACCTTGCCGTCTGGGCGAGAGCGGCTGTCGATCCGGAAAGCTTGAGCGCCATCACTCTCCGGTTACCTCCCAAAAACTTTTGCGGGTCATGTCGATCTGGCCCACCCCCGTTCGTCTTTGAGACATCACGGATGGAGAACCGGCATGAAGATCTACTGGATCAAGGCTCAGGCGCCGCGCCGCGTGCTGGCGCTGGTCAAGCATCTCGGTGCGCAGGCGGAGTTCATCGAGACCAGCCGCGCGTTGAAAACACCGGAGTTTGCCGCGCTCAACCCCAACATGAAGGCGCCGGTGCTGGTCGATGGCGACCTCGTGCTATGGGAGTCGAACGCGATCATGGCCCATCTCTGCATCCGCGAAAGCTGCGACATGTGGCCGGCCCGCGATCCGCAGGAGCAGGTCGAGGTGATCCGCTGGCTGTCCTGGAACGACTGTCATTGGGCGCCCGCAGTCGGGCCGTTCTATTTCGAGCACATCGTCAAGCGAACGTTCGGCTTCGGCACGCCTGACCGCGCGGCGCTGGTCGGGAAGGTGCCGAACCTGAAGACGTTCGCGGCCGTGCTCGACGGTCATTTGCGGTCGCGTACCTATGTCGCCTGCGACCGCCTCACCATTGCGGATTTCGCGCTGGCCTCGATGGCGACCGACTGGCGCGATGCGGAGATGCCGCTCGAGACATTTCCGAACATCGTCCGCTGGCTCGATACCCTGATGCGGTTGCCGGCCTGGGCCGATCCCTGGCCGCAGGCGCAATCGGCCGCGGCGTGAGACGAGCGACGACCTCTCTCGCAAAAGCGAAGCTCGCCGAGAGCCGGTCTACACCCGCGGCATGATCTGCAGCTCGAGCAGCGCCAGCCGCTGCATGTTGGCCACGTTGCGCTCGCCGGCCTTGGCGGCGCGCAGCACCGCCTCGGCGAGCAGCGTGACATGGGTTGAACTGACCGGCTCCGGCAATGCGGCTACCGCCGCACCGAGCGCCTCCGTCATCAGCGCGATTACCTCAGGAGAGAAAGCAGCGTCGGAAAAGTTCTTCATCGTACGAAGTCCGCATTCCAGCATGGACCGCGACCGGACCCTGCTGGCGCGAACCTGGCTCGCGCGACAAACAGCAATGGCCGTCGTCAGCCCGTCAACGGCGATAACGCAATACGACCTGCAGGAGTGAGAACCCGCGAGCGCGATGCAGGTTCCCCCCGTGGATTTACGGTCGGCACGCTGCGCGCGGCAGCTCAAGGGCAGGGGCTGTCTTGGTTCACTGCGCGGACGGCGGTGGAAATCGGAGCTCGACCAGGAGTCCGGGAGCATTGTCGCGCAGCGAGATCTCGGCGCCATGCAGATGCGCCACTGCGGCGGCGAGGCTCAAGCCCAGCCCATTGCCCGGCGTGTAACGGCTCCGCTCGAGCCGGTAGAAGCGCTTGAACACTTGGTCGTGCTGGTCCGCAGGGATGCCGGGGCCATTGTCGGCGATCGCAATCACTGCTGCACCATCGCTGGTCGTGCAGGTCACCGTCACCTGGCCGTGCGCGCGGCCGTGCTTGACGGCGTTGTCGACGAGATTGGCAATGGCATCGAACAGGAGGTCGCGGTCGCCGGTGACCTTCACCTCGCGGTCACCCGCAAGGCCGAGCCGCGTCGCGACCTGTTCGGCCGCGGCGTCGTAGAGCTCGACGACTTCGCCTGCGATGTCGACCAGGTTCAGTTCGCGGAACGCCCCCTTGCGCGCCCTGGTCTCGATCTCCGAGATCCGCGTGATGGAGGTGAACATGCCGAGCACCGCGTCGAGATCGGCGATGGTGTCGCCGATCAGCGTCGCATCGGTCTCGTTGTTGCGGGGGGCATGATAGGCCTTCTCGAGCCGTCCGCGCATGCGCGTGAGCGGCGTGCGCAAATCGTGCGCGACGTTGTCGCCGACCTGCTTGACCTCGCTCATCAATGTCTCGATGCGGTCCAGCATCTGATTGAGATTCTCCGCCACCCGATCCCATTCGTCGTGGCTGCCGCGCAGCGGAATTCGCTGGTCGAGGCCGGAGAGCATGATGGCGCGGCTGGTGGCGTTGATCTGTTCGATCCGCCCGACCGTCCGCCGCGTCACCAGCACGGCGGCGACGGCAGCCAGCACCAGCAGCAGCCCCGTCGCCGCGATCATCGCGAGCGCGATCGTCCTTGTGAAGCTGTCGTGATCGCCGACATCGCCGACCCGGCTGTGCACATAGGCCAGCGTCCCGAAATAGACATAGGCGATCATCGCTCCGACGATTACGCCGAAAATCCCGATCGCGATCAGCGCCAGGCGGAACGTCGATGATCTGAGTGTCTTAGCCAGGAGCACGGAGGCAATACCCGACGCCGCGGATGGTGTGGATCAACGGATAGGCCTGGCTGTCGTCGACCTTGCGTCTGACACGACCGACATAGACGTCGATGATGTTGGTGGAGGGATCGAAATGCAGGTCCCAGACGTGCTGCAGCAGCATCGCGCGGGAGACGACGCGGCCCTCGTTGCGGACGAGATATTCGAGCAGTTGGAATTCGCGCGGCAACAGCGGGATCTTCTTGCCGTGCCGGCTGGCGCTGCGCAGGATCAGGTCGATGGCGAGATCGCCGACGCGCAGGATCGTCTCTTTGGCGATGGTTTCGCTGCGGCGGCCGAGCGCCTCCAGTCGCGCGAGCAATTCGACGAATGAGAATGGCTTGACCAGATAGTCGTCGCCGCCGGCGCGCAAGCCCCGCACGCGGTCGTCGACCTCGCCGAGCGCGGAGATGATCAGGAACGGCGCCGCAACGCCATCGTCGCGCAGCTCACGCATCACCGCGAGGCCGTCGACATCAGGCAGCATGCGGTCGATGGTGATGACGGCATAGTCGCGTTCGCTGCCGCGGCTGAGCGCCTCGCGACCGTTCGCGGCAAGATCGACCTCGTAGCCGGAGGCCGTGAGCTCTTCGACGAGCTGCCCGGCGGTCTCCTGATCGTCCTCGACGACGAGAATGCGGCGGTGACCTCCAGTCATGGTTCAACTCCGCGCGGCGGCCGCAGCTGGAGCATGATCCGGAAAAGTGCCATGCGGATTTCCCTCGCGACAAACGCGGAACGCGTTTGCGCGGAGATCATGCTCAATCAAAAATCTGGAGCGCGACGGCAATTCGACCGATCCATCGCGCTCTGGTGTCCCGGCTCTGACGTTCATGTCACTTGTCGCAAACAGGTATGCGAACGTCAGAACCGAAGGATACCAATATAGTCGCGCTGCGCTAGTACCAGGTGTCTCCGCACGCATTGATCCATTGCCAGCCCCAGGGCGTCCAGCTGCGCTGCCAGCAGCCGTCATAATAGCCATAGCCGGCGTACAGGAATGGCGCGCCGAAGAAGGCAAAACGGCGGTGGTGGTGGAAGAAGAAGGCGTGACGACCGATAAAGTGCCCGCCATGCCAGCCCGCGCCGCCGAAGCGGGGTGCGAAGGCCGCATGCGCTCCCATCGGCCCGCCGGCAAAGCGAGCGCCCCCGAAACGTGCGCCACCGAAAGCCGGTCCGCCAAAATGCGCGCCGCCCATGCCGCCCACGTGCATGCCGCCGCCGCCGAAATGTCCACCGCCAAAGCCGCCGCCGCCGAAATGGCCACCGCCGAAGCCGCCGCCAAAACCGCCGCCGTGGCCGCCACCGCCACCAAAGCCGCCGCCGCCACCGCGGGCGAGAACGGGCGAGGCGATCGCGAGCGAAGCGGCGAACGCCGCCGCAACGATACCGGTGAGAAGCCTGTTGGTCATCGGAACATCCTCCATACCATGCGGCGATAGTCGCGCCGCGCGAGGAGGACCAGATGAGGCGCCGGCAGGCTCTGCTTCAACTTACAAATGTGCCAGTTTCTGACAGGGAAGTCAGAATGCGGAGCCTGACTGCCTCGCGCGCTCGTTCGGACACGGGATCGAATTAGCAAATTCGATCTGAACTGCCGCGGCCCGTCGAGCCGCTCGCATCGATCCCAGTCTTGGAAGCCGTCAGCTGTCTGCAGATGATCGATGGTCCGACACGGGGCGAAGCTCGCGTCGGCTCCGGAGCGATGACGGCCGGTCAGGTCCGATGAGCGAACAACTTGAGTGTCGGCCGAAGCGTCTTCCATGGGATGAAAGCCGGAGTAGCTGGCGTTGAGTCCAGGCGGAAACAATCAATTCCCGGGATGCCGGGAGCTGAGGCCGCTGTGAAACATTGGAACTTGGTTCAGCATGCCAGGCTGCGTGACAGAGCCGCAACACTTGTTCAAAAATGCAAACCCTTTGGTTGTTCCCGACACATATCGCAACCTCGATAGGATAGCATGCGGACTCAATCTAAGATTGAGGTGCCTGTTTGACGCAAGATGCGCAAAATGAACGCAGCACGTCGTCCAGAGCGCGCTGGTAGCGCTGACAAGGGCATTCGTGCGTCCAAGGCAGGCGGCCACCTCATCTCTCGTTCGGGATTGGGATCGGAGGCTGGCGAATGTGCGCAAACTCTGTGTCCGAGTACGTCGCTTTCGCAACTACAGCTTCTTTCGGGCGACGCGGTTTGTCGCTGCTCGGTTGCGCGCTGTCGAAATGGCGCCAGCTGTCGTGGCTTGTCTTGCCAGCGAGCGTTGCGCTTGTCCTCGCCGCGCCCGCGTCGGGCCAGACGCCGTTAAGCACGACCAACGAGCCGGCGGCGTGGATCGGCGGCACGGGGACAGATCAGTGGAACAATCAAAACAACTGGCAAACCCAGGCAGGCAGCCATGCAGTGCCGCTTCTCATTGCTAACTTCACGGGCCTCACGACCAACATGACGGTCCGCGACCAAAATAGTCAATCGATCGGCACCCTCAATTTCACCGCACCGGGCTATCTCCTGAGCTTGGAGAACAACACTGCTTTCACCGTTAACGGCGCAGGCTTCGTGATCAGCAATCCGGCCAATAGGCCAATCGTCGACATTGGTGTCGTCAACGGCGGGACCATCAAGTTCGTCAATTTTTCTACCGGAGACGTAGCGAAGTTTGTGATCGCGGACAACGGTACTTTCGATACATCGGGGCGCACGACCACAATCGGGATGACCGCGGGTGCGATCGATAACGCCGGCAGGATCATCATCGCTAATGGCAACGTCGACAGCGTTGGTAATGAGCTCACCGTCTTCGGATCCTACAATGGTCTTGGGGGCTCCATTTACCTGAGAACGAATCTGGGGACCGACAACTCGTTGTCGGACAAGCTCGTCATCGGTGGCAGCACGCCGATCAATTCTGCCGACGGACCGGCCCAGGCCATCGGCAACACCTTTCTGCACATCATCCTGGGTCCGAACAGTCCGGGCGCCTATACGACCGCAAACGGCATTCTTGTGGTGCAGTCGGTTAGTAGCAGCCCAACGACGGGCGCCTTCACGCTCGCCGGCGAGGTGCGCGCCGGCGCCTTCGACTATCGCCTGTTCCAAGGCAGCCTCAACGGCAATGATCCCACGGTCGCGAATGATTGGTTCTTGCGCTCGGACTTTCTCGGAGGGAATGGCGGGAACGGAGGCAACGGTGGCGGAGGCTCGATCTCGCCACCGGATGAACTGCCCCCTGATCCTGCCCCCGACAGCGGATTGCCGCCGCCGCCCGGCATCTGGCCGATTATCGGGCCGGAGCTTGCCACCTACGGCGTCGTGCAGCCGATCGCCCGGCAGATGGGGTTGACCACGCTCGGCACCTTCCATGAGCGCGTCGGTGATGCCGCAGCGGACGCCGCCTGTTTGAATGCCACACCCGACGACGCCCTCATCATCAAAGCATCGCCGATCACCAAAGCGCCACACATCGCGTACGGAAACTGCCAACAGGTCGTTTGGGGCCGCCTGTTCGGCCAGCAGATCGATAATCACTACCAGGCCTTCGCCGACCCGCGCGCCACCGGTCAGGTGGCAGGCCTCCAGACCGGGATCGACGTCTGGCGCGGCAGTTTGATCCCTGGCCACAGCGACACCGCCGGCCTCTACTTCGGCTATGGCAACGGCAGTGTGAGCGTGGATGGCCTCGTCACCAACGCGGCCGCAACCGCCTACATCCTGCAACACACCGGTTCGCTCAATCTCAATGCCTACTCGGTGGGAGCCTATTGGACCCACTTAGGCCCGACAGGCTGGTACGTCGACGCCGTGCTGCAAGGTTCGTTCTACACCGGCAATGCGACCACTCAGTTTGCCAAACTGCCGACCAATGGGACGGGCTTTGCCTCGTCGCTGGAAGCGGGCTATCCGATTTCGCTACCCTGGTTCGGGCCGCGCTTCGTGCTGGAGCCGGAGGGCCAGATCATCTGGCAGCGCGTCTCCTTCGATCATGCCAATGACGGCCTGGGCCAGGTCGGGCTCGGTACCACGTCCGGCGCCAGTGGGCGGCTGGGCTTGCGGGGCAAGTGGACCATCAACGACCCTGCCGGGCGCGTATGGCAGCCCTATGCGCTCGCTAATGTCTGGCGTGACTGGGGCGCGAACGCGACCACAATGTTCGGCGCCGACGCAGTGCCCTTGCTCCAGCAGGCGACGCGGCTGGAGTTCGCCGGAGGCCTCAGCGCGAAGATTCTTCCCGGCCTCAGCCTCTATGCCCAAGCCGGCTACCAGGTCGCAGTAAACAGTACTGACGGCGGCAGGCGCGACGGCGTCAAGGGCGACTTCGGCGTGCACTACGCGTGGTAAGTCTTGTCGAGCAAATCGGCGGATCGTCTCAAATCAAATAGAGGCCGAGATGGATCGGAAGCTAAGCCCCTAGGACGGAAGGGTGCCGAAGTTGGCAATGAAGGAAGGACGTCCGCTGGTGCGTTGTGCGCCTATCACCGGTGAAGGTCGATAGCGTGCCGCGTGGAGAAGTGGATTTTCCAAGTCCCTTCAAGGCGCAAGAGCGTTCGAGATATCGTCTGAAGATTTGTGTTTCGTTTTTTCAGAAATTGTGCTAGCTTTGCTCCATCCTGCTCCGACATGAGGGGCGTACGCGCGATCGTCACGATACGCGGGGCGGGGAGCGGTGGGCGTATTTATTCGCAGCGTGATCTGATCATGCGGACGAACGATGCGATACGCACGGTCAAGTCGTGTGGTCCTGGCGTCCCGGTGCTGGCGCTAAATGGGCGACGATGCTTCGCATCGCGTCGATGACGGGGACAAAAAAGCCGGTCCCCGGGGAGAGCACGAAGCAGCCGTTAAAACCGTCGCGCAGGGAAGGCCGGTTGATCCGGTTGAACCTGTGGTAACTGCCGCCTGCTTTTTTTCTGCAGGCGGGCCGCGGGTGTCAGCCGACATCCGGTCTTCCCTGCGCCCTCTACTTGTTTGGAGGGAGATCGAAGTTGATAGCTCGGATGCGAATGGCGTCGCGAGAACGGGGAAGCATGCCGATCAAGGCCGTCCCGCTGACACACATTCGACCCTCGTGGCCTGCGGAGGCGTGCGATCGAGTACGCCTCCGCCTCTCAGTACGACATCACGGCCTCTGGAATACTGGGTCCCCCGGCCGAGCCGGGGGACGACGTCGTGTGTGTAGTTTACCCCTTGATGAACGCCAAGAGATCGGCGTTGATCACGTCGGCATGGGTGGTGGCCATGCCGTGCGGGAAGCCGGGATAGGTCTTCAAGGTGCCATGCTTCAAGAGCTTGATGCCGATCTTGGCGGAATCGTCGATCGGCACGATCTGGTCGTCCTCGCCATGCATCAAGAACACCGGCACGTCGATCGCCTTGAGGTCCTCGGTGAAGTCGGTCTCGGAGAAGGCCTTGATGCAGTCGTAGTGCGCCTTGGTGCCGCCCATCATGGCCTGCCGCCACCAGTTGCGGATCACGCCTTCCGACACTTTCGCGCCAGCCCGGTTGAAGCCGTAGAACGGTCCGGCCGGGATATCCAGGAAGAACTGGGCGCGGTTGGCGGCGAGCGCCGCGCGAAAGCCGTCGAACACCTCCAGCGGGAGGCCGCCGGGGTTCTTGTCGGACTTCACCATGATCGGCGGCACCGCGCCGAGCAAAGCGGCCTTGGCGACGCGGCCCTTGCCGTGGCGCGCGACATAGTGGGCGACCTCGCCACCACCGGTGGAGTGACCGACATGAATGGCATCTTTCAGGTCGAGCTTTTGGACCAGTGCGGCGACGTCGGCCGCGTAGGTGTCCATCTCGTTGCCGTGCTCGGTCTGGCTGGAGCGGCCATGGCCGCGGCGATCATGGGCGATGACCCGAAAGCCCTGGTGCAGGAAGAACAGCATCTGGGTGTCCCAGTCGTCGGCCGAGAGCGGCCAGCCATGATGAAACACGATGGGCTGGCCGGTGCCCCAATCCTTGTAGAAAATCTGCGTGCCGTCGGATGTCGTTACGAATCCTGAGCTCATGGGGACTTGCCTTTCTTCCTTGTTTAAGTGCCGCTTTAAAGGAGCGGGGTATCACGCTTGCGCTCGCCTCAGCATTTAACAATGGCAAGGACGACGCGGCTGCCAACCTAGCTGACATCGGTGACATTCTCAGCAACAGAGACGCGATTGAGGCGTCATGCCGCGATCAGGAAATAGTTACGAGCGATTCAAATTATGACCGTCATGCATTCGTGGTCGCATTGATCAGGCGGTGCCTGACGAGTCCGGACTTGCACGTTCCGAATGCAGGACTGTCGGGCCACGTGCAAATATTGAGCAATGGGCAGAGCGATTGCGGCCTTGCTGAACTCGGCACGGCATTTGCGCCGGCTCACCTCGCCAGTCGGGCGCGCGCCAGGCCGGGGGGCGCGAGGGTAGACTCCGGCCGGCGATGTCAGCAATTTGGGCGCAGGCTGATTCGGGACTTCGAGGCCGCGCGTGGCCGGAGGCGGCGCCTGTCGGCCGCTTTTCCAGGTCCGAAACAGCGGCGCGCGACATTGCACCGTGCCGTCCGATCGCCTAAAGCGTGGTCCAAAGTTGATCAAGAATGCTCATTCGATGAGCTAACCCACTGAAAGCGTAGAGCTAATGGGCAAGACCCTGATTCCGCCGGAACCGGCCGAGATCCACGAAGTGGCGCTGCGCGAGGCGCTCGAGGAGCGCTATCTCAACTACGCGCTCTCCACCATCATGCACCGGGCGCTGCCTGACGCGCGCGACGGCCTCAAGCCTGTGCACCGGCGCATCCTCTATGGCATGCGGCTGTTGCGGCTGGATCCCGGCACCGCCTTCAAGAAATCCGCGAAGATCGTCGGCGACGTGATGGGTTCGTTCCATCCGCACGGCGACCAGGCGATCTACGACGCGATGGTGCGGCTCGCGCAGGATTTCTCCTCGCGTTATCCGCTGGTCGACGGCCAGGGCAATTTCGGCAATATCGACGGCGATAACGCGGCTGCCTACCGCTACACCGAAGCCCGTATGACGGATGTCGCGCGGCTCCTGCTCGACGGCATCGACGAGGACGGCGTCGAGTTCCGCCCGAACTATGACGGCCAATCCAAGGAACCGGTGGTCTTGCCCGGCGGCTTCCCGAACCTGCTCGCCAACGGCGCGCAGGGCATCGCGGTCGGCATGGCCACCTCGATCCCGCCGCACAACGCCGCCGAGCTTTGCGATGCGGCCCTGCATCTGATCGAGAAGCCGGAAGCCAAGTCGCGCGCGCTGCTCCGCTGGGTCAAGGGTCCGGACTTCCCGACCGGCGGCATCGTCATCGATTCCAAGGAAGCGATCACCGAGGCCTACACCACCGGCCGTGGCTCGTTCCGCGTTCGCGCCAGATGGAAGCAGGAAGAGGGCTCCCGCGGCACCTGGGTCGTGGTGGTCACCGAGATTCCCTATCTGGTGCAGAAGTCGCGGCTGATCGAGAAGATCGCCGACCTTCTGAACGAGAAGAAGCTGCCGCTGGTCGGCGACATCAGGGACGAGTCGGCCGAGGACGTCCGTCTCGTCATCGAGCCGAAATCGAAGAACGTCGATCCCGAACTGATGATGGAATCGCTGTTCCGGCTCACCGAGCTTGAGAACAAGATCCCGCTCAATCTCAACGTTCTGGTGAAGGGCAAGATCCCCAAGGTGCTGGGGCTCGCCGAATGCCTGCGCGAATGGCTCGACCATCTGCGCGACGTGCTGCTGCGGCGGTCGAACTATCGCAAGAAGCAGATCGAGAACCGGCTGGAGATCCTCGGCGGCTACCTGATCGCTTATCTCAACATCGACGAGGTGATCCGGATCATCCGCACCGAGGACGAGCCGAAGCCGGTGTTGATGAAGCGGTTCAAGCTCACCGAGGTGCAGGCGGACGCCATCCTCAACATGCGCCTGCGCTCCTTGCGCAAGCTCGAGGAGATGGAGATCCGCACCGAGGACAAGGATCTCCGCAAGGAGCTGAAGGGCATCAATTCGCTGCTGGCCTCCGAGGCCGAGCAGTGGGCCAAGGTCGGCGAGCAGGTCAAGACCGTGCGCGAGATGTTCGGGCCGAAGACCCCGCTCGGCAAGCGCCGCACCAATTTCGCTGACGCGCCCGAGCATGACCTTGCCGCGATCGAGGAGGCGTTCGTCGAGCGCGAGCCGGTCACGGTGGTGGTTTCGGAAAAGGGCTGGGTGCGCACGCTCAAGGGCCATGTGGAGGATCTCTCCAACCTGGCGTTCAAGACCGACGACCAGCTCGGCCAGGCCTTCTTTGCCGAGACCACCTCCAAGGTGCTGCTGTTCGCCAGCAACGGCAAGTTCTACTCGCTCGACGTCGGCAAGCTGCCGGGCGGCCGCGGCCATGGCGAACCGATCCGCATGTTCATCGATCTCGATCAGGACGCCTCGATCGTCTCGATGTTCGTCAACAAGGGCGGCCGCAAATTCCTGGTGGCGAGCTCCGATGGCCAGGGCTTCGTCGTCACCGAGGATGACTGCGTCGGCACCACCCGCAAGGGCAAGCAGGTGCTGAACGTGTCGGCGCCGGCGGAAGCGCGCGCGATCACCACCGTGGCCGGCGACCAGGTCGCCGTGATCGGCACCAACCACAAGATGGTGATCTTCCCGCTCGACCAGGTGCCGGAGATGGCGCGCGGCCGCGGCGTGCGACTGCAGAAATATACCAGCGCCCAGCTGTCGGACGTCGCGACCTTCGATCAGAAGGAGGGGCTTGGCTGGAAGGATTCGTCCGGCCGCGATCAGGGCCTCTCCTGGAAGGAGCTCGCCGATTATCGCGGCAACCGCGCCGATGCCGGGCGGATCGCGCAAGGCCTCCCGAAGTCGAACAAGTTCAACCGGCCGATCGAGTAGGACGGGAGACCGCGGGAGCCAGTCTGAGCGCTCGTCAGGTGTCCGGATAAGACCGCGGTCGAGCACGGCTCTGCCGGTTGGGCGGCGCGGAGGTTTCGTCAATCGGGTGCCGAGAGGGCCGCAAAGAAGGGAGGAACCAGGTGAGGCGGATCGTGGAAACCATCACGGCGGCAGTGATCGTAGCCGCATCGTGGACTGCGGCGAGCCACGCCCAGTCCGGCAGAGTCGAGCGCCTCTACATCCTCAACTGCGGCGAGGGCCAGGCCGGCGACATTTCCCGCTGGTCGCCCGGCGTCAACGAGGGGCAGCCGATGGACTTCGTCGACAACTGCTACCTGATCAAACATGCGCAGGGCTGGATGCTGTGGGACACGGGCATCCCCGATGCTGTGGCATCGATGCCGGACGGCCTGCCGCCGGCCGATCCAAAGGCCGTGACTTGGCGCCGTCCCAAGACGCTGATCGCGCAGCTTGAGCAGGTCGGCGTCAAGCCGTCCGACATCAAGGTGCTCGCCGTGTCGCACACCCATCCCGATCACATCGGCAATGTCGAACTGTTTCCGGATGCAATGCTCTATGTTCAGCGCGCCGAATATGACTGGCCGGGTGCTGACGGCCGGCCCCGCTTCAAGAAGGAGCATCCCGTCACATTGCTGGACGGGGATCGCGACCTGTTCGGCGACGGCAGCGTGACCATCCTGGCGACGCCCGGCCACACCCCGGGTCATCAATCGCTGCTGGTCAGGCTGCCGAAGACCGGCGAGATCGTGCTGTCTGGCGATGCCGTCCACTTCAGAAGCAATTGGGACAACCGCCGCGTGCCGGCTATGAATGTCAGCAAGGAGCAGACGCAAGCCTCGATGGAGAAGATCGCTACCGTACTGGCCAAGGATAAGGCGCAGCTCTGGATCAACCACGACAAGGCGCAGCGTGACGGCCTCAAGCTCGCACCGGGGTTCTACGATTGACTCTGCGGCGGATCGGCCGAGCCGGCGCGCAAGGCGCGACGTAATAGTATCCGTCTGCCGCCGCTCTATATAAGGCAGCGGCGATCGGCAGGTGCGCGATCGCCGGAGACAATTTCAGATGGCGCACTCGCATTCTCATCATCACGGCCATGATCATTCGCATGGCCATGCCGGGCACAGTCACGCGCCGGCCAGCTTCGGTGCGGCATTCGCCATCGGGGTCGCGCTCAACACCGGCTTCGTGATCGTCGAGTTCATCTTCGGCTATGCCGCGCATTCGCTGGCGCTGATCTCGGACGCCGTCCACAACCTGTCCGACGTGATGTCGCTGCTGCTGGCCTGGGGCGCGATGTGGCTGTCCGGCAAGCAGCCGACCGAGCGGCACACCTATGGTTATCGGCGCGCTTCGATCCTGGCCGCGCTCGTCAATGCGGGGCTGCTACTCGCGGTGGTCGGAGGCATCGCGGTCGAGGCGGTCGACCGGCTGCAGACGCCGGCGCCGGTCGCCGGCGCCACCGTGCTCTGGGTCGCCGCCGTCGGCATCATCGTCAACGGGGCCACCGCGCTCTTGTTCATGCGCGGCCGCCATAGCGACCTCAACATCCGCGGCGCCTATCTGCACATGGCCGCGGATGCCGGCGTGTCCCTGGGCGTCGTGCTGGCGGGTCTCGTCACCATGCTGACCGGCTGGCTCTGGATCGATCCGATCGTGAGCCTCGGCATCGCCCTCGTGATCCTCGTCAGCAGCTGGGAGCTGGCGCGCGACAGCGTCAACCTGGCGTTGGACGCGGTGCCGCGCGACATCGTGCTTGGCGCGGTGCGCGACTATCTGGCAGGGCTCGATGGCGTGAGCGAGGTCCACGACCTGCACATATGGGCGATGAGCACCAGTGAGACCGCACTGACGGCCCATCTGGTCCGGCCCGGTGGCACCGACGATGCCTTCCTGCACCGGGTCTGTGCGGAACTGACACACCGCTTCAACATCCAGCATCC
>NZ_CAFK01000214.1 GCF_000239815.1 Bradyrhizobium sp. STM 3843 | reverse complement strand
TGTGTCCCATCGGCACCTGGGCGTCGCGCTTCTTCCACATCTCCTCGACATCGCCGTTGGCGTAGCCCGCGGCCAGGCCGGCCGAATGCTCGACCATCGGCGTCTTCATCAACCCCGGCAGGATCGCATTCACCCGCACATGTTGAGGCGCGAATTCAACCGCCGAGGTGCGCGTCATCTGGTTCATCGCCGCCTTGCTGGCACCATAGCTGACGTAGGAAATGCCGATATGGCGGATCGAGGCAACGGACGAAATATTGATGATCGAGCCCCCGCCCTGGCTGATCATCACGGGCACGACGTGCTTCATGGCGAGGTAAGCGCTCTTGAGATTGACCGCGAAGACGCGATCCCATTCCGCCTCTTCGAAATCGACCACGCTGCCGGTCTCGGCGATGCCGACATTGTTGTCGAGCACGTCGATGCGGCCGTAGGTCGCAAGGCAGGCCCGCACCATGGTGACGATCTCCTCACCACGCGCGACGTCAGCGGTAAAGGCGGTGGCGCGGCCACCCTCTCGCTCGATGATGCCGACCGTTTCCTGCGCAGCATCCCTGTTGCGGTCGACGCAGAACACCTGCGCACCATGCCGCGCAAAGGTCACTGCGGTCGCCTTGCCATTGCCCCAGCCCGGCCCGATCGAGCCGGCGCCGACGACCATGGCGACCTTGCCCTTGAGACGATCCATCGTTTCCTCACCTGCTTGCATTGATTTTTGCAGGCAAATTGGCCGGATGTGCCGATCCGGTCAACCGATTCGAGAGAACGACGGGGTGCGGCGAGCCCTCAACGCATGACGGCCATGCTCAACACCGGAGCCATACTGGCAGGATCTTGCTGGCGGGACCTTGCTGGCAGAACCTCACTGGAAGGTCATGTCGAGACATTTGGAGATGTCCGACCCCAACCCGGAGGAGATGGTGATGCAGCCGCGTACCTTCTGCTGGGTGGTGTCGGCGGCCCAGATCGAGTAGCCCCCACTGCCGAAGAAGGAATTGGTGTTCGCGGGCTCGGTCTCGGTGGCATCGAATTCATAGTTGGAATCGGTATCGAACACGCGCGGCTTCTTGGCGCAGCCGCCGTCGGCCTGAACGTTGATAACCTCCTTGTTGTCGCGCGTCAGCGACAGCGAGATCTGGCAACGAAAATATTCCGAGGTCTTGACGTTGAAGAGGTAGGTGTAGGATTTGCACGTGGCGGTGTTGAGCTTTCCGGGGGACAGGCCGCGGCTGCAGGCAATCCGCTGATTGTTGGAGAGCTTGAACTCGTCGGCGTGCACGGCGGAAACCAGCGTCACCAGCAACAACGCGAAACCAGAGCCGATCTTCGTGACGAGGTTCATGCGAATCATCCCCTACATGCATCTTCTTTGCGGTTCATTTCTAGACCATGGCGCCAACATAGTCGCGAGATCGGGAACGAAAAATCGCAAAATGAATCGCGTTTGGTGGTGTGACAATCCGGACCACTGGCGAACCACTGGCCTTACATTGGCGAGGCGACAACGTTCGTGATTTGTTCGAAATGGCGGCGGCCCGACCGGCCGTGGGAGGATGAGATGACGACCCCAATTTTCAAAGCATTTGTGACGACCGGCCTGTTTGGTGTCCTGGTCGGTGTCGCGGCGACAGCGGCCTTCGCCGCGCCGGCCGCACCCACGCCGTGGGAGCTCAAGCCGGACATGGCTTACGCCTATGGCAAGGATGGCAAGACGCTCGCCTACAAGATGGGGACCAAGAACGCCAACATGCTATTCAAGGGCGCCAGGAAGGTGCCGAAGGGCACCATTTTCTTCCTCGGCGAGAACGGCCAGCTCTATATGCGAAGCGGCCCCTATCTGGAGGGCGACGGCAGCTTCTCGTTCGGCGCGGACGAATAGATCTCTGCTGCTGGCGCGGCGTATCGTCCGGTTGCGGTGCCCCACCCTCTCCCTTCGGGGGGAGGACCATCGCGCGTGTTGCGGCCGCTCGGTCGACAGGTCCGCCTAGAATGCCGCAGCCAAGTCCTTGGACCCCGGAAGTCCGCTCAGCGAGTCCATCCTGGAATCGGTGACCGCCAGCAGCTTCGCCACGGTGTTGTGGCGGACAGCGACGGGATTGCGCTCGTAGCCTGAGCGCTGGAAAAAGTTCGAGGTCGGCACCTGCTCGCGCATCGGCTGCGGCATCGTGACCATGTCGAAGCCGGTGCCATCGCCGGTCAGGTTCATCATCTCCAGCTCGGCCGCGGTGAGCGGACGCGCATAGCCCTTGGCGCGGGCGAACAGCACCGAGGTGAGCAGCTTATGGGTCTGCAGCATCGGGCCGACATCGATGTCGAGCACCATCGCATGCATGGCCCAGCCCTGCTCGGTGTCGCCGATCTTCTCATGCGCCGACCAGCCGTCCGGCACCGAGCGCGCGACCGCGACCATCTTCTTCAGCACCGACAGCTTCTGTTCCAACACCGCTCGCGCCGGCCCGTTGGTCTGGGTGACGCGCTCACCCAGAAGCCGCACGAATAGCGGTCCCTGCTCGGCCAACAGCTCGACGGTGTTGGTGGTGAGCAGCTGGTTGTAGCCGATCGCGGTCGAGATCGCGCGGTTGCCGCGAAAGCCGGATTGCGAATCGTGCCTGCCATTGCCGCCGGTCTCGAACGCGTAGACCCGCACCGCCTGCTCGCGCGTCAGGCCGCTCGCCGCGGCGAAGCGAGCATAGGTGCGTTTGAAATCGATGTCGTTGGCCGGCTGCTGCGGCTGCCACTGGAATTGCTCCCGTGCCGCTTTCAGGAGATCGGCGACCACTGGAATATATTTGCCCTCGCGCGACGGGCCTTCCGGCTCGGGTTCCGGATTCACCGGCCGCTTCGGTCCTTCGTAAACCGGCGGCTGCTCCAGGACGTAGTCATCAAGCGTGATCGGCTGATGGTCGCGCCGCTTGGCGTTGCGGGTGCGGCGCTTATCGGCGATCAGCTTCCAATAGGCGCCGGCCTGCTGTTCGAATGCGGCGCGCGCCTCCTGGTATTCCGCGAGCTTGCGGCGATACTCGGCGATCGCCTCCGGTGAAGCGGCTTGCGCCATCGCCGCGACGGCCCTCGGTGCCCGCACGGCCGGCTCGGCTGCAAGCATCGGCCCTGCAAGCGAGAGGACACCTGCAACGAACCTCAGGGTTGTGCGAATCGGATGGTGATGCATGGCTTGGTTGTAGCCAAAACCGCGGCGACTTCCAGGCCGAGGCTGGTCAGCACCCCGTGACGGCTTGACGCTGCAAAGCCGGCCGGTGATGAGTTCCGTCGCCGCAAGTCGGATGTGGAGGGAACTGCCGCCAATGGCTCAGAAAGTCGCGACCAGGATGACGTCCGACGGCTGGGAGATCGTCGACACCTCGGGCTTCCTGCACCTGATCGGCCCGCTGTGGCAACGCCAGGTCGACGGGATCAACGAATATGCGCTGGTCGCCGAGGACAAGCATCACAATCGCCGCGGCCTGGTGCAAGGCGGCGTGATCATGACGCTGGCCGACCGGAGCTGCGGCATGACCGCCCGCCACGTCTCGGGCAAGCCGCATATGGCCACCGTCCAGTTCGACACCCATTTCGTCGAGGCCGGCAAGATCGGCGAGACCCTGGTCTCGCGGCCGCATGTGGTGCGCACGACGCGGAGCCTGATCTTCATCACGACCGAGGTGAAGGTCGAGAACCGCGTGATCGCAATGGCCTCAGGCGTGTTCAAGATCTTGAAGAGCGAATGAGCTACAACGTCGTTCCGGGGCGATGCGAAGCATCGAACCCCGGAACCTCGAGACTCCGGGCTCGGTTTTTCCGCCCCGGAATGTCACCATGAAAGTCAGCGTTCACACATCACGAGGCATCCCATGAATTATCGCCAGCTCGGCCGCAGCGGCCTGAAAGTATCGCCGATCTGCCTGGGCACGATGATGTTCGGTGGTCCGACCGACGAGGCGATTTCGGCGCGCATCATTGCCAAGGCGCATGAGGCCGGCATCAACTTCATCGACACCGCGGACGCCTACAACAAGGGCCTATCCGAGCAGATGGTCGGACGCGCCATCGCGCACCATCGCGACAGCTGGATTCTCGCCACCAAGCTCGCCAACCCGATGGGCGATGATCCGAACCGCGCCGGGCTATCGCGGCGCTGGGTGCTGCAGGCCGCGGATGAGAGCCTGAAGCGGCTCGGCACCGATCACATCGACATCTACTACCTGCACAAGGAAGACCATGCGACGCCGCTCGAGGAAACCGTGCGCGCCATAGGCGACCTCCTGCGCGCCGGCAAAATCCGCTATTTCGGGGTCTCCAACTATCGCGCCTGGCGCGTCGCCGAAATCTGCAACATCTGCGATGACATCGGCATCGACCGTCCGGTGGTCAGCCAACCCTACTACAACGCGATGAACCGCATGCCCGAGGTCGAGCATCTGCCGGCGTGCGGCTATTATGGCCTGGGCGTGGTGCCCTACAGTCCGCTGGCGCGTGGCGTGCTCACCGGAAAATATAGCCCCGATGCAGCGCCCGACAAGGACAGCCGCGCCGGACGCAACGACACCAGGATGATGCAGACCGAGTGGCGGCCGGAATCGTTGCGGCTCGCGCAGGAGATCAAGCATCACGCCGAGGCCAAGGGCTTCACCGCTGGGCAATTCGCGGTGGCCTGGGTGCTGAATTCCTCCTTCGTGAGCTCGGTGATTGCCGGCCCTCGCACCGAGGCCCAATGGGACGACTACATCCGCGCGCTCGACTATCCCTTCGCCGCCGATGACGAGGCGCTGATCGACCGCCTCGTCACGACCGGCCATGCCTCGACCCCCGGCTACAACGATCCGGCCTATCCGATCGAGGGCCGCCGGCCGCTTGTGGGGTGAGTGCCGTGGAGCAGGACCGGTACGGGCTACCATTATCGACCGACTCACCGGAGTCGGCGCAGGCCTATCGCGACGGCGTCGATCTGCTGCTGGCGTTCTGGCCGGGCGCCGTGGAGGCGTTCGAACACGCCATCGCGCGCGATCCCGATTTCGCGCTGGCGCATGCCGCGCGTGCGCGTATTCACGCCATCTATCAGCAGCGCGAGCCTGCCCTGCAGACGATCGGACGCGCGCGCGAGCTGGTCAAACGGCGCGGCACCGCACGTGAGCAGAGCCATGTCGCGACGCTCTCGCTCGCCATCGAAGGCCGCAGCGCGGAGGCGCTGACCGCGACGCTGTCGCATCTTGAGAGCTGGCCGCGCGACGCGATGGTGATGGCACTGCCGCTAGGAGCGTTCGGGCTGCTGGCCTTCTCCGGCCGTGCCGACCATGACGCCGCCCGGCGCGAGCTGTGCGACAGATTTGCTGCCGCCTATGGCGAGGACTGGTGGTTCATGTCGAACCACGGCTGGGCGCTGACAGAGGCCGGCGAATTGGCGAAGGGACGCGATATCACAACGCGTGCCTTCGCGCTGCGCCGGCACAACGCCTACGCGGTGCACGCGCTGTTGCATGCGATGTTCGAGGATGGCTCGGTCGATGAGGCCGACGCGCTCGTAACCAACTGGATCGGCGACTACGATCGAAGCGGCATGCTGCACGGCCACATCCGCTGGCACCAGGCGCTCGGCGCGCTCGACCGAGGCGATGCCGCGCAGGCGTTTGCGGTGTACGCCGACGTGCTCCGGCCGACGATGGAATCGGCGCCTCCGCTCAATGCACTCTCCGACTGCGCCTCGCTGCTGTGGCGGCTCGCGGCTGAGGGCTACTCCGTGCCGCCCAACGCCTGGACCGACGTAGCAGCCTATGCGAACCACCGCTTCACGGGCTCGAGTCTGGCCTTCGCCGAGATGCATCTGGTGATGATCGCTGCGGCTGTCCATGACAAGGCCGCACTCAAGGGACGCCTCGCGGCGGTGGAGCGGCGGCTGGCGGAGGGCAAGCTCCCGGCCGGTCGCATCGTTCCGCACATGGTGTGCGCCCTGCGTGCGTTCGCCGACGGCGACTGGCGCAGCTGTGTCGACCAGCTCAAGCCCGTCATCGGCGATCTCGCCAGGATCGGCGGCAGCCACGCCCAGCGCGAGGTGATCGAGGATACCTATATCCTAGCGCTGATCCGCAGCGGCGAACTCGCCCAGGCGCGCATTGTGCTGGACGCGCGGCTGCATCGCCGTCCTTCGGCGCGCGACACGCGCTGGCGGGCATTGGCGAGCGGATAGACCTCGACTATCCCTCTGTTTCGAGGCCTGTCGGCATCGGCATGTTTTCCGGCTGCAGCTTGAGGCCGGCGGCGAGCGCGACGGTTTCCAGCAGCGCGGCGAAGTCCTTGTCCAGATAGCCGGCGGGATCAGCCTGCAGGCTGGCCGCACCGACATGGGCCTGCAGCGCTTCGCGCGTCGCCGCCGTCACCGGCATCGCGACGTCGAGCTGACGCGCCGCCGCGAGACCGAGATCGAGATCCTTGCGCAGCAAGGTCGGCGTGAAGGTGGTGGTCCAGTCGAGATTGACCAGCGCGTTGCTCTTGTACTTCGTGAAGGTCGAGCCCATCACGCTCGCATTCATGAAGTCGAGGAAGGCGTGGCGCGGCACGCCGGCCTTCTGTGCAAGAATGGTGATCTCGGCGAGGTTCTGGATCACGACGCCGAGGAAGACGTTGTGGGCGATCTTGCAGATGCGCGCCAGCTCGCCCTCGCCCACATACGAGACGCCCGAGGCCGCGATCTTGGCGAGATACGGCTCGATCTGATCGAACGCTGCCTTCGACCCCGACACCACCGAGGACAGCTTGCCGGCCTTGACGCATTTGCCGTTGCCGGAAACAGGCGCGCGCACGAACTCGCAACCAAGCGCCTTCAGCTTTGCTGCGATGGCCTCCGATTGCTCGACGCCAATCGAGGAACAGTCGACCAGGATCTTCGGGATCGCGCCGGAGCTCGCCGCGACCAGGCCGTGCTCGCCGAAATAGACCTGCTCGAGATCCTTGCCGGTGGAGACCATCGAGAACACGATCTCGCATCCGGCGAGATCGTTCGGCCGATCGACGATGACACCACCCTTGGCGGCCAGCGGCTCGGCCTTGGCGCGGGTGCGGTTCCAGATCGAAACCTTGTGACCGGCCTTCAACAGCCGTTCGGCCATCGGAAAGCCCATGCGGCCCATGCCGATCCAACCGAGCGTGTGCGTCGCCGTCATACGTCTCTCCGTTTTCCTGTGAGCTCAGTAGCGGTTGGCGATCGGCAGCTCTTCCGCCGGGAACAACGTGATCACCTGGCAACCCTTGTCGGTGACCACGACCTCCTCCTCGATGCGCGCCGCGGAATAGCCGTCGGCCGCGGGACAATAGGTCTCCAGCGCGAACACCATGCCGGTCTTGATCTCCATCGGGTTTTCCAGCGAGACCAGCCGCGAGATGATCGGCCGCTCGTGCAGCGCAAGCCCGAGGCCATGGCCGAACTGCAGGCCAAACGCGGCCATCTCCGAAGGAAAGCCGAACTCCTCCGCCTTGGGCCAGACCTTTGCGACCGTGTCGGTCGAGACCCCCGGCTTGATCAGGGCGATCGCGTTGTCGAGCCATTCGCGGCAACGCTTATAGGCATCGTGCTGGACCGGCGTGGCGCGACCGACATTGAAGGTGCGATAATAGCAGGTGCGATAGCCCTGGTAGGACTGCAGGATGTCGAAGAAGGCCTGGTCGCCGGGACGCAGGATGCGATCGGTGAAATTGTGCGGATGCGGGTTGCAGCGCTCGCCTGAGATGGCGTTGATCGCCTCGACGTCATCGGACCCCATCTCGTAGAGCATCTTGTTGGCGAGCGCGACGATGTCGTTCTCGCGCACGCCGGGTTTCAGATGCTCGTAGATCGAATGATAGACGCCGTCGACCATGGCGGCAGCCTGGTTCAATAGCATGATCTCGTCGATATTCTTGATCTCGCGCGCGTCCAGCATCACCTGCTGACCGTCGACCACTTTCATGCCGGCCTTCTGCAGTTCGAAGAACATCGCGGTCTCCGCGAGGTCGACGCCGACCGGCATGTCGGCGACGCCGGCGGAGCGCAGCAGGCTCATCACCTCTTCGGCGTGCGCCTTCATCAACCCGACCGCGGGCGGCACGGTGCCGCGCATGCCGAGCATGCCGGCGCGGCAATTCTCCGGCGCCAGCCAGTCGCAATAGATGCGGTGATGCACGGCCGCCGAGCCGAAATCCCACACGATCGGCTCGCCGTCGCCGGCCAGCAGCGCAAAGCGGCAGAGCTTATCGCGCTCCCATTCGCCGATCTTGGTGCCGGAGACGTAACGGATGTTGTTGACGTCAAACAGCAAGAGCGCGCCGCAGCCGGAGGCCTTCAGCGCTGCACGCGCCCGCGCCAGCCGGTAGCGGCGCAGCCGGTCGAAATCGACGCGACGCTCGAAATCCACCGAGACGTGACCGTGCGAGGGGATCGCACGACTCCAGCGCCAGTGTGGATCGAGATGTTCGGGGCTGACGAGATGCGGCTTGAGCGCGTTGGCGGCCATGTGCGGATCTCCGGCTTGCAATCGATTGCAACACGGGGTTTATTGCAGGTGGCCGAAGCCTGTCAAGGCGACGGGCGAGACAAACGTCGCTGCGTTGCGACATGAAGACACGCATATGAAGCGGAACCCGGTGACATCGGCACGAAGGCGCGCAGCACATGCCGGCACATCGCGGCCGACCATCAAGGACATCGCCGAACGTTGCGGCGTGCATCCCTCGACGGTGTCGCGCGCCCTGAGCCCCGCCATGAAGCACCTAGTGGCGGACGACGTGGCCCGGCGCATTCACGCCGCCGCCAATGCGCTTGGCTATCGGCTGAACACCGCGGCGCAAGGCCTGCGCACCGGCCGCAGCGGACTGATCGGCGTGCTGGCGCCCGACATCGCCGACCCTGGCTTTCCGCCGATCCTCTCCGGCATCGCCGAGCAGCTCAATGCGAGCGGCTATGCGACGATCGTCGTCGACATCGGCACTGACGGCTCGCAGCAGGAGTTTGTCGACCGATTGATCGCGCGCGGAGTCGATGGCCTCGTGCTCGGCACGGTCGGCTTGCGCGACGCAATCGTGAAACATTGTCTGGATGCGGCGCTCCCGGTCGTCCTTGTCAATCGCGTCGATGCCGGCGCGCGACTGCCGTCGGCTGCGAGCGACGACGAAACCGGCATGCGGCTCGCGGTCGAACATCTTGTTGGTCTCGGTCATCGGCGCATCGCCCACATCGCAGGACCCTCGAGCGTCTCGACCGGCGCCCAACGTCGGGCCGGGTTTGAGGCGGCAGCGAAGGATGCGGGGCTGCCATCGCCGGGCATCATGATCGAAACAGCCGAGACCTATACGCGTGAGGCCGGGCGCCGGGCAGCGCTGCAACTGCTCGACCGCAAGACGCGGCCGACCGCGATCGTCGCGGCCAACGACCTGTTGGCGCTCGGTGTCTATGACGCGCTCGCCGCGCGCGGGCTTGAGTGCCCGCGCGACATCTCGGTGGTCGGGCATAACGACATGCCGTTTGTCGACATGGTCGCGCCGCCGCTGACCACCGTGCGCATCGCGCAGCGCGAGATGGGCGAAGCCGCGGCAAAGCTGTTGCTTGCACGCATTGCAGATCCCGCCGCCAAGCGCGCGCACATCGTGCTGCCGCCGAGCCTGATCGTGCGTGGCTCGACGGCGCCGCCGCGCTGAACTCGTCGCAGGCGCTAAAGGGACGCGCTGCTTTCCGGCGCGACGCGGGTGATCACCTGCCCGGCGGTGGCGCCCTGGTGCGCGCCCTGCCACCAGGTCAGGGCGCCGTTGACGATCACTGCCTCGATGCCGGCCGCCGGCACGCAGGGCGCGTCATAGGTCGCGGTGTCACGGACGGTCGTGGCATCGAAGATGGTGAGATCGGCGTGGTTGCCGATCGCGATCGTGCCGCGTTGCTTGATCCCGAAATTCTTCGCGGTCAGTCCGCTCATCTTCCAGACCGCGGTCTCCAGCGGGAACAGCTCGAGCTCGCGGCAATAATAACCGAGCACGCGCGGGAACGTGCCCCACAGCCGCGGATGCGGCCGTTCGCCGAACGGCAGGCCGTCGGAGCCGATCATGGTGGGCTCGAACGCCAGGATGTTCTGCACGTCGGCTTCATCCATCGAGAAGTAGATCGCCGAGGCCGGCTGCAGCCGCTTCGCTGCCTCCAGCCGATCGACGCCCCATTCGGCGGCGATGTCAGCGAGATCGCGCCCGGCCATTTCGGGATGCGGCTTCGAGGCGGCAACGACCACCTTCACCTGCAACTTGGCGGGATCAGTGTGCAGCATCGTCGATGAGGCATTATAGGGATAGCAGTCCAGCGCGACGCATTGGCATTGCATGGCGCCGCGGAGCATGGGCAGCGTGAACTTGGACTTGCCGAAATTTGCCGGCCCGGCCAGCTTGTGATGCGAGATCACGACCGCCACGTCGAGCGCCCGGCCGATGGCAAAGCTCTCTTCGAGCGACTCGGCACAGCGGTCCGCCTCGTTGCGCATATGCGTCGCATACACCGCGCCGGTTCCGGTCAAAGGACGGCAGACCTCGATGATCTCCTCAGTCGGCGCGGCTTCCGCGGGCGGATAATAGGTCCCAGTCGAGACACCCAAGGCGCCTGCATCCAGCGCCTCCTGCACGAGTGTGCGCATCTCGGCGATTTCAGCATCCGTGGCCGCGCGATCGAGATCGCTCATGACGGAGGCGCGGAGCGCGGTGTGTCCTGCCATCGGCGCCACGTTGACCGAAGCCGGCGTGGCGCGCAGCGCGCCGATGTACTCGGCAAAGGTGGCGAACTCGGTGTTCCGACCGTCGCCAGAGGCGAGCAAGCCCAGCGGCATCGGCCGCGACGTTCCCGGCTTGAGCGGCGCAATGCTGACGCCGCAATTGCCGGTGACGACCGTGGTCACGCCCTGCGAGATCTTGCAGACCATCTGCGGGTCGAGCAGCACCGCGCCGTCATCATGGGTATGGGAGTCGATGAAACCGGGCGCGACGATCTTGCCGTCAGCCTCAATCGTCCGCGCCGCCGGCTTGCCAGCGAGATCGCCGATGGCGGCAATCCGTCCGTCGCAGATGCCGACATCTGCCGCGAAGCGCGGCGCCTTGGTGCCGTCAATGACCGTACCGCCGCGGATGAGAAGATCGAAAGCCCTGGCCTGCCCGCTGGACGTCTGTTCAGTCCAACTTGGCTCAGTCCCAGCTAGTTCAGTCCGCGTCTGTTCAACCGTCCTTTTAGCCATGGGCCCTCGCGCCAGCACCTTCTATGACATTCGTAACTTAGCGTTCGCATGTATGGCGACAAGACGCTGTCTTGCGAACGTCCGAAGTCACGAATTTCGGAAAAGTGATGAGCGCGATCCAGTGGGACGGTTCGAAAATCTGCTTCAGTATCACGGTTCAGGCGCGTCAACCGAATTTCGGAACCAAACGGCGCCAGAAGAAAGAACTTCCAGCATCCTTTGATTCCGAAGTTCGCTTGCGAGATCGCTGAGAACTGAAGCGAACTTCGGACTCAGGACACTAGCGGCCCCGGATCAGCGCGTCGACGCATGAAACGCCAGCGCGACCGAGGCTTATTTCTTCTTCTTGGACTTGGCCTTCTTGCCGCCCTTCTTGGCCCCCTTCTTCAAGGCGGCCAGGCCCTGATTGGCGTTCTTCAGAGCGTCCATCAGGTCCTCTTTTTGAGCTTCCAACAATTTCTGCAAGGCTTCCCGTTCCTCGTCGGACAGGGCACTGAAATCAATATATTTGACAAAGCCCATAGTAACCTCTTTCCTTCGGCTCGTGGTTGCCGGTTGCAACGGCGCGCACTCTTGCCCGACGCAAGCGAACAATCAAGATCGATTGCGCGGGACTCACAGGCGCGCGTCCCGGTTCGTCTTCACGAACCGGTCATGCCGCCCGGCGGGCGAGCAAGCGTGCCAATGACGTCTGGGGTCCCGCCGCTGCATTCTCGAGGATGGCGCAGAAATCCGCGACCCACTGCACCATCGTGCCGGCCTCGAACAGATCGGCCTTGTAGCCGAGCGCCCCCGTGATGCCCGACGGCCGCTCCTTGAGCATCAGACTGAGCCAGGTCTGATTGACGGGTAGCACCGGCTGGCCTTCGCGGAAAATATCCCCGAATGGCTTCACCGCGACATCAGCGAGTTTCAGCGGTTGCCGCAGCGGATTTTGCAAGGTGCAATAGACCTGGATCAGCCCCGCGGGATCGATACCCTCCTCTTCCGCCAGGCGCTCGGCGAGGATTTGGAACGGCAACTCCTCCCGGGCATGGGCGTCGAGCACAGCGTGGCGCACCCGACCGAACGCCTCCGCAAACGACAGTTCGGGCGTGAGCCGGCTACGGATGATCACCGTGTTTTCCAGCGGACCGACCACGCGCTCCGCCCCTGGCCGCACACGATTGGCCATGGAGGTGGCGATGCAGATGTCCTGTCGCCCGGTCCGCATCAGGAGCAATGCATTGAGCGCGGTCAACAAGCCCATGAACAGCGTCCCGTTCTGTGTTCTGGCGAACGCCTCCAACGGTTTGATCAGGCTTCGCGTCAGCTGGACGGCTTCATGGCTCGTGCGCGCGCCAGGCCGCGCCGCGGCGCCGCCCTTGTCGCGGCCGAACATCGGCGTTGCGCCGCGCAGCGTCTCGCGCCAATCGCGTAGCTGCGCCGCGGCCTCAGGGCTTGCGCACCATGCACGCTGCTGCCGGGCGAGATCGGCGAAGGCCGGCGCCAGCGGGACGCGCGGCTCATGTGCCGGCACGGACAAATAGGCCTGCGTGATCTCCTCCAGCAGGAGTCCGATCGACCAGCCATCGACGACCGCGTGATGGAAGGTCAACAGCAGCACATGATCATCGGCTCCGAGCCGCAACAAACGCGCGCGCAGCAGCGGCGCCTGGCTGACGGCGAATGGGGTCCAGGCCTCCTGCTGTGCCATCAGCTTCGCGGCGTTCAGCCGCAGCCGCTGGCTCGCAGCGTCGTCCACCTCTGCCGAGCCATCGGCAAGATCCTCCACGGACAGCAGTCTCCGCACCTGATCGGCAGCCATGAGTGTGGCCTGAGGCTCGTCGTCGCTCCAACCGAAGCCGGTGCGCAGGGCATCGTGACAGCGCACCACCTCGGCGAGACCGCGCGCGAGCGCGTCGACGTTCACACGCCCGCGAAGCCGAAACGCGAACGGCACGTTGAACTGCGGCAAGCCAGGAAGCGCGCGCTCCATTCTGATCATCTGCGCCTGCGCCATCGATATCTGCGGTCCCCGATCCTCTGCGAGTAGCGGAGTGGGCAGCGGCGGCTGGCCCCTCTCGGCGCGAGCCTGATCGATCCGCTGCGCGAAAGCCGTCACAGTCGGCGCCTCGAACAGGACCTTCATCGGCAGCGACAGCCGCAAGGCGCCGGCGATCCGGGCCATGACCTGGCCGGCCAGCAAAGAATGCCCGCCGAGCTCGAAGAAATTGTCGGTCGCACTGATGCTGCGCCGCTTGAGCAGCTCGGCCCAGATCTCGCAGACGAGCTTCTCGGTCGCGTGACGCGGCGCAATCGACACCGGGCCTTCCGGGGCATCTGCGATCGGCCGCGCCCGCAAGGCCGCGCGATCCAGCTTGCCATGCGCATTCAGCGGCATGGAATCGAGAAACAGGAAAGCTGCCGGAATCATGTAGCCAGGCAGCTTCACCTTGACGAAGCTGCGCAGCTCGCTCGCGGTCAAGCGGCTTTCAGAAGCGGCCACGATGTGCGCGATCAGCCTGACGTCGCGGTCCGCTCCGCCATGCGGCTCGACGATCGCATGACGCACTAGCGGATGGTCGAGCAGGACCTGCTCGACCTCCTGCAGCTCGATCCTCTGGCCGAAGATCTTCACTTGGCGATCGATGCGACCGAGGCATTCGAACGTGCCGTCCGCCCGCTGGCGGCCGAGATCGCCGGTGCGGTAGAGCCGCGCACCGGGATCGCCCGAGAACGGATCCGGCACGAAGCGTTCTGCCGTCCGTACGGAATCGTTGAGATAGCCGCGGGCGACACCGGCACCGCCGACGCAGATTTCGCCGACCACGCCGATCGGCACCGGCTGAAATTGTCCGTCCAGCACGTAGAGCTGCGTGTTCGGCAGCGGCCGACCGATCGGCACGGCGCCGCCGGGCTCCGGCGCAGACATCATGCGATGCAAGGTGACATCGTCGGAGCATTCCGAGGCGCCGTAGGCATTGACCAGCGGAATCCCAGGAAAGCGCGCGAACCAGCTGCGGCAAAGATCGGCGGTGAGCGGCTCGCCCGTCGCGATCACGATGCGCAAGCCGGACAGCGCGCGCGCCACCGCCTGCTCCTCGGCTCGCTCGAGCAGTGCGCGGAGCAGCGACGGCACGATCTGCAGCACGGTGATACCCTGCGCCTCGACCTCCTGCGCGAGCAGAGCGGGATCCCTCACCACCTCGGTAGCGCAGACATGAACGCGGGCGCCGGCCATCAGCCCGGCCAGGCATTGCCACACCGCGATGACGAAACTCTGTGGCGCCGTCTGGGCGATCACGTCACCAGACTCCAGGCCAAACGCGGCGATCAGCGACCCCAAATGGTTTGCGAGTCCGCGCCGTTCGATCAAGGTGCCCTTGGGCCGGCCCGACGAGCCCGAGGTGTAGATGACGTAGGCAAGACTGGCCATCGCACGGCTCGGCAGCGGAGCGCGATCCGACGGCGGTCTCGCGGCCATGTCCTCGATAACAGCAACGCATGGCCGGGCCGCGACGGCAAGTTGGTCCATCACAGGCCCCAGCGCCGCGGCCTCGTCGCGCGACGCCAGGATGAAGGCGGCGCCGCTGTCCTTGAGCATATGCGCAACACGCGCCGCGGGCTGCGCAGGATCGAGACAGAGGAAAGCCGCGCCGGCGCGGTGCACACCCAGCATCGCTGCAATCAGGTTCGGCGTGCGCGCGCTCCAGAGGGCGACCACCGCTTCCGGCCCGAAGCCTTCGCTGGCGAGCCGATCGGCTATTGCGGTGCTGGCAGCATCGAGCTCGCGATAGCTGAGCTGCCGCCGAGCGTCCGACAATGCGATCGCCTCCGGATGGCGCGCGGCCTGTGCCGCCAGGCGCGCCGATAGATCGCTTTGAGCTGCGAAATCGATCCGCGGTCCCGACCCGCGCTCCAGGACGTCGCGCCGCTCCGATGCAGGCAGCATCTGCAGCTGCGCGATCGGCGCACCGGGATCATCGAGAATGGCCTGAAGCAGCGTGTCGAGCTGCGCCGCCATCCGCGCGATCGTGTCGGCTTCGAACAGATCGGTGCTGTATTCGAGAAAACCCGAATAGGTTTCCCCGGCATCGTTGAGCTCGAGCGTCAGATCGAAGCGCGAGATGCCGGGATCGACATCGAGGAGTTCGACCGACAGGCCGGGCAACGTCGGCGCTATGGTCGTGGCATTCTGCAGAATGAACATGACGCGAAACAGCGGCGCCGCATCCTGGCTCCGCAGCCGCGACGCGGTCCGCAGCACCTCCTCGATCGGCAGATCCTGGTTGCGGTAGGCGTCGATCGTGACCCCGCGCACGCGGGTGAGCAGCTCACGGAAGCTTGGATCGCCCGACAGGTCGGTTCGCAGCACGATCGTGTTGGCGAACATGCCGATCAGCCGCTCGATCTCGACCTGGTTGCGGTTGGCGATCAGGGAGCCGACGGCCACATCCGCATGGCCGGTAAGGCGATAGAGAAGGCACTGGAAGGCCGCGAGCAATGTCATGAACGGCGTCACGCCCTGCTCACGGCAGAACGCGCGGATCCGCTCCGACAAAGCTTGCGGGACAATCAGATGATGGCGGGCGCCCTGCCCGCTCGACTGCGCCGGGCGCGGATGATCGGTCCGCAGCGGCAACATCGTCATGCCGTCAAGCTGCGCATGCCAACAGGCCAGCTGCTGCTTGGCCGTGCGCGTGCGCAGCCAGCTCTGCTGCCAGGCAACGAACTGGCGATATTGAATCGCAGGCGCTGCAAAAGTTTCGGGCGCAAGACCACGTTCCGGTGTGAGGCCGCGGCGGGACGCGTAGTACGCTCTGAGCTCGTCCCAGAACAGACGCTGGGACCAGCCGTCGGTTGCCGCATGATGGATGCTGACCACCAGCGCGTGATCGTTCTCATCGAAACGAAACAGCCAGGCCTGAAATGGCGGCTCCTGCGTAAGATCGATGCGCCGTCGCATGATGTGCAACACGTCGTTGTGCAACACGCCGTCGCGGTCGGCCGGCGAGGTGCCGCCGCGCGCGACGCGCAGCAGCTGTGCCGGCGCAGGCTGCACGATCTGAACCGGGCGACCGCGCCGCTCGGAGAACGTGCTGCGCAGCGTCTCATGGCGCGCGCTGATGTCGGCGATGCTGGCCTGAAGCGCCGCACAGTCGAGCGGACCTTTGAGCCGCACCGCTTCCACAACGTTATAGTGGCAGCCGGTCGGATCGAGATTGCTCAGAAAGCGGATTCGCTGCTGCTGGAAGGATAGCGGTGCTGCGGCCTCATCGCCGACCGGCACGCGCCAGCGGGGCGCGGCAACATCGCGCCCTCGCTCGCCCGTCCGCAGGCGCGTCGCGAGCGCGGCCACGGTCCGCGCGTCGAACACATCCTGAAATGAAAGACTGGCCCGGAGCTGGTCGCGTACGCGCGACAGGAATTGCGTCACCAGAATGGAGTCGGCACCGAGCGCAAATACATCCTGATCGACGCCGAGCTCGCCGCATTCGAGCAGGCCGGCCCAGATGGCGGCGAGTTGCGTCTCCTCCTTCGTCCGCGGTGTCGCAGAGCCCACTAGGCGCGCGGCCGGAGCCGGCGCCGCAAATGTCCCTGCCAGGACACTCCGCTTGAGCTTGCCGCTCGCCCCTTTCGGCAGCGCCGCCGCAAAATGGATCACGCTTGGCACTTTATATCCGGCGAGTTGCGTACCGGCGAACTGCCGCAACTGGTCCGCATCGACCGTTGCACCTGGCTTCGGCACGATCGCCGCAGCGACCGCCTCGCCAAGCCGCGGATGCGGCATGGCGAAAGCGGCAGCTTCCAGAACCGCGGGGTGACGGAGCAGAGCCTGCTCGACCTCTTCCGGTGAGACCTTCTGCCCGCCGCGATTGATGATCTCCTTGATCCGGCCAACGATAAAGAGATATCCGTCCGCATCGAGATAGCCGAGATCGCCGGTCCTGAACCAGCCATCGCGAAACGCGGCGGCGGTCGCGGCAGGATCATCGCAATAGCCGCGCGTCATCGTCGGTCCGCGCAGCATGATCTCGCCGCGCTGCCCCGCCGGAAGAGTCCGGCCCTGCTCATCCATGATCACAATTTCCGGTCCGGCAGGCCGCCCGACCGACCCGACCTTGCGCAGCTCCAGCGGATTTGCCGCGATCTGGGACGCGCCCTCGGTCATGCCATAGGTCTCGACGACAGGCACACCGAACAGCGCTTCCAATCCCTCCAGGACCGCTGGCGCCAGCGAGGATGATGCCGAGCGGATGACGCGCAGTGAACAATCCCGAACGGATTCCGGCTCGCGCTCGGCCGCAGAGAGCAGCGCCCGGTGGATCGCCGGCACCGCCGTGTACCAGCTCGGCTTCAGCGTGCGCAGGCAAGCAAGGAAGCTTTGCGGATCGAAGCCAGGCGTGCAGATCACGCTCGATCCGGCGCTCAGCGCGGTCAGCACGCCCGAGATGAGGCCATGCGCATGGAACAAAGGCAGCACGTTGAGCAGGCGATCCTCGCCTGTCAGCCGCAACACAGCTCCTGCATTATAGGCCGAACGACAGATGTTGTCGTGGGTCAACGGAACCAGTTTCGGCCGCGAGGCCGTGCCCGATGTCAACAAGATGAAAGCGTCATCCTCGGCCGCAGCCGCACCCGCCGCCACCGGGGCCCGGATCGGACGACCGGACAACACGAAACCGACACGGCCCGCCGGCGCAATATCAATGACCGGAATCCCCAGCGTGTGCGCGACGCCGCGGCTGACGGAGGCCATATCCGCTCGCGTCACCAGGGCGGAAAGCCTGAGATCGGCGAAATAGCGCAGCAGCTCGTCGGCCGTGAAATCCGGATTGACGGGAACGCAGACCGCGGCTGTAGCAACGGCAACCAGGGCCATCGCGTTCTCAGGGCCGCGCGGCAGCACGACCGCGAGCCGGTCGGCAGGGCCGACACCCAGTCCGCGCAGATCGCGCATGACGTCAGACGTCAGTGTCCAGAGTTCGGCATAGCTGACGGCCGCTCCTGTCGGCCCCAGAATCGCCGCACGATCGGGACTCATTGCTGCATGATATTGCAGAAGAGCTCCAATGCTCGAAAACAACGGCGTGTCGCCGGACTCCGATCCTGGGGACGGATGAAATTGAATGTCTGGCAATTTCGTGCCTTTTCTGAAAGGGTACGCTATTGTTTTTGACGTTTAGGAAAGTGTCTAGTCCAACGTAGAGTGGAGTCCCCAATTTGTCAGATAATGCGGAGACGATACGTTTGCGACGATACTTGAGCCAGATAGGTTGTTATGCCGAAAGAAGAGCTGAGCCCCGGACGAGGGGATAGTTTGAAGCGTTGGCTCGATAACTTCGGACTTGGCCAATACCACGATCTCTTTGTCCTCCATCGCATCGATCTCGACGTCATACCAGATCTGACCGAAAGCGATCTTGCCGAGCTTGGCGTCCCGCTCGGCGATCGCAAGCGGCTGCACCGCGCAGCGGCTCCCTTGCGCGCGGCCGCCGCCGAGACTCGGAACGACTCCAGGGCGGCGGCGCCGCGCACGACCGTGCTGGCCGAGCGGCGGCAGCTCACCGTCATGTTCTGCGACATGGTGGATTCGACGTCGCTGTCCGAACAGTTCGATCCGGAGGACGTGCGTGAGATCATCTCGGGCTTCCGCGAGACCTGCGTACATGTGGTCCGCAGCTTCGAAGGCTTTGCGGCGCGCTATGTCGGCGACGGCATTCTGGTCTATTTCGGCTACCCGAACGCGCATGAGGATGACGCCGAGCGGGCCGTGCGGGCCGGCCTCGAGATCGTTCGCACACTGTCGATGGCGCGAGAGGAGGAGCCTGCTGGCCAGCCGAGTCACACGCCGGCGGTGCGCATCGGCATTGCGACGGGGCTCGCCGTGGTCGGCGACCTCATCGGCCAGAGCACCGAGGAGCGCGACTCCGCCGTCGGTGAGACGCTGAATCTGGCCGCGCGGCTGCAGGGGCTGGCACCGGCCAACGGCGTCGTCATCGCGCCGTCGACCCAAGCCCTGCTGAAAGGCAAGTTCGACTACCAGGATCTCGGCGTCCACGCGCTCAAGGGGATTTCCGAAAAGATCCAGGCGTGGCGCGTGGTCCGCCCGTCCCGGGTCGAGACCCGCTTCGCTGCGATGGGGCCGCGCCTGACCCGGCTCGTGAACCGCGATGAGGAGCTTGCCTTGCTCATGGGGCGCTGGCTCCAGGCCAGTGAGGGCAAGGGGCAGGTCGTGCTGCTGTCCGGCGATCCCGGCATCGGAAAATCGCGGATCATGCAGGAAATCCGCGAGCGGGTGGCGGGCGAGCCGCATGGGCACGTGTCGTTCCAGTGCTCGCCTTATTATGCGAGCACCCCGTTTCACCCGTTTGTCGAGCAGCTCAAATTCGCGCTCGGTCTTGACTATGATAGTCCAGAGGCGCCGTCGCTGTCGGGTCTCGAGGCGGCGGTCGCTGCAGCCAAGGGCGATGCGGAGCGCGTGGCACCGCTGTTCGCGGCCCTGCTGTCGATTCCGACCGCGGACCGCTATGCTCCGCTCGGCCTCTCGCCGCAACAGCAGAAGGACGCGATGGTGTTGGCTCTGGTCAACCACCTGACCGGCCTCGCCAGCGATCGGCCGCTGCTGGTCGGCTTTGAGGACGTGCATTGGATCGACCCGTCGTCGCTCGAGGTGCTCGATCTTCTGGTCGAGAAGGTCCAGAACACCCGCATTCTCATCGTGATCACCTGCCGTCCGGAGTTTCAGCCCAGCTGGAAAGCCGACCATCATATCGCGATGCTGACCTTGAGCCGGCTCAACCGTGAGCTGCGAACCACCTTGGTCGAACGGGTCGCAGGCCGCACCGAGCTGCCCCGCGAAGTGATCGAAGAGATCATCGTCAAGACCGATGGCGTGCCGCTGTTCCTGGAGGAACTGACCAAGGCGGTGATCGAATCCAACCTGTTGACCGAGAAGCAGGGCCGCTACGTGTTTGCAGGTCCGTGGCGGCAGCTGGCGATTCCGGCGACGCTGACGGACTCGCTGATGGCGCGCATCGACCGCACCGGACCGTTCAAGAAGATCGCGCAGGTCGGCGCCACCATCGGGCGGGAGTTCTCCTACAAGATCCTCCGTGCGGTCGCCGACGCGACGCCCGACCATATCGAAGCGGCGCTCAACCACCTCGAAGAGGCCGGGCTGATCGTCTGCCGCGGCTACCTGCCTGAGGCGACCTACACCTTCAAGCACGTGATGATCCAGAATGCCGCGCATGCCAGCCTCCTGCACAGCGACCGGCGCAAGCTGCATGCAAGGATCGCGCAGGTGCTGGCTGGCCAGTACCCCGAAAAGACCGAGCGGGAGCCGGAGCTGCTCGCCTATCATCTCACCGAATCCGGCCAGAGCGAACCGGCGGCTGGCTTCTGGCTCAAGGCTGGCAGGCAGGCGGCGCAGGCCGGCGCCAATCTGGAGGCGATCGGCCATCTGCGGCGCGGACTGGGAGTGGTCCAGGGCAATCCGCATATGCGCGGCTGCGACGAGATGGAGCTCGAGCTCCGGCTTGCGCTCGGCACCGCGCTGATTGCCGCCAAAGGCTACGCCGTGCAGGAGGTCGAGGAGAATTTCGCCCGCGCGCTCGAGCTCGGCCAGCGCCTCGACGACGACGCCAAGGTGTTCGCGGCAATACGCGGGCTCTGGGTCTGCCACTTCATCCGCGCCGATCTGAGGAAGAGCCACGATCTCAGTGTCGAGCTTCTGAAATTCGCCAGGCAGGACCGTGCCAACCAGACCCGGCAGCGTGCGCATCAGAGCAAGGAATATCTGATCGAGGCGCACCGGGCGATCGCGATGACCATGCTGTATCGCGGCCGTTTCACGGCGTCGCATCACCATCTGCAGCGCTGCATCAATCTTTACGGCACCGATCTCTATGACGATCTGCGCGAGCGCCACGGCATCGATTCCGGCGTCGTGTCGCTGTCCTATCTCGGCTATCTCCTGTGGTTCCTCGGCCATCCCGACATGGCGCGCAAATATAGCGAGCGGGCGATTTCGATCGCCAGCACGCTCCGCCATCCCTTCACCTTGGCCTTCGCCTGCGAGTTCGGCGCCTATCTGTGCCAGCACCTTCGCGACGTGGAGGGCACCATGCGACACGCCGAGCGCGCCTTCATGATCTCGTCCGAACATGGCTTCCTGCACTACAAATATCAGGCCAGCATTCTCAAGGGTTGGGCCGCGGCCGAGCTCGGCGAGATCGACGACGGACTGAAACAGTTGCAGTCCGGCCTGGATGCCTATGAGGGAACGGATTCCTGGCTCGCCAGCTGCTGGTTCAGAAGCATGCTTGCCAACGCCTATGTCCGGGCCGGATTGCCCGAAGCGGCGCTCCGCGCGCTGGACGGTGCGCTCGCCATCGCCAGGCGCACCGGCGATCATTTCTTTCTCGCCGAAATCTATCGCCTGCAGGGCGACATCACCTTGATGCAGGGTGGTGTGACGGCGGCGCCAGATGCCGAGGAGCTGTTTGGCCAGTCGCTCGAGGTGGCCCGCGAGCAGAACGCACTGTCTTGGGAGCTGCGCAGCTCCGTCAGCCTCGCCCGGCTGCTGCGCGACACCGGACGGCAGCAGCAGGCCGCAGAGCTGATCCTGCCGGTCTGCCGCAAATTCAGCGAAGGGTTCGAGGTGGTCGACATGATGGACGCGATCCAGTTGATGGATGAGCTCGGTCTGGACAGCAAGGATCAGCCATGGGGCGAGGCGACCGACTGAGCGAGCTCGCCGACGCCCGCCGGCACTATGTCGCGCGCATTGCGAGCCGGGAGCAGATCGCCTCCTCGCGGCTGCTGGCGGCCCTGGAAGCCGTGCCGCGGGAACACTTCCTCCGCAAAGGTCCCTGGCGGATCAAGAGCGAGTTTTCCCGCAACTACACCAAGACCGAGAGCGCCGATCCGATCCATCTTTACGACAATGTGCTCGTGGCGATCGATGCACGGCGGCGCCTGGACACGGGATTGCCGAGCCTGTGGGCGCACTTCATCGACGTGCTCGACATTGCGAGCGGCGAGCGCGTCGTTCAGATCGGCTGCGGTCTTGGCTATTACTCCGCGATCCTCTCGGAGATCGTGGGCCCCAAGGGCAAGGTCCGCGCCATCGAATACGACCCGGCATTTGCCGAACGCGCAAGCGCCAATCTGCGCAGCTATCCGAACGTCGAGATCGTCTGCGGCGACGGCACCCAGGATATCGGGGCCAAGGCCGACGTCATCATCGTCCATGCCGGGTTTACGCAGCCACATGCGGCGTGGATCCGCGGGCTCCGTCCCGGCGGACGGCTGCTGCTGCCGCTCACCGCTCCGTCGCGTGAAGGCACCGTGATTAAAATCAGGCGACTGGACAAGGGCTACCAGGCCGAAGCGATCCGGCGCATCGCGATCTTTCCCGGCCAGGGACGTGGCGGGAGCGCGCTCGACGAGCGGGTGGTCGACTGGTGGGAACAGGCCGCGGCGATCGCGCCGGTGCGCTTTCAACGGATCGAGCACGGACTGCCATGCGGCTGAGCGCGGCAGAGGCGGCGAAGTTGTCGCGGCTCGTACCCACTTTCCGAAATTCGTGCTCCTCCCGGCAACGCAGTCTCACGAACTACGTGACGTCAGAGTCCTCGCAAATCGATGAAGCTCGCGGCGGCTTTGATCTGAAAATCCCTGACGACAATCGTATTACAACGGCAACATTGCAGGCATGCTCCCATGTTTGCGGTGGACTGCCGATACGACGTGCTGGTCTGCAGGCGCGCGAAACGGTAGCTTGATAGGCATTGAGCACCTCGGTTGAGAGCCTGACGTTTTGAGCGGACGTCGCGCAGGGCGAATTGCCGCGAAAGGGATTGCATGATGAGCATGATGGCCGAAACGATATCCGACCGCAGACCAGCTTCGCCGATCGCCCATGTCGTGAGTGCCAGCGTGCTCGGCACCGCGATCGAGTGGTACGACTTCCTGATCTACGGCATTGCCGCAGCGCTGGTGTTCAACAAGCTGTTCTTCCCGGCCTTCGATCCGCTGATCGGCACGATCGCGGCGTTCGGCACCTATGCCGTGGGCTTCGTCGCCCGGCCGATCGGCGGCGCGATCATCGGCCATTTCGGCGACCGGCTCGGCCGCAAGACCATGCTGATGGCGACCTTGCTCATCATGGGCGCCGGCACGTTCCTGATTGGCTGCCTGCCGACCTATCAGCAGATCGGCATCTGGGCGCCGATCCTGCTGGTCGCGTTGCGCTTCATCCAGGGGATCGGGCTTGGCGGAGAATGGAGTGGCGCTGTCACCATGGTCGCCGAACATGCCGGCGATCGCCGCGGCTTCTGGGGCAGCCTGGTGCAGGTGGGATTTCCGGCCGGTGTCGCGGCCTCCACCGCGATCTTCAGTGCGATGAGCGCTCTTCCCGAGGCGAGCTTCCTGAGCTGGGGCTGGCGGGTGCCGTTCCTGGCGAGCATCGTGATGGTCGCGGTCGGCCTGTTCGTCCGTTTCAGGCTGGCCGAGACGCCCGCCTTTCAGGAGCTGGTGCAGCGCGACGAGCGGGTCGCGCAGCCGGTCATCGAGGTGATCAGGCGCGACTGGTGGAGCTTTCTGCTCGCCGTCGGCGTCACGGTTTCCGAGGTCGGCCTTGCCTATCTGCTGACCGTGTTCGTGATCACCTATTCCACCAGCAAGCTGGCGCTGCCGCGCGAGATCGTGCTCAACGCGGTCGTCTATGCTGCCCTGGTCGAGTTTATCACGCTGCCCCTGGCCGGCTGGCTGTCCGACCTCTACGGACGCAGGGCGCTGTATCTGACCGGCGCGCTGACCACCGTCGTGCTCGCCTTTCCGCTGTTCTGGCTGCTCGACACCAGGGACACGACCGTCATCACGATCACGATGATCGTCACGATGACGATGACGCATGCGCTGCTGTTCGGGCCGAAGGCCGCCTTCATGCCGGAGCTGTTCGGCACGCGTGTGCGCTATAGCGGCGCTTCGTTGGGCGCCAATGTGGCGGCCGCGCTCAGCGGCGGCTTCTCGCCTGTCATCGCGACCGCGCTGCTGGTCTGGGCCGGCGCCTCCTGGCCGATCTCGCTCTACATCATCGCGCTGTCGCTGATCAGCGCACTCGCCGTGATAGCGACGCCGGAGACGGCGCGTCGCCCCTTGAAGAGCTGAGAAGTTTCGGCGGCCGTGATCAGCCGCCGCGCTGCGCGAGGAGGCTCCGGTAGAGCTCGGCATATCGGCCGGCGCGATGCCGCCATGAGACGTCGGTCAGCATGCCGTTGAGCTGCATGCGCGGCCAGTTCGAGGCGTTGCTGCGCGACGCGAAGAACGCCGCCGCGGCCCGCCGGATCGCATGGTCGAGATTTTCAGCCGTGACCGGGCTGAAGGTGAAGCCGGTCGCATCACTACCGGCTTCGCTCTCGTCGCGCACGGTGTCCGCCAGGCCGCCGACCCCGGCGACGATCGGGATCGCGCCATAGCGGAGCGCACAGAGCTGGGTCAGCCCGCACGGCTCGAACCGCGACGGCACGACAAGCGCGTCGCAGCCGGCCTGGATCAGATGCGCCAGCTTCTCGTCATAGCCGGTCACGACGCCAATATGGCCGGGATCGGCGGCTGCAGCCGCCGAGAAGCCGTCGCGCAGATCGGCATCGCCGTCGCCGAGCAGCGCCAGCTGCATGCCCCCGCTGGCAAAGGTGGGCAGGCAGGTCAGCAACAGATCGAGCCCCTTCTGCCACGACAGCCGGCTGACCACGCCGAGCAGGAATGCATCCGGCGACGCCCGCAATCCCATGCGCTGTTGCAGCGCAGCCTTGTTCGGCGCCCGCAGCTCCAGGCAGTCGACTCCATAGGGCGAAGCGATCGCAGCGTCGTTCGCGGGATCCCACACCGCGGTGTCGATGCCGTTGAGAATGCCGGACAGATCACTCGCGCGCTGGCGCAACAGGCCGGCCAGGCCCATGCCGTAATCGTCGCTCTGGATTTCAATCGCGTAGGTCGGCGACACCGTGGTGATGCGGTCGGCGAACTGAATGCCGGCCTTGAGAAAGCTGATGTCGCCGTAATATTCGACGCCATAGATCGAGAACGATTCCGGCGGCAGGCCGAGCGGCCCAAGCAACTCGCGCGGAAAGCGGCCCTGGAACGCCATGTTGTGCACGGTCATCACCGTGACCGGATGCGGCTGGTGGCTGTAGAGCAGATAGGCCGGCATCAGCCCGGCCTGCCAGTCATGGCCGTGGACCACATCCGGCACGAAGCCCGGCACGGTGCCGAGCCCGATATAGAACGCAGCACGTGCCAAGGCGGCAAACCGGAAGGCGTTGTCCGGCCAATCCTTGCCATCGGCGCCGACATAGGGGTTGCCTTCGCGCGCGTAGAGATGCGGCGCATCGAGCACGAACAGATCGAGTTCGCCATGCGAGCCGCCGACCAGCCGCGCATTGCCGCCGAAGAAATTCGGCAGCGAGCAGATCTCGCTGACCTCCGCCAGCGCCTTCATCACGGCAGGATAGCCCGGCACCAGGGAACGGACCTCGATGCCCTCGGCCTTGAGCGCGATCGGCAGCGCGCCGGCGACATCGGCAAGCCCGCCGGTCTTCACAGTCGGATAGATCTCCGACGTGACCGACAGCACACGCATGGGACTCATCGATTGAGCCCGTCGATCATCGGCTGGGTGATGAGGGTGACGCCGCTCGGCGTGGTGCGGAAGCGCTTGGCATCGAATTCGGGATCCTCGCCGACCACCAGCCCTTCGGGAATCTGCACGCCGCGATCAACCACCACGTTCTTCAACTGCGCATGGCGGCCGACATTGACGTAGGGCAGCAGCACCGCATTGTGGAGCTTGGAATAGGAATGCAGGTGCACGCCGGTGAACAGCAGCGAACGCTGCACGTTGGCGCCGGAGACGATGCAGGCGCCCGACACCAGCGAGCAGGTCGCCTCGCCGCGGCGGCCATCCTCGTCATGCACGAATTTCGCTGGCGGGGTGATCTCGGAATAGGTCCAGATCGGCCAGGAGCGGTCATAAAGATCGAGCTCGGGCGTCACGTCCGTGAGGTCCAGATTGGCGGCCCAATAGGCGTCGACCGTGCCGACGTCGCGCCAGTAGCTGCGCGGATCATGCTCGGTGCGGACGCAGGAGCGCGTGAACTGATGCGCCACCGCGCGGCCGTTCTTGACGATATAGGGGATGATATCGCGGCCGAAATCGTGGTTCGAATTGGGATCAGCGGCGTCGCGCTTCAGCTCGTCGAACAGGAATTTTGCATCGAAGACATAGATGCCCATGCTGGCGAGCGATGAGTCCGGCTTGCCCGGGATCGGCGGCGGATCGGCCGGCTTCTCGATGAAGTCGCGGATGGTCTCATCCTCGTTCATATGGATGATGCCGAAGCCTGAGGATTCCGCGCGCGGCGTCTCCAGGCAGCCGACGGTCACGTCGGCGCGCTGGTCGACATGCTGCTGCAGCATCAGCTCGTAATCCATCTTGTAGACGTGGTCGCCGGCCAGCACGACGATGTATTTGGAATTGTAGCTCTCGAGGATGTCGATGTTCTGATAGACCGCGTCGGCCGTGCCGACATACCACATGGTCTCGGACACACGCTGGCTCGCGGGAAGGATGTCGAAGCTTTCGTTGCGTTCGGGGCGGAAGAAATTCCAGCCCATCTGCAGGTGCCGGATCAGGCTGTGCGCCTTGTATTGCGTCGCCACCGCGATGCGGCGGATGCCGGAATTGACCGCGTTCGACAGCGCGAAATCGATGATGCGCGACTTGCCGCCGAAATAGACCGCCGGCTTGGCACGGCGGTCGGTCAGCTCAAGCAGCCGGCTGCCGCGTCCTCCGGCCAGCACGAACGCAAGCGCGTGGCGCGACAGCGGCTCGGTTCCGGCGGGTGCCATGTTGTTCCTCCCTGTTTGATCAGCAACGCGCGATCATGTCGCCGGCTGTGAGCCGGTATTCTAGGCGGTCGCTGCCACCCTTAATATGACGGAGGAACAGCCAACCAGTTCCCAAAGCGTAACGCAATGGCCCCCTCTCAGGCGAGGCCATTCCAGGTTGCGGACATTTCGTCCTGGCGCGGCGGGTCGGCTCCGGGGCGGGTGCAGGTCACCGCGGCACAGGCGACGGCGAAGGAGAGCGCCCGGCGCAGCTCGGCTGCGCTGAGCGCGGCCAGGTCGTCCCGCCTGATCCGGCCCAGCGCACGCAGCGCAAACAGCAGGCCGGCCTGGAAGCTGTCGCCGGCCCCGATCGTATCGACGACCTCGATCGCGGGTGCTGCGACCTCGACTGCGCCGGCGCTGCGGTGCCAGGCCAGCGCCCCCTTGGGGCCGCGGGTCACGACGAAAAGATGAGGGCACCCAGTCAGAAACGCCGCAGCGCGCGCGGCATAATCGTCCCCGCCATGGAGGTAGTCGAAGTCGACATCCGACATCTTGATCATGTCGGCACGGCCCGCGAACGCATCCATGCATGCTGCGTAGGCCGCCTTGTCCGTCACTAGGTTCGGCCGGCAGTTTGGATCGAAGGAGATCGTCGCGTGATGGCGGGCCGCCTCGATCAGCGCGGTCGTCTCGGCCGCGCCCTGATCGTGGACCAGAGTGGTCGAGCCGACATGGACGGCCTCGATCGTGTCGAACGGGATGCCGCCTTGCCGATAGCTCCATTTCCGCGCTGCCGTCTCGGCATCGTAGAACGCGTATTGCGCCTCGCCCGCAATATGCTGCACGAAGGCCAGCGTGGTCTGGTCCGCGCTCCGGATGGCGTAGCGCAGGTCGACGCCAGAGGCTTCCGCATGTTGCGCGATCATGCGGCCGAACAGGTCGGTCGAGATGCCGCCGATGAAGCCGGTCGGCACCTCCAGCCGCGCCAGGCCCACCGCGACGTTCAGGCAGGAGCCGCCGACCACCGGCCGCAACGCCGCGCGTCCATCGGCGGTTGTCGCCGGCACGAAGTCGATCAGCGCATCGCCGCAGCTTATGATCATGCCCGCCCCTCCGTCACAATGTCGCGCATCAGCGCGCGGCTGTCACGGTCGAGCCGGCGCAACAGCGCGTGGACCTCGCGTTTCCGGCGATGAAAAGCCGCAAGCGTCGGATCGGTCGGATCGCTCCGCCGCCCCAGCGCCGACATCGCCGCCATCGTCTCGCCGATCGAGCGGTAGGCACCGCTCGCCACTGCACCGAGCATGGCCGCACCCAGCAGCACCGGCTCCTGTGTCCGCGGCAGCGCTACCGCAAGCCCCGTGGTATCGGCCATGATCTGGCGCACCAGCGGACTGCGCGAGGCCCCGCCCGCCATCACCACGATGCGGCTCGTCACCTTGTTTGCCGCGAAGGCATCGATGACATCGGCGAGGCCATAAGCGAGGCCGCAGAGGCCGGCGACGAACAGCCGCTCCATCGCACCGATATCGGCATCGAGGTCGAGGCCGGCGATCACGGCGCGCGAATCCGGATCGGCATAGGGCGAGCGATTGCCGAGAAATTCGGGGAGAATATGAATGTCGCGCGCGAGAAACGCGGCCGCGCCAGCGCCATTCACCCGCGCCATGATCCGGCGTTCAAGATATTCGATGACGTCGACGCCCTGGCTGCGCGCAGCCGCGCTGGCCTCCCCGTAGGCGGGATGCGAGCGAAGCAGATGATCGATCGCCGCACCCGCCGCAGATTGACCGCCCTCGTTGAGCCAGAAGCCCGGCACCATGCCCTGATAATAAGGTCCCCAGACGCCAGGCACGAAGGACGGCTCGACCGTGGTCGCCATAATGCAGGCCGACGTTCCCATGATGTAGGCCAGCCGTTCGCAGACATTGACCTCCACGCCATCAGCATCGCGGCCGCCGATCGCGCCGACGCCACCGGCATGGGCATCGATCAAGGCCGCGCCAACCGGCGTCCCTGCAACGAGGCCGAGATCCTGCGCCGCGGCCTGCGACAAGCCCGAGCCCAATGGCGTGCCCGGCGCGACGATCTCGGTGCCGATGCGTGCGTAGTTCTCGGCAACGAACTCCTGCAGGCCGATGCGCTGGAAATAATCGGCGCTCCAGCGCCGCTCATGGGCGAGATAGTTCCACTTGCAGGTGACGGTGCACATCGAGCGCGCCAGCGAGCCGGTCGCCCGAAAGGTGAGGAAATCGGCGAGATCGAAGAAATGGCCGGCCGCATCGAAGCTCGCCCTGAGATGCCGCTTCAGCCACAGCAGCTTCGGCATCTCCATCTCCGGCGAGATCACCCCGCCGACATAGCGCAGCACCTCATGGCCTGCTGCGTTGATGGCGCGCGCCTCGGGGATGGCGCGGTGATCCATCCACACGATGACGTTGCGCCTGACATCGCCGGACGTGCTGACGGTGAGCGGTTGCCCGGCCCGGTCGAGGTTGACCAGCGAGCAGGTCGCATCAAAGCCGATGCCCTTGACCATGTCAGGCGCGATGGCGGCTTCCGCCATCGCCGCTCGTACTGCAGTGCAGCAGGCGTTCCAGATATCATCGGACGACTGCTCGACGATATCGCCCGCCTCGTACCAGGTCTGGATCGGGTGCCGTGCCGATGCGATCAGGTTGCCGGCTTCGTCGAAGATCCCCGCCCGCGTGCTCGACGTTCCGACATCGACGCCGATAAAGGCCTGCCGCATGTTTCACTCCCGTCAATGATTTGACGTGAGCTTACCAGCAAGTGTAGCCGCCATCGACCACCACGACGCTGCCGGTCATCAGGCTCGCCGCCTCCGAGGCGAGGAACAAGACAACCGACGCGATCTCGTCGACCCGCCCCATCCGCGCCATCGGCGTGCCGCCGATCCAGGCGTCATACATGCGCGGATTGGTCTTCACGAAGGCGTTCAGCGGCGTCTCGATATAGGTCGGCGCCACTGCGTTGACCCGCACGCCCCGCGCGCCCCATTCGGCCGCCAGCGACTTGGTCAGATGGTGCACCGCGGCCTTGGAGGCGTTGTAGAAGCATTGCTCCTGCGGCTTGTTGACGATAAAGCCGGACATCGAGCCGATATTGACGATGTTACCGGATTTCGCCGCCAGCATGTGCTTGCCGAAGGCGCGACAGCACCAGAACGTGCCGTTGAGGTTGACATCGATCACGTTGAGCCAGTGTTCGTCGGTGACGGTCTCGGCCGGCGTCTCGCTGCGGGCGATGCCGGCATTGTTGACGAGGATGTCGACCTTCCCGAACCGCCCCACCAGCTCGTCCGCGACCTCGGTGACGCGCGCGGAATCCGTCACGTCCATGATCACGGTCTCAGTGTCGAGGCCCTTGCCCTTCAGCTCGGCCTGCCCGGCGGCCGCAAGCTTCGGATCGCGGTCGGCGATGACGACCTCGGCGCCGGCTTCCGCCAAGGCCTCGACGCAGGCGAGCCCGATGCCCTGCCCGCCGCCCGTCACCAGCGCGATCTGTCCGTTGAGCTTGAATTTTTCCAGATACATGGTCGTCGTCCGTCTTTCTCACTGACGCCCGAAGGGGACGTCACCTCTCACGCAGCAATCGCATTGCCGCTGCCGTCGAACCGGTAGACCCGGTTGGGGTCGGGCTGCAGCGCGATCTGATCACCGGGCTTGACGCCCTTTTCGCCGGCGCAGCGCACAGTGAGAGTGCCGACCGCGCCCGTATCGACATAAAGGAAGGTGTCGCTGCCGAGATGCTCGGCCACCATGACCTTGCCGGGCCAGCCCTGCCCGTCTCCGACGATGTTGAGATGCTCCGGCCGCACGCCGATGGTCGCGGCGCCCCGCTGCGCAGCGTCTGGTCCGGTGATGAAATTCATCTTCGGCGAGCCGATGAAGCCCGCGACGAAGAGATTGGCCGGCTTCTGATAGAGCTCGATCGGCGAGCCATACTGCTCGATCTTGCCGCCGTTGAGCACCACGATCTTGTCCGCCATGGTCATGGCCTCGACCTGGTCGTGGGTGACATAGATCGCGGTGGTGCCGAGCTGCTTCTGCAGCCGCGTCACCTCGAGCCGCATCTGCACGCGCAACGCGGCATCGAGATTGGACAACGGCTCGTCGAACAGGAACGCCTTCGGCTCGCGCACGATGGCGCGGCCGATCGCCACGCGTTGGCGCTGGCCGCCCGAGAGCTCGCGCGGCTTGCGGTCGAGATAGGGCGTCAGGTTCAAGGTGGCCGCTGCCGCCTCGACCTTGCGGTTGATCTCGTCCTTCGGCAGCCCCGCCATCTTCAGGCCGAAGGCGATGTTGCCGCGCACGCTCATATGCGGATAGAGCGCGTAGGACTGAAACACCATGGACAGTCCACGTTTGGCCGGCGGCACGTTCACCACATTCTTGCCGTCGATCAGGATCTTGCCGTCCGAGACGTCTTCGAGGCCGGCGATCAGCCGCAGCAGCGTGGTCTTGCCGCAGCCGGACGGACCGACGAAGACGACGAACGAGCCGTCCGCGATGTCGAGATCCGCGCCCTTGATGATGTGGACCGGCCCGAACGATTTCTGCACCCCTTCCAACGTGATCCGTCCCATGATCCGGCCTTTCGTTATTTCACTGCGCCGAAGGTCAGCCCGCGCACGAGCTGTTTCTGGCTGAACCAGCCGATGATCATGATCGGCGCGATCGCAAGCGTGGAAGCCGCCGACAGCCGCGCCCAGAACAGGCCTTCCGGGCTCGAATAGGAGGCGATGAAGGTCGTCAGCGGCGCGGCGTCGAGCGTAGACAGGTTCAAGGTCCAGAATGCCTCGTTCCAGGCGAGAATCAGGTTGAGCAGCAAGGTCGAGGCGAGCCCCGGGATCGCCATCGGCGTCAACACATAGATCAGCTCGCGCCCGACTGTAGCGCCGTCCATGCGGGCTGCTTCCAGGATGTCCTTCGGGATTTCCTTGAAGTAGGTGAACAGCATCCAGATCACGATCGGCAGATTGCCGAGGCACAGAATGAAGATCAGCCCCGCGCGCGTGTCGAGCAGTCCGGCATTCTTGTAGATGAGATAGATCGGCACCAGCACGCCGACCGGCGGCATCATCTTGGTCGAGAGCATCCAGAGCAGGACGTCCTTGGTGCGCTTGGTCGGCGAGAACGCCATCGACCAGGCTGCGGGAACGGCGATCAGCAGCGCAATCAGCGTCGAGCCGCCGGCGATAATGACCGAATTGAGCGCGTGATGCAGATAGTCGCTGCGCTCCTGCACGGTCGCGTAGTTCTCGGTGGTCCAGTGGAAGAACAGGAACGACGGCGGCGTCGCAAACGCTTCCAGCTCGGTCTTGAAGCTCGCGAGCACCATCCACAGGATCGGGAAGAAGATCAGGAAGCCGACCAGCCAGGCGGCCAGGGTCGAGATCGCAACGTGACGTGCGGTGACTTTCCGTGCCATCTGCTCAGGCCTCCAGATTGCGGCCGACGATCCGCACCAGGAAGAAGGCGACGATGTTGGCGATGACGACCGCGACCAGGCCGCCTGCCGAGGCGCTGCCGACGTCGAACTGGATCAGCGCCTGCGAATAGACCAGGAAGGCGATGTTGGTGGTCTGCAAGCCGGGCCCGCCGCCGGTGGTGACGAAGATCTCGGCAAACACGGTGAGCAGGAAGATAGTCTCGATCAGGATGACGACCGTGATCGGTCGCGCCAGATGCGGCAGCGTCAGATAGATGAAGCGCGACGTCGCGCTGGCACCGTCCATCTCGGCCGCCTCCTTCTGCTCCTCGTCGAGCGATTGCAGCGCGGTCAACAGGATCAGGGTCGCGAACGGCAGCCACTGCCAGGCGACGATGAAGATGATGGCAAGCAGCGGCGCGTCGGTGAACCAGTCGATCGGCGTCAGCCCGAGCGAGGTCGCGATCCACGCGAACAGGCCGGAGACCGGATGCATCAGCAGGTTCTTCCAGACCAGCGCGCTGACGGTCGGCATCACGAAGAACGGCGCGATCACCATCAGCCGGACGAAGTTGCGCCCCACGACCGGCTGGTCGAGCAGGACCGCCAGGGGAATGCCGAGCCCGATCGTCAGCGCCAGCACCGAACCGACCAGCACCAGCGTGTTCTGCAACGAGGCGAGGAAAGCGGGGTCGGTGAGGAAATAGGTGTAGTTATCGAGCCCGACAAAGCTCTCCGACCCCGGATCGAGCAGGCTGTAATGCAGGGTCGAGAAGTAGATCGTGAGCGCAAGCGGCACGATCATCCAGATGAACAGGAGCAGCACCGCCGGCGACAACAGCGCGCGGGCCAAAAATTGCGTCTGTCTGGTGGCCATGCGTTGCTCCAGAACTCAATGTGGTGAAGTCGGTCTGCAGCTGCGATTTCAGCTTGTCGGGTGGGCAAAGGCGCAGAACGCCGTGCCCCTCACGCTTGATGAGCTCCGTGCAACGGTGGGCATGCTTCGCTTGCCCACCTGACGCATTCCTCTCGGAGGAGAGGGAGTGCACCGCATCCGCGATGACGAGATTGAAAGGGCGGCCATCCCAAGCTGTACAAGAGATGGCCGCCAGGTATCGGCTCGGGAGGAGATTTACTGAGCCGACGTCGTGGCGCGCATTACTTGATGTAGCCCGCGCGCTTCATCTCTCGTTCGGTCGAGGACTGTGCCGCCGCGAGCGCGGCATCCACCGAGGTCGAACCGGCGAGCGCCGCCGAGAACTGCTGACCGACGGCAGTCCCGATCCCCTGAAATTCAGGGATCGCGGCATATTGCACGCCGACATAAGGCACCGGCTTGACGGTCGGATGGTTCGGGTCCGCCGCATCGATCGAGGCCAGCGTCGGCTTGGCGAACGGAGCGACCTTCAGATAGTCCGGATTCTGGTACAGCGAGGTGCGGGTGCCCGGCGGCACATTGGCCCAGCCTTCCTTCGCGGCGACGAGCTTGGTGTAGTCCTTGCTGGTCGCCCAGGCGATGAACTTCTCGGCCGCATCGGCCTTCTTGGAGCCGGCGGGAATCGCCAGATTCCAGGCCCAGAGCCAGTTGGCGTTCTTGCCGAGGCCCGTATTCGGCGCCATGGCGAAGCCGACCTTGTCGGCGACCTTGGAGTCCTCGGTTGGTGACGAAGGACGCAGCCACCGTGGCGTCGATCCACATCGCGCATTTGCCGGCGTTGAACAGTGCGAGGTTCTCGTTGAAGCCGTTCGAGCTGGCGCCGGGAGGGCCGGCCTCCTTCATCAGGTCGACATAGGTCGACAGCGTCTTCTTCCATTCCGGCGTGTTGAACTGCGGCTCCCACTTCTCGTCGAACCAGCGCGCGCCGTAGGAATTGGACATCGCGGTCAGGAACGCCATGTTCTCGCCCCAGCCCGCCTTGCCGCGCAGGCAGATGCCGAACACGCCGGCCTGCTTGTCGGTCAGCTTCTTGGCGGCGTCGATCACGAAGTCCCAGGTCGGGTTCTCCGGCATCTTCAGCCCGGCCTTCTCGAACAGGTCGGTGCGATACATCACCATCGAGCTCTCGCCATAGAATGGCGCGGCGTAGAGCTTGCCGTCCACGGAGACCGCGTCCTTGATCTTCGGCAGCAGATCGCCGGTATCGTAATCGGCGGGAAGCTTGTCGAGCGGCACCAGCCAGTTCTTCTTGGCCCAGATCGGCACCTCATAGGTGCCGATGGTCAGAATATCGAACTGACCGCCCTTGGTGGCGATGTCGGTGGTGACGCGCTGGCGCAGCACGTTCTCTTCCAGCGTGACCCATTTGACCGAGATGTCGGGATTGGCCTTGGTGAATTCGCCCGTGAGCCCCTGCATCCGGATCATGTCGCCGTTGTTGACCGTGGCGATGGTCAGGGTGGTCTCGGCCTTGGCCGGCATTGCAACGAACAACGCCGCGGCGCCCAGCAGAGCGCCCAGAACTCGTGTCGCAGTGAAGCTGGTCTTCACGCTTTCCCTTACAGGAACGTCCCTCACAGCATCCTCCCTCTGCCCGCGTGTTTTGAACATATGCTCACGCGTTGAGCTGATGTTCACTACAGGGACAGGGCTTTGTCAAGCCGGCGGCCACGCCTTCGAGTTGTGCGGCGCGGCAGTGCTCACGCGCGAGAGAGACTTCGCAAGCGCGTTCAGAGCAGAATGAGCGAGGCTGTCAGGCCAGGATCGCGCGCCCGGTGGCTTCGTCGGTGATCAGGCCATTGATCAGGCGCCCGGCAAGCGCGGCGCGGATGGCGGGGAGCTTGGCCGGTCCGAGCGCGGCGGCAATTGTCATCGCTTTCGCCGGCACATCGGGCGGAATGCTGGTGAGCCTGCGGTTGGTGCCGCCCTTGATCAGCCGCCCCTTGGCATCATAGGCCCAGCCGGTGATCTCGCCGACCGCGCCCAGCCGCATCATCTCGTAGAGCTCCTCGCGGGTGACGAAGCCGTCGACATGCATCTGTGCCTTCTGATCCATCTGGCCGATGCCGATCAGCTTCAGGTCGGCCTTGTCGGCCACCGCCTTCACCTTCGTGATCGCATCGATCCGCACCATGCGGTCGCGCTCGTCCTGCGAGTCCATCAGAAACGGCAGCGGCATCGGATAATGCCGCGCGCCGGTGCGGTCGGCGAGACGACCGACCGTATCGAAGAAGCTTGCCGAGCCGTCGGCCAGGATGTTGCCGACCAGCGAGACGATCTGATGTTCAGGCCGATCGACCGGCGAGACCCGCTCGACGGCGGCGCGCACCGCGCGGCCGGTGCCGAGCGCGATGATCACAGGCGTCTCCGCCCGGAGCGTCAGTTCCAGCAGATTGGCGCAACGCTCGGCGATCCCCGCGGCGGATGACGGCGCCGCCGGATCGGTCGGCACCACCTCGCAATGCACGAGATCGAAGCGGCTCTTGAGCTGCGCGGACAGCTCCATACAAGAGGCGATCGGATGTTCGAGCCGGAAGGTGATGAGACGCTCGGCAAGACACAGCGAGACCAGCCGCTGCGCCGAGGCACGCGACACCTGCAGCATCCTGGCGATCTCATCCTGGGTGTGACCGGCGATGAAATAGAGCCAGCCGGCGCGCGCGGCGTCGTCGAGACGGGACTTGTCGCTGTCGTTGGCCGCCATGGCGCCGCTCAAAGATTCCCTGAAAAATCCCGCATGCAGTCGAACACACGATCCGCGCCTGCAGCCTCCAATATGCCATGGCCGTCGCGGCCGTGATAATGGCTGCCGCCGGTAAATCCCCAGGCAGTCATGCCGGCAGCCTTGGCGGCCATCACGCCGCTGACGCTGTCTTCGACGACGAGCGTACGCGCGGGCGGTATGCCCATCCGGTCCGCGGCATAGAGAAACAGATCCGGTGCCGGCTTGCCGCGCGCGACCATCTCGGCGCTGTAGAGGCGATCGCCGAAATGATCAATCAGCCCAGTGAACTGCAGCGAAAATTTGATGCGATCCAGATCGCTGGAAGAGGCGACGCAGCACGGCACCGCGAGCGTGGACAACAGCGCGGCGATGCCGGGGATGGGCTGAAGTGAGGCGCTGAAGCTGTCACGCACCCGCTGCTTCAAATCGGCGAGGAAGCTTTCGGGCAATTCGCGACCGAGGCTGCGATAGTGTTCGAGCACCGCCTTGGTGCTGCGCCCCAGAAACAGCTTGAGCGCCTCGTCCAGGCTGAGAGCAACGCCGGCCACAGCAAGTCCATCGGCAAGCGACTGACAGCTCAACAGCTCGCTGTCGACGAGCACGCCGTCGCAGTCGAAGATGATCAGCTCTGGTTCGAAAGTCCGCATCCGGACATGAGAACATATGCTCAACGCCTGGGCAATAGCCCGGTCATTGGGCGGAGACCGGCAAACGCCTGCTACCCCCTGCGGACGGAGCCCCGTCCGTCATCTTGATCGCGGTGGCGCCGAACTGCGGGCGCTGCGGTCCGGGCCTGCGATCCCGCCCAGCCGCTCCAGATCGCGCCAGAGCCGGGAGGCGCGCTCCTTGCCCAACATGGCCACGATTTGCTTGTTGACCCGGTCCATCGCGGCGTCACAAGGCGCCTCGAGCTGCGCGCCCTTCTTGCTCAGATACACCCGGCTCATCCGCCGGTCGCCGCCGGGATCGGCGCGACGCTCCAAGAGGCCTGCGGCCTCCATCCGGTCGATGAGCCCGGTCATGGTGGCGCTGTCGAGCACGATCCGCGCGCCGAGCTCGGCGCCGTTCAGTCCATCCTGCTCCCAGAGCACCTTCAGGATCGCAAACTGGACCGGTGTGACGCCAAACGGCGCCAGCGCGTCGCGCGAGGCCTTGGTTACCTGCTGCTGCGCCTTGCCGATCAGGAAGCTGATGCAGTCCTCAAGTCGTTCCACGCATCCCCCTTGCCGCATTCGCGGGTCGGCCGCCTCATTGCTTGTATGCAAGCTATCTATCTTGCATGCGAGCAAATTACCTCGTATACGAGCAACTCGTATATCAGCAACTCTGCCACGGGGACCTGCGCATGACAACCGAGCCGGACGAGCCGATGCGCTGCGTGGCCGTGATCGACCAGGCGCTGCCGATCGGGCACGCGGCCAATGCCGCCGCCGTCCTGGCGCTGACCATGGGAAAGCGCCAGCCGCATCTCGCGGGCGAGGCGCTGGTGGACGCCTTGGGCGGCGAACATCCCGGGCTGATTCCGATCGGCATTCCCGTGCTCGGCGCGCCCGCCGACGAGCTTCCCGCGCTGCGCGGCAAGGCCGTCGCCGCTGGCCTCGATGTGGTGGATTTTCCCGTCCAGGGTCAACAGACCACGGACTACACCGAATTCCAGCGCCTGGTGCGCGCGACCGATCCCGACGCGCTGCGCTATCTCGGGCTGATGATCTACGGGACCAAGAAGAAGGTCGCGCGCGTGGTCGGGCGCTATAGCCTGTTGAAGCCACCATCGGGCGGCCCCTCGGAGCTGAGCTGAATTAGGCTGCCGGCTTCACTGCCTGACGACGCAACGCGGTCAGGCGCGACCGCGTCACTGCGTTTGCGGTCAGCATACGTCGTCGCGCCATGACATCCCCTATTACCTTCGCGCCTCTTCAGATTGCGACTGCGTCGCAACAGCGCTCATGAGACACGCCGTGTCGCATGGGCTTCATCAAACCGACGCACGACTGACAACGCACGGAAATGTGCGGACACGATAAGGGCGGCGAGGATTCTTCCTCACGACATTCGTCACGCTTCAGCTTTTGCCTTTCGGAGACACTCATGAACATGTCCACAGGGCGGTTCAAGGCGCTTTGCCTTGCCACGTCCGTGCTCTTCACTGCGACGAGCATCATGCCGGCCTTCGCCGGCGCGGCGACCGCGACGCCGATCGAGCACGTCATCATTATCGTCGGCGAGAATCACACCTTCGACAATCTGTTCGGCACCTACAAGCCGAAGGCCGGCCAGAGCATCGACAACCTCCTGAGCAAGGGCATCGTCAACGAGGACGGCACGCCGGGTCCGCAGTTCAAGAAGGCCGAGCAGCGCATCGGCCGCGACGAGGTGCGCTACAACGCCGAGACCGCCTCGACCGGCGCCTACGCCACGCTGCCGCAACCCTATACCACCTACGGCATCGGCCTGCCGCAGAACGTGCTCGACACCCGCTTCCCCAGCAATCTGCCCAACGGCCCCTATCAGATCTCGAAATACGTGCCCTACGCCGCCTACACCGGCGATCCCGTGCACCGCTTCTTCCAGATGTGGCAGGACATCGACGGCGGCAAGCACGACAAGTTCGTCTGGGTCGAGCAGACCATCGGCACCGGCTCCAACGGCGCGCCCGTTCCGGCCGGCGGCTTCAATCCGATGGAGGGCGCGATCTCGATGGGCTTCTACAACATGAATCCCTTCACCGACGCGTCCGGCAAGGCGCAGAGCGGCGACGCGCCGTTCTTCAAGCAGCTCGCCGACACCTATGCGATCAGCGACAATTATCACCAGGCGATCATGGGCGGCACGGGCGCCAACTTCCAGGCGCTGGTGAACGGCCACGCCGCCTTCTTCACCAATCCGGACAAGCTCGACGGCTCGGCCGCGATGCCCTACGCCAACCAGATCGAGAATCCGGACCCGGTTTCCGGCACCAACAACTACTACACGCAGGACGGCTATAGCGGCGGCTCCTACGTCAACTGCTCGGATCCGAGCGCGCCGGGCGTGTCGTCCGTCAACGAGCAGCTCTACAAACATGGCGTCGCGAACAGCAAATGCGCGCCGAACACCTATTACCTCGTCAACAACTATAACATGTATTGGAACCAGACCTCGAGCGTGACCCGCGCGTTGGGCTCGAACCAGTTCACGCTGCCGCCGCAGTCCGCGCCGACCATCGCCGACGTGATGACCAAGCACGGCATCTCCTGGAAGTACTACAGCGCGGACCGCGGCACCGATCCGACCACCTTCGCCAGCGCGGTGGACGGCGTGCAGCTGCTGTTCCACTCCTATTGCGGCATCTGCGATCCGCTGTCGGGCTATCTCAGCATCATGAAGAACCCGACCGAGGAGGCGAAGCTGCAGAACTACGGCGCCTTCATCAACGACGTCCAGAACAACACGCTGCCGGCGGTGTCGTTCGTGCGTCCGTTCGAGGCGCTGGCCGGTCACCCCGCCGACTCCACCACCGACCTCTACGAGAAGTTCCTGGAAGCGCTGATCAACCGCGTCAAGGCCAACCCGCAACTGTGGGCCAAGACCGCGATCTTCATCACCACCGACGAAGGCGGCGGCTATTACGACTCAGGCTATGTGCAGCCGGTCGACTTCTTCGGCGACGGCACCCGGATCCCGTTCATCGTGGTGTCGCCCTACGCCAAGCAGGGCCACGTCGATCATACCTATTATGATCACGTCTCGCTGCTGAAGTTCATCGAGCGCAACTGGCACCTGCCGACCATCTCCTCGCTCAGCCGCGACCACTTGCCCAACCCGGTCCATGATCGGTTCGAGCACCGCTACAAGCCGCTCAACCGTCCGGCGATCGGCGACCTGATGAACCTCTTCACCTTCGGTGATCGCGACGGCGACCATGATGGCGACGATCATCACGGCTGGAACGAGCACGGCGGCTTTGGCGGCCATCAGGCCTGGAACTGGGGCTGGCGCGACTGAACACAGGATCAGCCGATCACTAACCGTGTACAGCAACAAACAACAGCCCGCAGCGGTCTCCGCTGCGGGCTTTGTCATTGACGCGAAACAACGTCGCGCCGGCGCTTAGCGCTCCAACCCGGCGTCGCGGTGGTCGCCGGCGCCATTCATGTCGAAGGCGAAGCCGCCGCCCGCGGCGACCCTGGCTGCCCGCATCCATCGTGCGCTCGTTTGATTGCGCGATTCGTGAACGCGCCAACCCGGCAGCCGCTGGCAGCCATGGTAAACGCCGCATGATGCGCTTCGATCGAATTCGACTTGGCAGCTTAAGCGTTGCTTGCTGAGATAGCCCTTATGTAGCGCGCTGATGATCTGTCCCGCGGGCCTTCGATGAGCAGCATATCAACGATCGCGTTATCAGGCATGAACGCGGCGGTTCGCCGCCTCGAGGTCTCCGCGAGCAATGTCGCCAATGTGATGAGCACGGGCGCGCTGCCGGGCGCCGACGGCACGGTGGCCGCGGGCTCGCCGCAGGCCTATGCGCCGCTCGACGTCGTTCAGACCGCAACCGCAGGCGGCGGCACGCAGACCAGCGTGAGGACGAGCAATCCGTCCACCGTCGCGACCTCCGACCCGCAGGCGCCGTTTGCCAATCAGGACGGCCAGGTCGCCGCACCCAGTATCGATCTCGCGCAGGAGATGATCAGCCAGATGGTCGCCAAATATAGTTATGCGGCCAATCTGAAGGTGATGAAGGCGGACGACCAGATGGCCAAGACGCTGCTCGACGTGAGGGCGTGAGGCGAAAGCAGCGCGCCCTCATTCTGCGGCGCGCGCGGCTGCGAGTCGTCTCAAAGCAGCGCTGCCGTCCCCACCGCGCTGAACCTTCGCCCTCACTGGAACAACCACGCAGCGCCGGCGCGGCCGGCAGATCGTGACGTCGACCGCGGTTTCGCAGCGAGAGAAGATCCTCAGGCGGCCTTCTGGATCATGCTCTCTCCCGTCACAGCGCCGGTCGGCTCGGGGCTCAGCCAGCGATAGATGAAGCCGCCGGCCGCGCCCCCGATCAGCGGCGCCACCCAGAACAGCCAGAGTTGCGCCAGCGCCCAGCCGCCGACGAACAGCGCGGGTCCCGTGCTGCGCGCCGGATTCACCGAGGTGTTGGTGACGTGGATGCTGATCAGGTGAATCAGGGTGAGCGCAAGGCCGATGGCGATCGGCGCGAATCCGGCCGGCGCCTTGCCATGGGTCGCACCCATGATGACGAACAGGAACATCATCGTCAGCACGATCTCGCTGAGCAGGCAGGCGCCGAGCCCGTATTTGCCAGGCGAATGATCGGCATAGCCGTTGGCAGCAAAGCCGCCGGCGGTGCTGAAGTCAGGCGCGCCGCTGGCAATCGCGTAGAGCACGGCGGCACCGACAATGGCCCCGACCACCTGCGCGATGATGTAGGGCAGTATCAGATTGGTCGGGAACCGCCCGCCGCAAGCCAGCCCCACCGTCACGGCCGGATTGAGATGACAGCCGGAGATGTGTCCGATGGCGTAGGCCATGGTCAGCACCGTCAGCCCGAACGCCAGGGCCACGCCGAGCATCCCGATCCCCACCTGGGGCACGCCCGCCGCGATCACCGCACTGCCGCAACCGCCGAATGTCAGCCAGAAGGTGCCGATCGCCTCCGCCGCAAGCTTCTTGCTATTGCCGTTCATCATCGCCTCCCTAGGTTCCGCGTTGACTGCTTGGATGCCGGTGTTCCCGTGTGGGGAGATGATGACCACTCCAGCAACCTGGAGTCAAAGGCGCAGTGAGCTCGGATGACTTGGGAGAGAGTTCAGAGCAGCCGACAGATGCGGGGCGATCCTGATTTCCTCTGAGGCTTCGATAGACTTGCCGCGGAACATGGTCTGCGCCGCTTCTGACGTCCCGCGACTGGCTCGATCACGTCCTCGGTGCGGGCGACTCCGACAGCAGGCCTGCCTTGAAGATCGAAGGCAACCGCTCGATCAGCCGGCGCATCGCGATATCAGCAGGACGCTCGGCCATCAGTTTTTGAAGTAGCGGGGCGGCCTGAGCAGCATCACGATCAAGCATGGCGTAGGCCTTCAGATAGGCTTCCCGCCAGGACGGCGGCACGTCGTCAGGCCACGGTTCAAACAGCGTGATCGGCTCCTCGCGTCCACGGACCGTCAGCTGCCCAAGCGGGCGCAGCAACGACGCCTCACATCGCGCAGCCGCAACCGGCCCGACACAGATCGTCGAACCGAGCTCCTTGTTGCTGGCTTCGAGCCGCGCCGCCATGTTCACGGCGTCGCCGTGAGCCGTGTAGTCGAGCTTGGATTGAGCGCCCACGTCACCGACGACAGCGGGGCCGGTCTCGATCCCTATCCGGGTGCGGCCGAGTTGGATTGCCACCGCAGGCGCGCGGCGGCGAAAGTCTTCGCTCCACGCCCGAATGGCGATCGCACATTCGACGGCGCGTTGCGGGTGATTGTCGAGGTCGAGCGGTGCATTGAACAGCGCATGCAGGCCGTCGCCGACGATCTTGTCGACCATGCCGCCGTGACTGATCACGATGCCGGCAACGCCCTCAAAGTACTGGTCGAGCGTCGCGACCAGTTCCTCAGGGCCGGCGCGATGCATCGTCGCGGTGAAGCCCTCGATATCAGTGAACATCGAGGTGACCTCGCGCCGTTCGCCCGTGAGCTTGACCAGGTCAGGATGTTCGACGATGCGACGGACCACGGCCGGCGCGAGGCGCTGTTCGAGCCGATGGCGCACGAATGCTTCCCGCCTGCGGGTCAACGAATAGGCGCTGCCCGCCGTCACGGTGAAAACCAGCAGGGCCGCAATCGACGGCGTGAGCGGATCGACGAGGCGATCGGCGAGCCCGGCCGCGGCGATTGCAGCCATCCAAAGAAGCGCGATAGCGGCTGTCAGAATTGCGCTGCCGGCGGCTGGCGACAAGGCGGCCCCAAGCACGACAGCGAGCATCCCGACCATCAAGACCGCGAGCGGCTGCACCACGGGCTCGATCGCCAGCGTGCGGGGCACGCGGCCGGAAATCATCTGCTCGACCGCGTCCGCCTGGATCTGGACCGACGGCGTCAGCGGGTCCGCCGATGTCTTGCGAAGCCCGCCAAGCTGCGGCGCTGAACCGCCGAGCAACACGATTGCGCCCGCCAGCCGGCCATCGCCTGCCTGTCCCTGAAAAACGTCGACCGCAGAGAGCGTGCGGGCGGCGCGACGCGATGGCGTCGCGGGCACGAGCCGCAGCAGCGCGTCGTGCGGCAGCGCAAGCTGCCGGTTGCCGACCACCAGTCTGGGCGGATCGGCTTCAATGCGATAGCTCGAGGCGCCTTCTGCGAGGCGCAGCGCCTCGGCTGCCAGACCAGGCATCAAGACACCACCGGCAGCCACGAAGATCGGAACCTGACGGATGGCACCATCGGCGCTACCCGGCAAGGAGAGCGCGCCTTGTCCGCTCGCAGCAGCCGCGAGTGAGTCCGTCGGACCGATCGCGCCCATGGCCTGCCACAGATCATCGAACGGCAGGGGCCCACGGCTCACGACCGCGGCGCCGGGCAATGTGCCATTGCGGTCAGGATCGAGCACCAGGCCAAGCGCGACAGGTACGGTACTGATGGCTCGTGCCAGCCGCTGATCACCGTCTGGCAGGCCTTCTGCAAGCGCGCTGATCTCGGCACGACCGGTCACCGACCCAAGCCGCCGCGCAAGCGCCGCTGGCGAACGGTCGTCGGGCTCCGCGAGCAGAATGTCGATCGCGATCGCGACAGGCCGTCCTGCTGCAATCGCCTCCACGAGCTGCGCCATCGTGTCCCGCGGCCATGGCCAGTCGCCCAATGTATCGATGGAGCGGCGATCGATGTCGACGACGACAACCTTCTGGTCGGACGATGCGGGCTTGCGCAGCCATTGATCGCCGGCGAGTTCGATATCGAAGGCGCGGTCGCGCAAGACGTCGTTGCTGGGAAACAGCAGGGCCGCCGCAAGGAAAGCGGTCAGCGCCGCCAGGCCCGCCACGACCGGCAGACGCTGCTGCAATGCTCCCCGGATCCTACCCATCGAAAAGCTGCCGCGCGATCACGCCGAACAGACTTGTTTGGGACAATACATGGAAACCAGTGACCTCAAGATATTCAACTCACGCTCGCAAGCGCGGCGCGGATGCGTTCGGCCCCCCAACGTTTCACCGGGGTCGGCGGCGCGCCCGGCGAGGCGATATCCGTCCCCTCGCCTTCGCGCACGATCACCTGCTGACCCGCCGAGCTCACCGCGACCGAGCCGCGCGCCACGAACACGCCAAAACGGTCGTTGCTCGGCCCCGCGAAGAACCGCGTGCCGCGGACGGCTATCAGTGCGAAGGGGCTGCGAATTTGCACGCCCGCGCGATGCGGCCGGCCGTCGAATAGCATTGGCCCCGAGCGCAGCGTCATCTCCCCGCCGGCATTGACCAGAAACCGGTCGATCTTCAACCGCGCCTGCTCGCCAAGCTTCACCGTCGTATCGCGGCCAAGCCGCATGGCCAGACGGGATGCAAGTCCGGTCACGACTTCCTCGCTCAGAAAGACCGGCGCAGCCCGGTCGAGCGCGCGACGGGCAGATTCAAGCTCGCCGAAGGCCTCGCCCGTGACCTCTTCGACTGAGCCGACCGGCTCGACTGCGCGCACCGGTCTGAGGGCAAGAACAAGCGGAAGCGCCAGCGCTCCGTGGCGGAGAAGCCAGCGTCGATTGCGGGAATCGTCGCGCTTGATCTCGCCGAATGTGGTCATTGTCGATCCCGCTGATGTTGGTGTTGTGGAGCAATCATTCGTCGCGGATGTTCAGCAACGCGTTCTATCGCCTGGTTCGCTGATCCGGATGCTCAATGAGCCCGCAGCGCTGCTTCGGCACCGTCGATAGGTTCAATGAACACCCGGCGCTTCGGCCTGTCGGCGCGCTGGCAGTCCGGCGTCGATAATTACATCCGACCGGAAAATAGATTTGCAAATGTTCGTCAACGGACCGCTGTCCAGGTAACGAATTGACGCGATAGGAGCTTTGCGCCTAGCGTCGCATCCAGATATTGCGGCAAACGGGTTGCGAATGTCAAATCCGCCCCATGGCATCGTCACCGATGCGACTTAAACCTGTGACCTCGAGATCGCCAGCCTGACTGAGAACCCAGTACGGAGCTGAATGCGTTGCGATACATGACATGCCAGCCATCCGCAAATTGCCCGTCGTGCCAGTCTGTCGCAGCCTGTGCGCCTTGCCGTGTCGGGCAAATCACCTGCATTGTCTCGCGCATCCCGCCTCGATGAGAGGGACGTATCGCGATCGTCACGAACGTGGAGCGCGGGGAGCGGTGGCCGCGACGGTGTTGCCCGACGAGCAGCATCGATCGGCTTTGCGTAGGACTTCGGTGGGACAGGTACCAAGCCCATCGGTTCGGTCTTGCGCGAAGGTTCTCGCGGACGGTCAAGCCGTGTGGTCCTGGCGCCTCGGTGCTGGCGCCAAGCTTGCGACGATTTGCAGGCGACGGGGGCAAGAACGCCGATCCCCGGGGAGAGCGCGGAGTAAGCCGTAACCCATCGCGCAGCGAAGGCCGGGATGTCTTGGCCG
>NZ_CAFK01000215.1 GCF_000239815.1 Bradyrhizobium sp. STM 3843 | reverse complement strand
GTGATGTAGGCTCGTTATTGCGGGCAAGGCGCACAACAAACCAACAGCCGTCATGCCCCGCGCAGGCGGGGCATCCAGTACGCCGCGGCCTATCGGCTCCTTAGCAGCTGCCTCTGGAATACTGGATCATCCGCCTTCGCGGATGATGACCGCGGTGTGTGGTGCGGGTGCGGAGCGAAGTAACTCCTACTCCCCGACCAGCTTCAGCCACTCATCCTCGGTCAAGACCTGCACGCCGTGCTTCTGCGCGTCCTTGAGCTTTGAACCCGCGCCAGGGCCGGCGACGACGTAGTCCGTCTTCTTCGACACCGAGCCCGATACTTTTGCACCGAGCCGCTCCGCGGTCGCCTTGGCCTCGTCGCGCGTCATCTTCTCCAGGGAGCCCGTGAACACCACGGTCTTGCCGGCGACCGGCGAATTGCGCTTCGGCCGCTCCGCATCGAGGATGGTGACCTCCCGCGTCAGCCGCTCGACGATGCCGCGGTTGTGGCTTTCGCCGAAATAGGAGGCGATGCTCTTGATCACGGTGTCGCCGATCTGGTCGAGCGCATCCATCTCGGCAATCGCTTCCTCGTCGCCATCAGCCACCTTAAGGCAGGCTTCGTGGAAGGCGTCCCAGGAGCCATAGCCGCGCGCCAGCGCCAGCGCGGTGGTCTCGCCGACATGGCGCATGCCGAGCGCGTAGATGAAGCGCTCCAACGCGATGTTGCGCCGCGCCTCGACCGCGTTGAACAGGTTGCGCACCGAGGTCTCGCCGTAGCCTTCGATGTCTTCCAGCTTCAGCTTCGCGTTGCGCGCGGCAAGCGTGAAAATATCTCCCGGCTCCTTCACCCAGCCCTGGTCGAAGAAATATTGAATCTGCTTCTCGCCAAGCCCGTCGATATCGAACGCGCGGCGGGACACGAACAGGAGCAGATGCTGGATCTTCTGGAACGGACAGGCGAACTCGCCGGTGCAGCGGGCGCGAGATCCCTCCTCACCCGTTGCCGTCTCCTCGCGCACGACATCGGTGTGCAAGGGACACGGGCACTTCTTCGGGAAGTGGAATTCGGCCGCGTTCTTCGGCCGCTTGTCGATGATGACGTCGACGACCTGCGGAATCACGTCGCCGGCGCGCTGGACCACGACGGTGTCGCCGATCCTGATGTCGCGGCCTTCCCGCAGCACTTCGCCCTTGTTGCCGATGCCCTTGATGTAGTCCTCATTGTGCAGCGTGACATTCTGCACGATGACGCCGCCGACGCCGACCGGCTCCAGCTTGCCGACCGGCGTGAACGAGCCGGTGCGTCCGACCTGGATCTCGATGTCCTTGAGCACAGTCATGGCGCGCTCGGCCGGAAATTTGTGCGCGATGCCCCAGCGCGGCGTCCGCGAGACGAAGCCCAGCCGCTCCTCCCAATCGATGCGGTCAACCTTGTAGACCACGCCGTCGATGTCGTAGTCGAGCTCGGCGCGCCGCTCCTCGATCTGGTGATGGAAGGCGAGCAGTTCCTCGACTGAGTGGCAGAGCTTCGTCAGCGGATTGGTCGTGAAGCCGCAATGCTCAAACCATTTGATCATACCGCTCTGGGTCTGGGCCGGCATCGCGCTCATCTCGCCCCAGGCATATGCAAAAAAGCCGAGCGGCCGTGAGGCGGTGATGGTCGGGTCCTTCTGCCGGAGCGAACCGGCGGCGGAGTTGCGCGGATTGGCGAAAACTGTATCGCCTGCTGCCTTCTGGCGCTCGTTCAGCGCCAGAAAGGCCTGCTTGGTCATGTAGACCTCGCCACGCACTTCGCAGATGTCGGGAATGTTGCGGCCCTTGAGCTTTTGCGGCACGTCCTTGAGCGTGCGGATGTTGGCGGTGACGTCCTCGCCTTCCGCGCCATCGCCGCGCGTCGCGGCGGTCACGAGCTCGCCGCCCTCGTAGCGCAAGGACATCGAGAGCCCATCGATCTTCGGCTCCGCCGAGAAGTCGATCTGATCATCGGGCAGCTTCAGGAAGCGGACAATGCGGCCGACGAAGTCGCGCACGTCCTCTTCAGCGAAGGCGTTGTCGAGCGACAGCATCGGCACCGCATGGCGCACTTTCTTGAAACGGCCGGAGGGCGCGGCGCCGACTTTCTGCGACGGCGAGTCAGCCGAGACGAATTCCGGAAAGCGCTTCTCGATCGCGTTGAAGCGCTGACGCAACGCGTCATATTCGGCATCGGTGACGCTCGGTGCGTCCTCCTGGTAATAGCGCTTGTCGTGCCCTTCGAGCTCCAGAGCCAAACGCATCCATTCCACCTTGGCCTGCGCCTTGGTGAGGTCGGCGATGTCTGTGGGTTTCTTTGCTTTTGCGGATTTTGGCATGCTGACTAAAGTCCGTCATTCCGGGGCGATGCGAAGCATCGAACCCGGAATCTAGAGATGATGGGCACGATCCTATGGCCTACTATGTGTACATTCTCGCGAGCCGAAAGGATGGGGCAATCTATCTCGGCGTCACCAACGATCTTGTGCGCCGAGTCCATGAACACCGGCAGAAGGCCGTACCGGGGTTTACGTCCAAGTACAATATCACACGGCTGGTTTGGTTCGAGATCTACGACGATCCGATCTCCGCGATCACCGGGAGAAAGAGCTGAAGAAGTGGATGCGTGATTGGAAGGTGAAGTTAATCGAGGCTCAAAATCCCGAGTGGCTCGATCTATACGAAACGATCTGCAGATGAGCCCGTCATTCCGGGGCGGTCCGCAGGACCGAACCCGGAATCTCGAGATTCCGGGTTCGATGCTTCGCATCGCCCCGGAATGACGAGGAGAGAGTCGTGAGCTCAACCTCGCGGCAATTCAGGCCGCCACCTCGAGCAGCCGGGCCGCCGCGGCGCGGGCTTCGGCGGTAATCTCGGCGCCGGCGAGCATGCGCGCGATCTCCTCGCGGCGATGCTCGGCCGGGAGCGCGTTGACGCGCGTGGCGACGCGTTTGCCCTTGTCGAGCGCCGCCTTCGAGATCAACAGATGCTGGTCGGCGCGGGCTGCGACCTGCGGCGCATGGGTCACCGCCATCACCTGGACCTGGCCGGCCAGCCGCGCCAGCCGGGCGCCGATGGCATCAGCAACCGCACCGCCCACACCGGTATCGATCTCGTCGAACACCAGTGTCGGCGCCGAGCCGCGATCGGACAGCACCACCTTCAGCGCCAACAGGAAGCGCGACAGCTCGCCGCCTGATGCCACCTTCATCATCGGCCCGGGCCTGGTGCCCGGATTGGTCTGCACCCAGAACTCGACACGGTCGATCCCCTGCGGTCCGGGAATCTCGGCATCGGCCTCGACCTGGGTCATGAACTTGGCACGTTCGAGCTTGAGCGGCGCGAGCTCGGCGTTGACGGCCTTGTTGAGCTTTTCGGCCGCCTTGGTACGCGCGGCCGACAGTTTGGCAGCCGCCGCGGCATAGCGCGCGTCGGCCTCTGCGGCTGCGGTTTCCAGCTGCTTCAATTGCTCGGCGCCGGCATCGATCAACACGACGTCGGCGGCATATTTCGCCGCCAGCGCGGCAAGCCCGTCCACGGGCGTGGAATATTTCCGCGCCGCAGCGCGCAGTGCGAACAACCGCTCCTCGATCTGCTCCAGCTCGAACGGATCGAAATCGGCGGCGCGGAGCGCGGCCGACAGATGCTGATCGGCCTCCTCCAGCGCGTTGATCGCGGCATCGATCGCCTTCACCGCCGGCTCGATCAGAGTCGGCGAACTGCCGGCACGCCGCTCCAGCCGCCGCACCGCAGCCGAAAGGCTGGCGATCGGCGACTGGTTGCCACCGACCGCGTCCTGGGCGTCGTGCAGATCGGACGCGATCTTCTCACCCTGCATCATCGCGGTGCGGCGCGCGGCAAGCTGCGTCTCCTCCCCATCCTTCGGTGCCAGGGCCTTCAACTCGTCGGAGGCATGGCGCAGGTAATCCGCCTCGCGGGCGGCGCGCTCCATGCCGGCCCGATGCTCCTCGAGCGCCGTGCTCGTGGTGCGCCGCGCCGCCCAGAGCATTTCGACCGCCGCGACGTCTTTCTCCAGCCCCGCAAAGGCATCGAGGAGGCGGCGATGGGTGGCGGCATCGACGAGGGCGCGCTCATCATGCTGGCCATGGATCTCGACCAGCACCGCGCCGACGGCCTTCAGAGTCTGCACGCTGACCGACTGATCGTTGATGAAGGCGCGGGTGCGACCGTCGCCGAACTGCACCCGACGCAGGATCATCTCGCCGTCGTCGTCGAGGCCGTTGTCGGCCAAGATCTTCGCAGCGGGATGGTTCTTGGCCACTTCGAACACGGCGGTGACCTGGCCCTGCTCGGCGCCATGGCGGACGAGGCTGGCGTCACCCCGCCCTCCCAGCGCCAGCGCAAAGGCGTCGAGCAGGATCGACTTGCCGGCGCCAGTCTCACCGGTCAGCACAGCAAGCCCTTCAGAAAACTCGATATCAAGCCGCTCGATCAGAACAATGTCACGGATCGACAGACGCGCCAGCATGGAGATTGAGTCCTCGTTGAGGGCGAGAGCCCCTGAATCGATCGACTCGATCTTATCAGCGATAAGAGAACAAAACAAGAACATGCGTTCAGGAAGATCACTCGGGGCCGCGGGGGCCCCGCCTCGATCGCGGCCGGCCGGGCTTCAGCCCAGGCCCAGCTTCTTGAACGCCTTGGAGATGTAGGAGCCCTTGTTCTCCTCCGGCTCCACGCCGCCGGTCTTCACGAGATTATAGGCGTCCTTGTACCATTTGCTGTCGGGGAAATTGTGCCCGAGCACGGCGGCCGCGGTCTGCGCCTCTCCGACGATGCCGATCGCCAGATAGGCCTCGGTCAGGCGGAACAGCGCCTCCTCGACGTGGCGCGTGGTCTGGTACTGCGTGACCACGGTCTTGAAGCGGTTGATGGCCGCCGTGTAGTCGCGCTTCTCCATGTAGTAGCGACCGATATCCATCTCCTTGCCCGCGAGCTGGTCGCGGGCGCCTTCCAGCTTGACCTTGGCGCTGGTGGCATATTCGGAGGTCGGATATTTGCGAATCACCTCTTCCAGCGACGCGATCGCCTTTTCGGTGCGCCCCTGGTCACGGCTGATGTCCGGGATCTGGTCGTAATGCGAGGCCGCGATGAGATATTGCGCGTAGGCCGCATCAGGACTGCCGGGATGCAGGGTGATGTAGCGCGTTGCCGAGCCGATGCAGCCGTCAAAATCCCCGGCCTGGTAGGAGGCATAGGCCGACATCAGGAGCGATTTGCGGGCCCAGTCGGAATAGGGGTGCTCGCGGTCGACCTCCTCGAACTTCTTGACCGCGCCCTTCGGGTCCTTCTTCTCATTCATCATGAACAAGCCCTGGTTGTAGAGCTTGTCAGCCGGCTCATCGACGAAGGTGTCGTCCTTGGCCAGGAACTTGTCCCAGAGGCCGCCGGTGCCGCAGCCGCTCAACGGCAGCGCGAGCACAATCAGCGACATGGCCAGCCTGATGCGGCCGGCCAGAGGGATGCGGAGTTCGGGCGAAAGACGTTGTGTCGACATGAGCTTTGAGAACCTGACGCCTGTGATCCGGTGTGTGCCGCGCGCTTTATGAGCTTGCCATCATGAACGCTGGGATGGGCCTGTCCGTGGCGCCTGCCATGCAGCCATCGCCTCTTTAACCGAAAAACCCTCGTTAACCAACCGCATAGGCAGGCATTTCGCCCGCATTAAGGCGGCACCGGAGTGCGGCAATCCGACGTGGTTACCACGGCAAAAGCCTTGGAGACACTCGCGAAGTTCGGATCAGCCGACAACGGCGCAGGCGGCCCGGTAACAAGCTGTCATGAAATTTCAGTGGAAGGGAACGCGTCCAATGAGCGCATGCTTGACCCTGGCGCCCCAGGCCTGATGGGCTGCGAAGAGCCCAAGCGTTCAAGACAGGCGTTTCAAGACATCAGTTTTTAGGACACATCCGGGCCGTAGGCCGGGGCGATCATGCCGCCGACCATACCACCCACCGCAACCTCGGTCGTGACGCGAGGACGGCGCACCGCAGGCTCGCCTTCGACCACCCGCCAAGCGGTGCGGTCGGCGAGAAGCGCCGTCAGCACGGCATGGTTGAGCTTATGGCCACCACGAACCGAGCGATAGGTTCCGAGCAACGGCAGCCCGGCCAGCGCGAGGTCGCCGATTGCGTCCAGCACCTTGTGGCGGGCGCATTCGTCAGCGTAACGCAGGCCTTCGGGATTCAAGAGGCGTTCCTCGTCGAACACGACCGTGTTCTCGAACGAGGACCCCAGCGCGAAACCGGCGCTCCAGAGCTTCGCCACGTCGCTCATGCAGCCGAAGGTGCGGGCGCGGGCAATCTCGCGGCGGAAACGCTCCGGATTGAGGTCGAAGTGATAGGACTGACGGCCGATCACGGGATTGGTGAAGTCGATCTCGATCTCAAGCCGGAACCCAGTCGCGTTCGGCCGCAGTTCGCCGGCGCAGGCGCCGATCGCGACCTGCACGGGCTTCAGAATTTGGATGTAGCGACGCGCTGCCGACTGGGAAACGATGCCGGCCTGCTCAATCGCGGCCACGAAGGGCGCAGCCGAGCCGTCCATGATCGGAACTTCGGGACCATCGATCTCGATGGTGGCGTTGTCGACGCCCATACCGCGCAGGGCGGCCAGCACGTGCTCGGCGGTCGAAACCAGCGGACCTTCGCGGTCGCCCAGGACGGTTGCGAACTCGGTTGCGATCACGCCGCCAGCGGTGGCCTTCACCTCGCGATCCGGCCCCTCAAGACCGGTGCGGACAAATACGAGGCCCGCGTCGATCGGTGCAGGCCCGATCGTCAGACTGACCGGCGCCCCCGAATGGACACCAACACCGGTCACGGTGGCCTGCGAACGAAGCGTGGTTTGCCGGCTGAATTTCATCGACTTATCGCCCAAGACCCCACCTAAACACCCCCTCGGCAGCCCCTGAGCGCCGACTCAGTGTTAGGTATCCCCAAGTCACGGTAGACCATAACCACGGGCTCCAAAGAGCGCCAACTCACGCTTCTTTACGGATTGTTACCCTATCTCTGCCGCATTCGCGCCAACGCTTAACCATTTTGGAACGCGGCCTTTACCCTCCTGGTTCCCGGATCACACCACCAAATAGATAATTAAGCATTTAAAATCAGTTAGTTGAGACGCCCTGAGTCGCTCCATCCAGGAAAGCAAAGAGGCCCGGCTCCATCGAGCCGGGCCTCTTGTCCACAGCCTGGGCTGTAACAATTGTCAGGTTGCCTGGCGCCGCAGGAAGGCCGGGATATCCAAATGATCATCGCCCTGTGGCGCTGGCGCCACAGGCGCGGAACGGCCATGGACATCGAGACCTTGCGGCGCCGGACGGCGTGCATACTCCGATACCGGGTCGACAGCAGCCACTTGCTGGGCCACCGTGCGCTGTGGCTTGCGCTCAGGGAGCGGCGGCATCGTCGACATGGCCGGTCCGGGTCCACGGCCGGCGAGCGGAGGCTCATTCTCCTCGTCGCGGCGGCCGAGGCCGACGTGGGCAAGCCGCTGCAGCAGCGACATCCGGGACTTCTGCGGATGCTCGTCGCCCTCGTCGCCGCGCGCCTGGCGAATCTCCGCCTGGGCCGGCATCGGCAGATCCTCGAACTTCGGCATCCGCGGTGCGCGGGGCGGCAACCGCTCTGCCGCCTGCGGGATGAAGGTCTCCGGTAGAACCGCCGCTTCCACCGGCGGCGGGCGGACGGCCTCCGGCTCCGGGAACAGCGACGGCTTTTGAGCGATCGGGCGCACGGTCACGTCGCCATAGGCGACGGGCTGTGCGGGCGCGGCCGGGGGCTCGTTCGCCATCGCGGCAGCGACCGCGGCCAGCGTGTCGCGTTCGAGATTCGGCGCCGGCCGCGGCGCCGGTGCGACCGGCGCAGGTGCGGCAGGCGCCATCTGCGCGGCCTGGGCTTCGAGCTTGGCGGCGCGCTCGGCGAGCCGCTGATTGTCGGCACGCAGTCGCGCGGTGAGATCGGCGAGCCGGCTTTCGGGGGCACCGGTCGCAGCTGACGGAGCCGGCGCGACGGCCGCCTGGACCGTCGCGGAAGGCGGCGCCACGCCGCGATTGAACTGCGCCTGCTCGATGCCCGTAGCGACCACCGAGACCCGAATCAGCCCGTCCAGCGATTCGTCGAAGGTTGCGCCGACGATGATGTTGGCGTCCTGATCGACCTCCTCGCGGATGCGGGTGGCGGCCTCGTCGACCTCGAACAGGGTCAGGTCCTTGCCGCCGGTGATCGAGATCAGCAGGCCCTTGGCACCCTTCATCGAGGAATCATCGATCAGCGGGTTGGCGATCGCGGCTTCGGCGGCGGTCAGCGCACGCTTCTCGCCCGACGCTTCGCCGGTTCCCATCATCGCCTTGCCCATCTCGCGCATCACCGCTCTCACGTCGGCGAAGTCGAGATTGATGAGGCCTTCCTTGACCATCAGGTCGGTGATGCAGGCGACGCCCGAATAGAGCACCTGGTCGGCCATCGCGAAGGCGTCGGCGAAGGTGGTCTTCTCGTTGGCCACCCGGAACAGGTTCTGGTTCGGGATGATCAGGAGCGTATCGACGACCTTGTGCAGCTCGTTGATGCCGGATTCCGCCGTGCGCATCCGGCGCTGGCCTTCGAAGTGGAACGGCTTGGTGACGACACCCACGGTGAGAATGCCCATTTCGCGCGCGGTCTTGGCAATCACCGGAGCAGCCCCTGTGCCCGTCCCGCCCCCCATGCCGGCGGTGACGAACACCATGTTGGCGCCCGAGAGGTGGTCGCGGATCTCGTCGATCACCTCCTGCGCGGCGGCCGCCCCGACGTCCGGCTGCGAGCCGGCGCCGAGCCCCTGCGTCACCTGCGTGCCCATCTGGATGATGCGCTGCGCCTTCGACATGGTCAGCGCCTGGGCGTCGGTGTTGGCGACGACGAAGTCGACGCCCTGCAAGCCCGCCGTGATCATATTGTTGACGGCGTTGCCGCCCGCGCCACCGACGCCGAACACAGTAATCCGCGGCTTCAGCTCATGGATATCAGGAGGTGTAATTGTGAGTGCCATGGTTGCCTCTCGCTCACGCGCGCGTGGGTTCGCCACGGCCGGTGGCCGCGGGTGTTGGTGAAAATCGCATGGGAATGTCTTTGGGGCGGAAATGATTCATCAGAAGCCCTCGCGTAGCCATCGTCCGACCTTTCCGAAATAGCCGTCGGTCCCTGTTGCCTGCTGCCGCGTATGCCGCGGTTCGACGTGTTCGAGATGCGCGTATTGCGGATAGACCAGAAGCCCGGTTGGAACCGCGAAGGCGGCGTTCTTGGCTTCGTTCGGCAGCCGGCCGAAGCCGAGCGGACGACCGACCCGCACGGGGCGGCCGAGGATCCGGGTGCCAAGCTCGACAAGGCCGGTCAGCTGCGAAGCCCCTCCGCTCAGGACGACGCGCGCTTTGGGTTCTGCCGCAAAGGGAGAATCCTTCAGCCGGTCGCGGACCATCTCAAAAATCTCCTCAGCGCGGTGCCTGACTATGTTCGCGATGGTGGCGCGGGAGACGATTTGCGGGAGATCCCGCTCATTGTCCCCTGCCGTCGGAACGGACATCAACTCACGCGCGTCGGACCCGCCGGTCAGCACCGTGCCATATAACGTCTTGATTCGCTCGGCATCCGCAATGCACGCCGATAATCCGCGCGCAAGATCCATGGTCACGTGATGCCCGCCGAGCGCAAATCCGCTCGCATGGATGAAGCGGCCGCCGGAATAGATCGCGATCGTCGTAGTGCCCGCACCCATCTCGACGACGGCGGCGCCGAGATCGGCCTCGTCATCGGTCAGGACCGACAATCCGGCAACATACGGGCTCGCGGCCATGGCCTCGACATTGAGGTGGCAGCGCTCGACCACCAGCATCAGGTTCCTGGCAACCGTGGCGTCGGTGGTCACGACGTTCATGTCGACGCCGAACTGGCGGGCCAGCATTCCGCGCGGGTCGCGGATGCCTTTGACGCCATCCAATGTGTAGCCGACGGGAAGCGCATGGAGCACGGCGCGGCCTTCGCCGGTGGCGTGATGCATGCCGGTCGAGGTGACGCGGCTGACATCGGCCGGGGTGACCGCCCCGCTGCGGATATCCGACGTCGCCTCGATCAGGTGACCCATCACGCGGCCGCCGGCCACCGGGAGAAGCACGGACTCCACCCGCACCTTCGCCATGCGCTCGGCGAGCGCCACCGCCTGGCGCACCACCTGCTCGCAGGCGACGGGATCGACCACCGCGCCGGCCTTGACCCCGCGCGACTGGATCTGGCTGTAGCCGATCAGCTCGATGGCGTGACTGCGGCCGCGCAAGGCGTCGCTCGGCGGCGCCGGCTTCAGCCGCGCGATCATGCAGGCGACCTTGCTGGTGCCGACGTCGAGCGAGGCCACCAGCGCAGTGCGCTTCTGCGACATCGGCCGGGTCTTGGGAGTCTGGCGATCAAAGCCGGTCATGCGTCACCGGCCTTTTTCTTGGGTTTCTTGTCCTTGAACAGGTCCTCGCGCGCCTTCGCCGCGTCGTCGGAGAGTTGCACCACGAGCCGGTCCGGCAGGCGCATGTCGATTGCGACGATGTCGCGGGAGAACAGATGATCCTCCTGATCGAGTTGCGACAGTTCGGCCAGCGCGTTGCCCACGTCGTGTTCCGGCAGGCGGATGTCGAGCCCATCCTTGGTCCGCAGGTTCCAGCGGCGCTCGCCGACGAAGACGGCCGCCTTGGTCACGGCACGCACCTGCGGATAGCGCGCCAGCAGCGCCAGGAAATCACGCGCCCTGCTCTCCGCGCCCTTGCCGACCACCAGCGGTAGGGTCAGGAAACGGTGCGATACATAAGGCTCGAGCACCGCGCCGTCGTCGGCGATGACGGACAGTCGCCCGTTCTCCTGCCACAAGGCGAAGGCCTGGCGCTCGACGATGTCGATCCGGAGCTGGTTGGGAAAGAACTTCTGCACGGTCGCGTCGGCGATCCAGGGATTGGCCTTGAGCCGGTCGCGCACGGCGGCGGCATCGAGGAACAACAGCGACGAGCGGCCGGTGACGCCGCCGATCGCCAGCACTTCATCCTGGGTCAATTGCTTGCGGCCGTTGATGGCGAGAGCCGTGATGCGGAAGCCGACCGAATTGGCCAGCGCGTTGCGCGCATCGCTGAACGCGGTGCTGAACTCCTCGACATGGCCGCCCTTGACGACGCCGAGCCAGATGCTGCCGAACAGCAGCAACACGGTCATGGCCGGTCCCAGGCGCCGCGGCAGATAGCGCTCCACCCACTCCACGATGCGCGGCGGCGCCTCGCGCTCGACAAGCGGCTGGAGTGCGATGCGTCTGACCTGCTTTGCGGCACGCGCCGATCTGGCGCGAACGAATCGCGCAGACAGATACTCGCGCAGCAAGATCGCCGCGCCAAGGGCCGCGGCTCTCAGGTCAGCTTGAGGCCTCTGCGAGTGAGCGAGGCGTCCTGCACCATCCATTGCACGAGCTCATCAACTGTTGCGCCCGCAGATACGTTGCGGACCGCTCCCCTCGGCCGCTCGAACCGACCGGCGCGCTGACGTGGATTCGCGGGAAGCGGATCGTCACGACAGCGCGGGCCGGCGGCCGAGCACCGCTGGGTCGCCAGCGTTAACCTTCGGACGTCCTGGTAAACAAAAGGTAAAGCCGGTCCGGTGAGGCCATTTTTTTCGCCGATTTATGAGCACCTTGAGCCGGATTCTTAAGGATTTTACGGATTCTGGGAACTTTGCCCCAGGGAACCCGGACGGGAACTCGCGGGCGATATGACGTCCCTTGTTAACGAATACGCCGCTCAGCGAGCGCGATCTGTTGATGCAGGAAGTCAACGAAGGCGGTGCCGTGGGCCTTGAGCGCCTTGGGATAGAGCGAAGCCGCGGTCAGTCCCGGCAAGGTGTTGGTCTCGAGATAAACCGGACCATCGGCCGAGATGATGAAGTCGCTGCGCGAATAGCCGCCACAGGACAATGCCCGATGCGCCTTGACGGCCTCGGTCTGGACCGCCGCCGTGACCTCGGGGCTGAAGCGGCCGGGACAAATCTCCTGCGTGGTCTTGGCGAGATATTTCGCAAAATAGTTGAAGGCGCCCTCGGCCGGCACGATCTCGATCGGCGGCAATGCGATCAGCGAGCCGTCGAGCTGCTCGAGCACGGCGCAGGTCGCCTCAGTGCCGCTGACGAACGGCTCGACCAGATAGTCCTCGCTCTCGGCCGCGCTGCGGATTGCGACCAGATCCTGCTTGGCATTGACGAAGATGAGTCCGTAGCTCGACCCGTCCTTCACCGGCTTGGCGATCAACTTTCCATATCGCGCAAGCGCAGCTTCCATTTCCTCCAGCGCCACGCCTTCGACCGCACGGACGCCACCGAGCACGGCGAAACGCTTGGCTGCGATCTTGTCGAAGGCGAGATGCGACGACGCAGAGCCCGAGCCGGTGAACGGAACGCCGCGCATCTCGCACATCACCTGAAGCTCGCCGTTCTCGGCGCGTCCCCCGTGCAGGCCGAGCACCAGGACGCGCGCTTCGGCCTTGGCGCGATCCAACGCTTCGGCGAGCCCGCCGAGCATGTTGCCGTCCGCCTTGAACGGCTGCTCGAACGGGCTAGCGTGGGACGTCAGGGCCTTGCCGCTCGCCTCATGAACCGTGTCGTCAGCCTCCCAGAACCAAAGATCGGCTTCAGGGAGCGCGGCCTGCAGCGCCTGCGCGCTCGCCACCGAGACGAGCCGTTCCTTGTTGGAGCCGCCGAACAGAATCGTGATGCGCATCAATACGTTCTCGGGTTGATCTCACCTTGCCGCCGCCGCTTGGCCGCAACGGCTGACGAAATGCACGAATTAGCTCGCGTCGAGTCCAATGCGTTTGATCTCCCACTGCAGTTCAATTCCGGAGGACGCCTTGACCCGTTCGCGCACGGTTTCACCGAGCGCCTCGATGTCGTGACCGGTGGTCTGCCCGGTGTTGATCAGGAAGTTGCAGTGCATCTCGGAGACCTGCGCACCGCCGAGCTTCAGGCCGCGACAACCGGCGGCGTCGATCAGCTTCCAGGCGCTGTGGCCGGGGGGATTCTTGAACGTCGAGCCGCCCGTTTTCTCGCGGATCGGCTGCGCCGTCTCACGATGCGCCTGCACCTCGGCCATCCGCGCCCGGATCGCTTCCGGCGCCGAAGGCCTGCCGCGAAAGCGCGCCGAGGTGAAGATCAGCGCGGGGTCTGTGCCGCTCGCGCGATAGGTGAACTTCATCTCGGCATTGCTGAAGCGATGGGTGTTGCCTTGCCGGTCGATCGCCGTTGCCTCGACCAGAACGTCCTTGGTCTCGCCGCCGTTGGCGCCGGCATTCATGCGCAGCGCCCCGCCGATTGTGCCGGGAATCCCGAACAGGAATTCGAGGCCGGACAGGTTGGCGCTCGCGGCCACCTCGGCTACGCGCTTGTCGAGCGCCGCGGTGCCGGCGGTGACGATGTCGTCCGCCGCTGAGACCTCGCCGAAGCCGCGCGGCGCGAGCCGAATCACCACGCCCGGAACGCCGCCATCGCGCACGATCAGGTTGGAGCCGACGCCGATCACGTAGATCGGCAGCGCGCTGGGAAGATGCTTGAGGAAATAGGCGAGGTCATCGGCATCGGCCGGCGTGAACAAAGCTTGCGCCGGACCGCCGACACGAAACCAGGTGAGCGGCGCCAACGGCTCGTTGGCGAGCAGCCGCCCGCGCAAGCCAGGCATCGCGACTTTCAACTCGGGCGTGATGTCGGGGAAGGTCAAGACGCGTCTCGCAGTTGGTGCCGAGCTACGGTCAGGGTCGACGCGCTTTCTACGTTCCCTCCCCTCTTCAGGGAGGGGGGTGAGCCACAAGCACCAGCGCGCGTGGTACCCCCCTCTCTAACTCTCCCCCACAAGGGGGGAGAGAACAGGGCATGCCCTGCCGCGATGTCCGAGATCACCACGTCCATACTCACCCCAGTGCCTTCAATTCGTTCGGTAGCGCATAGGCCCACTGGGTGATGTTGCCCGCGCCGAGACAGACGACGAGATCGCCAGGCTTGGCGAGACTCTTGATGATACCGGCGAGATCGGCGGCCTTCGGCAGCGGCACCACTTCGCGATGACCATGGGTGCGCAGGCCCAGCACGAAATGATCGCGATCGATGCCCTCGATCGGCGCCTCGCCGGCTGCGTAGACCTCGGCGACGACAACGGCGTCGGCATCGTTGAAGCAGGTGCAGAATTCCTCGAACAGCGACTGCAGGCGGGTGTAGCGATGCGGCTGCACGACCGCGATGATCCGGCCGTTGGTGGATTCGCGCGCGGCCTTGAGCACGGCCGCGATCTCCACCGGGTGGTGGCCGTAATCGTCGATCACGGTGATCCCGTTCCATTCTCCGGTGCGGGTGAAGCGGCGCTTGACGCCACCGAAGCCTGCGATCGCCTTGCGGATCGCATCGTCCGAAATCCCGAGCTGATGCGCGACCGCGATGGCGGCCGTGGCGTTCGAGGCGTTGTGGCGGCCGGGCATCGGCAGCACGATGTCGGGGATTGCGTGGGTGGCGCCGGTCTTGCGATCGCGGAAGATGACGGTGAAACGCGAGCCGCCGCCCTCGGGCCTCAGATCGAGCAGCCGCGCATCGGCCTGCGGGTTCTGGCCATAGGTTATGATGCGGCGGTCCTCGATCTTGCCGACCAGGGTCTGGACCACCGGATGATCGATGCACATCACGGCGAAGCCATAGAACGGGACGTTCTCGACGAAGGCGCGGAACGCCTCCTGCACAGCGTCGAACGTCTTGAAGTGATCGAGATGCTCGGGGTCGACATTGGTGACGATCGCGACATCCGCCGGCAGCTTCAGGAAGGTGCCGTCGCTCTCGTCGGCCTCGACCACCATCCAGTCGCCGGCGCCAAGCCGCGCGTTGGTGCCGTAGGCATTGATGATGCCGCCATTGATCACCGTCGGATCAAGGCCGCCGGCATCGAGCAGTGCGGCCACCATTGAGGTCGTGGTGGTCTTGCCATGGGTGCCGGCGATCGCGACGCAGCTCTTCAGCCGCATCAATTCCGCCAGCATCTCGGCGCGCCGCACCACCGGAATGCGTTGCGCGCGCGCGGCCATCAATTCCGGATTGTCGCGCTTGATCGCGGTCGAGACCACGACCACATCGGCGCCCGCCACGTTCTCGGCCTTGTGGCCGACGCTGACGGCGATGCCTTTCTCGCGAAGCCGCCCGACATTGGCATTGTCGGCGGCATCGGAGCCCTGCACCGTATAGCCGAGATTGCAGAGCACCTCGGCGATGCCGCTCATGCCGATGCCGCCGATCCCGACGAAGTGGATGGGTCCGATCTCGCGCGGCAGTCTCATGGTCCAAGTCCTTGTCCAAGTCCTTGCATCATCGCGCGCACAGGCGGGCGATCAGTATTCCGCGGCTCCCCTGCTCACGCGCAAATCAGGCCGCTCCGGGTACTGGATGCCCCGCCTGTGCAGGGCATGACAAGGGGATATTTCAGTGCTGCGGGCCTAAATTCCGGCGGTTTTGACCACCAGATCGGCCAGCCGCTCGGCGGCATCGAGCCGGCCGACCGCGCGGGCGGCCTCCGCCATTGCTGCCAGCCGCCCCGGCTCGGCCGCCAGCGCCGAGATCTCCGAGGCGAGCCGAGCGGGCGTGAAGTCACCCTGCACGATCCGGATCGCGCCGTTCACCTGTGACAGCACGCCGGCATTGGCGAACTGGTCCTGATCGATCGCGCCCGGCAGCGGCACCAGGATCGAGGGCCGGCCGATCGCCGCCAGTTCCGCTACCGTACCTGCGCCGGAGCGCGAGATGACGAGGTGATTGGCCGCGAGCCGCGCCGGCAGATCGGTGAAGAACGGCGCGAGCTCGGCATTGATCTTGAGCCGATCGTAGACCGCGCGCACCCGCGCCATGTCCTCCTGGCGGACCTGCTGGGTCAGCACTAGGCGGCCCCATAGTGCCGGCTCCAGCCGCTCGATCGCGCCGGGCACCACATCGCTCATGACCCGGGCACCCTGGCTGCCGCCGGTCACGAGCAGCCGGAATGGTCCTGACGAGGCCGGCGGGACGTAGGGCACCGCCGCAGCCTCCAGAATCGCCGGACGCATCGGCGTCCCGACTGTGGTGGCCTTGCCGGCGAGCGCGGGATCACGGTCGAGCACGCCGGGCAGCGAGGTCGCGATCGCCTTCACCCGCGACGACAGAAAGCGGTTGGCGCGGCCGAGCACCGCATTGGCGTCATGGATGATGCCGGGCACGCCGGCGAGCCGCGCCGCGACCAGCGGCGGCACGGTCGGATAACCGCCGAAGCCGACCACGGCCGCAGGCTTGAGGCGACGCATCAGGTTGAATGCGGCAATCGTACCGGCTCCGAGCGTCACCGCAGTGCGCGCCAGCGCAATCGGCGAGCGGCCACGCATCGTCTCGCTCGGCACCACATCGATCATGTCCTTGGTGAACAGGCCGCTGTAGTGCAGCGCGCGGGCATCGGTGACCAGGCGCACACGGAAGCCGCGCTTGATCAATTCGACGCCGAGCGCTTCGGCCGGAAACAGATGGCCGCCGGTGCCGCCGGCAGCGAGCAGGATGAGAGGCGCAGTATCGTTCATGCGCGCCTGTTTACAGACAAACCGCCATTATTGCGAGGAGTCCCCGGGTCTCGCCTTCGGCGAGCCCGAGGACAGGCTCCGCTCCGAAGGTGAACACTCACGCGTAGCTGCGAACGCCGCCCGCCGCATCCGTGATCTCCATGCGCGGCCGCTGCCGGGTCAACGCCAGCATCATGCCGACGCCATAGGCCAGCGACACCATCGACGACCCGCCATAGGAGATGAACGGCAACGTCATGCCTTTGGCAGGAATCAGTTGCAGATTGACCGAAATGTTGATCGCGGCCTGCACGCCCATCAGGATCGCAAGCCCGGAGGCGCCAAAGCGAGCAAAGCCATCCTCGGTCGCGTAGGCGCGCGACAGCGTGCGGATGACGATGAAGGCGAAGAGCGCCACCAGCGCGAGGCACAGGACGATACCGAATTCTTCGGCTGCGACCGCGAACACGAAGTCCGTATGGCTGTCGGGCAGGCTGCGCTTGGCGATTCCCTCGCCCGGCCCGAGCCCGAACCAGCCGCCGTTGGAAAAGGCTTCCATGGCGGTGTCGACCTGGAAGGTGTCGCCCGAGGCCGGGTTCATGAAGCGCTTGATACGGCCGGCGACGTGCGGCACGAACAGATAGGCGCCGAACAGGCCGGCGGCGGCCGCGCCGGCAAGGCCGGCCACCCAGATCATCCGCATGCCCGCGATGAAGAACAGCGCGCCCCAGACCATCAGGATCAGCATGGTCTGGCCGAAATCCGGTTCCATCACCAGCAGCGAGACCAGCGTCAGCAGCAGCACCAGCGCCATCGAGGTCGCGGGCATGTCGGGCCGGCGCGCCGACTCCGAGAACAGCCAAGCCGCGACCACCACGAAGGCCGGCTTTGCCATTTCGGAAGCCTGGATGTTGACGCCGAGCAGCGTGATCCAGCGCCGCGAGCCCTTCACCTCAGGCCCGATCGCGAGCGTCACCACGATTAGGGCGAGGCTAATAAACAGGATCACCACGGCGCTGCGGCGGATCTGCCGCGGCGACAGGAAGGAGACGCCGATCAGCACGACGAAGGACGGCAGCAGGAACAAGACGTGGCGATTGAAGAAGTGGAACGCATCGAGCCCGATGCGGGTCGCCACCGGCGGACTTGCCGCCAGCGACAGGATGACCCCGCACAACATCAATCCGATGATGGCACCAAGCAGCGGGCGGTCCACCGTCCACCACCAGTCGGATAGCGGATTGCGTTCTTCACGGGAGAGCATGGCTGGTCCCTTCGGCCAAAGGCAACTCCCATTGGTCGCCGATGATGGTTATCGAAGGGTTAAGGACGAACGGCGAATTTGACGTCGGCCAACGCCCCGAAAAGACCCGTCATCCTCCGCGAAAGCGGAGGATCCAGTACGCCGAGACATGGCGATCGAACACGACTGCTCGTGAATACTGGGTCATCCGCCTTCGCGGGTGACGATATGAGTGTGGGTGAGCGGAGTGCGTTGGTGTGGCGGCCTCACACCACCGGCGTCACGCCAGGCAGCGCCTGGACCAGCTCGCGGAACTTGGCGCCGCGGATTTCGAAATTGCGATATTGATCGAACGAGGCGCAGGCGGGCGACAGCAGCACCACCGCGTCCTTGAGGCCGGAGGCTTCGGCGTCCGCAGCCGCCTGGGCCACCGCGACATCGAGCGTGCCCGACATCTCATGCGGCACCTGATCGCCGAGGGTCTGTGCGAACTCCGCCGCCGCCTCCCCGATCAGATAGGCTTTGCGGATGCGCGGGAAGAAGGAGGTCAGGCTGGTGATGCCGCCGGCTTTCGGCTTGCCGCCGGCGATCCAGAAGATATCGGCAAAGGACGACAGCGCGTGGGCGGCCGCATCGGCATTGGTGCCCTTGGAGTCGTTGACGAACAGCACGTTCTCCACACGCCCGACCTGCTCCATGCGATGCGCAAGCCCAGGGAAGCTGCGCAGGCCCTGCTGCAGCACGTCCTCGCGCACGCCCAGCGCAAGGGCGCAGGCGGCCGCGCAGGCGGCGTTCTGCGCATTGTGCAGGCCGCGCAGCGAGCCGATGCCGCCGATCCGGGCGATCTCGCTGCGCGCGCCGCCACTCGCGCGCACGATGGTTTCGTGCTCGACATAGATGCCGTCAGGCAGCGGGTTCTTGACGGAAATGCGGACCACGCGCTTGCCGGTCCGATCGAGCCGATCCGCAGTGGCGCGGGAGAAATCATCATCGACGCCGACGATCGCAGTGCCCTGCGGCTGCACGCCCGCGACCAGCCGCTCCTTCACGGCGGCGTAGTTGCCGAGCGTGCCATGGCGGTCAATATGATCCTCGCTGACATTGATGAGGATGCCGACGGTCGGATCGAGCGAGGGCGTCAGATCGATCTGATAGGACGACATCTCGATCACGTGCACCCGCCCCATGCGCGGCGGCTCCAGCGACAGGATCGCGGTGCCGATATTGCCGCCCATCTGGGTGTCGAAACCCGCGACCCGCATCAGGTGCGCGATCAGCGCGGTCGTGGTCGACTTGCCGTTGGTGCCGGTGATCGCCACAAACGGCGCATCCGGCGCGTGGCGCTTGCGCTCGCGGCAGAACAGCTCGATATCGCCGATCACCTCGACGCCCGCCTCGCGCGCTTTGAGCACGCTCCAATGCGGTGCTGGATGCGTCAGCGGCACGCCGGGTGCGAGCACCAGGGCTGCGAAATTCGCCCAGGAGACGGTGCGCAGATCGGCGGTGGTGAAGCCGGCTTTCGCCGCCTCTGCCAGCCGGTCGGCGCCGTCGTCGCCGGCGATCACCTCGGCGCCGCCGGCGCGCAGCGCATGACAGGACGCGAGGCCCGAACCGCCGAGGCCGAATACCGCGACCGTTTTTCCGGCGAAGGAGGTGACGGGGATCATGAGCAAACCCGTGTCGTTCCGGGGCGCGTGAAACGCGAACCCGGAACCTCGAGATTCCGGGTTCGATGCTGGCGCATCGCCCCGGAATGACGTTGCAAGATCGTAGCGTTCATCAGCGCAGCTTCAGCGTGGACAGGCCGGCGAGCGCGAGCATCACCGAGATGATCCAGAAGCGGATCACGATCTGCGGCTCGGTCCAGCCGAGCTGCTCGAAATGATGATGGATCGGCGCCATCTTGAACACGCGCTTTCCGGTCAGCTTGAACGAGACCACCTGCACGATCACCGACACCGCCTCCAGCACGAACAGCCCGCCGATCACCGCCAGCACGATCTCGTGCTTCACCGCGATTGCGATCGCTCCCAACATGCCGCCGAGCGCCAGCGAGCCGGTATCGCCCATGAAGATCGAGGCCGGCGGCGCGTTGAACCAGAGGAAGCCGAGGCCGGCGCCCAGCACCGCGCCGCAGAGCACCGCCAGTTCGCCGGTACCCGCGACGTAATGGATCTGCAGATAGTCGGAGAACACGGCATTGCCGGCCAGATAGGCGATCAGGCCGAAGCTGGCCGAGGCGATCATCACCGGCACGATGGCGAGACCGTCGAGGCCATCGGTGAGATTCACGGCATTGCCGGCGCCCACGATGACGAAGGCGCCGAAGATCACGTAGAGCCAGCCGAACTTGATGACCAGCTCCTTGAAGAACGGAATGGCAAGGCCGGTCGACGACGGGTCACGACCGAGCCGCACCAGCGCATAGCAGGCGACCAGCGCGATCGCCGCCTCGATCAACAGGCGGAAGCGGCCGGCGAAGCCCGAATGCGACTGCTTGGTCACCTTCAGGTAATCGTCATAGAAGCCGACGAAGCCGAAGCCGAGCGTGACGGCGAGCACGATCCAGACATAAGGGTTGAGCGGATTGGCCCACAGCACGGTCGAGACCACGAGCCCCGACAGGATCATCAACCCGCCCATGGTGGGCGTGCCCTTCTTGGAAATGATGTGCGATTGCGGACCGTCGGTGCGGATCGGCTGGCCCTTGCCCTGCCGCAGCCTGAGGTGGTCGATGATCCAGGGACCGAACAGAAACACAAACAGGGCGCCGGTAACCACGGCCCCGCCGGTGCGGAAAGTGATATAGCGGAAGACGTTCAGGACGGTGCGGAACATCCCGAGGCTGGGGAACGTGTTGCTCAGCTCGATCAACCAGTAAAACATACAATCCGCCTGTGCCGTCCCGCCGTGGCCGGGCCCGTCAGCGCCCGGTGTTCCCCGCACGAATCCACGTCGGCGCCCCTTTAACCACGATCGGGGTCCGCGTGCGAATCGTCGCATTCAGCCGCTATGGCCCGCTCGGGCATACCTGCCCCGCCGGTCTGAGGGAAGAGAGCAGCTCGCGATGCCGCGATATCGCCCAATTCTACGCGTGGGCCTGCAATGCAGCGGCAAGTCTCGGAACGAACTTGTTCACCCAGAAGATCTTCTTGCTGCCCTTGACGACGACGACGTCATCCCGCTTCAGCAGCGCCGCAACCGATTGGGCATCCAGCGTCGCCGGATCGTCCTGCCAGCCGAGCCGCTTTGCCTCCGGCAACAGATCGAACAGGTGGCGCATCAAAGGGCCGACGCAGTAGACCGCATCGATACCAGCCAGATGCGCGGCGAGCCCCTCGTGATACGCCCGCGCTTCGGCGCCGAGTTCCAGCATGTCGCCGATGATGGCGATTCGCCGTCCGCTGACGGGACGGGCCTGCAGACTGTCCAGCGCTGCGGCCATGCTCGCGGGATTGCCGTTGAAGCTGTCATCGATAAGAATCACGCCGCCTGCGGTCTGCTCGACGCCGCGGCCGGTCATGATGCCGACATGACCGAACTCCGGGGCGAGCAGCGCTGGATCGAGGCCGGCAGATTGCACGGCTGCGAGCGCAGCCAGCGCATTCTGCACGCGGTGCGGCGCACCCGGCGTCAACGCGAAATCGATTCCGCGGCCGCATACCTCGGCGCGGACGTCCCAGCTTTCGCCGCGCGGGGTGTGCGTGAGCTCGCGCACCTCGCCGCCTTCGCCGAAGCGCAGCGACTGGCCGTTCCATTCAGGCGCAGAGAGCTCTGCCGGCAGCGCCAGGATTCCGTCGTCAGGCAAGCCCCGCGCGATCGAGACCTTTTCCTGACGGATCGCCTCGAGGCTGCCGAGCTTCTCCAGATGCACAGGCTTGACATTGACGACCAGCGCGACCGTCGGCCGGGTCAGCTCGGTCAGCCGGGCGATCTCGCCCGTCTGGTTCATGCCCATCTCCACCACCCACACCGACGCGCTCGGATCGGCGTTGCAGAGCGTCAGCGGCACGCCCCAGAAATTGTTGAAGCTGGAGGGACTGGCGGACGCGTGCGGATAGGCGGCGATGAATTCCTTGGTCGAGGTCTTGCCGGCGCTGCCGGTCAGTCCGATCACCGGGCCCTGGAAGCGCGCGCGTGCGGCGCGGGCCAACGTCCAAAGTCCGTCGATGAGCGTATCCGGCACGATCAGTTGCGGCACGCTGATGCCGTCGATGGCGTGCGGCACGATCATGGCCACCGCGCCGGCCGCTTGCGCATTCGCGGCAAACTCCCAACCGTCGCGGCTTGAGGCAAAGCTCGAGATGAAGCCGCCGCTCGGCGTGCCGCTCAAGGCCACGAACAGGCTGCCGGGCTTCACGGCACGGCTGTCCTGGGTAACGAAATTGATCGGCGTTTGCGGAAACTCGCCGCTCAGATTCAGCGCACGCGCCACCTCGGCGACAGTCCACAATGGCGCTTTCGTCATGTCGTCCTCGATGCAAGTACCTTGGCGAGTGCTTCCGCCACCGCTTCATGGTCGCTGAAATGCAGAACCTTGTCGCCGACGATCTGGCCGGTCTCGTGGCCCTTGCCGGCAACCACGAGCGCGTCGCCGGCTTCGAGTTGCTCGACCGCCAAGCGGATCGCCTTGGCGCGATCGCCGATCTCACGCGCGCCTTTGGCCGTAGCCAAAATTGCCGCACGGATCGCAGCCGGGTCCTCGCTGCGCGGATTGTCATCGGTGACGATGACGCTGTCGGCATTCTCGACTGCGATCGCGCCCATCAACGGCCGCTTGCCGGCATCGCGATCGCCACCGGCACCGAACACGACGGTCAGTCGCCGCTTCGCATAGGGCCGCAGCGCCTGCAGCGCCTTTGCCAGCGCATCGGGCTTGTGCGCATAGTCGATGAAGACCGGCGCGCCATTATGCTCGCCGACCAGCTCGAGCCGGCCCTTGGCGCCTTCGAGCATGGCAAGCGCATCGAATACGGCATCAGGATCGCTGCCGGTGCCGATTGCAAGGCCGGCGGCAACCAGCGCATTCTCGATCTGGAACGCGCCAACCAGTGGCAGGCGGATGACGCGCGTCCGACCGCGGTGCTCGATCTCGAGCGTTTGTGCGAAACCTTCGACCGCCGCGCTGACCAGCCGAATGCCCTCGCCTGCTCCGTCACCTCTGATGCCGACCGTCATCACGCGCAGTCCGCGCGCCGCGGCCGCATCGATGACCTGCTGCGAGCAGTCATGATCAGCGGAGATCACTGCCGCGCCGCCGGGCGGAATCAGATCGCGGAACAGACGGAGCTTGGCGTTGAGGTAATGCGCGACGTCGGGATGGTAGTCCATATGATCGCGCGACAGATTGGTGAAGCCGCCGGCTGCGACGCGCACACCGTCGAGGCGAAACTGATCGAGCCCGTGGGACGACGCCTCAAAGGCGAGATGCGTGACGCCATCACGCGCGATCTCGTCGAGCTGGCGATGCAGCGCGATCGGATCCGGCGTGGTCAGCGAGCCATAGACGGTGCGCTTGTCCGATACGAGGCCGATGGTGCCGATGCTCGCGGAGCTGTGGCCGAGCCGTTGCCAGATCTGCCGCGTGAAGGCCGCAACCGACGTCTTGCCGCTGGTACCTGTGACGGCGGCGATCGTGGCCGGCTGCTGCGGAAAGAAACGGGCCGCGGCGAGCGCCAGCGCAAGCCGTGCATTGGAGAGTGCAACAAAGGGAACGGCAAGCTCGCCGGCTGGCGCGTGCTCGGCCGCAACTGCGACCGCGCCAGCCGCAATCGCAGCATCGATGAAGCGCGCGCCGTCGGTCTTGACGCCGGCCAGCGCAAAGAACAGATCGCCCGGCTTGACCGCGCGGCTATCCACGGCAAGCCCGGTGACATCGTTCGCAGCGATGCGCGGATCGATCGGCGCGTCGTCGCGCAGGAGGTCGCCAAGCTTCATCGTCATCCCATGCGCCGCCGCGGAACCTGCGGCGCCTTCGCGTCAGGCTTACTGCGTCAGTCGCGATGCCGCAAGAATTTGGCGGTCGGACGGCGGCAGGTCGAAGCGCGGCTCGATCCCCAGCAACGGCCCGATCCGCGAGATCACGTTGCCGGCGGTCGGCACCGCGTTCCAGCCAGAGGTGATGAACCCGTAGGTCTCCTTCAGCGGCTGCGGCTCATCGAGCATGATCAGGAGCTGGTAGCGCGGCTTGTCGGCCGGGATGATCGCGGTGAAGGCGGTCAGCACCTTCTTCTTGGCGTAGCGGCCGTTGATAACCTTCTCCGCGGTGCCGGTCTTGCCCCCGATATAGTAACCCTTGACGTCGGCATGGTGCGCGGTGCCGATCTCGGCATTGAGCCGCATCAGATAGCGCATCTTCTCGGAGGTCTCCGGCTTGATCACGCGCTTGGCGATCGCCCTCGCCTCTTCTTCGCTCCGCTTCATGAAGGTGGGCGGAATCAAGAGGCCGCCATTGGCAAGCGCGCTCACGCCCATCACGGCCTGCAGTGGCGCCACGGCAATGCCGTGACCGAAGGAGATCGTGATCGTGTTGAGGTCGCCCCAGTGTCGCGGCACGATCGGCGATGCGCTCTCCGGCAGCTCAGTCCGCAGACGATCGAGCTGGCCCATCTTGCGCAGGAACGCCTTGTGGGCTTCCACGCCTTGCGACAGCGCGATGCGCGCCGCGCCGACGTTGGAGGAGAAGGTGAAGACCTCCTTCATGCTGAGGAAGCGGCCTTTCGGCTCGTCATCATGGATCGCGAACTTGCCGTAGTGCAGCGGCCCGCGCGCGTCCCACATCGAATCGAGGCCGTATTTCCCGGTGTCGAGAGCCATCGCCAGCGTGAAGGCCTTGAAGGTCGAGCCCATCTCATAGACGCCGGTGGTCAGGCGGTTGATGCGATCGGGATCGTGCGCCTCCTTCGGGCTGTTCGGATCGAAATCCGGCAGCGAGACCATCGCAATGATCTCGCCGGTGTTGACGTTGGCGACCAGACCGGACGCCGCCTTGGCGTGGAACTTGTCCTTGGCCTTGAGCAGCTCGTCGCGCAGGGCGTGCTCGACGCGCAGATCGACCGACAGCTCGATCGGCCGCTGCAAGCGGTCGGTGGCGAAGCCCGCGCGATGCAGGTCGGCGAGCCCCTGATTATCCAGCCACTTCTCCATCCCGGCGATACCCTGGTTATCGATGTTGACCAGGCCGATCAGGTGCGCGACCTCGTTGCCGGTGGGATAGACGCGCTTGTTCTCGCGCAGGAAGCCGACGCCGGGAAGTCCGAGCTTATGGATATCGAGCTGTTGCTGCGGCGAGATCTCGCGCTTCAGCCAGACAAAGCCCTTCCTGGACGACAGCCGGTCACGGACCTCGGCATTGTCCAGATCAGGCAAGGTGGCGGTCAGAAGCTCGATCGCCTCGTCCTTGTCGATGAGGCGGCGCGGCTCGGCGAACAGGCTCGGCGTCTTGACGTCGGTTGCCAGCACCTCGCCGTTGCGATCGACGATATCGGGCCGTGCGGTAGCGATCGCGTCCTGCTGCGCCGCGCGCCGCGCACTCGGGCCGTCAGCGCCGAGCGCGAACATCACCAGCCGCCCGCCGATGATGGCATAGACCGCGGCGAAGGCGATCATGGCGAGCCCGACGCGCGCGCGGGCCTTTGCCGCGCGGTCGACGTTACGGCCATAGAGCAGCGTGCGCACCAGCCGCTGGTGCCAGGGTTCCTTGCGGACCGGTGGCTGCGGCACCAGAGCGCGGCTTGCTGGACCGGTCATTGCTGATCCTCCGGCTGAGGCACCGACCCGGTTACGGCGTCGTCCCGCTTGGCGGCATCGATGGCGTCGATCATGGAACCGATCGGGTCGGGACTGCCGGAGCGGGCAAAACTCGGCGGCCGCTCCGGCAGATTCTTCAGATTGTCGTATTGGTTGGCGTTGAGCGGCTTGAGCGGCAGGTGCCGTTCGACCAGCCCCTGCAACCGAAGCGGCGCGTCGAGCTTGGCCCATTCGGAGCGCAGCACCGCGATCGCCTCGCGCTGCTCGCGAATTTCCGCGCGCAGCTGCAGCACCCGTTCGACCCGCGCCGTGGAGTCCATCTTGATCCGATAGACATAGGCCGCAGCAAAGATCAGCGCGCCGATGACAAGGAGGTGGATCAGCCGCACGGGTCAGCCTCCCCGCATGATGTCGGCGAGCCGCGGCCAGGACGTCTGGTCCGTGGCCGCATGCGCGGGCGCAAGGGTGCGTTCGGCGGCGCGCAGCTTGGCCGAGCGCGCCCGCGGGTTGGCGGCGATCTCGGCCTCGTCGGGCGTTACCGGACGGCGGGTGAGCAGCTGAAAGCTCGGCGCAGACTGCGCGATTTCCGGCAGGTGCCGCGAGCCGCCGCCGGTCTTGCTGCGCTCCGCGAGAAAGGTCTTGACGATGCGGTCTTCCAGCGAATGAAACGAAACCACGGCGAGCCGTCCGCCCGGCTTCAGCATCCGCTCGGCCGCCGACAAGGCAGACTGCAGCTCGTCCAGCTCTTCATTGACCAGAATGCGTAGCGCCTGGAAGGTCCGCGTCGCCGGATGGATGTCACCGGGTTTCGAACGCACGACGCGGCCGACGATGTCGGCGAGCTGCCGCGTTGTCGTGATCGGCTGCTCCTTGCGCGCCGCGACGATGGCGCGCGCCACGGCGCGTGAGTGCCGCTCCTCACCGAAAATGTAGATGACATCGGCGAGGCCGCGCTCGGAGGCGTGCGCCACGACGTCGGCCGCTGTCGGCCCGTCATGGCCCATGCGCATATCGAGCGGCCCCTCGAGCCGGAAGGAGAAACCGCGCCCGGCCTGATCCAGCTGCATCGAGGACACGCCGACATCCATCACGACGCCGTCAACGGCTTCAATCCCCTGTGCGGCGCAGATCTCGGCAAGTTCCGAGAAACGCCCCTCCACCAAGGTCAGGCGACCCGCCGCTGCGTCGACCATGGCAAAGCCGCCCGCAATGGCGGTGCGGTCGCGATCGATGCCTATCAGGCGGGTTCCCGCGGTCGAGAGAATCAGGCGGCTGTAGCCGCCCGCGCCGAAGGTGGCATCGACATAGATGCCGCCCTCACGGGGGGACAGCATCGCCACCGCTTCCGGCCCGAGAACGGAGACATGGCGCTGGCCAGCCGCGCTCATCAGCCGGCTCCGGTCATGGAGCGGCGAGACAAACAGCCAGTGGTCGGCAGCGAGTCCATCGCGCCCTCGATCCTTACGCCAAGTCCCTTGCGCCAAGTCCATCCGTCAAGCTGCCAGGCAGCGCCGCAAGCCGAGCAGCGTTCCGGGTACGCTGGCGACGATCCCGGGCTCGCCGACGGCAATTCCCGGAGATTTCGCGCGTGAACGCGGTCCCATCGCCCGGAATCGGGTGTCCCCCACACCTCGAACTATCCTTCCTTCGCGTGCAGGAACGTCAATCATTGCGGCTTGCCGACCCTCGACCCGGCCCGGCTCTTGACCTCTGAGTAACGGCCGTCAACGTTAAGAAACGGTTGACGATCTCGGGCGGATTTTTGGCATCCTGGGGGAACCAATAGCCGGCCTCATGTCCCACGACCGCCTGCCGACCGCCGACACACGGTACGCCAATGCAACGCTAACACATGCAATTTCCGATTGCGGGCAGGACATGCAAAGGAATAGTGGCAGGCGTGGTCCGATCTGAGTTATGGCCGTCGTCCAGTTTTCGCGCTTTGAGTCGTTCCATGCCGCCTCCTTCATCAGACAAATCCGATTCGAAGCGTCAGCGTGCATTACCGATTCCGAAGGACAGCGAGGGCGTGACGCCGTTCACGCCGGATTCCTCGATCGCCTCCGACGTGATCCCCTCGCCGAATTGCGGCGAGCGCAAGAACGACCGCCAGCCCGATATGATCCTGTTGCACTACACCGGCATGCCCGAGGTGGAAGCTGCGATCACCAAGCTATGCACCACCGGCAGCGACGTCTCCGCGCATTATATCGTCCTGGAAGACGGCCGTATCGTCCAGAGCGTGCCGGAAGCCAAGCGCGCCTGGCATGCCGGCACCTCGTCCTGGGCCGGCGAGGAGGACATCAACTCCTGCTCGATCGGGATCGAGATCGCCAATCGCGGGCATGAATGGGGCTACCCCGATTTTCCGTCGCGCCAGATCGCGGCCGTGATCGCGCTCTGTCGTGGCATCATGCTGCGCCGGACCATCCCGCCGCACCGTGTGCTCGGCCATTCGGACGTTGCGCCGGCGCGCAAGAAGGACCCGGGCGAGAAGTTTCCCTGGCATTCACTGGCCAATTCCGGTGTCGGGCACTGGGTGCAACCGGCACCGATCAAGAGCGGGAGGTCGTTGAAGCTCGGCAGCATCGGCGACGACGTCCGCGACATGCAGAAGGCGCTTGCCAAATATGGCTACGGCGTGCCGATCAGCGGCAAGTTCGACGGCACGACGATGGAGGTGGTGACCGCGTTCCAGCGCCATTTCCGTCCCGCGCGCGTCGATGGCATCGCCGATCATTCCACGCTTCTCACTCTCGGGGCGCTGCTGGCGAGTCTGCCGACTACTGAGGCCGCCGCGCGCTGAGGAATTAGTATGTCTGGCTCAGCTCAGCGAGCCGGCGCGCATAGAGCCGCTTCAGTGGCGCAAGTTGCGTCGCCTCGGACGCGGCCAGATAGGCCTCGCGCGCCTCCTCCCTTCGGCCCAGGCGCCGCAACAGGTCGGCGCGGACGGCCGGGACCAAATCATAATCCTTCAGTCCGCCGCGCGCGACCAGCGCGTCCACCAGCGCCAGCGCCCGCGCCGGACCATCGACCATGGATATCGCAGCCGCGTGATTGAGCTCGATCACCGGCGATGGCGCGATGCGCAGCAACACTTCGTAGAGTCCCGCGATCTGCGGCCAGTCCGTCGCCTCGTAGCTCGACGCACGGGCGTGAAGGGCGGCAATCGCCGCCTGCACCGCATAGGCCTGAGGTCGGCCTTTGATCTGCAGGGCCTGGTCGACCAGCCGCAGCCCCTCCTCGATCTGCTCGCGATCCCACAGGCTCCGGTCCTGTTCCTCCAGCAGCACGATATCGCCTGACGCCGTTGCGCGGCCCGCCCGGCGCGCATCATGCAGGAGCATCAACGCCAGCAGCCCCTTGATCTCTCCCCTTGCCGGCATCAGACGATCAAGCAGGCGCGCGAGCCGGATCGCCTCATGCGCGAGGTCCGGACGCATCAAATCATCGCCGGACGTGGCAAGGTATCCCTCCGTGAAGACAAGGTAGATCACGGTGAGCACGCCGCCGACGCGCTCCTCGAGCGCTTCGCGGGCGGGCACCTCGTAGGGAATGCCGGCCAGCCGGATCTTCTGCTTGGCTCTCACCAGCCGCTGCGCCATCGCCTCTTCGGTGACGAGGAAGGCGCGCGCGACCTCCACTGTGGCCAGGCCGCACACCGTGCGCAGGGTAAGCGCGACCTGAACCTCAGGCGCGAACGACGGATGGCAGCAGGTGAAGATCAATCGCAGCATGTCGTCATCGATCTGCCTGTCATCAACGGCTTCCTCGTCGGCCGCCGCATTGAGTTCGATCGTGTGCGCCAATTGCTGCTGCTTGTCGCGAAACGCGATCTGGCGGCGGATGCGATCGATGGCCTTGTTGCGGCCGACATTGACCAGCCATGCCCGCGGATTTTGCGGCAAGCCGCCGTCTCGCCAATTTTCCAGCGCCGCTGCGAACGCATCCTGCAACACGTCCTCGGCCAGATCGAAATCACCGACGAGACGGATCAGGGTTGCAAGCGCCCGGCCGGCCTCGTCGCGGAAGATGTGTTCGATGGCGGCTGGAGTCATGCGCGTGCGCCTTCAGCATTCGTCATTCCGGGGCGTCCGAAGGACGAGCCCGGAATCCATAACCGCGATCGGGACTATGGATTCCGGGCCTGCGCCTGACAGCGCAGCCCGGAATGACGACGGAGAGAGC
>NZ_CAFK01000216.1 GCF_000239815.1 Bradyrhizobium sp. STM 3843 | reverse complement strand
GGAGATCTTCGAATGGTTGCCGCGGCAGTCACCACGCTTGGTGACGAAGTTGTAGATGCCGCCCTTGCCTTCCGAGTTGCCCGGATACCAGTTCTGCACCGTTGAATATTTGATCTCGGCATCATCGAGCGCGACCAGCTCGACGACCGCCGCATGCAGCTGGTTCTCGTCGCGCTGCGGCGCGGTGCAGCCTTCGAGATAGGAGACGTACGAGCCCTTGTCAGCGATGATCAGCGTGCGCTCGAACTGGCCAGTGTTGCGCTCGTTGATGCGGAAATAGGTCGACAGCTCCATCGGGCAGCGCACGGCCGCCGGCACGTAGACGAATGAGCCGTCGGAGAACACCGCCGAGTTCAGCGTCGCGTAGAAATTGTCTGAGGTCGGCACCACGCTGCCGAGATATTTCTGCACCAGCTCCGGATATTCGCGGATCGCCTCCGAGATCGGCATGAAGATCACGCCGGCCTTCTTCAGCTCCTCCTTGAACGTGGTCGCGACCGAGACCGAGTCGAACACCGCGTCGACCGCGATCTTGCGGCTCTCCGGACTGCCGGCCCCCGGGACCGGCTCGACGCCCTCGAGGATCGCGACCTCGCGCAGCGGGATGCCGAGCTTCTCGTAGGTCTTGAGGATCTCCGGATCGATCTCGTCGATCGAGGACAGCTGCTTCTTCGGCTTCGGCGCCGCGTAGTAATAGATGTCCTGGAAGTCGATCTTGGGATAGTCGACGCGCGCCCAAGTCGGCTCCTCCATGGTCAGCCAGCGGCGATACGCCTCCAGCCGCCATTCGAGCATCCAGGCGGGCTCGTTCTTCTTCTCCGAAATAAAGCGGACAATGTCTTCGGACAGCCCCTTGGGGGCCTTTTCGGATTCGATGGCTGTCTCGAACCCATATCTATACTGGTCGACGTCGATCCGCCTGACGCGGTCGACCGTCTCTTGTACGGCTGGCATTCCATCCTCCGCTCGCGGTTTCAAGGACCGCGGTGGACCTCTTCTGGAACCGTCTTACGACGTTTCTCCGGCGAAATCACCTATCTAGAATCGCTCAAGCTCTGTTTCGCCGCTCCTCTTAAGTAAGCTCAGGGACAGCTTTCGCCAAGCCTCCAAACAGCGATCCACGTCCTCCGGACCCGTAGACCAGCCCAGACTGAGGCGCACCGCTCCCTGTGCCAAAGCGGAACTGGCGCCCATGGCTTCCAGGACGTGGGATGGCTGCACCTTGCCGGAAGAGCAGGCTGAGCCGGACGAGACCGCGATTCCAGCCAGATCGAAGCCGATTACCGCCGTTTCAGCCTTCATCCCGGGGGCGGCAAACAGCGTCGTATTCGGTAGCCGGGGAGCGTCCGACGAGAACACAACCACGCCGGTGGTCTGGCGCAGGCCGGCCTCGAGACGGTCACGCAAGCTGCCGACCCGCGCCAAGTCCGCGTCCAAAGCCGCCATGGCGGCCTTCACGGCCGCGCCGAAGCCCGCGATTCCGCTCACATTTTCGGTGCCGGCGCGGCGGCCGCGCTCCTGGCCGCCACCCCGCAACAGCGCTGCGGGGCCTTCGATCCCAGCGCCCAGCATGAGGGCGCCGACGCCTTTCGGGCCACCGATCTTATGCGCAGAAACGGTCGCAAGGTTCACGCCTAATTCGCTGACATTGAATGGTATTTTTCCAAAGGCCTGGATCGCATCGACGTGCAGAATTCCACCCGCCTGGCGTACCTGCTCAGCCACCTGCGAAATCGGTTGAAGCGCGCCGGTCTCGTTATTGGCAGCCATGACCGAGACCAGCGCCGGCGGGCCACCGGCGAGCATCGCCCGCAGACGCTCCAGGTCCACCACCCCGGATGGGGTCACAGGGATGGTGCTGAGCTCCTTTCGGTCGAACTGCCCGCCCGCCAGCACCGAGGCGTGTTCCACCGCCGAGACCAAGAGCCGTTCGACCGGTCCGGCGGGTGCGCGCAAGCCGGGGCTGAGCGCGAGAACATTGGCCTCGGTTCCGCCGGACGTGAACACCACGTTCCGCGGCGCGGCCCCGAGCACCCGCGCAATGCTCTCGCGCGCCTCCTCGATCACCCGCCGCGCCTGCCGTCCCTCGGCATGCACGGACGAGGGATTGCCGACCAGGTCGAACGCCGCCGTCATTGCGGCCCGAGACTCGGGCCGCAGCGGCGTGGTGGCATTCCAATCGAGATAGACGCGATCCGGCATGGTCCCTCTTACCACCTTCTGGCATCCGGCCAATCGGAACCGACAGCCTCAGGCGGGCTGCGGAATGACCTTGACCGGCTGCTTCGCCTCCATCCGCAATCCGAACAGCGGCCTGAGCCAGGTGATCCGCCGCACGATCTCATAGGTCGACACGCACACAAGCACGGTGCCTCCAATGACGATCGAAGCTTCGAGGCCGGCCGACAGCCCGCTGCCCTGCAGGGCGTGCGCGATCATGATGATCGCGGTCTGATGCACGATGTAATAGGGGAAGATCGCGTCCGTCAGATAGCGGCGCACCGGTCCATCGGCGGTGAAGTGGCGCCGCGCCTGCCCCAGCACCGCGGCCATCGCGAGCCATTGGTAGCAGCCATAGGCGACACCAGCGCTGATTTTCAACGCCGGTGGCGGCGCGAGTGTCGCGCCGAGGCCCGCGCGCAGCAGGATGAAGACGGTGAACGAGCCGGCCGCGACGGCGAGCGTCGCCCAGCGCTGGCGTTCCAGCTCGGACCAGACGCTGTCCTGCCGCGCCAGCAGGAAGCCGATCAGGAACGCCGTCGCATAGTCGGCGTGGTTGTACCAGTCCCCGAACAGCGCATGGGTCGACGGAAAGTTCGGGAACAGAGCGAGCCGCCACACGACGAACAGCAGGCATGGCAGGATCAGGAGCCATGGGCCGGCGAGCGCAGCCGCGAGCCGGGTTCCGAGCCGGTCGGCCAGCGGCGGCCACAGCGCCAGCACGCCGAGGAGCGCAACTGTGTAGACCCACAGATAGACCACAAACCAGAGATGGTTCCAGGTCGGCAGCACGATGCAGGGACCGGGGCAGAACTGCACCGCGAAGCTGAGATAATGCCGCAGGTAGAAATCGAGGAAGCCCGCAGGATATCCGGCGCTCTCGACCACCTGGTCATAGGCCTGTGGCGGCACGATCACCAGCATGCCGAAGATCAGCGGAATCAGCAGTCGGGCTGACCGTGCGCGGAGCAATGCCAGCCGGTCGTATTTGCCGAGCATGAAGCGGGTCGCCACTCCCGATACCAGGAACAAGAGCGCCAGCCTCCAGGGATTGAGAAACAGCATCAGGGGCTCCAGCCAGACCAGCCGGTGCGCGCTCTTGATATGGAATCCCCAGGATACGTAGAGCATGCCGACGTGGTAGAAGATCAGGAGCCCGAACGCTCCAATCCGCACCCAGTCGAGATCGATGCGTCGTTCCGAGGTCGTATGTTTCTGCGGTGTTGACATCGCTACCGCTTCCTTGCCCTTGCCCGGTCGGCGAGCACGATTGTCGCGCCAGGACTGATGAGATTGGCCTGAGATGAAGATGGCCGAGACGAAACATGCCAGCGATGCCGGTGGCGTCGAGCCTGTTCGGGACCAGCACCGGAGCCCGTGGGATGAACCGCCGCCGGCTGGGACGAGCGGTGGTCGTTACGGGATCAGCGGCAGCGATTGGGCAGTGTTCGGCGCCATCGCGGGCATCGCGATTGCGATCGGTATCGTGAACGCCCTGTCGACGGCACAGGAAGCAGCCCGGCGTGGCAACAGCTATGACCCCGGCCGGCTGGTGTTCTGGGAACTGTCGAGCATCGCCGTCATCCTGTTGGCGATGCCGATCCTGGTTCTCGCCGTTCGGCGCCTGCGCCGGACCTCACGCTGGCTGCCCCGGGTCGTGATCGCGGCGGGCGCTGTGATAAGCTTCTCGACCGTCCATATCGCCGGCATGGTTGGGATCCGAAAGCTCGTGCTTTGGGCGGTCGGAAGCTCGTACGACTTCAACACCTCATTCGCGACGCTGCTGTATGAATTCCGCAAGGACGTGGTGACCGCGATGCTGATCGGGAGCACGATCTGGCTGGTCGACAGCCGGCGCGACCTGATGGCCGAACGCAGAAGCGAGTCGGGAGCGCCTGCAACGGCCAAGCCGGAACTGCCCCAGTCGATCTGGCTGCGCGACGGCGCCAGTCGGATCCGGATTGAGCCGCGACAGATTCTCTCGGTCGCCTCCGCCGGCAATTACATCGAATACCGCCTTGCCGACGGCTCAGAGCACCTGATCCGCGGGACGCTGGCGGCCGCCGAAGCGGAGCTTGCGCCGTTCCGGATCGTTCGCGTGCACAGGACCAAGCTTGCCAATCTCGATCGGGTGAGAGGCGTCGATTTCAAGCCGTCGGGCGATTTCGAACTCATGTTCGACAACGGCCAGTCACTGCAAGGCAGCCGCCGCTACCGCGCCGGCGTGAGCGCGCTGGAGCACCGCGCAGCGCCATCCTGAGCGGCGGCCGGCATCGGAGCCAGATGCGCCCAATCACGATGTTCGGCAGCAATTCCAGGTACATAGAAGAGGTCAGCGGGACGCGGGACCGGGGCAGCACGGAGCTGCGGCACAACGGCCCGCTAACATCTTGAACCTGGTGCCGGATGTTGAAAATCCTTGCTTTTTGCCCTGCGCTCCATGTTAGAAGCGGCCTTCCGTTCACGATGGTACCGCCCGCGTGTTTCACCGGATGGTGCCCCGATCACCACTTTTTCCAGCAGAGTTTCGTCGGCGAGGCGCCAGATGAAGCACGGGCGAAGTCGGTCGACGATCTGCCAAGGATTCCAAGGGTTCTCTGATGCCTGAAGTCATCTTCAACGGTCCGGCTGGCCGTCTCGAAGGCCGTTATCATCCGGCCAAGCAGAAGAACGCGCCGATTGCGATGATCCTGCATCCGCATCCGCAGTTCCATGGCACGATGAACCACCAGATCGTGTACCAGTGCTATTACGCCTTTGCCCATCGCGGCTTCTCGGTGCTGCGCTTCAACTTCCGCGGCGTTGGCCGCAGCCAGGGCTCGTTCGACCATGGCACCGGCGAATTGTCGGATGCGGCGTCCGCGCTCGACTGGGCCCAGACCATCAATCCCGAGGCGCGCGCCTGCTGGGTCGCGGGGTTCTCGTTCGGCGCCTGGATCGGCATGCAGCTTCTGATGCGCCGCCCGGAGGTCGAGGGCTTCATCTCGATCGCGCCGCCCGCCAACCTCTATGACTTCTCGTTCCTGGCGCCCTGCCCGTCCTCCGGACTGATCGTCCACGGCGAAAGGGATGCGGTGGTGCCGCCGAAGGACGTCAACACGCTGGTGGAAAAGCTGAAGACGCAGAAGGGCATCGTGATCGATCAGCAGGTCATCCCCGGCGCCAACCACTTCTTTGACGGCAAGCTCGAGCCGCTGATGGAGACGATCACCGCCTATCTCGACATGCGGCTCGCCAACGTACGCTGAGCTCCCTCGTCCGCGGGCGATGTTGCTTCGCCCGCGGATGTCACGACTCTATGCCGGCGCGAGTTTGAGCGCCGCGATGCCGGCCAGCACCAGCGCGATCCCGGCAAGCTTGGTCACGCTCACGGACTCGCCGAATAGCAGCACACCCATCAGCACCGTGCCCGCAGCGCCGATCCCGGTCCACACCGCATAGGCGATGCCGACCTCAAGCACCTGCAGCGTGCGCCCGAGCAGGAAGACAAAGGCTGCAAGCAGCACCAGTGACACGAGGCTCCAGCCGAGGCGCGTGTAGCCGTCGGCATATTTCATCGCGATCGCCCAGCCGACGTCCAGCACGCCGGCAACGATCAGCGCAAGCCAAGCCACCGGTGCCGACATCTCACGCCGCGATTTTCAACAAATGCGCATCGTGCCGCGCCAGGAACGCGCGCAGCAGCTGCGGATAGTCGGCGCCGACGGCCGCCTTCACGCTGGGTCGCTGCGCCAGCGCGGTCCGCCAGGCCCGCAGCTTCGGCGTCTCGGCGAACACATGGAGGTCGCTGAGTTCGTCGAAGATGTCGAAATAGCGGAAGATCGGCGCGAACACCGCATCCACCAAGCTGAAGCTTTCGCCTGCGAAGAACGGCCCTTGCCTGAGCGCAGCTTCCACGCGCGCGAATTTGGCGATCACCGCGTGCCGCTTGGCCTCGAATGTCGCGGCATCGGCCGCGGTCTCCAGGCCCCACAGATCGGACAGGATCGCCGAGCCGAATTCCATCCAGGCGCGATGCTCGGCACGCTTGAGCGGATCGGCAGGATGCAGCCTCAGTCCTGCTTGCGTCTCCTCGATATACTCGCAAATCACGTTGCTCTCGAACAGCGCCACCTCGCCTTGATGGGTGGCCACGGTCAGCACCGGCACCTTGCCGAGCGGCGAGATCTTCAGGAACCAGTCCGGCTTGTCGGCGAGATCGATATCGATCCGCTCGAAGGCGACACCCTTCTCGGTCAGGGCAATGACGGCCCGTTGCACATAGGGACAGAGTTTGTGGCTGATCAGCTTCAGTGCGGCGGCCATGGCGATCCTCGCTGTTCATGCAGATGCATCAAACTAGATGCATTTGCATCGAACAGTCAAGGTGGATGTATCTGCATCCAATCACGGCCGTGCGATCATGCCCCCGGTCATCGGCATCGTGACGCCGGTGGTGGTGGGATAGCTCAGCGGCAGGCCCTTCATGCCGCGCGCGGCCAGAAAGCCGAACGCCTGTGCCTCGATCGCATCCGCCGACCAGCCGAACGCTTCGGCGGACTCCACCGTCGCCGGCGCCAGCAGCTGCCGCAGCATCTGCATCATGGTCAGGTTGCGGGCGCCGCCGCCGCAGATGATCCAGCTCCGAGGCACCTTCGGCAGCAGCGGCACGATCTGCGCAATGGCCGCCGCCGTGAACGCCGTCAGGGTCGCAGCGCCGTCGGCGGGCGAGACGCCCCCGAGCACGAGATCCGCGAAATCATTGCGATCGAGCGATTTCGGCGGCGGCAGCTTGAAGAACGGCCGCGCCAATGCCTGGGCCACCCAGGCCTCATCGGCCGTGCCCTGCGCGGCCATGCGGCCATCCTGATCGAAGGCCTGGCCGGTGGTCCGGACCATGAAGTCGTCGAGCAGCGCGTTGCCCGGCCCGGTGTCGCAGGCGATCAGCGTCTGGTCACCATCGACATAGGTGATGTTCGAGACGCCGCCGATGTTGACGACCGCCACCGGCCCCCCGCGTCCCAGCGACTGTACCAAAGCGCGGTGATAGACCGGCACGAAGGGGGCGCCCTGCCCGCCGGCTTCGACGTCGGCAGCGCGGAAATCATGCATGACTGGAACATGAATCACCTTGGCCAGCACGGCGGCGTCGCCGATCTGCACGGTCAGTCGACGCTCCGGCCGATGCAGCACGGTCTGGCCGTGGAAGCCGATGATATCGATGTCTTGGGCAGCGAGGCGGTTCTGCGCCAGGAACGCAGCGACTGCTTCCGCATGCGCCACGGTTACGGCCTCCTCGGCGGCCCGCAAGGCACCCGGCCGCGCCTCGCGACTGTCCAGATGCACCGCCTCGGTGAGCGCCTGGCGCAACAGGCTGCGCTCGCCCGCGCTATAAGGCCGGTAGCCGGTCGGGCCGAACGCCTTGATCCGGCGGCCATCGGTCTCGAGCAGGGCCACGTCCACCCCATCCAGAGAGGTACCGCTCATCAGACCCAGCGTGGTCAGAATCATCGCCATGAGAACCCTAAAATGCCAACCTTTCGCACCGAGTGCGGCCATTTTGCGGTGACGCTTGTCGAAGGTGGCCGCATCTTATAAGCCACAACGCGCGCCGTGGTCTGCGAAGTCTCTCCGCCATTTGCGCAATTCAGCGTAAACACCATTCGTCAGAGTCGTCGATAAATGACTGCCTTCAAGTCCGATTTCCTCAACGTGCTGCAGAGTCGCGGCTTCATCCACCAGTGCTCGGATTTCGAGGGCCTCGACGCGCTTGCGGCCAAGGGCGAAGCGACTGCCTATGTCGGCTACGACTGTACCGCACCCTCGCTGCATATCGGCAACTTCCTGACCATGATGATGCTGTATTGGCTGCAGCAGACCGGAAACAAGCCGATCACCCTGATGGGCGGCGGCACCACCATGGTTGGCGATCCCTCCGGCAAGGACGAGACCCGCGCGATGCGCACCATCGCGGAGATCGAGGCCAACAAGGCGAGCATCCGCGGGGTCTTTGCCAAGGTGCTGCGCTATGGCGACGGCGCGACCGATGCCGCCATGCTCGACAATGCGGAATGGCTGACCAAGCTGAACTGGATCGAGATGCTGCGCGACATCGGCCGGCATTTCTCGGTCAATCGCATGCTGACCATGGATTCCGTGCGGCTGCGGCTCGAGCGTGAGCAGGAGATGAGCTTCATCGAGTTCAACTACATGGTCTGCCAGGCCTACGACTTCGTCGAGTTGTCGCGGCGGGTCGGCTGTCGGCTGCAGATGGGCGGCTCGGACCAGTGGGGCAACATCGTCAACGGCGTCGACCTCGGCCGTCGCATGGGCACGCCGCAGCTGTTCGCCCTGACCACGCCGCTTCTGACCACCGCTTCCGGCGCCAAGATGGGCAAGACCGCACAGGGCGCGATCTGGCTCAACGCCGACCAGTGCAGCCCCTACGACTTCTGGCAGTACTGGCGCAATACCGAGGACGCCGACGTGGTGCGCTTCCTCAAGCTGTTCACGACCCTGCCGCTCGGCGAGATCGACAAGCTCGCCGCACTCCAAGGTGCCGAGATCAATGAGGCGAAGAAGGCGCTGGCGGATGCCGCCACCGCCTTGCTGCACGGCGAAGAGGCCGCGCGCACCGCGGCGGAGACCGCGCGGCGCACCTTCGAGGAAGGCGCGATCGCCGAGAACCTGCCGACGGTCGAGGTTCCTTCCGCCGAGCTCGAGGCCGGACTCGGCGTGCTCACGGCTTTCGTGAAAGCCGGCCTCGTCGCCTCCAACGGCGAAGCGCGCCGGCAGATCAAGGGCGGCGGCTTGCGCGTCAACGACGCAACCGTGACCGACGAAAAGATGACGCTGACGCCGAACGACCTGACCAGCGAGCGCGTGATCAAGCTGTCGCTGGGCAAGAAGCGCCACGTCCTCGTCAAGCCCGCATAGGCGCATTCGCTTTTCACGGCTTGCCAGGGCGGACAATCTGCGGCCCCCTGGCAGGCATGAAAACGGAAGCGTCACGGGAGGACGCAGCCCCAGCACAAGCGGCGCAGCCCGCGCGCGTGGCGCTGGTCGTGCTGGCGCTGTGCTTTGCGCTCTCGGTGCTCGGGCGCGGCCTCGCCGAGAGCTTTACCGTCTTCCTGAAGCCGATCTCGGAAAGCATGGGCTGGGACCGCGCCGAGGTGGTCTCGATCTATTCGCTGGCAGCGCTGGCCGGCGGGCTCGCCGCGCCGCTGATCGGCCGGCTGTTCGATCACTCCGGTCCGCGGGCCGTCTACGCGCTCGGCCTGTTGCTGCTCGGCTCGGCCTTCCTGATTGCCGCCTCTGCCTCGCAGCTCTGGCAATTCCGACTCTCGCTCGGCCTGTGCGTCGGCATCGGCGTGGCCCTGATCGGGCTTGTGCCGAACTCGATCCTGCTCGGGCGCTGGTTCGGACCGCGGCTGCCGACCGCGATGTCGGTGATCTATTCGGCCACCGGCGCCGGCGTGCTGATCCTGCTGCCGGCATCGCAGCTGCTGATCGATAGCATCGGCTGGCGCAGCGCCTATCAGCTGTTCGGCGCGAGCGCGCTCGCACTGCTCGTGCCGCTGTTGCTGCTGCCGTGGCGACTGTTCGCCAAGGGCGCCTCGCATATCACACGCCCCCTCGGCAGCGAAGCAGCCGATGACGGCTGGACCTTGCCACGGGCCCTGCGCCATCACGCGTTCTGGGCGCTGTTTGCGACCTTCTTCTTCACGGCAATCGGGATGTTTTCGATCGCGCCGCAGGTTGTGGCCTATCTGATCGATGCCGGCTTTCTGCCGCTGCAGGCGGCGACCGCATGGGGCTTTTCCGGCGTGGTCCTGCTGTTCGGCATGCTCGGTGTCTTGGCTCGACGGCGTGATCGGGCGCAGGCCGTCGGTTCTGTTCAGCTATGCGCTGTCGATCGCGGGCATTCTGATGCTGTGGGGCCTGCAGTTTGCGCCGAGCATCTGGCTCCTCACTGGCTTCGTGATCTGCTTCGGCAGCATGATCGGCTCGCGCGGTCCGCTGCTGTCGGCGACCGCGATGAAGATCTTTCGCGGCAGGTGGCTCGGCACGATCTATGGAACCATCACGATCGGTTCGAGCCTGGGCGCAGCGCTCGGCTCATGGGGCGGCGGCGTCATCCACGACCTCACCCACAGCTACAATCCGCTGATCGTGCTGGCGCTGGTCAGCGTCATCATCGGCATGATTCCATTTCTCGTCGTCCCCGCGCTGCGTAATTAGTTCAAGGGCCGCAGCTGTATCGAACTACGCCGTCCATCTAATGGACACGCAAGAAGCGGGCCACATTCACCATTAGTAAGAGGATTGATGCTAATTCGTTCGTCAAAATAATCATGACGAGGAAGCCATGGCCCTGCTCAGCCGCATGAAGATCCGCACCAAGCTCGCGAGCATGGTGATCCTGGCCGCCATGAGCGTGCTGGCCATCGTTGGCGTCTCGGCATGGCTCAGCCGCGCCCGCATGCTGGACGATCGCGTCACGCAGATGCACACCGCGGTCGACCTGCTGCACGGGCTCGCGGAAACACTGCAGACCGAGGTTGCAGCCGGCAAGATGACCGTGGACGAGGCCAAGACCAAATTCCGCTATCTCGCGCGGCGCATGAACTTCAACAACGGCCAGGGCTATCCGATAGCATACAACGTCTCGGATAGCTCGCTCCTGCTCAATGGCCCCAATGAGAAGCTGGAAGGCAAGATCCTGGGCACCACCGATGCCAACGGCGTCAAGATCGCCGACGCCCAGATCAAGGCCGGGCTGGAAAAAACGGAAGGCAGCACGACGTCCTATCTCTATCCGCGGCCGGGCCAGACCGAACCGGTTCGCAAGGTGGTCTTCGTCCGCAGCTTTGCACCGTGGAACATCGTCATGAGCTACGGCCTTTACGTCGACGACATCGAGGCCGACGTCACCGCGCTGTTGATACGGCTGGGCACGATCGGCGCCGCGCTGCTGCTGCTGCTGCTCGGCATCCTGTCGTTCCTGATCTCACACAATGTGGTCGGGGGTTTGCATCGGTTGAAGGACCGGATGCAGGGCATCGCCGGCGGCGCGCTCGAGCAGCCGGTGGCCGAGACCGAACGCGGCGACGAGATCGGCCGGATGGCCGAGACGCTCGAGGTGCTGCGCAAGACCGCGATCACCGCACGCATGCTGGAAGAGGAGCAGTCCGCCACCAAGCAGCGCAGCGAGGCGGAAAAGCGCGACGCCCTGATCGCCATGGCGAACCGCTTCGATGCCTCTGTCGGCCGGCTGGTCGGCATGATGGCGTCCGGCGCCGGCGAACTCGAGGCCACCGCGAAGTCGATGACCGGCACCGCCGAGAGCACCAATGCACGCGCCACCGCGGTGAGCTCCGCCGCAACCGAAGCCAGCTCGCGCGTGCAGACGGTCGCCACCGCCGCCGAGGAACTGTCCTCGTCGATCACCGAGATCAGCCGCCAGGTTGCGCAATCCGCTGAAGTGACCGGCCGCGCCGTCGATAGCGCCCGCCGCACCGACGCCATCGTCCGCGCGCTCGCCGATGGCGCCCAGCAGATCGAACATGTCGCCGAGCTGATCTCCAGCATCGCGGGCCAGACCAACCTGCTTGCACTCAACGCTACCATCGAGGCCGCGCGTGCCGGCGAAGCCGGACGCGGCTTTGCCGTGGTCGCAGCCGAAGTGAAGAGCCTCGCCAGCCAGACCGCCCAGGCGACGCAGGAGATCGGCGACCGCATCGCCCAGATCCAGAACGCAACCAAGGAGGCGGTCGGCGCCATCGACGGCATCACCTCGACGATCGAGGAGGTCTCGGCCATTGCCGCCACCATCGGATCGGCCATCGAGGAACAGGGCGCGGCAACGGCCGAGATCGCCCGCAATGTGACCCAGACCGCGCAGGCCACGCGCGAGGTCACCGCCAATATCGGCGGCGTCTCGACCGCCGCCAACGAGACCGGCAGCGCCGCCGGTCACGTGCTGACAGCCGCCAGCAACCTCTCCAAGCAGGCCGAGCAGCTTTCCGCCGAGGTCAACACCTTCTTGGCGGGCGTGCGGGCGGCGTAGCATCCTGTCGACTGATCATGCGACAAACGAACCGACAAACAATGTCGGCAGGCCACAAAGGCAGCCATCATTGCGAACGAAACGACTTGCCCGCCATAGCCTGACTTGCCCGCCATAGCCTGACGGGCGACGGCGGAAGCAATCCATCATCTCTCATCACGGACGGCTCGATGAGGACGCGCTCTGGGATTGCTTCAGTGCGCAAGCGCGTGGCTCGCAATGACGGAAACAACGACTCCAGGCCCGTCCGTCAGTTGTTGGGAGGCGCGTCCATCGGCGTATAAGGCTGGTTGCCGGTGTTGAACCGGAAAATGTTGCGGAACACGCCCGGCGCGATCGCTGAGATCGGATTGACGCGGACGACCGGTTGGCTCGGCGTCCCCACAACTTCATAGGTCAGGCCAAACATGCCCTCCTTGTTGCCGTTGCCGAGCAGCAGGCCGATGAGAGGGATCTGACCCGGGATAGCATTGAGCCCGCACGCCGGAATCATGGTTCCGTTCATGCGAACCTTGTTGGCATTGTAGTCGATGCTGCCCTCGACGGTCAGACAGATCGCTGCCCCCTGCACGATTCCGTCCCTGACCGACAACAGGCCGGGCTGCCGCGTGAACTCCGCGCGTGCCGCGCTGAAGGCGATGCCCTGCCCGCCGCCACCTGTGCCACCCCCGGCGACCGCGCGGTCCAGCGCCTGCTCGCCCTTGACGGTGAAGTCGCGCATGTTGATCAGCCCTTCCTTCGGGCCGGAATCAGCGGTCGGCGGCTCCATGGCCAGTTCCAGCTGGCCGCCGATCACCTTGGAATAGGTGTCGGTGAAATTCAGGAAGGCACCAGCGTCGGCGGTCTGTAGATAGATCACCTCACGACCTTGCGCGCGGCTGCTGCGCTGAGTCGAAGTCGGGCTGTCGCGTCCGATCCGCAGATCGGCGCTCACCGACGTGTCCCGGCCAAGCTTGCCGCTCAGGTTGAAGTTCTTGAAGGCGCCGCTCCGCCGCGACAGCTTGATGTCGACGCTGCGCAGTGCCTCGCCATTGAAGCCGGCGACCGCGCCGAGCTTCACGTCGGCGTCGATGTCGATGGCCTTGGACTTGCCCTTGTCGGTATCCTTGCCGGACATCGTCGATTTGATGAAGCCGCGGCCGTCAAACACGTCGCCGCGCATCGTCACTTTGAGCACCCCGTCCGGGCCGCGCTCGGCCTTGATCTGCGCCTTGTCTCCGTCCGACGGCGAATAGACCGGGAAGTTGGCGTTCATCAGGTCGCCATTCTGGTCGACCTCGAGCGAGCCCTTGATCGAGGCGCCGCTGCTGTCGATGACGATGTCCTCGAACCGGGTCGATTGCGGCTTCGACACCACGTTGAAGATGGCGCGGCCAGCCCTGCCCGGCGACTTCACCCACCCAGGCAGGACGTTGTCGAGCTTCAGCTGGGTGAGATCGGCCTCGACGCCGATCTTGCTGTCGTGATCGCTGGAGGCGGCGATCTTGCCGTTGAGCTTGAGCGGAATGTTGCCGCTGACCGCCGATCCGAGATCCATGCCCAGCCGCGCGCGGCCGGCGTCATCAAGCGTCGCCTGCAGCTTGATATCGGCGTCGCCATCGGCCGGCTTGCGATAGTCGAGCGATGCCTGTTGTCCGTTGATCTTGACGTCGCCCTTGACCTGATAGGCTTGGTTGTTGGCGGCGATCTTCAGCGTGTTGGCCTCGAGCTTCTGGCCCATCACCAGCTTCTCCGCGGAGAAGCCGTTGAGATCGGCCGTCGCAGTGTAGCTGGTATCGGTCTTGGACAATTCGCCCTTCACCGGCATGGCGAGATTGATATTGGCTGCGAAGGTGCCCTTGGTGGTGTTCGGATCGATCGGCATCGCCGACAGATCGCTCAGCCGATCAGAGGAGAGAATCTCGGCGGCAGCGGCCACCTGACCGTCGACCCGCATGCGGATGCGCGAGGGCGACGGCTTCGGCGCCATGTCCGGCACCTCGAACACGACGTCGGAGAAATTGATCTTGCGCCCGGCCGGCGTGTCGGCCACGCCCTGCCCGATGCTGACGGTCGCGGTGCGACCGGTCACATGCGCCTTCAGATCGGCGTCGCGCACCGAAGGCAGTCCATCCACCGGATGCACGCTGACGCCGGAGGCGAGGATGTTGATCTCGAGGCCGTCTTCCGGAATCGGCGGTCCCTTCCGCGGCAGGTTCTTCACCGGCGAGTTGAGCGCGATGTCGATGCGCTGCAACGAACCCCGCTCGATGCGGTCGATCACCCAGGCCCGGACCTCCGGCACGATCAGCGCCGGCCACAGCCGCTTCATCGCGATCGCCGACATCGGCGTACCCGCAAAGCCGAGCTTGATCTGCGGCTCGCCCGAATAGTCGATGCTGCCGGTGCCGGCGACGCCGATCTCACCGTTGGAGATATCGGCCTGCGTCAGCAGCACGCGCTTGCCCTGGGTATCGAAGCGGAAGCCGATCGAGATGCGGTTGAAGATCAGCGGCGGCTCGTTCTCGATGCCGCCCAAGAGGATGGTGCCGCCGGACAGGCCCAGCCGCCAGTCATTCGCCGCGCCATCGGGCGGCTCGAGATGGGCGAGCAAGGTGATGCGGTTGGCGCCGGAGACGATCTTGAACGGGGCGACCAGCGCGTGACGCCCGGCATCCCATTCCAGGTTCAGTTCGGCCTGATCGATCGGCATCGGATAGGCGGGCGTGTCGGTGTCGATGATATTGCCCGCACCGACGGCGATCTTGCCGTGCAGATAGGTCGGCACTCCGTCGCGGCCGAGTTCGCCCTTGACCTCGCCGGACAGCGGCAGGTCGGCCATGTAGGTGAGATCCTTCAGCCGCAGCGCCAGCAGGATATTGCTGGTCGGCACCTTGTCGGCCTTGATATCGACGGCGCGGACGCCGCTCGCGGCCGTACCGACCGTGACGCGCAGCGACCAGGGCTTGGCGCCCTCCTCGCCGACACTGAGCGCCACGCCGCCGCCCATGGGACGGCGCAGGCTCAGGCTGATGTTTTCGAACGTCCACTTGTTGCCGCGCTGCTGGTCGTCCACCACCAGCACGCCGTTCTTGAGGCCGATCTCATTGAGGTTCTGCCCATCGAGCCCGCTTAGGCTCAAACTGTCCAGCCAGTCGAGTCCGGCAAGCACCCCGCTCGGCGCATTGCCCGGTGCAGACACCGCCGATGGCGGCACAGGTACCGGCTGGCTCGCGCCTGGCGGTGCGGCCATGCCGGGGACAGCAGCGCCGCCGTCGGCACGGGGGAATGTCGGCGGCAGGCCGGCGTCGCGCTTGGAGGCAACGCCGGTGGCCAGCGGCTTGTTGCTGGCGCCGGTCGACACCGTGACGGTGCCGTCGGGCGTGATGCGGACGGCAAGTTCGGCATCGACCAGCTTCAAGCTCTCGGCGCGCAGTCGGCCCATCAGCAGTTCGGCACCGGACAGCCGCACCTCGGCCTTCGGCGCGCTCGCGACCACCGCATGATCCTGATCGCGGACGACGACGTCACGGAGACGCACCGCGATGTGGATCCGACCCGCGCGCTCGATCTGGGTACCGCCAACCTCGACCGTGTTGCCGTGGCCGATATTGTCCTCGATCGCCGCCGCGAGCCAAGGCGTGGCGATGTCGAGATTGATGGGGCCGGTCCCCAATCGCCACCACAGCACGGCGAAACTCACCGCAAATACCGCCGCCACAGTGACAATCGAGACGACGAGCCGCCTGACCCAGCGTTCTCTCACCAGCCAGCGCGGCAGTGCCAGCAGCCGATCGATGAAAGCATCCAGCCGCGAGTTGGAGCGCGACAGCAGCCGACGCGCATGGTGACCCGCCACATCGTCGTGCTCGCGCTCGTCGACGTCGGAATCATCGTGCAGACGCGCATGATCCCAGTCGGCATGATCCCACTGTCCGGCCTGGGTCTCCGCCTGCAGATTGGGCCGTTGGGGGGATGTATTCCTTGCCATTGCCTCTCGGTATTGGCGTCGTGTGTCAGATGAGTCGCAACCCACCTGGTACGTACCAGATTGGTCGCCGGTTCGGCTCCGCCCGTTGACAGGTAACGAGCGCTCCTCTGCCGGCATCGCGCCCCCAATCGCTGATTGATCCTGTTGCTCGCTCGGGTGCTGCCGGCCCGCTCAAGAAGCGCAACTGGCGAGGCGCCGAAATCCTTGTCACCATACCCCGGCGGCGTCAGATTTGCCCAGTCACACCTGCCCCCGATCTGAAGTTCCTGCGGCCGTCATCTCGTCATGCCATACCGGGAACTCCGATCGAATTGCCGAACAGGAGCCCGCAGATTTGAGACCTGCAAGCTTACTGGTAGCTTACCGGTGCCCATGAGCTTCCACGTCCAATTTCCGAAGTTCGCGCCACGCCGGCGGTGATCGCTTACGCGGGCTTCGGAAACTGGGGTGTGCCAGCCGCTCGATCCGGCATGCCGGACGAGGATTCGCATCCTCCCATGATTGATCCGCGGAAAGCGTCGAAAGGAAGGCGTATGTCAAAGCAATCACGTAAGAAATCCCCCAAAACGTCACCAGCGGGCAAATCCGCTGGAAAGTCCGGCGCACGCGCGAAGGCGCCGGCCAAAGCTGCCAAGAGCTCTGCGGCGTCCGCCCGGAAGACCGCTAAGAAGGCGATCAAGAAGGCCGTCGCCACGGGCAGCAAGGCGTCCAGCAGGCCAGGAACCGCCAAACCCGCCGCGGCACCTCGTCCGGCTGCGAAGTCTGCCAAGTCCCCATCATCCGCCGCGACTGGCCGCGAATCGGCCAGCAGCCCGGCGGCGCTCGCCGAAGGCGCTAAGGCGCCCGGCTTCAGCCTGCCGCGTGACGGCGGCGGAACTCTATCGCTGGCCGATTATGCCGGCCAGAAGCTGGTGCTGTTCTTCTATCCCAAGGCCAATACGCCGGGCTGCACCAAGGAGGCGATCGACTTCACCCGCCTCGCCGCGGCGTTCGCCGACGCCGGGGCGGCCGTGCTCGGCGTCTCCGCCGACACGGTGAAGGCCCAGGACAATTTCCGCGACAAGCACGGGCTCGCGGTGCCGCTGGTCTCCGACGAACACCATGAGATGCTCGAGGCCTACGGCGCCTGGGGCGAGAAATCGCTCTATGGCCGCAAGTTTCTGGGCATCATCAGGAGCACCGTGTTGATCGATCGCGCCGGTCGCATCGCCAAGGTCTGGCGCAACGTCAAGGTAGATGGCCATGCCGACGCCGTGCTCGCCGCGGCCCAACAGCTTTGAGAGGCGCTTTGAGAGGCGCTTGGAAAGGAGCTTTAAAAGCCGCATCCTCACGTTGGGATAAAATTAACCATGCATGGGTCAAATCGGCAGGCGTTGATGCCGTAGGAACTTGATCCGACCGGCACGGGAGTGCCGATGTCGCATCGTTCCGGCCACTATGCCGAATATCCCCAGCACCATGCCCATGATCGCGGTCGCGCCATGCAGGCGCGCCGCATGCCGGCCAGCCACCCCGCCCCTACTGCGGCCGTCTCGCAAAGCGACTACACGCTGGTACATGCCGGCAAGCAGGTGCGCGTCGGCCCGGTGGTGTTCTGGATCGTGGTCGGGACCATCACGTTGCTCGGCCTGTGGTCGGCGGCCACTGCGACCTATTTCGCCTTCCGCGACGACGTGCTGACCCGGCTGATCGCCCGCCAGGCCGAGATGCAATATGCCTATGAGGACCGCATCGCCGAGCTGCGCGCCAAGGTCGACCGCGCCACCAGCCGCCAGATGCTCGACCAGGAGCAGTTCGATCAGAAGCTCGATCAGATCCTGAAGCGCCAGACCGCGCTCGAGAGCCGCGCGACGGCGCTCGGCAGCATGCCCGACATCACCGGCTCGATCCGGCCGCCGGCACGCAGCGCCGCGCCCGAGACGGCGCCTGCGATCACCACGCCGAAACCGTCGCCGATCAGCGACACCGTGATCTTCAAGGCGCCGCCTGATCGCGAGGCGCGGCTGGAGTCCCGCACCCCTGTTCTCTCCAACGCGCAGCCCAGCCAGTTCGCGAAGCTCAATGGCGTCGACAATGTGCTAACCAGGCTGCAGCGCTCGCTCGATCAGGTCGAGGCGCGGCAGATCGCGATGCTCAATAACGCCGAAGAGAGCATGGAATCGCGGCTGCGGCGGATGCGCGGCGTGATCACCGATCTCGGTCTGGACATGGCGCAGCTCGAAGCGGCGGCGCCAAAGGGGCCCCCGATGGGCGGCCCCTTCGTTCCCGTGAAGCTCAACGCCGAGTCCGGCCCGTTCGAGCGCCAGCTCTACCGCATCAACATCACCCGCGCCCAGGTCGAGCGGCTCAACCGCACGCTGACGCTGGTGCCCTATCGCAAGCCGGTGGTGGGCGAGGTCGAGTTCACGTCAGGCTTCGGCGTCCGCTCAGATCCGTTCCTCGGACGACCGGCCATGCATACCGGGCTCGATTTCCGGGCGCAGACAGGCGATCCCGTGCGCGTCACCGCCAACGGCAAGGTGGTCTCGGCCGGCTGGTCCGGCGGCTATGGCCGCATGGTCGAGGTGGATCACGGCAACGGCCTCTCGACGCGCTACGGCCATCTCTCCGAGATCAACGTGCATGTCGGCCAGCAGGTCAGGATCGGCGAGGTCATCGGCGAGGTCGGTTCGACCGGCCGCTCCACGGGTCCGCACCTGCATTACGAGACCCGCATCGACGGCGAGGCGGTCGACCCGCAGAAATTCCTCCGCGCCGGCGTCCGGCTGAGCGCGGGTTAGTAAGCTGCAACGCAGTCCACGCGCAGCCCGCAATGGTGGAGGTATAGTGTTCGGCGCTAATTGCTGTTCAATTGTTTCAGCGTGAGCCGCGGGCGCGTGAGTTGGCGCAGGCGCAGCGATCCTCACGCGCCTCGCTGCGGGCCGATCGCTTCGAATTGCGTTTTCTGCTCCTCGCTCAGGTTGAAATAGAAATCGTCGAGCGCGTCGGCGACCTCCTTTGCGGCCTGCAGCATGGCCTCCAGCTGCGCCTTCACGACCTCAACGCGGGCGGGCATGGTGCGAGCGCCCTGAGCGCGGCAGGAGGCGCTCTGCAGCTCCAGTGCCTTCAGGCTGGTGTCCTGCAGCACTTCAAGTGCTGCGCGCTGGGTATCATCGAGATGCAGATTGCCGGCGATCTCGTCGAGCGGCCATTGCACTTTCGAAAACTGCTCGGCCAGCTGATCGAGCGAGGGTTCGCCCTGTTGCTCGGCCTGGCACGCGGCAGCCAGCGCCTCTCGAGGCGTGCGGTCCGCAGAGGCGGTGCGCCGGCCCTTGCGCAGTGGCTCGGCGGCCTGCGGGCGCGAATCGGCTCCCAACACATCGAGCCGCGCCTTTTGATTGTCGTCGAGCAGCTCATAGAACTTCGACAGGCTCGGCTGCACGGCATCGACCGCGCTGATCATGGCGGCGAGGCGGCTTTGCATCGTCGCCAGCCGGTCAAGCCCGTTGGCCGGCGCCTCGGCCGGACAGGATGATGCGATGGTTTTGTCCGCAGACGTCCAGGCGGCGGCGAGTTGGTCCAGGCCTGTACGCTGCGCTTCGTTCAGCCGCAGGTCTTGCGCAATACGCTCGATGGGAAAGCCAGGCTCCTCGCCCCTGGCGTTGCCGCAGAGATCCTTGACCGCGGGGACCTTGCGTGAGCGCCGCCCCGTCGCGTCGCCCGGCAGATAGGCCGCGAGTTCACTGGCGCCGTAGGGCGCGAAGATCGCGGCATTGATGTCCGGGTAGCCGTACCCGAACAGGGCGCTGCTGTTGCCGAACACGATGAAGTCGGCGAGATCGTCAGCCGCGTACGGCCAGAACAGCGGACCGACCCAGCCGTACGAGCCGTCGGCGTGACGCCACCAGCCTTGGGCCGAGGCTTGGGTATTGCCTTCCGCGCTGTGGCCGCCGTGCCAGCCGGACAGCGCTGCGAATGCGGTGAGCTGGGCGCGCTCCGAAAGCCGGTTGCCGGCGCGTCCGGATTCGGCCGCGCGGCGATCCTGCGGCCCAAGCGCGGCGGTGCGGATGCGGCCGTGATGCGCCATGCGCGTGCGGCGCGCGCCTACCAGGCCCAGCATGCCGCCCATCGCCATGCGCACGACCGCGACAGGGCCGACGCGAAGCCGAAGGCCGGCCTCGGCCGGACCTGACGGCAACGCGCCCAGCACAACCGCGGCAACGGCGAGCGCGCCCATCGCTTTGCGAGATTTTGACAAGCGGAACCTTGACATGGGCTGCCGCCTTCCTTGGCCCCGGTCTCCTTCGCGCCAGACTTAAATCGCGCTTCGTGAAATGACGCGCATGGGAACCGAAAGTTCCCGGCAATCGCTACGAACCCGATCTGCTTCAGGCCTTATGCGATGGCCTTGCTGCGATAGCCTCGCGGGCCGCCGCCTCACGTCCGGAAGCTTGGATCGGTCCGATCGAGCTTCCGGAGCAAGGCGGGCCAGACCAGCTGCTCCGCAAGCTGCGACATTCCGCCTGACATCGCGAGCTTGGCGTTTTTCTCGATCACATCCGGCGCGGTCGGATGATCCATGGTGATGTCCCCGAGCATGCGGGTGCGGACCTGCATCGTGCAGGCGCGCTCCAGGAAATACATCCGCAGGAACGCTTCCGCGCAGGTGCGACCCACAGCGAGCGTGCCATGATTGTGCAGAAGCATCAGGTTCTTGGATCCGAGGTCTCGCTGCAGGCGCGGGCGTTCGTCGTGATCGAGCGCGACGCCCTCGTAGTCGTGATAGGCAAGATCGGGAAGCACCAGCTGCGCGGTCTGGTTCAACGGCAGCAGGCGCTCCTTGGAGGTGGAGACCGCGGTGCCGTCCGCCGTGTGCAAATGCATCACGCAGCCGGCGTCGTCACGAACCTCGTGCACGGCGGAATGGATCGTGAAGCCTGCAGGATTGACGGGGTATTTCGACTCGCCGACCGGCTTGCCATCAAGCCCGATCTTGACGAGGCTCGATGCCGTGATCTCCTCGAACATCAGGCCGTAGGGATTGATCAGGAACTGGTGATCCGGCCCCGGCAGGCGCGCCGAAATATGCGTGAAGATCAGGTCGTCCCAGCCATAAAGGGCGACGAGCCGATAGCAGGCGGCAAGATCGATACGAATGGCCTTCTCGGCCGCGAATACGGCGTCCTGGTTCATTTTCTTCTCCCCGGCGGTCTTGTTGTGCAATTCGATGGAACCCGAACCCTACCAGAAAAGCGGGCAGACGTCCCATAGCCCGCTTTAACCGCGGACCGAACTCAGCTGCGCCTCGGCTTCGGCTTCCAGGTCCGCGCCCGTGATCGGCTGATCGACAACGAACAGATAGGACCCGGCAGAGACGATGCCGATCAAGGCCCCGACGACGAGCGCTGGAATGAACGAGCCGGTCTTCTGCACGATGAGGCCGGTGACGGTGGGCGCGAGCGCGCCCCCGAGATAGCCGCCAAAATTCTGCACGGCGCCGATCGAGGCCGTGCAGTTGGTCGGGACTGCGACCGAGCTCAGCGCCCAGGCGCAGGTACTGGTGACATAGACCAGGAACAGCGAGATCGAGATGAAGACAATCGCCAGCGCGTTGCTGGATACGTAGGCCGCGGCCACCGTGCAGGTGGCCGTGCCCAACAGCGCGATCGCAGCCGGGATTCGCCGGCTCCTCAGCGGCTCGGTCCCACGGCGCACCAGGTGATCGGCGATGTAGCCGCCGAACACGCCACCGATGACGCCGCAGGCGAACGGGACCGCCGCGGCCCAGCCGGTGTACTTCACGCTCATGTGGCGCTCGATCTCGAGATAGCCGGGCAACCACGCGGTGTAGATCCAGGTCAGATAGATGCAGCCGAAATAGCCTGCGACCATGCCCCAGGTGGTGCGGAAGCGGAACAGCAGCTTCCATTCGCGAAAGGTGACCTTGGTGCGCTGGCCTGGCGGATCGCCCTGGGTGCGGTAGACATTTTCCTGCGGTGTCAGAGCCATCTCTTCCGGGTTGCGATAGAGCACGCACCATGCCGCGGCGACGATCAGGCCGGCGACGCCCATGATAACGAACATCACCCGCCAGCCGAATGAGAGCATGAGGAAGGTCAGCAGCGGCGCTGCGATCGCGGTTCCGAGCGATGAGGCGCAATTGAAGACGCCGGTGGCGAGCCCGCGGTCGCGTTGATTGAACCAGTCCCGCACCACCCGCGCGCCGGTTGGAAACTGCGGCGCTTCGCCGATCCCGAGCAGAATGCGCGCACCGAAGAACTGGCCGAAATTCTGCACGAGGCCACCGAGCAGTTGCGCGAACGACCACAGGCTCAAGCCCAGCGTCAGCAGAATGCGCGGTCCCAACCGGTCGACCATCGCGCCGGTCGGCAATTGCGCGAAGGCATAGGCCCAGAGGAACGCCGACAGCAGATAGCCCATGTCCGCGATCGAGAGCCCGAGTTCCTCGCGGATCAGCGGATTGGCGACCGCGAGCGTCGCCCGGTCGATGTAATTCACCACACCCGCAACGACCAGGAGCCCCAGCGCCAGACGTTGAATGAGCTTGATACGCGGCGTCGCCGACTCCAGTCCGGACATCGCTTCCTCGCTTGTTCTTCGTGTTGTTGAAACGAAGGTATCAGCGAGTCCGTTCCGGACCAGTCACTCGATTGCGGGATCAGGCGTGCAGATTTGACATGGTGACGAGCACCTCCGCATGTGGAGGCACGAGGGTTTGCGCACAGGCGCTGTCAGCGCATGAGAAAGCGCGTGATCGCGCGGCCGAGCTTGGCGCTGTCGAGCGGTTCGGCCAAGGACGCTCTGGCCGCGGCCACGACACTCTCGGGAGCATGGTCCGCATGCAGCTCACACAACGCATGGACGAAATCGGCGTCGAATTCGGGATGCGGCTGCACCGTCAAGGTCGCGCCGTTCGCATAGAGCAGGCCGGCATGCGCCGTGAACGGCGAGGACAGGATGGTGCGGGCGTCGCGCGGGGCCGCGATGACCTGATCCTGGTGCGAGCAGACAATGGCGAGTTCTATATCCTCGATGACACCGTTGCCCGGCATCACCTGGTAGACATGCCGTCCGATGCCCCAGCCCTTGTCGGATTTGCGCACGATGCCGCCCATGGCTTGCGCGATCAGCTGATGGCCAAAACAGACGCCGACCATCGGCGTGGAGTTGGCGTAAGCCGCGCGCACGAACTCTTCCAGCGGCGCGATCCAGTCAAGCTCATCATACACGCCGGCAGGAGACCCCGTGATCAGGATCGCCTGCAACGAGGCAGGATCGGGAAGCTGCGCGCCGCCGAGCACGCTTACGACGTCGAAGCCGATCGAGGGGTCATCGGCGTGGATCATGCGCGCGAACATCTCGGGAAATGTCCCGTGCCGCGCGCGATATCGCGAAGGTATAAGCCCGGTTTCGATGATGGTGACGCGAGGCATGAGGTCTCCCGGAGCCAGTCGGCAATACGGTGCGTGCGCTTCGATTGGATCAATCGAAAACGGAAAAATGGCAAGCCAAATCACGCCGATCGACTGATCGCGCGCCCCTCCGATTACCAGCCTCGGTCTCAGCGTAATGTTCTGAGATAGGCGATGATATCGGCCACGTCTTGATCGCGGAGACCCGCGTAGAACGCGAAGGCCATCGGAAGGGCCAGGTGATGACCATCGCGTGCGATGCCATGCCGGATCGCGTTTGCGATCTCTGCATCGGACCAGCCGCCAAGCCCCGATGTGGAATCGGAAGTGATGTTGGGCGCGATCGCGCCATGCCAGTTGGCGCCGAGTCCCTGGACCAGAGCAGGCCCGAACGGCCGGCCGCCTCGCCCCAGTCCGTTCCGATAATCCGAGCGGCCGTCCGACCAGGTCGAGTGGCACTCCATGCAATGGCCGATCGTCACCAGATAGGCACCCCGGCGCTCCGGGCGGGTGAAGTCCGCGCCGGCAAAGCCGGCTTCCGCTTCTGGATAAGGCTCGCGGCGGACCGCAGCGGCGTAGGTCGGTTGCGGGACCACATTCCTGACCGGCTTGACCGTGCGCAGATAGGCGACGATGGCGTCAAGGTCGGCGGGCAGCAAGGCCTTGTAGAATCCGACCGGCATCACCGCCGCAAGCGGCACGCCGGGCAGCGGGCCATGATCCGGACGGACGCCATCGGACAATGCGCGCTTGATCTCGGCGTCGGTCCAGTCGCCGATTCCGGTGTCGCGGTCGGACGTGATATTGGCCGCGGTCGCCGTGAAGCTGGGCGTCGTGATCGTCAGACCGCCCGACAACGCGCGGTCCGCAATCACGGCTCCGGCGTTGTCGCGTGGGCTGTGGCAGTTGCCGCAGGCCATGATGGTGTTGACGAGGTAGGAGCCGCGCGCAACCGGCGTTTCCGCTGACACCGCCGGATCAAGCTCCATGCTGACGAGGCAGATAATCGCTGCGAACCATGCTCGCGCGCGGCATCGCGATCGCGCGAGCGTGAACCAGGCGGCGTTCAAGGTGCACATCTCCTGTCGTCGGACTCGACTCTGCTCGTCAGATGCACGAGACATGATGCGCATCGATGTCAGCCGCAGGGATTTGCGTTACGGATGCAATGTCGGCGGTGTAAACAAATAAACCGCGCCGCAGGAATAAAATTAGACGCGTCCATATTGTCGGTCAGGCGATCGGGTTCGTCTTTATCAGGGTTGACGAAAAAATCCCCGATGTCGGCTCGCGCCGCTCTCATTCGTCCTTCGATATCAGTCCTTTTCGCCGGAGAAAACCCATGCGTGACGCTTCGCAGACCGATCGGACGCACAGCGCCGCCCGCCTCATTAGGGCAACTCAGGACGCGATCTACGACGCGTTCATTCAGCCCGAAAAGCTCGTGCGCTGGCTGCCGCCCGATAAAGCGAGCGGAGAAATCAGGCACTTCGATCCGCGCGAGGGTGGACGCTTCGAGATCGTCTTGACGTTTGCGCTGGCGCCGGGGAAATCCTCTGAGCACGAAGATGTGGTCCGCGGACACTTCCTGCGGATCCTGCCGGGAAAGCTCATCGTGCAAGCGGTCGATTTCGTTTCCGACAGGCCGGAGTTCGCCGGCACGATGACGATGACATGGGCATTGTCTGCAGCGGCGGATGGTACGCTTGTCTCTCTTCTCGCCGAGAACGTGCCGGTTGGAATCAGTCGCGCGGATCACGAGCTCGGCATGGCGTCGACACTGGAGAACCTCGCGCGGCATGTCGAATGAACGTCAGCGCGTTCGAAACGCATCCTCGTTTTTGCAGGTGCCGGCTATGGCTCATGGGCCTTGCTACCCACAACTCGCACCGCCCGGCCCTGGCTGACGAAAGCATAGTGACCGCTACCGAGGCTGCCAATCATCAGGGCTTCGGCCACGGGCTCGGCGATCGGAGCGGTCGCGGCCCAGTCGATCACGAAATTCGCCCCGGTGCCGCCGCGCACATCCTTGGTGGGGATGAAGATCTCGATGGTCGCAAACGGCTTCAGCGCAATCGGCTCCTGCAGATAACTCTGCACCAGCACGCCGGACGTATCGAAATAGGCGATGCGCTTGAGGATGAGCGGCGCCGATTCCGAGGCGTTATGGAGGCTCAAGGTGACCGAAAAATCGGCGCGCATCTTGCCCGGCGTCATCGCCACGCTCGAATAGGCCGGGACATAGACCGAACCCGCGACAGTCTGCGGGTCGGTTGGAACCGCCGTCAGCGACGCCGCAAAACTCTGCGTCAGGCCTGACTGGCCATGGACCATGGCCGTCGGCACCAGCAGAAGCAGCATCAGCGACAGCCCCATGCGCATGTGACATATTGTCCGTTTGAGCTTATTGCTACGTCGTCCTAGTGCTCCGGGTCCGAAATTCGCATCAGATCGCGGCAGCTTCGTCTGCGGACTTCGGAATCGAAGTGCACTAGCAATTCTTGAGTCTGGTGCGGCTTTGAATTGCCGCGGTGAGGCTGGATTCATGCACGAACTGATTGGGGACATCACGCTCTGCATCCTGTTTGCGTGGGTGCTGGGGCTGGCTGCGCAGTTTTCGCGGCAACCATCGATTCTCGCTTATCTGATCGCGGGTTTCGTCATTGGTCCATTTGGAACCGGCTGGGTCAAGTCCCAGGACTCGATCTCGGTGATTTCCGAGCTCGGCCTGATCTTCATGCTGTTCATGATCGGACTCGAGATCGATCTCAAGAAGATCATCCGTGCCGGTCCCGTGATCCTGATCGCGGGCGGCGTACAGATCATTGGTGGCGCCCTGCTCGGCCTGCTGTTCTTCATCGCGGTCGGCGTGGCCATGGGGGAAGGACACTACGACGCGCTCTATCTCGGCGTGGCTTGCGCGCTGTCCTCGACCGTGATCATCGTCAAGGTGCTCTACGAGAAGCGCGAGCTCGACACCCTGCCCGGCCGCATCACGCTCGGCATCCTGGTGCTGCAGGACGTGTTCGCGATCCTGTTCCTGGCGGTGCAGCCGAGCCTCGACAATCTCCAGATCAGCGTGATTGTGCTGTCCTTCGCCCGCGCCGGCACACTGGTCGCGATCGCGCTGCTGCTCAGCCGCTACGTGCTGCCGCAGCTGTTTCATCGCGTCGCGCGCAGTCCAGAGCTGATCCTGCTCGGCGCGCTCGCCTGGTGCTTCCTGATCGCCGAGATCGCTGAGCAATTGCAGCTGTCGCGCGAGATGGGTTCGCTGGTCGCCGGCGTCTCACTCTCGACCTTCCCTTACGCGCTCGACGTCACCGCAAAAGTGACCACCTTGCGCGACTTCTTCATCACGCTATTCTTTGTCGCGCTCGGCATGACCATTCCCGTCCCCAACATGTCGGTGGTCGGGCTGGCGCTGATCGTTGCGCTGTTCACGGTCGCAAGCCGGCTGCTGTCGACCTTCACCCCGCTCTTCCTGATGCGGCAGGGCCTCCGCGCCAGCCTATTGCCCGCGATCAATCTGGCCCAGATTAGCGAGTTCTCGCTGGTCATCATCCAGACCGGCGTCGCCGCCGGCCATCTGCGCGGCGAGACGTCGAATGCGGCCTCGTTTGCCTTCGTCGTGCTGGCGGTGCTCTCGACCTTCGTGATCGTCCGCTCGGATCCGATCACCCGCCGCACGATTCCGCTTTTGAAGCGGCTCGGCCTGCGCGACCTCGATCATGGGCAAGCCCATGAGGCCGGAGACAAGGCCGGCCATGGCGCCGGGCGGCCGATCGTGATCCTCGGCTTCTTCCGCACCGCGAGCGCACTGCTGGCCGAGATCGAGCGCAACCAGCCGGCACTGCTGGACCGGATCGGCGTGATCGATTTCAATCCCGTGGTCTTCAGGACACTGTCAGAGCGCGGCATCCAGGTGACCTATGGCGACATCAGCAATGTCGATACGCTTGTTCATGCCGGCATCGGCCATGCCGAGCTGATCGTCCTGAGCGTGCCGGACGCGCTGCTCAAGGGAGCCAGCAACGAGAAGCTGGTGCGGCACGTCCGCGCCATCAACGGCACCGCGAAGATCGTGGCGACCGCCGACCTGATCGCCGACGTCAACGATCTCTATGATGCCGGAGCCGATTACGTCGTGCTGCCGCGGCTCAACAATGCGCAGGTGCTGCTCAATCTGATCGAAGCTGCAAGCGGCGGCCTGCTGGCCGAACGCCGCAGCCACGCCGAGGCGCTGCTCGCCGATCGCCGCGAGGTGCTGCCGTGAAGCGGTCCGGGAGCGATCTGCCCGTGAGACGCCGGCCGATTTTCTGCGCAGGCCCGCTCCGGCGGCCGCTGGCGCAGCCGCGCGAAAGCCGGTAAGTCATACCCATGACATCAGCCAATCTCCACGTCGTCGACCACCCGCTGGTCCAGCACAAGCTCTCCTTGATGCGCGAGCGCGACCGCTCGACCAAAGGCTTTCGCGAGCTCCTGAACGAGATCGGCATGCTGCTCGCCTACGAGGTCACGCGCGACCTGCCGCTGGAGCTGGTCGACATCGAGACGCCGCTCGCCCCGATGAAGGCGCCCAAGATCGCAGGCAAGAAGCTGACCTTGGCGCCGATTCTGCGCGCGGGCGTCGGCTTCCTCGACGGCATGCTGGCGCTGCTGCCCTCGGCGCGTGTCGCCCATATCGGCCTCTACCGCGATCCGCAGACGCTGGAGGCGGTGGAGTATTACTTCAAGGCGCCGCAGGACCTCTCCGACCGCACCGTGATCCTGATGGACCCGATGCTGGCGACCGGTAATTCCGCCTGCGCCGCGGCCGCGCTGTTGAAATTGCGCGGAGCGCGCGACATCCGTTTCGTCTGCCTGCTGGCCGCGCCCGAGGGCATCGCGCAATTCCAGAGCGAGCATCCGGAGATCTCGATCTGGACCGCCGCGATCGACGAGAAGCTCAACGATCACGCCTATATCGTGCCCGGTCTCGGCGATGCCGGCGACCGTATGTTCGGCACCAAATAACAGCCGCCGCTCTCGTGTTGATGCAGCCGAGCCAGCCTGGATTGTCGAAGATCATCCGGCGCATCGGACCGAGGCATCCCCGGCTTGGCGCCGCGGCCGGGGGCGCAGCCGAATGGCTGGCGACCAAACTGTTCGCGCGCGCCGGCTTCCACCGCCTCGGCTCGACTTTCGCGGATGCACGGCTGGCCGAGGCGCGCGAGCGGCTCGCGCGCGGCGAGACGCTCTATCTCGCCGGCCTCGGCCCGCCCGGCACGCACAATTCCGGCGTGGCGCTGGTGGAGGTGACGCTGGCGGACGGTCCGCGGCTGATCCTCAACAATGAGGAGGAGCGCTTCTCCGGCAACAAGCATACCAGTGAATATCCTGGTGCCTCGATCGATGCGATGGTCGCGGCGCTGCGCGGCATGGGCCGCGACGTGGCCGATATCTTTGCCTGGCTCACCACGTGGGACTATCCGGCGCTCGCCGGCACCTTGGCCCGCACCATTCTGGAAGAAGCGCCGCAGAGCCTGAAACTGCTGCGCACCACCGAGGCCGCCGGCTTCGACGCGCGCCGCATGGACACGATGACGCGGACGCCGAAGATCCTGGCAAGGCAGCTGGGTCTCACTGAGCGCGTGCCGCTGATCATGATGCCGCATCATGACAACCATGCCTGGTTCACCTATGCAGCCTCACCCTATGCCGATGGCGACGAGCCGGTCGCCATCGCCGTGCTCGACGGCACCGGCGACCGCGGCTCGGTGTCGCTCTATCAAGCCCAAGGCGGCTCACTGCGGAAGCTGTCCTGCAACGACAGCATG
>NZ_CAFK01000217.1 GCF_000239815.1 Bradyrhizobium sp. STM 3843 | reverse complement strand
ATTCACGCACCTGGCCCTCCACACGGCCCTTCAATGCAATCCGCATGTGCATACAGACGACAGGGGCGCGTTTCCCCTGCCAAGAAGCGGCTCGTTACCAAACGGTTAAAATCGACGGATAGGAAGGTCCGGACGGCCTTCGCATCTCAGATCAGCGCAAGGCTGCGCACAACAAAATGAGCCGGCTTGGCTCAGCAATCGAAGATCCTGAGGTTTTTGAATGTCGTCCGCGTCGTTGAAGTCTTGGAAATATGCAGCGCTCGGCGCTGCGCTCGTCCCGTTCGCCGCGCAGGCCGGCAGCATTCCAACCACGCCGCCGGTCAATTTCATCAACAGCTCGACCGCGTCGGTCGGCTCGACGATCGTCAACCTGCTCGATTCCTACGCCAATCTGATGCAGTACGATCCCCGACTCGCCCATGGCCCGGGCGTCATGGATCAGAACATCGAGACCGTGATCAGGATGACGCGGAATCGAACCCCGGCGCAGACCCTTGCCGCCATCCACGATGATCGCACGGCGCAGCCCTACAGTGTGCTCAACGGGCTCGGCGCTCTCACCTCCTATTTCATGACGGGGATCGGCTCGTCCACGACCGGCACGGCGCCGGCAAAGCTGACCCCAACCTCTTACGTGATCACCTCGCTGCAGGATTACGCGCCGACCGCGCAAGGTATCAACTACCTCAACGGTGCCACCATCGGCTTTGCGACCTTCGGTGACGGCAGCGCGACACCGCTGGCGGCGGCTGCGAACTTCCTCAACAACACCGTCCGCAATAACGCCTCGACCGAACCGCCAAAGCGCACGTTCGAGCGCTACATGGGCTCGACCGTTCCGGTGACCAATCCGAGCTCCATCACGTCAGGTGTGATCAGCCCGCTCGATGCGCGCTACGGCAATTACAATGCAGCGAGCAACAAGGCCGGCCTCACCATCGCCGACACCGCGCAATTCGTCGTGCCGACCTATTTCAGCAATTTCGCGGTTCCGCGTGCCTACGGCACCACCGTCAACTGGGTGCGCGGCTTCAGCGTGACCCAGGCCATGGTGAGCGCCAATGGCGGCAAGCCGATTACAGTGCCCAATGTCGGCTCCTATGACGCTTCCGGCAATCTCACGCCGACCACGTTCAATGCTGGCGACTATACCCCTGGCATCGGCACGGCGCCGCGGCCGTTCCGGCTCTCGGCCGACGTGAACGTCCCCACTCTGCTCTGGCAGATCGCCAACGGCACCAACCCCTATGGCGACGGCGCCTATATCAGCGGCCACACCAACCTCGCCTATAACCAGGCGCTCGGCCTCGCTTTCCTGGTACCACAGCAATATGAGAGCCTGCTGGTGCGGGCGGCCGATCTCGGCAACAACCGGATCCTCGCCGGCATGCACTCGCCGCTCGACGTCATCGGCGGCCGCATCGAGGCGACCGCGATCGTGGCCACCAACATCTACAACGCGCTCTACGATGCGAACGGCAACCGGGTCGATTGGACCAATCCTGCCAATGCCGCGGCCTACGCGGTCTACCAGGCCTACACCCAGACCCAGAAATATCTGGCGCAGTCTTGCGGCACCAGCAACGTCGAGAAGTGCCTCGACAAGACCGAGTCCAGGGCCGATCACGAACGCGATCGGGCACGGAAAATGTTCGACTACAATCTCGATCCTGACGACACCCGTGGCTACACCTACCGCATGACCTACGGGCTTGCGCTGGCGAGCCATATGCGCACGCCCGAGGTTGTGCCGGTGCAGGCCCAGGTGCTGCTGCTGACGCGTTTCCCCTATATGACGGAGCAGCAGCGCACCGAGCTCCTGCGCGACACCGCGCTGCCAGCGGGCTACGCGCTACTCGACGGCAACACCTGGGATGGCTGGGGCCGCCTCAACCTCTACGCCGCCGTCCACGGCTACGACTCGTTCTTCCGTGCCGTCAAAGCCGCGACCCTGCCGTCATTCGAGACGATGCCGCAGTAACCACGAGCGGGGGCGCGCCTCTGCTTGTTGCGGTCGACTATCGCATCATTCGCGTGCGGTGAGGCTTGGCCTCACCGCGTTGCGCTGTTCCGGGCAGGCTCATCCGAGCACTTCTCGGCAAGACACCGCGGCACGCATTGCGGCCAGCGAGGCCATTTCATCTCGATCCCGCTCAATAGTGATATTTGCATTGAGCAATATCGAGCTGTTGAGTTTCGCCTTTGCCCGTGACGCGATAGACCAATCGATGTTCGCCCGTGATGCGGCGAGACCACCAGCCCTGCAGGGCATGTTTAAGGGGCTCCGGTTTCCCGAGCCCCTTGAACGGATCGCGCTTGATGTCCCTGATCAAGGCGTTGATTGCGTCGAGAACTTTCTCGTCCTCTTTCTGCCACTCAAGATAATCTTGCCAAGCGTCCTCGGTCCAGGCGGTTATCATGCCGCCGCTCAACCTGCTTTCGTCGGCTCAATCAACTCGCGCTCGGTCAATTTGCCTTCGTCGGCCTCCTTGATCGAGCGCAGAAGACGAGCGGCGTTTGCGGGGCTCTTCAGGAGATGGACCGTCTCCATAAGCGCCTCATACTCCTCCTCCGATATCAGCACGACGCTTCGCGCATTTTGGCGCGTGACAACGAGCGGCGCGCGATCGTCGCACACCGCGTCCATATAGGTTGCAAGATTATTACGAAGCTCGCTGTAAGATACGTGAGCCATTCCGCTCTCCCTTCCCCACCTCTATGTACGTCGTACGAATACTTGTACATTGTACAAATCATTGTCAACCGCGACCGAACTATGCGGGCGGCGGATTGGGCGGGCGTCAGGCGTGCAATCGCCTGGCGGTAAGAGCACGAGGCGAACAGAACTCCCCAAACAGATTCGTTCCGTCTGGGGGAACCGCCAAAAAGTAGAGAACTTTCAATGTGCGTGAGCGTCGAATGGCGCTCCCTAGCGGAATCGAACCGCTCTCTCCACCGTGAAAGGGTGGCGTCCTGACCGATAGACGAAGGGAGCAAAACGGCTGGCGCCACGAGCGGAAGGCCCGTGCGGCGTCATCGTTCTCCAGGTTTTTGCGAAACCTTCAGCAAATCAACATCTTAGACGTCGAATTGCGACACCGGTGCAGTTGCAAACGCGATTCCGTCCCGGCGCGGCCGAACGTATAGTGGCCTTTGGCCGGTCGGGCAAGCCGATGTTGGGAAATCCACGTGTCCCGCCCTGCCCGTCCCCGGCTCAGCGAGCGGCAAACAGCGGCGTGATCCCGGCGGTGTCGATATAGACGATCCCGTCCTCGACCTTCACAGGATATTCGGCGAGCGCGCTTTCCTGCGGATGCAACGGCACACCGGTCGAGGCGTCCCAGGTCCAATTGTGAACCGGACAGCTCAGCACCCGACCATCGAACCCTGCTTCCTCCAGCGGCGCGGCGGTATGCGGACAAACGCCCTGGAACGCCTTGAGCTCGGCGTTGTCGGGCCAAGCCAGGATGATGAGCTGGGCGTCGGCGATGACGAGGCGCATGCCGCCTTCATCGATCGTGTCGGCCTTGCAAACGCGGGTGAACATCAAGAGACCTTTCCATCAAGCACGCCGCCTCGTCATCCTAAGCAGATCGCACGCGACAGCGTGAGCCTTGAAAAGCGGCACCCGCTTCGAACGGCCGTCGTCGCGAGCATCGGCGCGGCGCTGGCACCCTTCTTGCTGCCGTGATCACAACAGTCTTCGTCGTGAAGTGCTGGTGTCGGGAGTCCGACACAGCCGTGCGACCCGGACGATGCGGCGACGGAGCAGGTCATGACCGATATGGCGGAGCTGAGACAGCGCAAGGAGCCGCTCAATCTCGCCATCGTCCATGTCGACCCCGACGCCTTCATCGCCAATTTGATGGGCTGGCTGGAGATCACGGCGTTCATCAGGGCGCAGCGCGCCGGCGAGGCTGACATCCCCGCCGATGGCAAGACGCCCGCCCTCTCGGCGGCTCAGCTCAAGGGCGGTGGGGTGCACGAGGTCGGCAATGACGCACTGTTTGCGTTTGCGATGACGGCTGCGCTGAAAGCCGACAAGCCTGCGCTCGACAAGGTCGAAGCGGCGCTGCGCGAGCGCATGGGCAAGGACTTCCCCGGCTCGTTCGCGCTGTGGCATTTCCGGGCCAACATCGACGCGCCAACGACGCTGGATGATTTCGTCGGCCAAGCCGGCAAGAAGCTTCTGCTTGGCGACATTCCGCCACCGCCGCTGCGCGCCAAGGAGAACTGGAGCACGGGCCTGCGCTTCTTCGAGAAGGCGCGCAAATCCAACTTCATCCACGAGATCATGTATCCATTGGCAAAATGGACACGCGCGCGCTGGAGCGAGACGGCGGAGAAAGGCATAGCCTTCCTGCACCACATCGAGGACAACGTGCCGGCGCTGCGCGAGGTGCTGGACGAGCCGCGCAACGACCAGCCGTTCATCGCCAATGTGCTCCTGAGGATGGCGCCCGCGGTCGACATGGAGCTGAACGAGGAATACCAGGGATTTTTGCGCTCGCTGGCCCGACGGAACTGATCAGTGCTCAGCAAAAAGGCCGGCGGGCACTACGCCGCCGACCTTTTGTCGCGACTGCCGGCTCCCGGTCGTCCGGTTCCGTCGCACTTCCAGGATCGGAAGCGTGAGCCTGATTTGGTTAACGAAACGTAAACAGATTGTTCCGGATGAGTACGGATAGGCGCAGGCATCGAGGGCCGCGCCGGCCGCAGCGACGAACCGTGCCGCCTCGCGCGGATCAACTCAACAGGACCGGCCGCGTCTTGTCGCGACCGTCGCGGCGGACTGGGAGTTCCTGACAACCCGATAAACGCACGAAACCTTGCGGGTGCATGTCATAGCCATGCGAGCCGAACGGGCTCTGCTGCGACATGGGAATCTGGATCTGGCCGACCGCACCAACGCCGCTCGTCTCGGCACCTTGGACCTCAAGTCCAGTGTTCGAAGCGGTCATGGCGAACTCCCTGCGAAGGTGCTGCCCCCTTCCCGCACTATAGGCCCAAGCCTCGCCAACGCAATGCAGGGCCGGTTACCGTGCTGCGGTGCGAGCGTCCTCGGCCTCCTGCTCCCAGCGCAGGATGTTTTGCTCAAGGCTGCGGAATTTCTCGTCGCCGGCGCCCTCGAACAGCGGATCTTTCCGGTTGGCCATGCGGGCTTCGATATCGGCCCAATCTTCGGCGGTGAGCGCCTTGGCCGCAGCCGGAAACAGCAGGGCCTCTTCCTTCTTCAGGTGGTCCCGCTGGTTCTTGATGAAGTCCTGTACGGCCAGGTGGAAGGTCTCGCGCAGAAGCTCCTGGTCGGACAGAACGGCATTCACCGCGTCGCCAAACTTGCGCAGCCGCTTGGCCTCGATCGCGTGCTCGGCGTCGATATCGCCATACGCTGCGGCGCCGCGCGGATCCCGGGCGCGCAGCTTCTCGAAGATCATCTCCTCCTTGGGGTGATGACAGCTTTGCGGATAATCTTCGAAATATTGGATGATGCTTTGAAGGATCTCGTAGTCCGGCCGCTGATTGTGGTCGAACAGCTCGAGCTCATGCTCCAGCACGGCCAGCAGCTTCTCAAGATTGTGGTGTTCCTCGCGCAGTGCGTCGATGATCTCGGTCATGGCCAACCTCGCCTGCTCGCGAGCCCGCTTGCAAGATCGGGCAAGATCGGGCCCGCCCGATGGTCCTTTTGAAAGCTAGGCGAGGAGACTGGCCGGGCGCATTGCGCGGGATCAAATCGCCATCGCCAATCACTCCGCTGCGCGCGCCTGCTCGGTCCGTTGCAGACCGAGCCGCTCCCACACATCGACCAGCGCTTCGGCCAG
>NZ_CAFK01000218.1 GCF_000239815.1 Bradyrhizobium sp. STM 3843 | reverse complement strand
CCGATCGCGGTCAGCGCCGAGGTGTCGGTCGTCAGCGCGATCGCGGCGTATGCAGGGCGCTCCTTCTTGTAACGGCCGACGATCTCCGCGGCGATGTGCTGGGCATCCGCGGCGCTGCCGCCATTACCGATGATCAGGAGCTTGTTGCCGGCACGCAACGCCGCAATGATGATGTCGGCTATCTCGCGCGCCGTCGCCAGCAGCGTTGCATCCTTGCTCGCACGCTCGAAGACTGCGAGCGATCGGGCGAGATGGGCTGCGATGAGGTCGGGCTGGCTCACGATTCGGGCTCGGTGACGGGGTGCGCTCTTCCGTACTGATCGGTCGTGCGATCCGCAACCATGCCGTTAGCGCGCGGCGCGGGCGCCGACCTCGGCCAGCACGCGGCCTGCGATCTCCGCGACCTCGGTGGCCGGGATGTCGCGCATGCAGCGATGGTCGTTCATCCGGCAGATCGGGCGGTGGCAGGGCTGGCAGGGGACGTGGGTCTTGGTCTGGATAGTGGCCGCGAGCCCGTTCAGCGGCGCCCAATGATAGGGGCTGGTCGGGCCGAAAATGCCCATCGTCGGCGTCCCTAGGGCTGCGGCGACATGCATCAGCCCGGAATCGTTGGAAATCGCCACCTGCGCGGCCGCCAGCGCCAGCACGCCGTTGCGCAGGTCGGTCCCGGTGAGATCTCGCACCTTCGACCCGCCGGCGGCCACGATCTCGTTCGCCAAATCCTTTTCGCCGGGGCCGCCGACCACCCAGACATCGACCCCTTGCGCCGCCAGCAGGCGGGCGGCCTCGCCGTAATAGGGCCAGCGCTTACCGGAGCCGACTGAGCCGGGCGCCAACGCCACCGCGGGTCCGGTGCCCACACCATTGGCCTGCCGCCAGCGTTCGACCTCCTGGGGTGGAACCCGGAGCTGCGGCACCGGCCATTCCGATGGCCGGGGCGCCCCATCCGGCAGCGCCAGCGCGGCCTTCTTGTCGATCAGCCGGGGCAGGGCCTTCTCACCCCAGCGCCAGCGATTGACCAGGCCGAAGCGGAATTCGCCGACGAACCCAACCCGTTCCGGGATACCGGCCAGCGCCGGTGCGATCGCCGATTTCCAGGTGCGCGGCATGATCAGGCAAGTCTGGTACCGCCGTTCACGCAGGAGGGCAGCAAGACGCCATTGTTGGAGCAGCGCCAGCCGGCTGCGTGGCAGGTTCCACACAATCCCGGCGCGCACACCGGGCATGTAATCCAGTAAAGGGGCGCAGAGCGAAGTGGTCAGGATATCCACCGGCCGATTCGGCCATCGCTCCTTTAGGACGCGCACGACGGTATGGCCGCGGACGAAATCGCCGATCCACATATAGGGGATGATCAGGATCGGGCCTGTCTCGTCCGCTTCCGTCACGATTGAGTTAAGATTCATTCTTTGTTCGCTTCGCGCTCCAGCTCCGCTGGTAGCTGCTCGGCTGCGTGAGGTAAAGCCATCGCGCAAACCGCTTACACTTTGCCGGCGCATGCGCTACGGCAGAGGCCGCTTCAAGCATCGAGGTCTGCAAGGAAATGTTGCTCGTAACCGGCGGCGCCGGCTTTATCGGGTCGAATCTGGTGGCGGCGCTCAACGACGCCGGGCGGACCGATGTCGTTGTCTGCGACCGGCTCGGGGATGAGGGCAAATGGCGCAATCTTGCCAAGCGGCAGCTCGCCGACTTCGTTCCACCGGCCGAACTTGCCGACTGGCTGAAAGGACGGCGGCTCGACGCCGTGTTGCACCTGGGTGCGATCTCCGAGACCACCGCGACCGATGGCGACCTCGTTGTCGAGACCAATTTCCGCTTCTCGCTGCGGCTGCTCGACTGGTGCACCGCCAGTGCAACGCCGTTCATCTATGCCTCGTCGGCCGCGACCTACGGCGATGGCGCGCAGGGTTTTGCGGACGATCCGTCGCTGGCCGCGCTCAAGCACCTGCGCCCGATGAACCTCTATGGCTGGAGCAAGCATTTGTTCGACATGGCGCTCGCCGCACGCGCCGAGCGGCGCGAAAAACTGCCGCCACAACATGCCGGATTGAAGTTCTTCAACGTGTTCGGCCCCAATGAATATCACAAGGGCACGATGATGAGCGTGCTGGCGCGCCGCTTCGACGACGTCAAGACAGGGCGACCCGTGCAGCTGTTCAAATCGCATCGCGACGGCATCGCCGACGGCGACCAGCGGCGCGATTTCATCTATGTCGAGGATGTCGTGCGCGTCATCCTGTGGCTGCTCGCGACGCCATCGGTATCGGGTCTGTTCAACGTGGGCACCGGCGAGGCGCGCAGCTTCAAGGACCTGATGCTGGCGGCCTATGCCGCGCTCGGCGCCACGCCCAACATCGAGTACATCGACATGCCCGAGGCGATTCGCGGCAGCTACCAATATTTCACGCAGAGCGAGGTCGATCGGCTGCGCGCGGCCGGCTATAACGGCGGCTTCACGACGCTCGAGGATGCGGTCGGCCAATACGTCAGAGGCTACCTCGACTCGACTGACCGCTTCCGCTGATTTTCGATCCAGAGACCCCCCGCGATGTTCGATTTCGATGCCCTGTCGCAAGCGACCGCCCGCCAGACCGTGCTCTGTGTCGGCGATCTCATGCTGGACGAATTCGTTTATGGCGAGGTGTCACGGATCTCGCCGGAGGCGCCGGCTCCGGTGATCGCGGTCCAGCGCAGCGAAATCAATATCGGGGGCGCCGGCAATGTCGCCCGCAACATCGCCGCGCTCGGCGCGCGCTGCATCTTCGTCGGCCTCGTCGGCGATGACGCGGCGGGCCAGCAGTTGAGGGCCGAACTGGCGCGGGAAGCCGGCATCGAGAGCGTGCTGGTCACCGATCCGGCGCGGCCGACGACGCGCAAGGTGCGCTTCGTGTCCGAACATTACTCGACCCACATGTTGCGCGCCGACTGGGAGCGCGCGGCGCCCGCCGCAGCCGAGGTCGAACAGAAACTGATCGATACGATTCTGCCGCTAATCAATCGCGCCGACATCGTGCTGCTCTCGGACTATGCCAAGGGCGTGCTGACGGCGCGGGTGATCCGGCACGCCATCGATGCGGCGCGCAAGGCTGGCAAGCGCGTCGTCGTCGATCCCAAAAGTGCGAATTTCGCGATCTATCGCGGCGCCACCCTGCTGACTCCGAACCGCAAGGAATTTGCCGAAGCCACACGCAGCCGCGCCGACACCGAGCAGGAGATCGCCGTTGCCGCGCAGGATGCGATCCGGCTTGCCGATTCCGAGGCGATCCTGGTGACCCAGAGCGAGCGCGGCATGACCCTGGTGCCGCGCGAGGGCGCGCCTGTCCACGTGCCCGCTTATCCCGTGAAGGTCCGCGACGTCTCCGGCGCCGGTGATACCGTGGTGGCCGTGCTGGCTGCGACGTTGGCCGCCGGTGCCGACTGGGAGGACGCCCTGCGCATGGCGAGCGCCGCTGCGGCGGTTGCCGTCAGCAAGCAGGGCACGGCCAGCGTTACCGCAGCCGAACTGCGACACAAGATCCTGCCGCCCGCCTATCTCGCTGCCGAGGAAAAGATCGTTCGCGGCGATGGTGACCTTGCGGCGCGGGTTGCGGATTGGCGAGAGCAGGGGCTGCGTGTCGGCTTCACCAATGGCTGTTTCGATATTCTGCATCCTGGCCATGTGAAAGTGTTGACCGCCGCGCGTGCCGCCTGCGACCGTCTTGTGGTCGGTCTCAATAGCGATGCATCGGTGAAGCGGCTGAAGGGCGAGAACCGCCCGGTGCAGGACGAACGCGCGCGCGCCGAGGTGCTCGCGGCGCTTGAGGCGGTCGACATCGTCGCGATCTTCGGCGAGGACACGCCGATCCGCCTGATCGAGCTGGTGAAGCCGAGCGTGCTGGTCAAGGGCGGCGACTACACCCGCGAGCAGGTGGTTGGGTACGAGATCGTCGAGGCTGCAGGCGGCCAGGTGATCCTGATCGATATCCTCAAGGGTTTTTCGACCACCGCCCTGGTCGATCGCGCTCGGGGAAACACGTGATGACGGCGCTCACTGGCGAGTCCCCGGTCGTGCTGCCGTTGCGACGCTGGCGCGACCCTGCGGCCTGGCGGACCACGGTCGACGTGGTCGCGATCCTGCTCGCGGCTGCGCTGCCCTGGTCGACGTCGCTGGTCTCGATCCTCGGTGTTGTCCTGCTGATCACGATGCTACCGCATCTCGATCTCAAGGCGTTTCTGCGCATGCTGCGGCGGCCGATCTCGATCGCACCCATCGCCTTGTTCGCGCTCGCTCTGCTCGGCACGCTCTGGTCCGACGCAGCCTGGGGTGCACGGCTCTATGCCGTAGGTCCTGCGGCCAAGCTGCTGGTGCTGCCGCCGCTGTTCTATCATTTTGAGCGGTCGCAGCGGGGCGTCTGGGTCTTTGTCGCATTCTTGGGCTCGTGCGTGCTGATGGTGGTGGCGTCAACAGCGGTCGCCTTCGATCCCGCGCTGGCGCTGAAGCCAAATGCGGATCACGGTATCTTCGTGAAGAATTATATCGATCAGAGCCAGGAATTCTCGCTCTGCGCCGTGGCGCTGGCCTATCCGATGGCGCGCTTTGCGGGAGAGAGACGCTGGCCGCTCGCCTTGCTGATGCTGGTGCTCATGTTGGCCTTCCTCGCCAACATGGTCTTCGTTGTCACCTCGCGTACGGCGCTGGTGACGATACCGATCATGCTCGCGGTGTTCGGCCTCATCCATCTGAAGTGGCGCGCCAACCTCTTGATCCTGCTGGTGGCGCTCGCGCTCGGCGCGACTGCCTGGACGGTTTCACCGCAGCTCAGGCAGAAAGTCGCGACCTTCACCGACCAATATCAGGCCTACAAGGAAGATCGTGCCGTCACGTCGATCGGCGAGCGGCTGGAGTTCTGGCGCAAGTCGCTGCATTTCTTAGCGGAGGCACCGCTGATTGGTCATGGCACGGGAGCGACGCGCCATCTGTTCGAGCTTGCCGCCAGCGGGCGCTCCGATCTGTCCTCGGGACAGGTGGTCGGCAATCCGCACAACCAGACCCTCTACGTCGCTGTGCAGTGGGGCGCGCTCGGGATCATCATCCTGTATGCCATGTGGCTGTCGCATCTGTTGTTGTTTCGCGGCGATGGGCTGGTCCCCTGGATCGGTCTCCTGGTCGTGGTGCAGAACATCTTCACCTCCTTGTTCAACTCGCACATCTTCGATTTTCATGAGGGATGGATGTATGTCATGGGTGTGGGCGTGGCGGGCGGCATGGTGCTGAAGGCGCGCCTGCAGGGGGCGTCATTCCCGGAGAGCACCGCGTCATGAAGCTCGGTTTGGTTCACGGGTCGATCGTTGCATGACACGTCTCTCCCATCTGACGTATCGCAACGTCCTGATTGCGGCCCACGACATCTTGGCCAGCGTCGCGGCGCTGTTCGCGGCGTTCTACATTCGCTTCGAGGGTGCCAGCGCATTCTGGGACCGGGTTCCGCTGCTGCTGCAGATCCTGCCTTATTTCATCGTCTTCAGCTTCGTCGTCTTCTATGTGTCAAACCTGATGACCACCAAATGGCGGTTCATCTCGCTGCCTGACGCGCTCAATATCGTCCGTGTGGCGACCGTGCTGACGATAGCGCTCCTGGCGCTCGACTACATCATCGTCGCACCGAATGTGCGCGGCACATTCTTCTTCGGCAAGCTCACCATCATCCTGTTTTGGTTCCTGGAGATCTTTGCACTCAGCGCGCTACGCTTCGCCTACCGCTATTTCCGCTACACGCGGGTGCGCCATCACGCCAAGACGGAGGATGCTGCACCATCGCTTCTGATCGGGCGCACGGCCGATGCGGAAGTCGTGTTGCGAGGTATCGAGAGCGGGGCGGTGAAGCGGGTGTGGCCGATCGGCATCCTGTCGCCGTCGATCTCCGATCGCGGACAGATCATCCGCAACGTTCCGGTGTTGGGCGGGATCGACGAAGTCGAGGATGTCGTGGCCGATTTCGCGCGACGAGGGAAGCCGATCGCACGTGCCCTGATGACGCCGTCGGCCTTCGAGCCGGAGCTCCACCCCGAAACGTTTCTGATGCGGGCGCGTCGGCTCGGGCTGATCGTGAGCCGGCTGCCGTCACTCGAAAGCGGCGAGGCGCCGCGGCTCGCGCCGGTGGCGGTCGAGGACCTGTTGTTGCGGCCGAGCGAGAAGATAGACTATGGGCGGCTGGAAGCGCTGGTGAAGGGCAAGGCGGTCGTCGTCACCGGCGGCGGCGGCTCGATCGGCGCGGAGGTCTGCCATCGCGTCGTGACCTTCGGCGCAGCGCGGCTCTTGATCCTGGAAAACTCTGAGCCTGCGCTCTATGCGATCACCGAGACGCTCGTGGCGGCGAACGAGGGCGGCGCAGCCGTGGAAGGCCGTATTGCCGATATCCGCGACCGCGAGCGGGTCTTCCGGCTGATCTCGGAGTTCAAGCCAGATCTGGTGTTCCATGCCGCAGCGCTGAAGCACGTGCCGATCCTCGAGCGCGATTGGAGCGAGGGCGTCAAGACCAACATCTTCGGCTCGATCAATGTCGCTGACGCCGCCGTGGCAGCCGGCGCCGAGGCCATGGTGATGATCTCGACCGACAAGGCGATCGAACCGGTCTCGATGCTCGGCCTGACCAAGCGCTTTGCCGAAATGTATTGCCAGGCGCTGGACCGCGAATTGGCTGGGCGGCCGGGAGGGCGGCCACCGATGCGGCTGATTTCGGTGCGCTTCGGCAATGTGCTGGCCTCGAATGGCTCGGTGGTGCCGAAGTTCAAGGCGCAGATCGAGGCGGGCGGTCCGGTCACGGTCACGCATCCGGACATGGTTCGCTATTTCATGACCATCCGCGAGGCGTGCGACCTCGTCATCACCGCAGCCTCGCACGCTTTGGCGCCGGAGCGGCCGGGCGTCTCGGTCTATGTACTCAACATGGGCCAGCCGGTCAGGATCGTCGAACTCGCCGAGCGCATGATCCGCCTTTCCGGTCTGCAGCCCGGCTACGACATCGAGATCGTCTTCTCCGGCATCCGGCCGGGCGAGCGCCTGAACGAGATCCTGTTCGCGAGCGAAGAGCCGCCCGTCGAGATCGGCGTGGCCGGCATCATGGCTGCGAAGCCGAATGAGCCGCCGATGCTGGCTTTGAAGAAATGGATCGCAGCGCTGGACCAGGCGATCACGCGCGACGACCCCGTCACCATCAAGGCAGTTCTGAAAGACGCCGTGCCGGAGTTCGGCTCAACCGCCGCGTGACGCCCGCGCCTCGCGAGGCTGCGAAAAACGGCGGAGCACGAGGGCGACGGCAGCGACGCCGATGATCAGCAGCATCAGGCCGGCGCTCATCGACGCGGATACGATCGATGCGCCTGAAAGTCCCGCAAGCACCAGGTTGAGCAGGAACACCTCGCCCACCACCTGGGTCACGGTGAAGCCGTTGTCGGTCGCGCGCTGGTAGAAATGCGTGCGGTGCGCCGCCCAGAAGGGCTCGCCGCGCAGCATCCGCCGCAACAGCGTCAAGGTCGCGTCGGCGAGATAATAGAGCGGCAGCAGCAGCGCAGCCACGACGTGGCCGTGCCAGGCGAGCTCCAGCAGGCACCAGCCGAGTAGAAGCCCGATCGGCAGGCTGCCGACATCGCCGAGAAACACCTTTGCCACCGGCCGGTTGAACGGAGCGAAGCCGAGCAGGGCACCGCAGAGTGTCGCAGCGATGATCGTGGCCGGCGGCGGCAGCAGGCCGGCCACGCCGAGGGCTGCGAGGGCTGCCGTGATCGGCACCGCCTCCGCCACCGTCATCAGGTCCAGCCCGTCCATGAAGTTGACGAGGTTGACGAACCACAGGCCGCCGATCAGTAACAGCGTACGTTCGATTGCCAATGGGATCGGAAGGATCCTCAGGTCGTCCGGCGCGGCAAAGACGACCAGGCCGACCGCGAGCGCTTGCAGGAGCAGGCGCGGCAGCACGGGAATTGGCCTGATGTCATCCACCAGCCCAACCAGCGCGATCAGCGGTGCGGCGACGAACAGCAAAGCCGGCGGCGCGGCGCCGGCTGTCAATGCGTAGCCGCCGCCGATCAGGAGCGTGGCCGCGATCACGGCGATCCCTGCGCCTTGCGGCGTCGGTACCTTGTGGGAGGAACGGGCATTCGGCCGCGCCAGGGCGTAGCGCTGCAACAGCGGGCGTAACGCGACCATCAAGACCGTGCAGACGACGGCCGTCGCAATGGCGGCCAGCAACAGCATGATGATGTCGGCAATGGTCATCATCATAGGACGGGGATGCCGGATGTCAGCCGGTCATAGAGTGCGACCACCGAACGGCCGATGATCCTGGCCGAGAGTTTGTCTTCGACCAGTTGCCGGGCAGCCTTGCCATATCGCGCACGCAAGTCCGGCGATTGCGCGAGCCGTTTCATCGCGTCGGCCAGCGCGACCGGGCTCTCGATCGGGACCACCAATCCGGTCTGGCCGTTGATTGCAATCTCACGGCAACCGGGCGCGTCGGTCGAGGCCAGCGGGCGGCCGCAGGCGGCGGCCTCCAGCAGGCTCACCGGCAGACCCTCGCGGTGCGATGGCAGCACGGCGATATGGCAGCGCTGCCACAGCTCGGTGATATCCTTGATTTGGCCGAGCAGCGTGATTCCCGCTTCACGCCGCCACTGCTCGATTTCGTCCGGCGAGACGGAGGCCGGATTGGCCGGATCAGGACTGCCGGCGATCAGCAGGTTGAAATCATGTCCTTCGGCGCGCAAAAGCCTGTGCGCCGCGACCAAGGCGCGGATGCCCTTGTCGGTGAGAAGGCGTCCGGCAAAACCAAAGCTGATCGGGCCGTCCGGCTCGGGCAAGGGCTGAAAGCGATCCGTGTCGACGCCTGATCCGGGGATCAGCGCAATCTTTTCCGGCCGGACTCCGAGCGCGCTCAGCGCGTCGCGATCGTCGGGGTTCTGCACCAACACGAAGCTTGAGGATCGGTTCATCAGGCGGGGCAGCAACCACACCATGGCCTGCTTGGTCACCCGTGAACGCAGCGTGCTCGAGGTGAAGACATAGCCCAATCCGGTGATGGCATTGACCACGGGAATGGAGCTGCCGAGCGCCGCCAGCGACCCCAGCACGCTCGCCTGCAGGCCGGAATGGTGCACGACATCGGGTTTGACCGCCGTCTCGACCGCGCGGATCGCCCGGACCGTCGGCAGCGCCGCCGACGGCGACAGCCCGCCCCGCTGGAACGGGATCGGATGCAGGATGAAGCGCTCAGCCGCGATCGCGGAGGCGCCCGCATTGACGTTGGTCGCAACATGCACCTCATAGCCGGCGTCGCGCGCGGCGCGCGCCATAGGCAGGCGGTGCATCAGGAAGGCGTAATCCTCGTTCGCGACATAGAGGAGCCGTCGCGGCGCGGCGGGGTAGGGCGGGTGCATTCGGCTCACGATAGCGGTGGGTCGAAGGCGCCGTATACGGCAAGCCGGCGCTTTCCGCGAGGGGTTATCGGGGCTTTCCGGTGTGGGCGATGAGCTTCGGGCGCCGGTCGTCGATCAGGCGCTGATCATTTGCGCGTTGAGCCACCCAGGAGCCTGTGTCCGACAGACCTGAACAGCAATTGGGCCGGTCGTTCGTACCGCGTGTAGCAGGCTCTCGATACCAGGATGGCCATGGCCATGCCGACCATCACCCAGAGCTCAGGCATCGGAAACTGCAAATGCGTCGTCGCTCGCGAGATCGCCCAGATCACGGGATCGTGCAGCAGGTACAGCGAATAGCTTGCTTGGCCGCCCCACACCATGAGGGGGAGGCCCATGAGTTGCGCCGCGCGTGACTTCTCAGTTGACGCAGCGAGACAAAGGCCAGCAAACAGGATCACGCATGCCGAGGTGTCGACCATTGAGAACTGCGATCGCATCTGATCGACCGCGGCAATCGCAGCCACGCAGAGGGCAAAGGTAAGATCGGCCCATAGCCGGGGCAGCCGTCCTCCCGCGAGGACGACCTGAGCCGCCGCGACGCCGATGAGAAAGGATGGCAACCGCATGAGCGGTGAGTGATAACCGAGCCAGAACAGGAAGGATGCTCCACTCGATTGATCCACGTCCGCGTAAGTGAAGCCGAGCTTCAGGATCAGATCGGTATATTTCACGAATCCCACGGCCATGATCGCGCCGAGAGCTCCGATCCCGAGTAGCGCGGCCAGGGCCCCCCATTTGCTCAACCGGTTCGCAACGGGCGCAAGGAATGGATAGACAACGTAGAAAAACGCTTCAGTCGCGAGCGACCACATCACGCCCAATAGCGGATTGGAAATCGCGTTGAAGATATACCTGGAGTCATCGACTCGCCAGAACCACCAACTGGTGGTGAAGGTCAGGAAAAATGGGGCTGATCTCACCAGCGGCGCAGGGTTCTGCTTCGCCACGAGTTCATAGAGAAATCCGATGACAAAGACGACCAGGAAGAGCGGATAAAGTCTGGACCAGCGCGCAATGAAAAAATCTCGCAGGCCGCCCGGCTGCTGCACGCTAAGGCGATAGTTCCAGTGGATCACGAACCCGCTGAGGACAAAAAACAATGTCATCCCGACGTTTGCCAGATGCGTCAGCGTCCAGACCGTCAGCGTCATGTTGTCCCAATCGCCGGGCGGATGGATCTGATAGGTCGCGTGCGAGGCCATAACGGAAAAGGCCGCGACGAAGCGGATACCATCAAGGGCAGCTATATGACGCAGCGGGACCGGCGAGCCGCACCCAGGCGTGGTCCAAGATGACGCGGCTTCCAAAAGTCCGATCCTAACATGACGAACGGTCAACTTCGCCGAAAGTCATTTCCGGCGGGCGGCATAGGCTGATTATGCATGGGGGAGGGACGACCGTCCATCGGCTCCGTCGGTGGTCATGCGTCGCTGCCACGCTCAAACGAAATGGAAGTCATGCAGTTGGGCCAACAGCTGCGCAACAGTGAGCGGTTGCGGAGGACTTGTGTGGGCCTGGTCGAAGACGGCACCGCCCGACGGATGATCGTCGTGTGCTGCGGCGATCAGGGCGTTGAGGCCCATCGTCGCGGACTGAACCGGCTGAGCGGCTGGGGCGAAATCAACGCTGCTGGGGGGGCTAAAGTTGGGCGCGAATACGAACGTATCGTGGACCGTGGAACTGGGGACGACCGGACCGGCGCTCGTGGCGAGAGTGGTGGCCGCAATGACCGGTGTTCCGCTGTTGCCACTGTCAGCGAAGTCGAAATTGTCCTGAGCCGGGACCAAGCTCATCTGCACCGACTGAGTTGCAGCGGGCGTCGTTGCGGGAGACGTTCCAGACGGAATGCCGATCGTGCCGTCGCCATTGAGGTCCTGATGGAAGGTGTTTTCGTAGGCTTCAAAAGCGCTGGCAGTTCCTGATACGCCATTGAGAAGGTCCTTGACGTAGTTGCCACTGCCGTCGACGTTCCAAATGATGTAAAGCCCCGAGGTGGTGTTCTTCCACGCAACATCGTAGCCCCCCGACACAGCTTCTGCGCCGACCGGTGTCCAGGCGCCGAATTCGCCGGAGTAGACGGGAGCGCCTTGATACATCAGTCCGGGGCCGCTATTGCCGCCAACCGGTACCATAAAATAGTTGCTCTCGACCTGCAGCAGGCTGGTTGCACCCGATGTCTCGATATTTGTGCCCGCAAGCCCGATGGTGCCGTCGCCGTTGAGATCCTGGTGAAAGGTAATCTCATAGGACTCTACGACAGCGTTGGTCGACGACGCGCCGTTGATGATGTCCCTGACGTAGTTGCCGCTGCTGTCGACATTCCAGATGATGTAGAGGCCTGAGGAGGTGTTCATCCAGGCGACATCGTAGCCGCTCGACACCGCTTCCGCACCGATCGGTGTCCAGGCGCCGAATTCGCCGGAGTAGACTGGTGCGCCTTGATACATCAGTTCAGGACCAGTGCCGCCGGCAACCGGATTGAGTAGGTAGTTGGCGCCGACCTGCGTGAGGCTTGTCGCGCCGAGTCCCTCGATCGTGGTGCCTACGAGCCCGATCGTGCCGTCCCCGTTGAGATCCTGGTGAAAGGTCGTCTCATAGGATTCCAAAACGGCATTGGTTGCCGACGCACCGTTGATGATGTCCTTGACGTAGTTTCCGCTGCCGTCGACATTCCAGATATGTAAAGGCCGGAGGATGTGTTCTTCCAGGCGACATCGTAGCCGCCTGACCCCGCTTCGGCGCCGATCGGCGTCCAG
>NZ_CAFK01000219.1 GCF_000239815.1 Bradyrhizobium sp. STM 3843 | reverse complement strand
TTCGACGCCACCCTGCTCGACATCAGGCGTTTCGACGCCTATCGCGCCGCTCACCTCGACACCAGACTGATGGGCTCCGGCTATTTCTATCCGATCGGCGCCAACCGCGGCTATGTCGGGCTCGCCGGCAATCCGGAGCTGCTGGCAGCGGTCGACGGTGCGCTCACGGATCTGCAGGCGTCAGGTGTATTGGCCGAACTCGGCCGCGCGGCCGGCCTCACCTATCTGCCGCCGCGCGAGCCCGCGATTCTGGGCGACGCATTCCAGAAGGTGCTCCAGAGCGGTGCACGATAGCGCACCCTTGGCGGGCTCGTGCGGACGATCGGAGAAGAGGCAGGCTCGGCGGCGAACGCGGCAGTAATCACCGTGCTGCGGCTCTATGGACGGCAGATGGGACGACGCCGAAATATTTTCGGAACACGCGGCTGAAATGGGATGAGCTCGAAAAGCCCCATGAGAACGCCACGTCCGTGATTGTCTTTCCCGACTGCGTCTCGAGTTCCTGGCGGCAGTGCTGCAACCGCGCCCGCCAGATATAATCGCTGACCGTCATGCCGCGGTCGCTGAACACCATGTGCAGGTAACGCTTTGTACAACCGAGGGCTGCAGATATCTGGTCAATAGTTAGATCAGGATCGCGCAGATGCTCGCGGATGAACGCCTGGGCGCGGATATAGATCGCTTCGGGGCCGCCGCGATCGAACATCGCGTCGGCTTCGCGCAGCGGCAACAGCAGCAGATCGATCAGCGATTCGGCCACGCCGACGGCGCTGTGCGGCGAGAGCTTGGTGGCCTCGTCAAACGCGGCATGCGCCACGTCATGCGCGATCCGCCCGGTTCCGCTGCGGGCGGACAGCTTGCATGCCACCATCTTGTCGAGGCGAAAGCCGCGCTCCTGCAGCAGCTCCTTGGGTACGATCACGACCTCATGACGGGTCAGGGCCGGGCTGACGATCGTATGCGGCATCGACACGTCATAGGCCAGGCAGTCGCCAGGTCCGATTTCGATGTGCCGGCCGTCCTGCTCGAAATAGGAGGTGCCGTAGGTCTGGAACAGGATCTTGATATAGGGATGCTCGGTGGAGCGAGACCGCGCGAGCGTGTGCGCGATCCGATGTTGACTCGCCTCGATCTGGCACAGCTTCAGTCGAGACATCAGGGTGTAGTTGATGCGACCGTCGAATGATGTTCCCTCTAGCGGGTCAACATCAAATCGGCCGCACAAATCGGTCAGTGCGTCTGACCAACGCTGGATCTGGCTCTTGGGCGTCAGGCCCGTGGTGCTGAGCGAGCGGATCGTATCGGGCATGTCCATCCACCGATTTGAAGATCGAACGCAACGGCCCGCCGCAGAGAAGGCGGGTGACAAAAGTGAAGCCAAAATATTCCCTTTTTTTGGCAGCCTCTTCGTCTGGCCGGCTGGTTGAGCCCGTTCGCGCCTGTTGTGCCGCAACGCAAGTCCCTGAACAATCCTCCGCCTTCATTTCCAAGCCGTCAAGAAGAACGATCAACCTTCGGGCGAAGGCTGAGCATGGACGTTCATTGATGCTCCGCACAATAGAAACGCAGCCCTATGTTGCGGTCCAGCAAAGTAAAATCGTTCCCAAAAACTTCGTTTCGGTTCACTCTTGAGCAAAGCGGCTTCGCTCTTGGGCAAGTTTCCCGATTTCGAACTGGATAAGGATTGCCGCTGAAGAAGAGACTGGGCCGCGTCGTGCGGACCTGTGTTCAAAATGGGAGGATGGACGATGCGAAAAGTACTGCTCGCAACCTGTCTGACGTCGGTCGCGGCACTTGCCGCGGGTGGCGCATGGGCCAGCGATGAACTGGTCAAAATGTCGCAGAACCCGAAAGATTGGGTGATGCCGGCAGGCGACTACGCCAACACCCGCTACTCGAAGCTCAACCAGATCAACGCCCAGAACGTCGGCAAGATGCAGGTCGCCTGGACCTTCTCGACCGGCGTGCTGCGCGGTCACGAGGGCGGCCCGCTCATCATCGGCAACCTGATGTATGTGCATACGCCGTTCCCGAACAAGGTGTACGCGCTCGACCTGTCGCAGGACAACAAGATCGTCTGGCGCTATGAGCCCAAGCAGGATCCGAACGTCATTCCGGTGATGTGCTGCGATACGGTCAATCGCGGTCTCGCCTATGGCGACGGCAAGATCTTCCTGCATCAGGCCGACGACAAGCTGATCGCGCTCGATGCCAAGACCGGCAATCTGGTCTGGAGCGCAGTCAACGGCGATCCCTCCAAGGGTCAGACCGGCACCTCCGCTCCGCTGGTGGTGAAGGACAAGGTCCTGGTCGGCACGTCCGGCGGCGAGTTCGGCGTCCAGTGCAGCATGACCGCCTACGACATCAAGTCCGGCAAGCAGGCCTGGAAGGCCTATTCGGAAGGGCCTGATGACCAGATCCTGTTCGACGCCAGCACGACTGCGCTCGGCAAGCCGGTCGGCAAGGACTCCAGCCTGAAGACCTGGCAGGGCGATCAGTGGAAGATCGGCGGCGGCTGCACCTGGGGCTGGGCGTCGTATGATCCGCAGCTCGATCTCGTCTATTACGGCTCGGGCAATCCTTCGACCTGGAATCCGAAGCAGCGTCCTGGTGACAACAAGTGGTCGATGACGATCTTCGCGCGCAACCCGGACACGGGTGTCGCGAAGTGGGTCTATCAGATGACGCCCCACGACGAATGGGACTATGACGGCGTCAACGAGATGATCCTGTCCGATCAGCAGGTCAACGGACAGGCGCGCAAGCTGCTGACGCATTTCGATCGTAACGGCCTCGGCTATACGCTCGATCGTGCGACCGGCGAGCTCATGGTCGCCGAGAAGTACGACCCGAAGGTCAACTGGACCACCGGCGTCGACATGGACAAGAACTCGCCGACCTACGGCCGTCCCAAGGTGGTCGCGCAATATTCGACCGACCAGAACGGCGAGGATCACAACACCAAGGGGGTCTGTCCGGCGGCGCTCGGCAGCAAGGACGAACAGCCTGCAGCCTACTCTCCTGACACGCAGCTGTTCTACGTGCCGACCAACCATGTCTGCATGGACTACGAGCCGTTCAAGGTGAGCTACACCGCGGGGCAGCCCTATGTCGGCGCCACCCTGTCGATGTATCCGCCTCAGGGCGACACCAACATGGGCAACTTCATTGCCTGGGACGGCAAGACCGGCAAGATCGTCTGGTCGAACAAGGAGCCGTTCTCGGTGTGGTCGGGTGCACTCGCGACCGCTGGTGGCGTGGTGTTCTACGGCACGCTCGAAGGCTACCTCAAGGCGGTCGACGCCAAGACCGGCAAGGAGCTCTACAAATTCAAGACTCCGTCCGGCATCATCGGCAACGTCACGACCTATGAGCACAACGGCAAGCAATATGTCGCCGTCTTGTCGGGTGTCGGTGGCTGGGCCGGTATCGGCCTCGCGGCTGGCCTGACCGATCCGACCGCAGGTCTCGGTGCAGTCGGTGGCTATGCTGCGCTCTCGAACTACACCGCGCTCGGTGGCACGCTGACCGTGTTCTCCCTGCCGCAGTAAACTGAGGATGGCTGCTTCCGGCGCATGGACCTGGTCCATGCGCCGGTCTGCCTTGCCCCGAAATTCGAGGACTAAGCTTTGCGTAAAATCTTTATCGCGGTCGCCACCATATGCGTGGCAGCCGGTGGAATGGCCTTGACGGAACGCGCCCTTGCCGACGGGTCCGGTGATCCGGCCGCCGTGAAGTCCGAGGACGGGAAGTACTTCGACAAGGACGGAAACCCGACCTACAAGATCACCGCTGACGGGACCGTCGATTGGTACACCTATTCGGGCTACCGCCGTTACCATTCGGAATGTCACGTCTGCCATGGTCCGGACGGCATGGGATCGACTTACGCGCCGGCGCTGAAGGACTCGCTGAAGACGATGAGCTATGGCGATTTTCTTGGAGTCGTTGCCAGCGGTCGCAAGAACATCAGCACCGCGCAGGAGAATGTCATGCCGGCGTTCGGCGATAACCCGAATGTCGCCTGCTACATGGACGACATCTATGTGTACCTGCGCGCCCGCGCTAATGATGCATGGGGACGTGCGCGTCCAGCCAAGCACGAAGAGAAGCCTGAGGCCTATACTCAGGCTGAGAATTCCTGCATGGGCAACAAAAATTGATGGGGGATCGCGGCCTCGAATGGCTGTCGGCGATCCCAGCAAAGAATAGGAGTTGAAGAAATGAAAACGCGCGCCGCGGTTGCTCTCGAAGCCAAGAAGCCGCTGGAGATCGTCGAGCTCGATCTCGAAGGTCCGAAGGCCGGCGAAGTGCTGGTGGAGATCAAGGCCACCGGCATCTGCCACACCGATGCCTATACCCTGGACGGCTTCGACAGCGAAGGCATCTTCCCATCGATTCTCGGACATGAAGGCGCCGGCATCGTGCGCGAGGTCGGCGCAGGCGTCATGTCGGTCAAGCCCGGCGACCACGTGATTCCGCTCTACACGCCGGAATGCCGCCAGTGCAAAAGCTGTCTGAGCCAGAAAACCAACCTCTGCACCGCGATCCGCGCCACTCAGGGCAAGGGCGTGATGCCGGACGGCACCTCGCGATTTTCCTACAAAGGCCAGACCATCTACCACTATATGGGTTGCTCGACCTTCTCGAACTTCACCGTGCTGCCGGAGATCGCGGTCGCGAAGATCCGTGAGGACGCGCCGTTCGACAAGAGCTGCTATATCGGCTGCGGCGTGACCACCGGCGTCGGCGCGGTCGTCAACACTGCGAAAGTCACCCCCGGCTCCAACGTGGTGGTGTTCGGCCTCGGCGGCATCGGGCTCAACGTGATCCAGGGCGCCAAGATGGTCGGTGCCGACAAGATCATCGGTGTGGACCTTAACGACAGCAAGGAGGAATGGGGCCGCCGCTTCGGCATGACCCATTTCGTCAATCCGAAGAAGATCTCGGGCGACATCGTCCAGCATCTGACCGCACTTACGGACGGCGGCGCCGACTACACCTTCGACTGCACCGGCAACACCACGGTCATGCGGCAGGCGCTGGAAGCCTGTCACCGCGGCTGGGGCGTCTCCATCATCATCGGTGTCGCCGAGGCGGGCAAGGAGATCGCCACCCGTCCGTTCCAGCTCGTCACCGGCCGTGTCTGGAAGGGCACCGCGTTCGGCGGGGCGCGCGGCCGCACCGACGTCCCCAAGATCGTCGACTGGTACATGAACGGAAAGATCGCGATCGATCCGATGATCACCCACACGCTGAAGCTCGAAGACATCAACAAAGGCTTCGACCTGATGCATGAGGGCAAGTCGATCCGCTCCGTCGTCGTCTTCTAAATCACCAACGGCAAGCACTAGGAGGATTGCGTCATGACTGTTCACATCCACCCATCGGTCGACAACGGTGTCAAGCAGGGCTCGGGGCACTTTGCCGGCGGCACCCTGGTCTGCAAGTGCCACGACAGGCCGGTGAAGGTCGGCATCAAGGGCGATGTCGCCCATAACCACGCCTGCGGCTGCACCAAGTGCTGGAAACCGCAAGGCGCCACCTTCTCCGTGGTCGCGGTGGTGCCGCGGCAGAACGTGACCGTGCTTGAGAACGGCGACAAGCTGCAGATCGTCGATCCCTCGGCGGTGATCCAGCGTTACGCCTGCCGGGAATGCGGCACGCATATGTACGGCCGGATCGAGAATACGGGGCACCCGTTCTACGGCCTCGACTTCATTCATCCGGAGCTGTTCCAGGAAGAGGGCTCGGCAGCGCCTGGTTTCGCTGCCTTCGTCTCCTCGGTCATCGAGTCCGGAGTCAAGCCGGAGCAGATGGGTGCGATCAGGGCGCGGCTCAAGGAGCTCGGGCTCGAACCCTATGACTGCCTGTCGCCGGCTCTGATGGATGCGATCGCCACCCACGTGGCGAAAGCGAAAGCAGCGTAGCCACCGCTGCTCAATACGAAGGGTCGCCGGCCGGCGGCCCTTTCTGAAGCGTTCCTTCCTGACGACTTGGGCCCCGCTTGCTCTTCCAGCAAGCGGGGCGTTTTTTGTCCGCAGCTCCGATGGACGCTCCAAATGCAGCCTAGACGATCTTGATCGACATGTCCGGCAGGCCCTCGAGCTTGCACAACAGCACGTCGCCTTTCACGACGGGGCCGACATTCTCCGGCGTGCCGGAATAGATGATGTCGCCGGCCTTCAGCTCGAAGGCTTCAGACAGTTTGGAGATCTGCTCGGCGACGCTCCAGATCATCTTCTCCAGGTCCGAGTTCTGACGCACAGTGCCGTTCACCGCGAGTGAGATCGCGCCCTTGGCCAGATGTCCGACCTTCGCGACCGGATGGATCGGGCCGAGCACCGCGGCGTGATCGAAGCTCTTGCCGATCTCCCAGGGCTTCTTCTCCGCCGCCATGCCGTTCTGCAGGTCGCGCCGGGTCATGTCGAGGCCGAGCGCATAGCCATAGACATGGTCGAGCGCCTTCTCGGGCGGGATGTTGGCGCCGCCCGATTTCAACGCCGCGACCAGCTCGACCTCATGGTGATAGTTCTTGGTCAGGGACGGATACGGGTGGTCGGCGACCTCGCCGATCGCGACGTTCTGGATGGCGTCCGTCGGCTTCTGAAAGAAGAAGGGCGGCTCCCGGTTCGGATCGGAGCCGCGCTCGATCGCATGCGCCGCATAGTTGCGGCCGATGCAATAGATGCGGCGAACCGGGAACACGCCCTCTTCGCCCACGACCGGAATCGTGGTCGCCGGCACCGCAAAGATCGGCTTCGCACCGGCCTGCGCCACCGCAGGCCGCACTTCCGACGCAAGCGCCGCAGCTGCCGCCGCGCCTGTCGCTGCCGTGAGAAGATCGCGTCGAGATGTATTTGTCATCAATAACTCCATCTGAATGGTCAGAGATCAATGGGCGAGCGGATCAGGTCGCATCTGGACCTTGAACACCTTGGGATAGGCTTCCTTCCCGCCCTCGCCGTGGAAGTTGGCGCGGGTGCCCGAGGTGGTCCAGATCCCCCGCCCCTTCCAGCCGGCTGCGGGATCGTCGATCCGTCCATCGACATTCTTGGTGAAGAAGCCGAGCGGATACGGCACGCGCAAGGTGACGAATTCGCCGTTCACGAGGGCAAGCAGCGACTCGCCGCCGTTGGCGGTTGCGATCGGCACGTTGGCGCCGAGGCCGAGAATGTTGAATCGATCGACCCAGAGATAATAGGCGTGATTGGCGCTGCCCTTGGGGTCCAGGCCTTTGAACTGCGGGCCGGGCATCCGGTACACTTTCCAGCCTTCCGGACATTGCTTGCCCTCGGCCGTGGTCGGCCCGTTCAATGGCCCCTTGCACAGGCTACGGTCGAAGCTTGCGAGGTGTCCGCTGGAGAGCGCCGTCCAGACCAGACCGTCCAGTCCGATGTCGATGCCGCGCGGACCGAACGTGCCCTCCGGCGGCTGATAGATTTCGGCAAGCGCTGTCCTGGCCGGATCCGGCCCCGGCACCACGCGAATGATGTAGCCCGGCTGGTCGATGCGCGAGAAGCCCCGATCCATCGACTGGCCCCAGATCGAATCGTCCACCGGACTTGGCATCACGCCGTAGAAGGAGGCGACGACACGCTTGTCCTTGGCCGGATCCAGCGGATCCTTAGCCCCGACAAAGGCATCCCGCTTGCCGTTGCCATTGGTGTCGATCACCAGCGGCGTCCAGCCTTGCGAAGCCACGCCATCACGGGTCTCGCGGAATTGTTTGACATTCAGCCAGCCGACGACACCGCCGCCGAGCCCGGGGCCGCCCGCGCTCATCCACAGCGTGTCGTTCGGGTCATGGCCGAAATAGAGATGATGCGTCGAGAAGCAGGTGTTGATCAGATCCCATTGACCGGTGGCGGGATCGAAGCGCGACAGCTGGCGCACCGAGGTGGCCTGCGGATCGACCTGCGTCGACGGATGGCTGGAGCCCTGCTTGCAGTAGTCAGGATTCCGCGGCGGCCGCAAGCGCGCGGTGAACCAGACCTTGCCCTGCTCATCCATGATGACGTTGTGGATGCTGGTATGGCCGTCCCAGATCGGCTCGTCGCCCCAATAGGCCGAGGTGCCGCGCGGGGCATCCGCCGATGACGGCGTGTTGGGATCGAGATAGGGCTCGGTGATGGTCGAAGCGACGTTCTTGACCGGATCGAGCGTCGGGATCAGGTCGGTGCTCTCCTCCGGCGAGCCGTAGATCAATCCGTTGGCGTTCACGGTCGGATTGCGCTTGTCGGTCGAGATCGCATCGTGCTGATAATGCGTCGGCGATGCCCAGTCCCACATCGTGTAGACGACGTTGCGCTCGACGCCCGTCGGCCGTTCCGGCTTGTCGAACGGCAGCTCGCCCTCGGCAATGCGGTCGGTCCAGTTCGCGAACATCGCATAGGTCCTGTCGGGCCCCATGCTGCCGAGCACCGTGGCCATGTATTCCATGGCCTGGCCGGCCTGCGTTCGGATCGCCCAGGCATCCTGTGAGTTGTGCCCTTCCAGGAACGTCTTGGGCACCTCGCGGATGCCGCGAGACCCCAGCGCGTGGCAGGATTGGCAGGCGTTCTTGACCGTATCCACCCACTGCGCCTGGGACTTCATCGTCTCCACGATCTTGTTGCCCTTGTCGCCGGTGCCGGGAAATTCCTCCGGCTTCGGGATATCGAGCATCGAATACCAGTACATGCCGGGATAAAGCTGCGCAGCTGCCGCAGCAGATGCTGCCGGCTGCGCCTTGAAATCGATCGTCCTGCCAGGCCGCGCGTCGACCTGTGCGGTGTCCGAAAGTCCATAGCCTCGCGCCCAGACCTTGTAGCTCGCATCGGGAAGCTCGGGGATCACGTAGCGCCCCTGGTCGTCGGTGACGACGACCTTGGCATATTTGGTCGGCAGATCCTTGGTCTCGGCGATCACCCAGACGCCGGCTTCAGGGCCATTGGTGCCGGTCACCTGACCGCCAATGTCGTGCGCGGAAATGTCGATGTCGGCGGCCGATACGAGGTCGCTCGGCATCAGAGATGACGCAGCAACGCAGCCCATCATGATGGTCTTGAGCTTCATGTCTCTTCCTCCGGGTCGCCGCCATTTGATGCGGCTTGTTCTTGGCAACTGACGTGCGCCCCCGACTCTTCGCACGAGTGGCGCAACCGGATCAACTAAGCCGAAAATCATAAGGCATTGCGCTGCACGACGATAATGAACGCGTGATCGGGACGGCAGCCGTTCGCGACCTCGCCGCGCAACGCGCCCGAGCCTTTGACAGACGGAACCCTCTTGAAAGCGAGAGGGCGCAGGGAAGGCCGGGCGCTGGCCGCGCCCGTGGCCCGCCTGCGAAAGAAATGCAGGCGGCAGGAACCACAGGTTTGGCCGAGGCATCCCGGCCTTCCCTGCACGATGGTTTTAACGGCTGCTTCGCGTTCTCCCCGGTGCGCCGGGCTTTCTGGACACCGTTGCCTGCACGACGCGTGAGCGTCGTCGCAAACGTGATACTAGCGTCGGAGTATCAGGACCGCGCGACTTGACCGTGCATGCCGAATTGTTCGTCCGCGCGAGAGACGCGCTGCAATCCGACACACCCACCGCTCCCCGCCTCCACGTTCGTGACGACCGCGATACGCCCCTCCGCAACGAGGCGGGATGCATGCAGTAAAACACGATTTCTGAAAAAACGAAAGAGAAATCTTCAGTCGCTTTCACCAGTCCCGTTCACAAGCGACCTGGACGGACTGATCGAATTGATAGGTCTTGCCAATCCTGCCTTATGGCGAATCCGCCCCGGTCTTGCTGACTTCCACAAAACAAGCGCGGCTGCGATGGACGGCAAGCGGCCGAGAACAAATGAGAGCAAACAAAAAGAAAGGCCGCCTGAAGTACAGGCGGCCCAAGTCCAGGGAGGAAACGCCCAAGAGGGCTACATCATGTCTAGCGCATGATGACCATCATGGGTATCCGGATGTTACCGGAGGTTGCCAACAACCTCAAGTTTACTTTTTTCTATTCTGACATCCGCTCCCGTGGCTTGTGTGAGCCGCATTTGCAACGCCTGGGAACCGCCCCTGCAGCTGTCGGCGCCAAAGAACCGTCCGCTAACGTTTTGATACCAGTGGAACTTTGGCCCTGATGTTAAGTTCCGATGTTCCGGCAGCCAGATCGCCAAGGCCAGGTCCATTGCGCCAGATCGGCTATGCGTGCGGGTCCGAGGGCCCGGGTCGCCGGCACCACCCCAAATCAAGTCAGCGCATTCCTCCTCGGTTCCTGATTCATCTGCTCGCGCTGAGCCGCACTGACGTGCGTCCCCAAGATTCGGAACCGATTCGGAACTTCGCCCAACGGCTCGAAGACGGCACGCATGGTAAACTGCCCGTTACCATCGAGCGACGGACCTTCGCAGTAGCGCCCGGCTTCAGGCGGCGCGCCATTCCGCGCGGTTCCCATTAACATGTAGGCAAACTCCGCCGCTTGCTTGCTGCGATCGAAGCCGTTCGGAATCGGACGCTGACTGGCCCCACCGAGATCCTCGACGATAGCAAGCCACTGCTGCTGATGCATGGTGTCGCGCGCGATCAGATTGCTCAGCATGTCCTGCATGCCGCGATTCAGCCGTCAAATTGTACAGCCGCACCGCGAGCGTGCGTCCGGGCGCCTCCGCCGCGACATTGCAAGACAGGTCGGCAAGACATGTCGGCCTACCGAAGTCGTCCATGCGGAGGCTCTCTTGTCGAGGTGGGCTCGCGCCAATGAAGTCCGCGCTCCGCCGTTCCTTGCGCTGGACGCCAAGCTAATGAGAACGGTTCTACCGCCGACTGATGCTGATTTGAGTCAGGTGCGAGCCGCACCCTGGAAACAGAAGACGATCTGCGCAATACTCGAGTCGGACGTCACGCGCGACGCCTGCACCCGCACACCCGTTTGGAACATGGGCTCTTCGGAGCAGTTCTGCACCGTGGCGGCTGTCAGCTCAAGGATCGTCGTGCTGTCGCCATTCGGCAGTTGCCTACCTGCTTCATTCAGGCGCTCCGGGTGCGATCTGCTTACGTCGCGCTCGCACCGTCCGGATCGGATCAGCTACGGAGTCGAAACAGGAGGGACCGTGCAAGAGGATGTCGCGTCCCGACTTGCCGCGAGCGCCAAGCGCTGGATGACGGCGCGTGAACATAGTGAGGCGCGCGCTCTTGGATTCGGCCAGATCCTGTTCACGCTCGGCTGGTCGTCGATGTGGGCGGCCTCGCTCGACCTCCTGCCGTTCGTCCCGATCGGCCTCTGCCTTGTCTTGATGATCGCGGGAGTGAGCTTGCCGGCATTGCGCAGCCGTCGCCTGCGCGCATCGGCCTCCGCTCCGGTGCAAGGACCAGATCCGGGCCACGGGTCTGCGGAACAGACACCGGCCCGGATCGGCTGAGCTCAGCGGGATAGGATCACGCTTGATAATCAGGCAGGCTGTTGATCAGGCCGCCTCACGCTCTTCATGAGCAAGATAATCGCGGGTGACCTGCTCGACATGCGACCCACTCCGCCATCCGCTCCTCTTCCTTCAGCGATTGTTCGAGCGGGGCACGTGCTTCCGCCATCCCGGCAGCCTGACACAACGTGAGCAGCGATTTGTAGGCAGCGATCTCGAAATTCTCGAACGCGTTGTTCGCGAAGGTGTTCTTCAGGATCTCGTCACCGGCCATCGAATGTCCCATCGCCTGAAGATTCGCCATGGCGGACTGCGTGGTATCCTTCAGACTGGACGTGCTTTCGCCGCAGGCGCTCAAACACTGTTCGAGCCGCTTGAGCTGCTCATTGGTCTCCTGAAGGTGCGCCTGCACTTTGGTTTTCACGTCCGGATAATCGTCCAGCCGCTCCGACTGGCGCTCCATCAACTCCCGTGCCTGTATCTCCATGGCGTGGGCGTTGCGCAGGCCGACGATGAAAATGTCTCTCGCTTTGTTGCTCATCTCACTGTTTCCCGATTGTTGATGGGCGATCGCTCCATCGATGCGCGCACAACAGGCCGATGAGTCGTTAGTTCCTAAGCGACGCCTACGCGGAAACGGTGTGTGGTGTCAGCGGATTGGAACGCCCCCAGCAGCCGCACGTTCGCGAAATGCACGACGACAATGGTGGTGCGAAAAAGACGATGTCAGGAGGACACGATGCCGCAGCCACAGGAGCGGAAAAGTCCGTTCGACAAGGAGCCGGCCGAAGGCTCCCGCGAGACAGTGGATCAGCAGCTGAGAGAACAGGAGCAAGAGACGGAGCGCGGCACGGCAGATCCGGTCACTGTCCCCGATCCGAAGAACCAGACCAGCTAGCGCGCCGACGTCGGCCGCCTCACCCGCGAAACCTATTGCAAATGAAGCACGTTTGCGGATGGCCGAAGGGCAGAGCTGCCCCGGATCAGCGCCACATCGTCGGCACGACGCGCGGCGCATTGTCGCCATCCGCCGTGTCATCCGAATCGGCGCCGTCGGCATCCGCCGTCGCGTCGTTCGCGACAGCGCCCGATGAATCGATTGACGGATCGGTTGGCTGAGGCGACAGCTGATTCGGCTGCAGCGCCGGTGACGTCGGAAGCTGCCGCGACCCTTGCAAAGGCATAGCCGCAGGACGCTGATCCGCGTCGCGATCGACGCCGTCTGTGCCAAGGATTTCGTCCGGGTCGTGCATGGTCAGCTCCGTACCCAAGCCACCGCAAATTAATCCGGGTCGGACACGCGCAATATCAACTGTGTTAATGCCGGTGCGGCTGCCGCTCTCAAGCCGGAGGCTTAGCGACGCGACGGCCGATGGGCGGCCTGATGCCATGATTTTGTGGCCCCCTCGTGACAGGCGACGTGTGCAAAGCATGTGGCCGGCGCGCAGATACGCAGACGCGCATCAGCAGCGAGATATTGCTTGCTTTGCCAGCCCCGGCGAACAATCGAAGCGCGTCGTCGCATATCGAGCGGTGCATCGCAAGGGAGCATCGGTCCAATCCGGACACCGTTTGCTTGTCTCGCGCGAATCAGACCAACTCCGATCAGCTCCACGCCGCCACCGCCTCGACGGCTGAACATGACGTCCCCCGGACTCGCTCCAGGTTGCATCTTCCGAGGGTTATTGCGTATGCAGGTCCCGAAGGCGTGGATAGGAGCCGGGATCGCGCTCGGGTTCAGCTCAAAACGGGGGTCTTGATGAAGAACAAGCAAGTGGCCGCCTTGCCGTTCCGGATCGAGGAGATGGAGCTCAGCATCCTGCTGATCACGACTCGCGGCAAGCGCCGTTGGTCGGTGCCGAAAGGCTGGCCGATCTGGCGCAAGCGCCCGCATCGGACGGCTGCCATCGAAGCCTATGAAGAGGCCGGGCTGCGCGGCAAGGTCAGCCGCCGGCCCGTCGGGCAATTCAAGCATCGCAAGCGCAAGGGCAAGCGCAAGATCACCTGCGAGGTCCAGCTGTTTCCGCTCGAGGTGAAGAAGCAGCACGCGCGGTGGCCGGAGCGCGGCCAACGCAAGGTGGTCTGGCTGCCGGCGGCCAAGGCGGCACGCCGCATCCGCCAGGCCAAGCTGCGTGAGCTGATCGAGAGCTTCGCACGCAAGCGCGGGAAGCGGCATTGAGCCGGTTGCTCCGCGAGCATCCCTTCCTCTTCGAATTGCCGGTCGCCGCTGCGGCAAAATGACGTCGCCGTTCGGAGAGGTGGCGATCGCGCTCCTTCGCCGGCCTCGCGTACGGAACGCCGCTGATCCTATCCCCGTGGCGGGACGAAATGGTCGTGGGTGCTGGCCGACGTTCCGGTGGCAGGATCGGTGATCCTGATCTCGATGTCGAGCGGCGCCGGCGGAATGTCGGCGCTCGCAGCCTCCACCGACATGCGGATCTCGCGGGTCTGGTCCTGGCCGATTTCCAGGAGCATGCGGCCGTCGGCGTTGCGCGTGACACCTGCAACAGTCACCTTGGCGTTGGGCACGCCGGTCACATCGAGCACGACCTCGCGCGCGGCGCGCTTGTTGAGCAGCCGCACCGTATAGTCGTTGCGCACGCCGCCATCGGAGAGCTGCACGAACAGCGGATTGCGCTCATGCAGCACGTTGAGGCCCAAGGAGCCGCGTGTCGCCAGGCTGTACAGCATGATGCTGCCGACGATGGCGATGAAGCTCGCATAGATGATGGTGCGCGGCCGGATCAGCCGGTAGATTTCCGGCTTGCCTTCCCTGCGCCGCTGCACGTTGATGTCGGTGTCATAGGCGATCAGGCCGGTTGGCCGTCCGATCTCCTTCATCACCGTATCGCAGGCGTCGATGCACAGGCTGCACTGAACGCAGCCGAGCTGGAGGCCATTCCGGATATCGACTCCGGTCGGACAGACATTGACGCATTGATGGCAGTCGACGCAGTCGCCGGCCGGCTGCCCCTGCTCGCGCGCGTGCTCCGCCTTCTTGACCGACATGCGCGGCTCGCCGCGGTCGCCGCGATAGGTGACGTTGAGCGCCCATTCATCCGTCAGCGCCGCCTGGATGCGCGGCCACGGGCACATATAGATGCACATCTGCTCGCGGGCATGGCCGGCGAAAGTGTAGGTGGTGGCGGTGAGAATGCCGATCCAGAGATAGGCCACAAATGGCGCCTGGAAGGTCGCGAGATCCTTTACCAGCGTCGGCGCGTCAGCGAAGTAGAGCACCCAGGCGCCGCCCGTCCACCACGCGATCATCAGCCACAGAAAATGCTTGGTGGCGACCCGGCGCGCATGGGTGAAGGTCCAGCCGCGCTTGTCGCTCAGGATCCGCTCGCGGCGGTCGCCCTCGACCCAGCGCTCCACCGCATAGAACAGATCGGTCCAGACCGTCTGCGGACAGAGATAGCCGCACCACAGCCGGCCCGCCACCGCATTCATCAGAAACAGCGTCACCGCCGCGAGGATAAGGAGGCCGGTGAAGTAATAGACCTCCTGCGGCCACAGCTCGATGAAGAAGAAGTAGAAGCGGCGGTGCGGGAAGTCGATCAGCACCGCCTGGTTGGGCAGGCCTGGACCGCGATCCCAGCGCACGAACGGCAGCAGATAGTAGATGCCGAGCGCGATGCACAGGATCGTCCACTTGATGCGGCGAAAGCGGCCATGAACGGCCTGCGGATAGACTTTCGTACGCGCCTTGTAGAGCGGGCCGACGATATAGGTATCGTCTGAGTCAGCCATTTTGATCCTCGTGATCGCCTCGTCCCACCGGCCAGCTTGACAATCAAGAGAACGCGTGGCCGCTCTTCAAGCCGAGCTTCTTGAACACGATCGCCGCAGGGCAGAAGCCGGTGAAAGATGCCTGGATCATGTTCAACCCTGCGAAAGCCGTCAGCAGATACCAATAGGGATTGACCATCCAGCCGAGCGCGAGGCCGAGCAGGACGACGAAACCTGCGAAGGTGAGAACTGCTTTGTCGATGTTCATGGCATGCTCCTTTGTGGTTCGGTTTGAGCGTGATCAAAGTCGGCCTAGGCCGGACAAAGTCCATGCGACGATTCTTTGCGAATCCATCGCACCTGAGACGCGCGACAGCTCCCGGCCGCCTTTCACAAGAAGTAGCGTCGGGATGCCCGAAATGCCGAAACGGGCCGAGACGTCCGGCGCATTGTCGGAGTTGAGCTTGAGCGTCCGCACGCGCGGCTCGAGCTCTGCCGTCGCCCGCTCGAACATCGGTGCCATCGCGCGGCAGGGACCGCACCACGGCGCCCAGACGTCGATCAGGAGCGGCAGGTCGCTATGGGCGAGATGGCGCTGGAACGCGGCCTCGTCGACCTCAATCGGATGGCCGTCGAAGATGGGCGTATGACATTTGCCGCATTTGGCGGCTGCCGGCGTGCGCGCTGCGGGCAGCCGATTGATCTGCCCGCAATGACCGCATACCACCTGAAACGTGTCGCTCATGTCCCGGTTCTGAGCTCCTTGACCTTGGCGATGTTGAGCCGGTCGAGCAGGAAGCGCTCATAGAACGGCTCCGGCGCACCGCGCCGCATCTTGCGCAGGAAGTATTTTTCGAACGCGACCTTGGCGTAGTGCACCCATTCCCCTTTTGACGACCAGTTGACGTTGCGCGGCGGGATCTGCGGCTGCGCCAGGAACGCGACGCCGGAGTCGCCGAAATCGGCGAGACAGATCGCATTCCAGGTCGGCTGCGCTGCCGGCTCCCGCCCGCGCAGCAGCGCGCCGATGTTCATCGCTGTCGCCGTGACCATCGATTCGATCATGAAGCCGGTCTTCGGCACGCCGACCGGGACCGGCGTCGGGCCGATCGGCGGAATGGCAACGCAAACCCCGACCGCGAACACGTTGGGGAAATCAGGATTGCGCTGATGCTTGTCGACGATGATGAAGCCGCGCGGATTGGTCAGCTTCTCGATGCCGCGCACCGCGGCAACGCCGCGGAAGGCCGGCAGCATCATCGAATATGCAAAGGGCAGCTCATGGGTCTTGCGCAACGCACCGTCCTCGGTCAGCTCCTCCACCATCATCCGTCCCGCTTCGACCGAGGTGACGCGCGCATTGGTGATCCACTTGACGTGCTTCTCGCGCAGCTCGCTCTCGAGCAGACCCTTGGTGTCGCCGACGCCATCGAGACCGAGATGGCCGACATAGGGCTCCGAGGTCACGAACGTCATCGGCACGCGGTCGCGCAATTTGCGGCGACGCAGCTCGGTCTCCAGGATGAACAGGAACTCGTAGGCCGGGCCGAAGCAGGACGCCCCCTGCACCGCGCCGATCACCACGGGGCCCGGGTTCTCGGCGAGCTTGTCGAACGCAGCCTTGGCGTGGGCGGCATGGTCGACATGACAGACCGACTGGGTATGGCCCTGCGGGCCGAGCCCTGGAATTTCGTCGAAGGCGAGCTCCGGTCCCGTGGCAATGACGAGATAGTCATAATCCACGATCGCACCGTCGTTCAGCTCGATCCGCTTGTCGGACGCATGCACGCGCCTGGCGCCCTGGGTCAGCAGGCGGATCCCCTTGCGCTTCATGATGTCGACCAGATCGATCTCGATCTCGTCGCGCTTGCGCCAGCCAACCGCGACCCAGGGGTTCGACGGCACGAAATGATAGGCCGGCCCCTCGGATATGACCGTCAGGCGATCCTCACGTCTCACCTGCGCCAGCAATTCATAGGCCATCAGCGTCCCGCTCAGGCCGGCTCCGATTACGACAATCTCTGCCATGGTGCTCTCCTTGGTTCCCTTTTTCGCCCGCCACGTGCTCCGTGGCTTATCGATCTTGCTTGACTATATATTCTAATATCTGTATATACGCAACTATGAAAATTGATGCTGACGTCATGGAAGTTGCGGCGGATCAGGCGAGCGATCTCCTCAAGGCGCTCTCGAACCGTCACCGGCTTCTGATCATCTGCCAACTGATCGACGGCGAGCGTTCCGTCGGCGATCTCGCCACGTTCCTGAATCTGCGCGATTCCACCGTCTCGCAACATCTGGCGCTCCTGCGCAGGGACGGGCTGGTGTCGGCACGGCGCGACGGGCAGACGATCTACTACGCGATCGCAAGCGATCCGGCGCGCGAGGTGCTGAAGACGCTCTATCAGGTCTATTGCGCGCCGAAGTCTGCAAGATCCGGGCGGAAAGCAACATAGAGGCGCGGATCGTGCCTTGAGGCAAATCAACGGTTGAGGACGGCTGTCATGGCATGCGTACGGAAGCTTCGCGGCTGCCGGACGATCCTGCGGAATTCAGCAAAACGGAACGGGCTGATGCGGAGACTATTGCTCCTGTGCTTGATCGCCATTGCGACTTGGCCAGCGCTGGCGAGGGCGGAAACCTTGACGGTGTCCTCGCGCGAGGTTGCCGACGAGAAGGCGGTGTTCGCCACGGTGGAGAGCGTCAGCGTGGTGCCGGCGCGTGCGCGGATTGGCGGCACAGTGGCTCAGCTCCATGTCCGGGAAGGTGACGCCGTGACGCGCGGCCAGGCCATCGCGGTGGTCGGCGACGAGAAGCTGGTGCTGCAGATGAAGTCGCTGGATGCCCAGATCCTGGCCCTGCAGGCCCAGGCGGATCAGGCGCAGATCGACTTCGACCGCATCCAGGGGCTGGTCGAGCGCGGGACGCTGCCGCGCACCAATCTGGATCAGGCGCGGACGGCGCTCAACGTCGCACAGAACAATTTGCGATCGAAGACCGCCGAGCGCGGCGTTGTGCAGCAGCAGCTGACCGAAGGACAGGTGCTGGCGCCCGACGACGGCCGGGTGCTGAAGAAGCTCGTGACGGTGGGATCAGTGGTGCTGCAAGGCGATCCGATCGTCACCATCGCGCAGCAGAACTTCAAGCTGCGGCTGCGCGTGCCGGAGCGCCACGCGCTGTTCCTGAAGGCCGGCGACAAGGTTCGCGTCGACGGCGCCGAATTGGGCGAGCAAGGCGACAAATGGGGCGTGATCGATCTGGTCTATCCGCAGATCGAGGAAGGCCGGGTCGTCGCGGACGCGATCGTCACGGGCCTCGGCCAGTATTTCGTCGGCGACCGGTTGCGGGTTTGGATCCCCGGCGGCACGCGCAACGCTTTCGTGATCCCGGCACGCTATGTCACCACCCGCTTCGGGATCGACTATGTCCAGTTGCGGCAACGCGATCAGACCGTCGTCGTCCCGGTGCAACGCGGCCGCGAGCTGCCGAGCGCCGATCTTCCCGACGGCCTTGAAATCCTGTCCGGCCTGCGCGCGGGCGACCAGCTGGTGCTGCCGTGAAGCTGGGATTATCAGGCAAGCTCACCCAGGCGACGATCGGCTCGCCGCTGACGCCGCTGTTCCTGCTGGCAGCTCTGGTGGTCGGCTTGATCGCGGTCATCGTGATCCCGCGCGAGGAGGAGCCGCAGATCAGCGTGCCGATGGTCGACATCCGCATCAATGCGGACGGATTGCGCGGGCCGGATGCGGTCGAGCTCGTCACCAAGCCGCTCGAGACCATCGTCAAGGCGATCGACGGCGTCGAGCATGTCTACAGCCAGACCGAAGACGACCGGGTGATGGTCACCGCGCGCTTCCTGGTCGGCACCAAGTTCGAAGACGCGATCCTGCGCGTGCATGAGAAGATCCGCGCCAATCTCGATCGCATTCCGGTCGGCATCGCCGAGCCCCTGATCGTGGGACGCGGCATCAACGATGTCGCCGTCACCGTGCTGACGCTGTCGCCAAAGCCGGAGGCTGCCGACCATTGGACCGACAAGGATCTGTATGAGCTTGCGGACAAGCTCCGCGCCGAGCTCACCAAGGTCGACAATGTCGGCCTCACTTACATCTCAGGGGGCGGCGCGCAGCAGATCCGGGTCGAGCCCGATCCGGAAAAGCTCTCCTTGTTCGGCATCACGTTGCAGCAGCTCGTCGCCAAGGTGAAGGATGCCAACCGCTCCTTCCTGGCCGGCGACGTCAGAGACGGCGGCATCGTCCGCAATGTCGCGGCGGGGCAGACGCTTGCGGGAATTCCGGATATCGGCCTGCTCCTGATCACCACCCGCGACGGCCGCCCGGTCTACGTCCGCGATGTCGCGACCGTCGTGATCGGACCTGGCCTCGCCGAACATCGGGTCTGGAACGATGCGCGCCACGACAATGGCGCCTGGAATCGCGTGCCGGCGGTCAGCGTGGCGATCGCCAAACGTGCCGGCGCCAACGCCGTGATCGTGTCGCATGACATCGCCCAGCGGCTGGAAGGTCTCAAAGGGCGACTGATCCCGGATGATGTCACGGTCACGGTCACCCGGGACTATGGCGAAACCGCCAACGAGAAGGCCAACGAGCTCCTGTTCCATCTCGGGCTTGCGACGCTCTCGATCGTGGTCCTGATCGCGATTGCAATCGGCTGGCGCGAGGCGGTCGTGACCCTCGTCGTGATCCCGACCACGATCCTGCTGACCTTATTCGCCGCCAACCTGATGGGCTACACGATCAACCGGGTCAGCCTGTTCGCCCTGATCTTCTCGATCGGCATCCTGGTCGACGATGCGATCGTGGTGGTCGAGAACATCGCGCGACACTGGGGGATGCGCGACGGCCGCCCGCGCCTGCAGGCCACGATCGAAGCGGTCGCCGAGGTCGGCAATCCCACCGTCGTGGCAACGCTCACCGTGGTCGCGGCCTTGCTGCCGATGCTGTTCGTGTCGGGCCTGATGGGCCCGTATATGGCGCCGATTCCGGCGAACGCCTCGGCCGCCATGCTGTTCTCGTTCTTCGTCGCGATGGTGGTCGCGCCGTGGCTGATGCTGCGGCTGGCGCCGAAAAAGGAGTCCGACAAGGCCGACGAAGGCGGCGCGGCCGTGCCCGCTACGCATGACGAAGGCAGGCTCGGCCGGCTTTACCGCCGCGTGGCGCGCCCGATCGTCGCAAGCAGGCGCTCGGCGTGGATCTTCCTGCTCGGGGTCGGCATCGCGACGCTGTTGTCGATGACCTTGTTTGCGACCAAGTCGGTCACGGTGAAGCTCCTGCCGTTCGACAACAAGTCGGAGATCGCCGTCATCGCCGATCTGCCCGAAGGCGCGAGCCTGGAGGACACCGAGCGGCTGCTGTTCGCCGCAGCCGACATCGCCCGTCAGCTGCCGGAGATCACCACCGTCCAGAGCTACGCCGGAACGCCGGCGCCGTTCAATTTCAACGGTCTGGTCCGCCACTACTACCTGCGCGAACGGCCCGAGCTCGGCGAGTTGCAAGTCAACCTGACGGCGCGAGGAGACCGCGCACGCAGCAGCCACGAGATCGCGCTCGACCTGCGCCAGCGCCTCAAGGCGGTGCCGCTACCGGCGGGCACCAGCATCAAGGTCGTTGAAGTGCCGCCGGGACCGCCGGTGCTCGCCACCCTGCTCGCCGAGATCTATGGTCCGGACGCAGCGACGCGGCGCGCCGTCGCAAGCGAGGTGAAGACAATCTTCAGCGAGGTGCCGTTCATCGTCGATGTCGACGACTCCATCGGCGAGAAGCGCCCGCGGCTGCGGCTCTCGATCGACCAGGACAGCCTCGAATATTTCGGGGTCGAACAGCGCGACGTCTACGACACGATTCAGACCCTGTTCGGCGGCGTGTCGATCGGCTACTCCCACCGCGGCGAGGACCGCAATCCGATCGAGATCGCAGTCAAGCTGCCGAAGCGGGACAAGACCTGGACCGAGGCGCCGGCGTCGACGCCGGTGCCGGCGAACACCGTGCCCGGCAGCAAGACCGTCGTCGAGCTCGGCCAGGTCGTGAAGGCCACCGTCGAACAGGGCTCGCCCGTGATCTTCCGCCGCGACGGCCGTTTTGCCGACATGGTGACCGCCGAGCTGGCCGGACGTTTCGAGGCGCCGCTCTACGGCATGATGGCGGTGGCCGACCGGATCGACGCGCATGACTGGGGCAAGCTGCCGAAGCCGGTCATCGCCTTCCACGGTCAGCCCGCGGACGAGTCGCACCCGACGCTGCTGTGGGACGGCGAATGGGAAATCACCTACGTGACGTTCCGCGACATGGGGGCTGCGTTCGGCGCGGCGATCCTCGGCATCTACGTGCTGGTCGTGGCGCAATTCGGCAGCTTCCGCCTGCCGCTGGTGATCCTGACGCCGATCCCGCTCACTTTGATCGGCATCCTGCTCGGCCATTGGCTGCTGGGTGCGCCGTTCACCGCAACCTCGATGATCGGCTTCATCGCGCTCGCCGGCATCATCGTGCGCAACTCGATCCTTCTGGTCGACTTCATCCGCCACAGCGGCGGCGAGGGCAAGAGCTTGCGCGACGTCGTGCTCGAGGCCGGCGCGGTGCGCTTCAAGCCGATCCTGCTGACTGCGCTCGCTGCGATGATCGGTGCGGCCACCATCCTGCTCGATCCGATCTTCCAGGGGCTCGCGATCTCGCTCCTGTTCGGCCTGGCCTCATCGACGCTTCTGACCGTGCTCGTGATCCCCGCGATCTACATCGCGCTCCGCGGGCCGCGCCAATCCGTCGCCAAACCAAAATAGGAGAGGACATCGTGGACAGCAAATTTACCGAACTCTGCAGGGATCTCTTCGGCAATCTCAAGACGCTGCGCAAGGACATCCCAGACGTCATGCAGGGCTTCTCTGCGCTGGCGCAGGCGGCCACCCGCGACGGCGCGCTGGACAAGAAGACCAAGGAGCTGATCGCGCTCGCGATCGGCGTCGCCGTCCGTTGCGACGGCTGCATCGGCTTTCATACCGAGACCCTGGTCCGGCTTGGCGCGACGCGTCAGGAGTTCGAGGAGACCCTCGGCATGGCCATTTATATGGGCGGCGGTCCCGCGCTGATGTACGCGGCCGAGGCGATCGGCGCGTTCGAGGAATTCGAGCGCAGGGCGAAAGCTGCCTGAGATCGAACTGCGGGCAAAATCTCGATCGGCGTGGTCGCCAAAGGAGAGCCGGTCTTTCGCTTCACGTCCTGTTCATTCCGGGGCCCGAGCGCAGCGAGGGAGCCCGGAATGACGGATGAGCAGGTCAAGATATCTGCTAGCGGATATTTGAATTGCCTGTCGGCGGCTTATGAGCCAAGGCTCGATCGTTCATGCAAGAGCCTAGGATGGCATCTGACCCGAGCAGGATAGTAGCCTTTGCCCGCCGCATTACCGCGGCGGTGATGGTGCTTGTCCTGGCGACGGTTTCGATCGCCAGCAGCGTAGCCGCCTCTCCCGCTGTTGCCGCGACCAGAGTGTCTGCGGCCGCGTGGTCCGGGCCGCATCAGAGCGTTCCAAAGCCCTGCCAGAAGGCTGTGTTGCCAGGAGCCATCAACACCTGCCCGCTCGCAGCATTCAGCGTCAACGGACTGCCGTCGAATGATCCCGGCGCCGCGGCGCCGACTCCAGTCGTTCATGCGTTGCATTGGCGAACTGCTCATTTGCGTCTGCCGCCACAATGCGATGCTTCCTCGCCCTACCGCCCTCCCCGTCGCCTCGCGTAACAGCGCGAGCGGACCGCTCATGCCCCGTTTTGCGACGGGATGAGACGAATGCAGGCGTCCGCTCTGCCAAATGTGTTTGTTCTCTTTGTCGCAGCGTAACGCGGCGGCCGGAGAAATCGAACATCTATCGGCAATCGCAGCGCACCTGGCCGGTCCGGGGCGGAAACGCTCCGTGCCGAGCAGGGAATCCGGAGGCTCGTCGCGCCGTGAAGCCTCCGGCTGCGATTGGCCTTCTGCGAGGGAGAGTTTCATGTTCGTTCGGCTCACGGCCGTTGTCGCGCTGCTGGCCGCAGCTTTGGCGCTCGCGCCTGCCGCGGCGCAGACAGCCGGCTTTCATCCCAAGGCCGATGTTTCGACCCGACTGCTTGTTGGCGATGCCGACGACGCTGGGTCAGCCGCCTGGCTTGGACTCGACGTCAGGCTCGGGCCGGAATGGCACACCTATTGGCGCTCCGCAGGCGATGCCGGGGCCCCGCCCGAGTTCGACTGGTCGGGCTCGCAGAACGTGGCCGACGTAACGGTCGAGTGGCCGGCACCCCGCCGCTTCACCGAGGCGGATATTGATACCTATGGCTATGAAAACCATGTGCTGTTTCCGCTGCACGTCCGCCTCAAGGATGCTTCGACGCCGGCGCATCTGTCGCTGAAGGCGGTCCTTTACGTCTGCTCCGTCATCTGCACCCAGAACGAGGCGCAGCTTGAGGCGGAGATCGCGCCAGGATCACATCAGAACGCGGCGCAGGCGCAAATCGATGACTGGCGCCAGAAGGTCCCGCGCGACTCGTCGCAGACGCTCTCCATCCAATCGCTGCGGCTAGAGCGACAGCCCAAGCCGCATCTGGTGATCGAAGCGCATGCGCAGCCAAGATTCACTGCCCCCGACGTATTTGTCGATGGCGACCTCGCGGTTGCGGCCGGCCGGCCACAATTGGAGCACCGCGCTGACGGCGATGCACTCATCTCAATTCCGGTCAACGGTCTCGATCAGGCCGGCCTGCAGCGACCGCTTCGGGTCACGCTGGTCGATGGCGACCGTGCGCTCGAAGCCGCGCTCCCGCAGGCGGCCGTCGCTTTATCCCCATCCGTCTCCAAGACCGCCGCTGCGACGAGTTCGATCTGGGTCATTCTCGGGATTGCTCTGCTTGGCGGCTTCATTCTCAACCTGATGCCCTGCGTATTCCCGGTGCTGTCGCTCAAGGTGGTCTCGCTGATCGACCACCGCACGACGGACGCCCCTCCGCTCCGGGCGGCCCTCCTGGCAACGGCCGCCGGTATTCTGGCTTCCTTCGCGGCGCTTGCCGTGACGCTATCAACGCTCAAGGCCGCGGGCGCGCAGATCGGCTGGGGCCTGCAATTCCAACAACCTGCATTTCTGATCGCGATGAGCGTGGTGCTGGTCGCCTTCGCGGCCAACCTGCTCGGCCTGTTCGAGATCGGTCTGCCGTGGTGGCTCGGGAGTCGCATTGGTGGGGCGGGGCATGGCCGATCGCTTGCGGGCCACGTCTTCAATGGCTTCGTCATGACCTTGCTGGCAACGCCATGCTCGGCTCCCTTCGTCGGCACAGCAGTCGCTTTTGCGTTGTCGCAGCAGGCACCACAGATCCTGCTGGTCTTCGCCGGTCTCGGCCTCGGCATGGCGTCACCTTATCTGGCGCTCGCGGCAGTGCCGCGGCTCGCGGCACTGTTGCCGCGGCCTGGCCGCTGGATGATCGCCGTTCGCGCGGTGGCCGCAGCCGCGATGATCGCGACCACGCTGTGGCTCATCATCATCCTCGCCGAGATCAGCGGCATCGCAACGGCGGGCGTCACCGCTGCGCTCCTCCTCGCGTTTGTTCTGGCCCTCGCCGCATCCCGCATCCGCCTGAGGCACGCCATCCTGGCTGCGCTGGCCACTGCGGCCATCGCGCTGGTCGTGGTTGCCGCGACGCGACCTCCTGCCACAGAGATGAAGGGACAGGACATCGCATGGCAGCCACTGCGACCTGACAACATCGAGGGACAGGTCCGCACCGGACACACGGTCTTCGTCGACATCGGCGCGTCCTGGTGCGTCACCTGCAAGGTCAACGAGACGCTCGTCCTCGACAGCGCCGCCGTCCACCGGCGCCTCACCTCGGATGTCATTCCGGTCAAGGCGGACTGGACCAAGCCGAACGACACCATCGCCGCCTACCTCAAATCCTTCGATCGCTACGGGCTGCCGTTCAACGTCGTGTTCGGACCTGGCGCGCCGAACGGCATCGTCCTTCCCGAACTGCTCACCCAAGAGATCGTGCTGGACGCGATCGATACCGCCTCCCGCCCCGTCACCGCTCACTAGAAGAGAAATCCCCGATGACCAAGACAATGACCGTATGGATCGCGGCCTTCGCCGTGCTGGCTGCAGCATCGCTGTCGTCTCAGGCCCGCGCCGATGATGCCGATCCGTTGAGCCAAGCCAGCATCCTGCGCGATCCGGACATTCCGGTGGCCGGCAATGACAAGGGTGACATCACGATCGTCGAGTATTTCGACTTCCAATGTCCCTATTGCCGCAAGGTCAGTCCCGAGCTTGCACAGGTCGTGCGCGAGGACGGGCACGTGCGCCTGGTGTTCAAGGACTGGCCGATCTTCGGCGGCCCGTCGATCTATGCGGCGCGGCTCACGCTTGCGGCGAAATACCAGGGCAAGTTCCTGGAGGCGCATGAAGCGCTGATCTCCTTGAACGAGAAACTGTCGGAAGAGAAGGTCGACGCGACGCTCGAGGCCGCCGGCATTGATCTCGCGCGCGCCAAGAACGATCTCGAAGCCAATCGCTCGGCCATTGACGCCATCCTTGCCCGCAATCACGAACAGGCGGTCGGTCTCGGCTTCCAAGGCACGCCGGCCTTCATCATCGGTCATTTCCGGGTGCCCGGCGCACCGAATGCAAAAGCGTTCAAGCAGGCGATCGCCGATGCACGTGCAGCGGGACACGGGAAATAGCGCAAGAGGCCGCCTCCTCCCGCACGAGGCCTAGTCTGACTGCACTACAAGCAGAAAACATGGCCTGCTTGACTGTCATTCCGGGGCGATGCGGCAGCGTCGCACTATGATGCACCATTGCGCACCTGAGAATCTCGAGATTCCGGGTTCAGCCCTCGGCGCAAAATGGCTTTGCCATTTTGTCGCGCGGGCTGCCCCGGAATGACGGCGATCGTGACGCAGCCTGTCACACGGGCGCGATATGCACCTGCACGTCCCGGGGACGGGCGACATAGGGGGCCGAGGTGACCAAGACGTCGGCGCCGGCCCTCGCGTAATCAGCAGCATTGGCGGCATTGATGCCGCCTGCGGCAGCGATGATGGGACGCGCGCCCATCGCGGCCACCGCATTCATCCGCGCCACCAGCGCAGCAATCTGATCGGGCGAGAACTTCTCGGCCTGGATCACGTCGAACCCGGCCACGGCGCCGGCAACGGCCTGCTCCAGCGTCGCAACCTCGATGACCAGCCGTTTCTCGGGTGCGGCGCGCCGCAGCTGCGCCACCACGTCGGTCAACGGTGTAGTGCCGAGGAACGCGCAATGTTCGGGAAACACCAGGACCGTCTCGGACAGGCCGAGCCGATGCATCGCCGCCCCGCCCGCCCGCACCGCGGCCACCGCAAAGCGCTTGACGCCCGGAACATTCTTGCGCGTGCACGCGACAGCGATGCCGGGAGCAACGGCTTGCGCCGCAATGACGATCGCATGGGCATCGGTTGCCACCCCCGACCAGATCTCGATCAGGGTTTGCGCCACCTTCCAGCTTCGCAACAGTGCACTGGCCGGTCCGCGCGCCGTAAGAATGGCGGCGCCCTTGTCAAGCTGCGCCCCGCTCGGTGCGGTCAATTCGACCCGGCACCCGGCGAGTTCGATCAGCGCCGCGGCGTCTTCCGCGAGCGCGAGGACCATCTGATCCCGTGCGCTGAACTGCATCGCGCCTGCCACCGCGCCAATGCCGAGCGCGTCGGTGGTCAGGTCCCCATAGGGCACATCGTCGTCGAGCAAGGCCTCCAGTTCGCTTCGCGACGCAACTCTCGGCATGCCACACCTTTCATCCGTCCGCCCGATTCCCGCAGATTGCGGTATCTTGCCACGGCTCGCAGTCTTCCGCCACGCCGTGCGTTCCGAAGCGAAACGTCGAAGCCGACGGCTTTCAGCCGAACTTGAACAGCACGCCGTAGCCGCCGCGCGGATAGCTCCATTCGATGTCGCCGCTGGCCTCGCCGATCACCCGGCAGGTGCCGCATTCGACGCAGCCATCGGCCGTGATCTCGACCTGGCCCTTGTCGTTGAGCTCGTAGCAACGCGCCGGGCACGCCTTCAACAGCGACAGCAATTGTGGCGTGGGCGTCGTGTGCGGACGCACCTTGATATGGGCCCGGCCGGCATCGACGAGATAGCGATTGTAGAACAGCTTGTCTTCGACCCGGACTGCGACTTCGGTGGTCATGGCTGATCTCCCTTCATCAAATGTCTCACGTCAGGTTCATCGCCACGCCCGCGCGAAGCGGAAGGCGTCGCCGAACAGGCCGGTCCACGACCGGGCATTCACGAACGAGCGCAACGTGCTGCTTTCCTTCTCTTTCTTCGGCGTGCCGTCGACGCGCACGAAGTTCTGCATCGCCTTCGAGACGAGCTGCGGATAGGTCAGGAAGAAGTTCTGCGACTGGTTGTGCAGAAGCGCCGGCATGTCCTTGTATTTCTTCAGATCCTTGATGACGAAGGAGTCCTCCAGCATCTTCTTGTAGAGCGCGAGGTTCTCCTTGGTCATCGGATCGCGCCGCGACTTCACCTGAAAGATCGCTTCCGCCGCAATCCGCCCCGATGTCATCGCGAGGTTGGAGCCTTCGCGATGAACAGCATTGTTGAGCTGGGCGGCATCCCCGACCACCACCCAGCCGTCGCCGCACAGCTGCGGGATCGCGTTGTAGCCGCCTTCAGGAATCAGATGCGCAGCATATTCCTTGACCTCGGAGCCCTCGATCAGCGGCGCCACCGACGGATGCTGCTTGAAGCGCTCCAACAGCCCGTATGGCGTTTCGCCGGTCTTCTGGAAGTCGGCTACCAGACAGCCGATGCCGAGCGAGATGCACTCCTTGTTGGAGTAGATGAAGCCCATCCCGGTCATGCCGCGGGAGATGGTGCCGACGGCCTCGATGACGGCGCCCTCGTCGCCCTTCAGATTGAAGCGCGCCTCGATGGTCTCGCGCGGCAGGAAATGCATTTCCTTGACCGCGAGCGCAACGTTTTCCGGTTTCGGCCGCTCGCGCAGGCCCGCGCGGGTCCCCAACAGACCATTGACGCCCTCGGCCAGCACGACCACATCGGCATGGATCTCGCCGTCGCGACGGTCGGTCTTCACCCCGATCACCTTGCCATAGGCGTCCTGCGCCAACTCCGTCACCGTGGTCTCGCACAACACCGTGGCGCCGGCTTCCTTCACCTTGGATGAGAACCACTTGTCGAACTGCGCACGGATGATGGTGTAGCGGTTCGGCTTCTCCTCGTTGAAGTCGTCGGAGCGGTAATGCAGTCCGACATGAGACTTATCGTCGAGCATCCAGAAGCGCTGCTCGACCAGATGCCGCTCCAGCGGGGCTTCCTCGCGGAAGTCCGGAATCAGCTTCTCCAGCATGTCGGCATAGAGGATGGCGCCCTGCACGTTCTTCGAGCCGGAATACTCGCCGCGCTCCAGCTGCAGCACCTTCATGCCGCGCTTGGCCATGGTCAGCGCGGCGGCATTGCCGGCCATGCCGGCGCCGACGACGATCGCGTCAAACCTTTCCTCGATCATTGCCCTGCTCCTCTAGCTTGCGATGCGGTCGCGGGAATGCGGCGACAGCCGCGCCCGGAAGGCTTCCGTCAGCGCCGGCAGCAGCCGGATCGCGTCGGTGACGATGCCGATATGGGCGAAGTCGAAGATCGGCGCGTTCTTGTCGGTGTTGATCGCGACGATCAGATCGGCGCCTTCGACGCCCACCCGGTGCTGGATCGCGCCGGAAATGCCAGCGGCGATGTAAAGCTTGGGACGGATGGTCTTGCCGGTCTGGCCGATCTGGCGATCCGACGTGACCCAGCCCTTCTGCACCAGCGGGCGCGAGCAGCCATATTCGGCACCGAGCACAGCGGCGAGCCCGCGCACGAGCTGGAAATTTTCCGGCGAAGCCAAACCGAGGCCGCCGGCCACCACGATATCGGCATAAGCGAGGTTCGACTTGGCGGAGTCGCGGTCGGGAATGAAGGAGAGTATCTTGGTGACGATGTCGTCTTCCACCAGGCCGAGCTTGTGCACGATGATGCGCCCCGCAGGCTTCTCGACCCGTTCCGGCATCGGCATCACGCGCGGGCGCACGGTCGCCATCTGCGGCCTGTAGTTCAACGTGTAGATCGTGCACAGCAGCGAGCCGCCGAAGGTCGGACGCGTGGCCGCGAGCGAGCCGTCGGCATCGACATCGAGGTCAGTGCAATCCGCGGTGAGGCCGGTCAGCAAGGTGGTGGCGACCGAGCCCGCAAGGTCGCGGCCCAGGGTGGTGGCGCCAAGCAGCAGGATCTCGGGCTTGAAGGTGTTGACGGTATCGGTCAGCGCCTTGGTGTAGGCCTCGTTGCGGTAGTCGGTCAGCACCTCGTCGGCAACGATATAAGCGAGATCGGCGCCGTAGCAGAACGCCTCGGCCGCGGCATGCTGGACGGCCTCGCCGGGCGGCCCGATGACGACGGCCGCGAGGTCGACCTTGAGCTTGTCGGCGAGCTTGCGCCCGGCGCCCATCAGCTCCCAGGACACCGGATGCACCTGGCCGCGCTCCTGCTCGATGAACACCCAGACGTGCTTGTAGTCCCTGAAATGCTCGGGCAGCTCTTTCTTGGTCGCGGCGCGCCCTGCGGGAGCTGGTGCTTTGGTCGGTTCGCTCATGATCTGGGTTCCCGTCTGTCCGTCAGAAGCCACGCGCCGAAACAACCAGCTCGGCTTCGAGCTTCGGCTGCCGCTTGAACATCTCCTCGATCAGGGCCTCGGCCGGCGCGCGGTTGGCAAAATCGACAAAGGCCGCTTTCTCGGCCCGCGCCGATGGCGCGAACACGCGCTTGACGATGGTCGGCGATCCCTTGAGCCCGCACTTCGAGATATCCTCGACGCCGGCGTCCTTGGCGCTCCAGGTCACGATGTCAGCGCGCGCCGCGCGCAAGGCATCGACCATGGCGCCGCGACGGATCTCGTTGGTGGCCTCCAGCATCGTGATCAGGCATGGCAGCCTGGTCTTGAGCACCTGGACACCGCCCTCTGAGCGACGCTCGGCCTCGATGGTGCGTGCGACGGGATCGACCTCGCTGATCTTGGCGACATAAGTGAGCTGCAACAGGCCGAGCCGCTTGGCGATGCCAGGACCGACCTGCGCGGTGTCGCCGTCGATGGTCTGCTTGCCGGTGAAGACGATATCCGGCGCACCGAAGGTCTCGCTGATCTTGCGGATCGCGGTCGCCAGCGCGTAGGTCGTCGCCAGCGTATCGGCGCCGGCGAAGAAGCGGTCGGTCAGCAGCACCGCGCGGTCGGCGCCGAAGGTCAGCGCCTTGCGCAAGGAATCCGCGGCCGATGGCGGGCCCATGGTCAGCACCGTGACTTCGCCGCCGAACTTATCGCGCAGCTGCAGCGCCGCTTCCAGCGCGAACAGGTCGTAAGGGTTGATGATGGTCGGCACGCCCTGGCGCATGATCGTGTTGGTCACCGGATGAACCCGGATTTGCGCGGAGTCCGGAACCTGTTTGATGCAAACCACGATATGCATGCGATCACTCCCGAGCGTGGGGCCTACCGGGAGAGAACAGCAATTGTCGTACCAGTTTTCATCGCGCCGAATATCGATGCTGATTCAAGACCTTCGAGAACGACCCTGATTTGTTGCTCAGCCTTTTTGCAGAGGTCCGACAGGTCGGATGCAGCACGCGTCGGGAATGCGACAGAGGCGAGAAAGAACAAAGCCGCCGACGCTCAAGGCGTGGCGGCTTCTCGCGTCGATCCGTGGTCTATTCAGAAACTACTTCAAGGTCGTGAGCGCAACGAACGGCTTCGGTGCCGGCTTCGGCGGCGCCACGGCCTCCTTCAGCACCTTGAACACGCGCTGGTCGAGCGGCGTGGAGGTGACGAAGTCCTGATAGGCCTGTTCGAGGAATGATTTGCAACGCGCTGCCGCATCTTCGTTGGAGACGCCGGTGAAATCCTCGCTGACGAGATATTGTCCCATGCGGCGCAGGATATGCAGCCGGCAGACGTTCAAAACCTTGGGATCGTAATCGACCTCCAGGAGCTTGAAGAAGTCCTCGGCCGTCGAGGTCTTGTTCAACTGCTCCAGCACATCAGGCGTTGCGGTCATGACTTGGCTCCTTGCGTCAAGACGGGGTCCGCCTCGCAGGCCCCGGTGGGCGCCGGCGCGGGCGGTCCATGGCGCAGCCGCTGTTTGACGTGAGCGAGTTGCGCTTCGAGAAATTCGATTCGGTCCAGCATCACCGAAAGCGCTTCGCCCACGGGATCCGGCATCAGATGATGGTCGAGGTCGATACGGCCGACGGTGCGGCGGTGGGTGAACTCCGGGCGCACCACCTTGGCGGGGATGCCGACCACGGTGACATCAGGCGGCGTGCCCTGGATCACGACGGAATTGGCGCCGACCCGGGTGCGCGGGCCGATCGTGATCGGCCCCAGGATCTTGGCGCCGGCGCCGACGATCACGCCGTCTTCCAAGGTCGGATGCCGCTTGCCGGGCGACCACGACGTGCCGCCCAACGTCACCCCGTGATAGAGCGTCACGTCATCGCCGACCTCGGCGGTCTCGCCGATCACGACACAGGCGCCATGATCGATGAAGAAGCGCCGCCCGATCGTCGCTCCCGGATGGATGTCGACATTGGAGAAGAAGCGCCCAAGCCAGGACAACAGCCGCGCCGGGAAACGCCAGCCGCCGATCCAGAGCCGGTGCGCCAGCCGATGCCAGATCAGGGCGTGGATGCCGGGATAGGTCAGCAAGGTCTCGAGCTCGCTGCGCGCAGCCGGATCGCGGGAGCGGACGCAGCCGATGTCTTCGCGGATCAGCCGCAACAGCGAGGGCGCCTTCTCGACGATCACAACAGATTTGGCGGCGTCGGTGTGACTGATATCGCTCATGGCTAGACCAGGCTCGCTACCGGGTGATCACAGACCTCGCGCCAGATCGCAGCCACCGCTTCGCTCGGCACCGGTCCCTTGATGGCGACAGCGTGCTTGCGCACGCGCGCGAGAATCCGCTGTGCCTCGTCTGCACTGGCCTGCAGCCGCAGATCCGACAGCAGCGCCGTGATCGCCGACAGCCCGGAATGCTTGCCGATCACGATGCGATTGGCGCGGCCGAACAGTTTTGGATCGAGCGCCTGATAGGTCCGCTGATCCTTCAGCAGGCCATCGACATGGATGCCCGATTCATGCGTGAAGACGTGCTCGCCGACGATCGCCTTGTTCAGTGGAATGGTCCGCGCCGCGGCGGCGGCGACCACCTTGGCGACGTTGTCGAGCTCGGCCAGATCGACACCGGTGTCGCGGCCATAGAGCTGACGCAGCGCCACGGCAACCTCTTCCAGCGGCGCGTTGCCCGCCCGCTCACCGAGGCCGATCACGGTCACCGATGCATGCGTCGCACCCGCCTTGATCGCGGCCAACGTATTGGCGGTAGCGAGGCCGAGATCGTCGTGGCCATGGAATTCAAGCTCGAGGTCGGTTGTCGCGCGCAACGCGGCGACCAGGGCATAGGTCGCGTCGGGGTCGAGCACGCTGAGCGTATCGGCGATCCGAAACCGCCGCGCGCCGAGCGATCGTGCTGTCGCGATCACGTCAGTGAGAAATGCGACATCGGCGCGCGACGAATCCTCGCCGCCAACCGCGACCTCCAGCCCGCGACCGCGCGCATAGCCGACCACCCGCTTCAGGAGCTCCAGTGCGACCTCGCGTCCACCGCCGAGCTTGGCTCCGATCTGCACGTCCGATGTCGGGATCGACACATTGACCATCGATACCCCTGCGGCGATGGCGGCGTCGACATCCGCCTCGCGCATCCGGCACCAGCCGATGATGGTTGCGGGCAGCCGGGCCTCGACGATCGCCCGGATCGCGGCGACCTCATCGGCCCCCATGGCCGGCGTGCCGGCCTCGATCTCCGGCACCCCCGCACGCGCCAAGGCACGCGCAATCGCAAGCTTCTCATTGAGGGCGAAGGCGACACCTGGCGCCTGTTCGCCATCGCGCAACGTCGTGTCATTGAGGATGACCGGCGGCACCGGGTTCGTCGTGGCAGAACCGGCATCTTGGACAGGTTTTGCTCCGCGCTGTCCGGGAACGTCAGGCATTCACGTAGCTCCTCGCAACCTGCATCCGCGTGTCGGGCAAAGCCCACGCGCGCGGCTGCTTGGTTCAAAGAGCAACGCCCATGCCAGCCTTCCAAGCCCAGGCTAGATAGCTGATGTGAAACGATATTTCAGATCGGTGCCGAATGTCGGATTCGCGACAGGGTCGTGAATGCAACGGGGCTGGAAACGACGACGTCGTCGATCGGACAAGCGCGGAGATCTCGGCGCCAGTGCTCCAAGAGCAGATTTCAGCCGTGCTGCCTGCGACGCAGATGGATGACGACGTCCACCCGCTCCATGGCGTAGCCGGGCAGCGGCTCAGGCAGATGATCGAACGCCACGGTCTCCGGCACATCGACCAGCACGCCCTCATCCTCATAAAAGAAATGCGGGTGAACCGTGGTGTTGGTGTCGAAGAACGATTTCGAGCCGTCGATGCCGATCTGGCGCAACAGGCCGAGCTGGGTAAACTGATTGAGCGTGTTGTAGACGGTGGCCTGCGAGATCTTCATGCCGGCCGCAACAGCGGCCGCATAGAGCGCATCCGCGGTCACGTGACAATCGCCGTTGCCGAACAAAAGCTGGCTGAGCTGCTGCCGTTGCTGGGTGGGCCGCAATCCCGCCCTGCGGAGCGCCTCCTCGCAGCGGCGCATCAAGATATCGCCCGGGGCGCAGACGTCCCGCTCGGCGCACCCGACCGCGTCGGCGCCGCAGGAAAATCCGAGCTGCGTCTCCGTGAACATCTCCAAATACCCTAGGCTATGACGGCGGCGCTTTCGGCCGCCTCCTGCAGCGCGACCTGACGGCGGCGTTCCGCCATGCGACTTTCACCGCTTTCGTCGCCGAAGCATTGATCGAAATCATTGCATTGGGTGCAAATCGGCGTCGTACACATGACAAAGCCGTCGTCTTCGCAGAGCATCCGGTAGAAAAAGCGCTTCCAGCGCATGTTTCTGGTATTGCGGCTGGCGAGCGGGGCGAAATGCCGCATCAGCAGCCGGGTGAGCTCGGAGCGCTCGCGCAGGCCCAGATCCTCCCAGAGATGATTGGGCTCCATCGCGCGTCGCGCAACCATGGCGGCGAGCCAACGGCTCACATCACCTTCGGTCGAACGCTGCGCCAGCAGCAGATCGCGCACCATCGCAACCTCGTCATCATCAGGCGCGGCAGCGGCGCCGGTGATCGGCAACCAGGAGGAATCGACGGCGGCGGAAGGAAAGAGTTGCGCCAGTAGCGCGATCAGATCGACCGTCGACAAGCCGACACGCTCGGCGAGCAGGCCCTGCTCCATGGCCGACACCGCAAGAATCGCGGCGATCACATGACGATCGAAACTGCGGTCGCTGTCGATATCGGCATCGGCCGGATCCGATCCCGTGAGCAGCCGGTAGATCTCGCGCCCATAGCGGCGCGCATTGTCTGAGGTGATGGTCTCATCGTGCGCATGCGGCAGCGCAGACGGGACGAACGGAGTGGCGGCCTGCATCGATGTTGCCATGGAAACCTCCTTCACACCCCTCGCCCGGATGTCGTGCCGATGAGGTGCCGGCCTTCCGACGGGTGGAAGGCCGGCACCAAGACTGCTTAAGCCGTTGCGGCGAGTTCGGCGGCAGTCTTACCGATCTGGGTTTCGTCGACGCTCTTCATGATGCCGTGCTCCATCAGCATGTCTTCGAGCTCGTCCATCGTGATCGGGGTCGGAA
>NZ_CAFK01000220.1 GCF_000239815.1 Bradyrhizobium sp. STM 3843 | reverse complement strand
CTGCGGACCCGACAACCTCGCTTACGTGATCTACACCTCCGGCTCGACCGGTCGACCCAAGGGGGTGATGAACGCCCATCGCGGCATCGTCAATCGGTTGGCCTGGATGCAGGAGGCCTATCGACTGACGGGGGATGACCGGGTGCTGCAGAAGACGCCATTCGGCTTCGACGTTTCGGTGTGGGAGTTCTTCTGGCCCTTGGCGCACGGCGCTGAGCTGGTGATCGCCCGACCTGGGGGCCATCAGGATCCGGCTTATCTGGCCGAGCTGATCGAGCAGACCGGCGTCACCATCCTGCACTTCGTGCCGTCGATGCTGCAGGCGTTCCTGGAAGCGGCGGATCTCGCCCACTGCGGGACCTTGCGCGACACCATCTGCAGCGGCGAGGCGCTGGCTGTGGAGACGCAGAACCGCTTTCTCAGCCTGCTGCCCTCATGCCAGCTGCACAACCTCTATGGCCCAACCGAGGCGGCGGTCGATGTCAGCGCCTGGCCGTGCCGGCTTGAAGCTGCAGCCACGCAGGTGCCGATCGGCCGTCCGATCAGCAACATCCAGCTCTATGTGCTGGACCATCGGCTCGACCCAGTGCCGATCGGGGTGGCCGGCGAGCTCTATGTCGGCGGCATCGGCGTCGCCCGCGGCTATCTCGGCCGTCCGAGCCTCACGGCGGAACGCTTCGTACCGAGCCCGTTCGCAACGGGTGAGCGGCTGTATCGCACCGGGGATCTGGCGCGCTGGCGCGCTGACGGCGCGCTCGACTATCTCGGCCGCATCGATCACCAGGTGAAGCTGCGCGGCTTCCGCATCGAGCTCGGCGAGATCGAGGCGGCGCTGTTGTCCCATCCTAGCGTCGAGCAGGCGGCCGTGGTGGTGCGCGACGACAGCGGCGAGCGGCGGCTGGTCGGCTACGTCACGACACGCGATGACCTGCCTTGCGAGCCCGAGGCACTGCGCCGGCATCTGCAGCAGCTGCTGCCGGACTACATGGTGCCATCTGCGATCGTCAGGCTCGCGTCGTTGCCGCTGTCGCCGAACGGCAAGCTCGATCGCAATGCGCTGCCGGCGCCGGAGTGGCAGGGCACGGGCGAGATCATCGCGCCACGCAATGCCACGGAAGAATCCCTTGCTGCGATCTGGCGTGAGGTGCTCAAGCGCGAGCGCGTCTCCGTCACCGACAACTTCTTCGCCCTCGGCGGGGATTCGATCCAGTCGATCCAGGTGGTGGCGCGGGCCAAGCGGGCCGGGCTCAATCTGACGGCGCGGCAGGTGTTCGAGCAGCAGACGATCGCCGCACTTGCGGCGGTGGCGGGCGCTGTCACGGCGGTGACAGCGGAGCAGGGGCTGGTCACGGGCGAGGTGGCGCTGACGCCGATCCAGCACTGGTTGTTCGGACAAGAGCTGGAAGCGCCGCATCACTTCAACCAGGCAGTGCTGCTGGATGCGGACGCGGAGCTGACGCCCGCACTGGTGGCGCAGGCGCTCGGTCATCTGCTGCGCCATCACGATGCGCTGCGGCTGCGTTTCCATCGGGAAGAAGATGGCTGGCGGCAGCGGCACGAGAAGGGCGAGAGCGCGCTCGCAAGTGAAGCGATCGTCGAAGCCATCGATCTCACAGAGTTCGGCGAGGCGGTGCAGCCTGCAGCATTGCGGATGCATGCCGAGCGGCTGCAGGGGAGCCTCGATCTGCAGGCCGGACCGTTGCTGCGTGCGGCCTTGTTCGATTTGGGATCGCAAGGCAAGCGGCTGCTTGTGATCATCCATCATTTGGTGGTGGATGGCGTGTCCTGGCGGATCCTGCTGGAGGATTTGGCAACGGCGTTTGACGGGCTCCGGCGCGGCGAGCCGGTCAGGCTGGCGGCGAAGACGACCTCGTTCAAAGCCTGGGCGGAACGGCTGGCGGCGCATGCCAGGTCCGATGATTTGCAGCGCGAGCTGGCCTATTGGCAGGGACAGCCCTGGTCTGAGACGGGGCGTCTGCCACGCGACCATGAGGACGGGACCAACCGCGCCGAGTCTGTGCGCATGGTGAGCACCGCACTCGACGCGGCGGAGACGCGGGCACTGCTGCAGGAGGTGCCCGGCGTCTATCACACCCAGATCAACGACGTGCTGCTGACCGCGCTGGTGGAAGCGTTTGCGGATTGGACCGGGCAGCGACGGTTGCTGATCGGGCTCGAAGGCCATGGCCGCGAGGAGCTGTTT
>NZ_CAFK01000221.1 GCF_000239815.1 Bradyrhizobium sp. STM 3843 | reverse complement strand
ACCCTGACGCTCAATGACGGTGGCACGGCGACCTATACCGGCGGCTCCGGCACCAATGCGCTGACCTTCAGCTACACAGTGGCAACTGGCCAGAACACCTCCGATCTGGCGGTGACGGCGTTCAATCTCAACGGCTCCATGGTCAAGGACGGCGCAGGCAACAGCGCCACCCTGACCGGCGCGGTCACCAACCCGTCGGGGACGCTGCAGATCGATGGCACTCCGCCGACGGTATCGTCGGTTGCAGCCTCCGGGACCGGGATCACCGGCGGTGCAGGCAGCGTGGCGGCGGGTTATGTGGTGACGCTGACGGTGAACCTGAGCGAGGCGGTGACGGTGGCCGGAGGCACCCCAACCCTGACGCTCAATAACGGGGGCACGGCGACCTATGCCGGCGGCTCTGGCACCAATGCGCTGACCTTCAGCTACACGGTCGGCGCAAGCGACAGCGATGTTTCTGCGCTCGCCATCACCCAGGTGAACCTACCAACTGGAACAACGATCAAGGACGGCGCGGGCAACAGCGCGAACTTGACGGGTGTCGCGGCTACATTCGCAAATCTGTCGGTCGACCAGCCGAGCGCTATCGAGATTTCCGGTGCAACCTCCTTGGTGCAGGCCGCAAACAACTACTACCTTGATCCGATGAGCGGCGGCACCGGTCCCGTGCTGAAGTATCAGCGGAGCGCGGTCTACTCCGGCGAATTCGGCGCATGGACTCTGATTGGCGCAGAAGTCGTGTCCGGCGGTTACGATGTTGCGTGGAAGAACATCACCTCGGGTCAGTACCTTATCTGGA
>NZ_CAFK01000222.1 GCF_000239815.1 Bradyrhizobium sp. STM 3843 | reverse complement strand
CGAGACATTCGATCATGGTCTTGTCGAGCTCGGTGTCCTCGCCCACCGTGATGAACTCGACCGGCTTGTTCAAGTCGCGCGACAGGTCATGCACCAGGCGGCGGAAGCGGCCGAACAGCGAGCCGATCGGCACCATGCGGGCACCCATCGTGGTGTCGCGCAGGCTGCCGGCGAGCCGCTCGATCTCCTCGGCGATCATCTTGATCGACAGGTCCGAGCTTGTCGCCGCCAACTGGCTCAGCCTCGCTTGCGCGATCACGAGCTCGCCGACCCGGTCCATCAGCTCGTCGAGCCGCTCGGCCTGCACCCGCACCGTGGCGACCGCACGCTCGTCGCTCCGCTTCGGCTCCTCACGCCGCGGCTTGGTGGCAGGCTCAGCGGTCGGCTGAGCTGCCGGAATTGCAGGCGCAGCCGATGTCGAAGCGCGAGGCTCGGTTGCAGCAGGTGCCGCAGCCTCAACCGTAGCCGGCGCGAGCGGCGCCTCGGCAGCGGTGACCACTGGCACCTCGTCAGCACCAACAACCGCCGGCGCATCCTCGACCACCGCGACGGCCCGCGGCGGCAGATCAGCCTGCGCCAGCGGCGTCACGACGAGCTTCATCTCGTCGGACACGAACATGAAGACGTCGTCGATCGCGCTCCGCTCGCAGTCGCAATGCAGCGTGACGTCCCATTTGAGATAGCAGTCGTCCGGCTCCAGCGCGTCGAGCAGCGGAATAGCGTCGGTCAGCGGCACCGCAAAGCACGGGCCCAGCTGGCAGAGATCATCGAGCAGGTCGAGCGGGTTCGAGCCGTTGCGCAGCACGTGCTGCTCGAACTCCAGATAAAGCTTCCACCCCGCAGCCCGCGGCGGCGCGGCTATGGCTGATGTTGTCGCGGCGGCTGCGGCCGGGGCCTGCGCGGGGGGAGACACCAACTGCGCGAGATCATCCAGGATCGCGTCGCCGATCACCTTGTCGGTGGTTTCCGGGGCTTCGATCAGGGTCCGGATGTAGTCCCTGGCGGCCAGCGCCACCGTAATCAATTCCTGCGTCGGGGTGATCACACCCTTGCGAACCTGATCGAATGCAGTCTCGAATTCATGGGTGAAGGCCGCGACCTTGTCGAAGCCGAACATCGCACCCGAGCCTTTGATCGTATGCAGGGCGCGAAAGGCCGTATCAACGAGGTCCTTGTCGTGCGGATGCTGACCGAGGTCGAGCAACGTTCCTTCCAACACCTCCAGCAGTTCACTTGCTTCCTGACGGAAAACCGCGGTGGCGTCGAGGACGCTCATGACCGCACCAGTTTACCCACCACGGCCAGCAGCTGCGCAGGAACGAAAGGCTTGGTGATCCATCCTGTCGCGCCGGCGGTCTTGGCTTCCTGCTTGGCACCGTCGCTCGACTCCGTGGTCAGAAAGACGATCGGCAGGCCCGTGAGCGTCGGCTGCTTGCGCAGCGCCCGGATCAATTCCAATCCGTTCATCACGGGCATGTTGAGGTCGGTGATCACCATGTCTGGCCGGCTGGCCTGCGCCTTGGCAAGCCCCTGCGCGCCATCACCCGCCTCGATCACGCTGTGACCGGCCGGCTCCAGCGTCATTCTGATCATCTGGCGCATGCTCGGAGAGTCGTCGACAGTCAGGATGGTCGCCATTGGCGCGCCTCTTCTTGTTAATGGAAATGATGCTCGATCATTTCGTCGCTGGTGAAACCGGCGCGGCGCATGGTCTTGCGGAGCGCTTGCGAGAACGCCGTCAGCACAACCTTGCGACCTTCGGCCCTGCCGGTTTTTGCCGTCGACAGCAGCAGCTGGATCGACGTCACGTCGGCCTTGTCGACGGACGAACAATCAATCTCGAGCTTCTCATTCCGGCGGAATGCATCGCGGATCAGGTCGCACACGGCCCGAATCGCTGCGATGCTGCAATCGGCGGGGAGGCGCAAAGCCTGTCTGGGTGGACTCAGATCAGACATACGCCAGCCTCCAAACGCTCTGACGATCCACGTCACCCATCAGCGTGAACCGCTTACCTCATGGACGATAGATTTGACTGATGAGAAAACCGTTAATGACCGACGCTTGCGCGCGCCAAGATATGCATCTTGCGGCTGCGGTCACCGCGCGTCAGCGCTTGCTTCATAGCGGGCGGCGATGGAAATGTAGGCCAGTGCAATGAGGAGACTGCGTCCGTAGTCCTACGGTCGTCGTGGCCATGCACCCGGCAATCTCGCCTCGAGATTGCCGCCGCGGACCATCCACACCTGACGACGTCGTCCGCGCCCCCGCCTCCGCGGCGATCAATCCGCGCTTCCCTGTCGCAGATGGCTTAATCGCTTTTCAAGAATAATACGATACAGTATGTTTCAATTCTTTTGGATCCAAGACAGGAGACGTGGGTGTCAGTGGTTTCGATACGTCGGCGCGCCATGGTCGTGGCGGCGCTCTGCGGCCTTGCCTGGATGCTGGCCGCATGCGCGACCGTGGATCGTGCGACCTATTCCGCGGCAGAAGCGAAACGTGCGACCATCGACGGCTTCGGCGAAATCAGGATGTGGGCGGATGGTCCGCCGGAGAGCTTTGACCGCTCCTCGATCAAGCCGCGACTGCAGCCCAACAAGCCGTTCACCTATCTGGCGCTCTCCGGCGGCGGCGGGGACGGCGCGTTCGGCGCCGGCGTGCTCAATGGCTGGACGGAGAGCGGCAGCCGGCCGGAATTCACCATCGTGTCCGGCGTCAGCACCGGCGCGCTGATCGCCCCCTTTGCGTTCCTCGGACCGGCCTATGACGCGACGGTGGAGGAGATGTACACCAGCGGACTGGCGAGCTCCTTTGCCGCTTCGCCCAGCGCTTTCGGAGCGCTGTTCGGCTCCTCGATCTTCGAAGGCCAGCCGCTTCGCACGGCGATCAACCACTATGCGACACCGGAGCTGCTGCAGGCGATCGCGGCCGAGCATGCGAAGGGCCGGCGGCTTCTGGTGGTGACGACGGATTTGGATGCGGCCCGTCCGGTGCTGTGGGATATGGGCGCCATTGCCTCCTCTCCCTCCCCCCGCGCCCTCTCGCTGTTCCGCCAGGTCCTGGCGGCCTCAGCCAGCGCGCCGGTCGCCTTCCCGCCGCTGCTGATCGAAGCATCGGCGGATGGTCGTTCGATCGAGGAGATGCATGTCGATGGCGGCGTCTCGACCCAGGTCTTCACCTTCCCCGACCGGCTCCTGATGCAGCCGGATGGCGCCAGGCGGAGCTTCGCGCCCAAGCCCGCGATCTACGTCATCATGAACGGGCGGACGACGCCGGCATTCGAATCGGTGGAGAACGGCACGCGGGCAATTGCGGTGCGCTCGCTGTCGCTGAAGAGCAAACGCGAAACGCGGTCCTATCTCGCCGCCACTTTTCAATTCGCCAAGCGTAACGGGCTTGCCTTCAACATGACCTCGATCGATGCATCCGTGCCCGAAAGCCAGGGCGCCGGCTTCGAGACCGACTATATGAGGAGCCTCTACAGTCTCGGCCACGACATGGCCCGTTCCGGTCAGTTCTGGCGACACGCCCCGCCGGAGCTTTAGACCGCGACAAAACGGCGCGCACCCGCGACCGGCGGCCGCTTGACAGCGGAGCGGCCCTGTTATAAACGATACAGTGTAGTTTTGTTCATCCGGGCTGTGTGCGAACCCGCGCTGCTCTTCGAGAGCAGGCGGGGTGATCGAAGCATCAATGCAACAGGAGCAGCCGATGCCCGTAAAATATCTTTGCGCGTGTGCCCTGATCGGCTTGCTTGCCCTGGCTCCCGCGAGCGCCGTGCCGGTCGAACCGCAGGCCGCGACCGCAACCCAATCCGGCGACGACGCGGCCCCGTCTCAGGAGAGCGTCGACCACGAGCTCGACCTGTTCCGCAGGGCGGGAGTTTCGCTGCATCAGGCCATGCGGATCGCCGAAAAGATTCACCCCGGCTCGGTGACGGCCGATATCAGCTTTGACGGGGCACTCGGCGCCCCGCTTTACAAGGTCCGCACCATCAAGAGCGGCCAGGTGTTTGAATGCGACGTCGATGGAATCACGGCCGAGGTGAAAAACAGCGCCCTGTTCTCGTCGCTGCAGGAGCTGAACGAGCTGGATCGTCATAACCTGGCTGCGCTGCGCGCGGCCCATCTCAAGATGTCGGATGCCGTGCTGATCGCGGAGAAGTCGGCGGCCGGCAAGGCCATCGCAGGCGGACTGGCGAACAACGACGGCCGGCTGAGCTTCATCATCATCGTGGTCAGCAATGGCGGTCTGAAACAGGTGCAGCTCGAACCGGCGCCGGGCCGGCACTGAGCGGCCTCTCGGTCTCACTCCGCATCGGGACCGCAGGCGGCGAGGAAGACATTGACGCGCTCGCGGATGAAGTCCGGCAGTTCCTTGCGGAGCGCACTTTCGTCCACGCCCATCAGACAGCGCATCAGGACCGGCAGCAGAATCAGGTCCAGGAAGATTTCGGCGGTCACGGCCGCGCTCTTCGCCGCCGAGCCGCGCTTGGCCGTCTTCGCCGGCGCCTGCGTCATGTCCGCCAGCAGCCTGCCGACCGCAACCTGCGTGCGCTCGCGTGAGGCCTGGTGCGCCTCACGGCTCAATTTGGGGAAACGCGGCGATTCGGCGATCGTCACGCGCAGCAGAGCGACGGTTTCCTTCAGCGCGCGATCGACGATTGCGCCGGCCAGGTTGACCAGCTTCTCCTGCAACGTCCGCCCCGAAGGCTTGAAGGTCTCGAAATCCGTCAATCCTTGGACCACGCGCGCCACCACTGCGGCGAACAGCGCATCCTTGCCCGGAAATCGCGCATAAATGGTCGGCTTGCTGGCCGGCGCGGTTTCAGCGATCTCATCGATGCTCGCCCCATCGAAACCACGCTTCAGAAAGACATGCTGCGCCGCGTCCAGAATGCGCTGGTCGACATCGCCGGCCAGGTCCTTGGGCGGCCTGCCGACCCGTCGCACGGGGTCTGCGCGCTTGGTCCTGGCCTGGCTCTTCGCCTGCGTCTTGGCCTCGGTCTTGGCCTGTGTCCGGCTCATCTGGTCCGATCTCGATCGCCTGCAACCATGTTGGCGTTCGTCACCGGATGACACGTTCCGGTTCGACCGGCAATAGAACCCGTCACTTTATCCTTTGTGGTCGGCAATCACTCCTGACATTTCGCTTTTTTACCCTTCCAAGGCCCCCGTGCGATCAACCCGTTGCTCGCAGGCGCAACACCTGCGCCAGCTCGCTGAGGCCTCCGATCGTCAGTGACGAACTCTCCCGCAACTCACGCAGGTCGTAGGCGAGATTGGCAATGGTCCCGAGCCCAACCTTGCCCCAGGCCAGATCCTGGCGCAGCAGGTCATTCAGAATCCGCGCTTCGACCTGGGTATGGCTCTGGAGTCCAGCCTTCACCGAATTGCCGAACTGCTCGCCGGCATCGGCCGGGCGCAGATGGTAATTGGCAAGAACGCGCGGCACGAGCTGGATATCGAACTGCGACAGCAGCCGCATGTAGAAGTCCCAATCGCCGAGAACCGGCAGCTCCTCGCGGTAGAGACCGAGCGTCTCATGCGCGCTGGCGCGGTAGAGCAAGGAAATCGGCGGAATGAAATTCCGCGACGCCATCCGGAACAGGGTCACGTTGCGCACCCAATCGTTGAAAGGACGCACGCCCTTGCGCGCGATGGTGCCGTTGACCACGACCTCGTCGACATATTGGGTATGGCAGGCAACGCCGGCGACCGACGCCGGCTCGCGATCGATCGCCGCGACCATGGTCGGCAGAAAGCCATCATGCCAGCTGTCGTCATCATCGTGAATGACCAGGAGGTCGCCGCGCGCGGCTTTCACGCCGGCATTAGCTGCCGCCCAGCGCCCCTTGGACTCGGCATGGTGGATCACCGAGACGCGCCGACGCACCACATCAGGCACCTGCGTCAAGAGCTCATCCAGCGCCGGCGCGTCGCCACCGTCATTGACGATGATGATCTCCCAGTCGTCAAAGCGCTGCTGCTGTACGCTGAGCAGGCTGCGCGCCAACAAGACCAGGCGGTTCTTGGTGCGGATGATGATGGAGACGCGCGGCATGGGAGACCTATTGTACGATGAGATCGAGCCGATCCGGGGCGTCGTCGGGCGCGAGCCCAGGCGCTTCGCTTTCAACGTCGGCGAGAACCTTGTCGAACACGAGCAGGGTCTTGTCGGCGCCGATCTGCTGCAGCCGGTAGGTGTCGACTGCGCCTAACGTGAGACCAAGCAGGGCAGCCGCGTCGCGATAGGCAGCAAGCGAGCGCCAGCGCACATGCGGCGCATCGCTCGGTTTACCCGGAAAATGCTCGAGCACCAGGAGCCGGCCGCCTGGCTTCAGCTTCTCGGCCAAAGTCCGAAAGCTCCGCACCCAGAGCTCATCATCGAGAATGTGAAAGAACACGTCCATGCAGATGGCGACGTCGACCGGCGGCACGGAAACCTGGTCGAACGCTCCGACGATGAAGCTGCCCTGAGGCACGCGGACGCGCGCTTGCGCGATCGCGGTCTCGGAAAAGTCGACACCGATCACGTCAAAGCCGAGTCCGGCGCAGAGCGCGGAAACCAGGCCGATGCCGCAACCGGCGTCGAGCAGCAGTTTGCCGTCCGGCTCGGGAAATCTGTCGAGCAGCGCTTTGCACAGATGCTCGGCATTGGTCGCATAATCCTGTTGGTTCTCTGCCTCGCCGAGACCGACATGGCCAACGCTGCGGATCGAGCCTTGCAACGAGGCGTGGCGCTGCTCCCAATAGGCCTGCGCATCGAACGCGGCGGCCCCGTTCAGGGAGCTGAGCAGTCGGCGAACAGCTTGTTCCTGACGCGACAAGGAATAGCGATCGAGAACGAAAGACCGGTAAGCATTCGGCTGTGCTTTGAGGATGCGCGCGACCGCCTGATCGACACTGGCAAACAGCGTCTCCGCAGGCCAGGTCTTGGCAGCGCCGGGATAGTTGTGCACCACCGGCCAGCAGCCGCTCGCCATCGCCTCGCCGATATTCATGCCAAAGCTTTCATAGAGCGTGGTGGAGAGCAGCACGCCCTTGTCGCGATACCAGCTCTCGATATCGGCAATTCGCCCGTAGAAGCTGACGGATCGCCCGAGATCCATGGCGCCGATCAGATGATCGAGGTAGCGTGCCGTGCGCGCACAATTCACCTCACCAGCCACATGCAGGTGATAGCGAGGATCGACGTCGACGAGGCGCCGCAGGATCTGCAATGCCAACATCGGGTTCTTCTTCATCGCGACGTCGCCGACCCAGGCGATCCGGTAGGGATCGCCGGCCTCGGCCCCCGGCAAGAACCGGTCGCAATCGATGCCGTTGGAGATCACCGACTGCATGACACGCTTCGGCAGATCGGGCATCTGGTTCAAGAGCTCGTCGCGAATGTCCTCGCTGACGAAGATCAGATGATCGACCGCCTCCCACTTCACCTGGTGCGGGAAGCGGCCGTCGATCACCTCGGTCGAATGCAGGCGCACGATGACCTTCTTGCCATGAGCGCGCATGTCGATGCGGTTGGTGGCCCAGACCGCGTGCTCGAGGCACCATTCCAGCCAGACGACATCGGCCCAGGCGATCGCCTCGATCAGCTCGCCCTCCTGCCGCGAATGCACGAAGCGGATGTCGTAGTCGGGCGCGAGAGACGCGATGATGTCGCGGAGAAATGAGATCTCCCGCGGCTTCAATATATCGAGAAAAGCGATGCGCGGACGCCGGCCGACGTCCGCGCCAGATGCGGATTGCTTGAACGCCCCATGATCCATGACATGCCTGCCCGTGCCGGCCGAAACAGCCCTGGATCTGAAACGTAACTTCGCCCTGAATCAGGCGAGGAAATTGCTTGCTCAGGCGTCGATGTCGACGTGTTGCGTCTCCTTGCCGATCAGCAGCGCGATCAGGGTCAACAGTGCCATCACGGTGAGATAGAGGCCGACCAGGAACGGGGAGCCGCCGCCGGCGCTCCATAGCGCCACGGCGATGAAGGGCGCCACCGCGGCGCCCAGGATCGAGGACACGTTGTAGGAAATGCCTGAACCGGTGTAGCGCACATTGGCCGGGAACAGCTCAGGCAAGAGTGCGCCCATCGGGCCGAAGGTCATGCCCATCAGCGCAAAGCCGAGAATGAGCCAAGCCATCACGCCGACGAAGCCGGCCTTAAGCATCGGTACCCAGAGCAGGCCGAAAATTGCGATCGCCGAGGTCACCACGATCAGCGTCTTGCGGCGGCCATGGCGATCAGCCCAGGGGCCGGAGACCAGCGTGAAGACGCCGAAGAACACCACGCCGATGATCATCATCAGCACGAAGCTGCGATAGTCATAGCCGAGACCCGGCAGCGGCGCGGTCACCGCCGCACGGCCATAGGACAGCGAGAACGTGGTCATCAGGTAGAACAGCACATAGGTCGCGAGCATGTAGAAGGTGCCGAGGATCAGCTCCTTCCAGTAAGTCCGCAGCGCCGCCGCGAACGGCAGCTTGTGCACTTGGCCTGATCGCACCGCCCTCTCGAACGCCTTGCTCTCAACCAGGTTGAGCCGCACCCACAGGCCGACCACGACCATCACGGCCGAGAACAGGAACGGGATGCGCCAGCCCCAGTCCAGGAATGCCTGCGACGGCCGCGACGGATCGCCCGACGGCAGCGCCGCGGCGATGATCAGAAACAAGCCGTTGGCGATGATGAAGCCGATCGGCGCGCCGAGCTGCGGGAAGGTGCCGAAGATCGCGCGCTTGCCCTTCGGCGCGTTCTCGGTTGCGACCAGCGCCGCCCCGCTCCATTCGCCGCCGAGCGCGAAGCCTTGCGCGAGTCGCAGCAGCACGAGCAGCGCCGGCGCGATCCAGCCGGCCAGCGGATAGGTCGGCAGCAGCCCGATCAGGAAGGTCGCGATGCCCATCGTGAGCAGCGCCCCGACCAGCGTGATCTTGCGGCCGCGCTTGTCGCCGAGATGGCCGAAGAACACTGCGCCCAGCGGACGCGCGATCATGGCAGCGCCGAACACGGCGAAGGAAGCGAGCAGCGCGGTGGTATCATTGCCCGCAGGAAAGAACAGATGCGGGAACACCAGCACGGCCGCAGTGGCATAGACGTAGAAGTCGTAGAACTCGATTGTTGTGCCGACGAGGCTTGCGAGAAGCACGCGGGAGCGTGGATTGAGCGGGACGGCGGGTGAGGTCTCGATGGCGACGGTCGACATTGACGTTATAAAAGCTCCTCATGTGTCGCACGGGATGCAAAGCCCGCGCGAATTGGCAGATGATGCTTCATGAACCCTGGAATACCCCCTGATGGCATAGCGGAGCGGCGTCGTAACCCCTTGGCAATGCAAGGCTCGCATGCAACCGCGGCTTGTTCTCACGGCAATGGTTCCCCGCCTCGACTTTCGTGACGATCGCGATGCAGCTCGCCGCCGCGAGGTCGTGGGCGACACGTTGGCAACATGGCCGGAATCGCTACTATGCTGCTCCGGGCGCAATCTCTGGCCCGCGGCTAGGCCAATCGTTCGTTGCAGCTGCTATTGCTCGCGGGACCGGAGCACGTCGCATGATCAGGCTGTTTTGGACGCCCGTGAGGAAGCTCCTGCAATTTCCTCTCGTGCAGTTCTCGATCGTGATCTTTCTCATCCTGCTGATGCAGGCGGCGGACGAGAACACGGTCTTGGGAGAGGCCTTTGATGGGCTCGACAAACTGGTTGATTGGTCGGTGCGAGCCGTGTCGGCCGTCGTCACGGTCAAGTCCTTCACCCGGTCCGGACTGACCTTCTGGCTGATGATCGCCTATGTCTATCTGGCCTGTTGGGCGCTTGCGGCCATCGCCCGCATCATGCTGGGACTGCTGATTGATATTATCGGCAGGAACAACATCCTTTGGCTGCGTCATCCGATCGCGCGCGAACGGGGTGCTGAAGCCTACCGGGCTTGGCTGCCGCTGGAGCGAATTCGCCCCCAACAGATCCCGCAGGCTGAATGGGAAACAACCTACGCCTGGCCTCCGAACAACGCCCCGCCCTACCCGCCCCTTGCCCAACGGGTGGCGCGCGGGACGGCCGTGTACGCAGTCTTACTTGCGGTCATCGCAATCTCGCTTCAGGAGTTTACGCCCGTTCCTGTTCTCAGCTGGATCGAGAGCGGCCTAAAGCGCGCCGCCGGACTTTGAGGTGGAGCATGTAAGGCGCGGGGGCCTTGCAGGTCTTTCAATGCAGCTTACTTCGAGCAGGTGCTAGAGAGCCCGTTTGATGGATTTTGATACGGAGTTCGGGATTGAGCGTCGCCTTCACCAAGGAAGAAAGTGCCGAGACCGCGTCCGAGACGCTGCTCCCGGACCGCCCGATCTCGCCGCATCCGAACCTCGTGACCGAGGCAGGGCTGCGCGCGCTGGAGCTCCAGCTTCAACAGGCGCGCCAAGCTTACGAGGCGGCGCAAGGAATCGAGGACGTGAACGAGCGGCGACGTCAGGTCGCGGTTCCGTTGCGTGATATGCGTTACTTCTCCGCGCGGCTGCGGACGGCTCAACTTATTCCCAATCCGACGTCCGCGGACACGGTCGCCTTCGGCAGCACGGTGACCTTCAGCCGCGGCGATGGCCGCGTGCAGACCTACCGCATCGTGGGCGAGGACGAAGCCGACCCCAAGGCCGGCTCGATTTCCTTCGTGTCACCGGTTGCAAGATCCATGATGGGCAAAGCCGTCGGGGACGTCGTGGGCTCGGGACAGCAAGAGATCGAGATCATCGCCATCGCCTAGTGCGGCACGCGCGCGGCTGACTGACACACGTTCAAGGCCGACGCGACCGGCGCAGTGCTGCGCGAGTGGCGCGAGACAAACGGGCGCGATGCCGCGGCGTGATTCGTGGCTGAATCGATCGAGCGTGACTGCGGTGCAGAACTGGCGACACCGCGAGACCCGGACGCCCATCGCGCGCGACGCGACGCCAAGATTCGATCCATGAAAACACGCTGGAGAAGCTGGCCCGCAGGCGGATGGACACCGCGCTCAACAGCGTTGCCAGCCTGCCCTCCAGGAATGGCAACCGCGAGCCCGTTACGCGCCTGATCCTGGTGCGGCCGCCTTGCGCCCAGATGACAGGCGAGCGGCCCTCGTGATCCGCGGCGGCCCGAACGTCGGCAGCCCGCAAGCTCGGCTGGTCCGGCTCCTCCGAGGGGCCGACCACGATCAAGAGCTGGCGCATGTACATTTCCTACTCGTCACCTCGGCCGATTGATCGGCCGCGCTCTCTACAGTGGCCGACCCACGCTGACCGGCTGCTGTCGACCCATGTCAGCGAAATGTCAGCTTGGTTTCAGGCGTGGCGCTCGCTACGGACGCCGGAGCTAGCATCAAACATCGATGCTCCCTTCTGCAGGTCCGAAGCAGGCATGCGCGGCAACTGCCGTGCATGCCTGCCGGAAGCTCAGGCGGACCCGGCCGACTCAGCTCATCGCCCCGCGCGTGGCGCCTCGTTCTTCAGCTGCTCCAACGCGTCCGGCATCATGCGGCCGAACATCGAGCTCAGCATCGCCGTCGGAATCAGACCGGCATTGCCGCTCTCCTGCCCCTGCCCGCCCGACATCAGGAATTGCGGCACCAGGGGCTGGTTGATCCGGGTCAGCGCGTCCGCGAACTTCGCAAAGTTCTGCTCAGCCAGCCTGAATTCAGGTCCGCCATAGGCATCGACCGACAGCTTGGTCGCCTGCGCGTTCGCCGCGCCGACGGCCAGCACGCGATCGGCCTCGCCCTGGCCCTCCAGCCGCGACTGCTCGCCGACGGCAGCGGCCGTGACCTTGCGCGTCTCGGCGTCCTTCTGGGCGCGGGCGAGCGCGGCGGCGCCTTCGTTCTCATTGACCTTGATCTGGATCAGCGACTGCGTCAGCGCGGATTGCGCCGCCGCCGTCGCCTTGGCCTCATTGAGCGTGCGCTCCTGGATCGCGGCCTTTTCCTGCTCCTGGAAGGTCTCGACCTGCTCGCGCGCGACCTGGCGCATGCGCAGCTGGATCAGGATGTTCTCGATGGTCTGGTCGCCGGGCGCGGCGCGCGGGGTTCCGATCAGCACCTCCTGCAGATCGAGCGAATAGGTCTCGAACTTGGCCTTCATCACCGAAGCCGATTCCTCCTGGATCGCGGCACGGTTCTGCAACAGCTCGATCAGGGTCATCTTCTGCGCGATGTTCTTGAAGAAGGCGCTGACCATTGGATCGAGCGTCTGCTCGACCAGCTTCTTCACGTCGCCGAAGCGCTGGATGATCATCGGTGCTTTCTTGTAGTCGATATGCATCACGACCGAGAGCGGCAGCGTCGGCTCGAACGCATCCTTGGTGATCAGCGAGATCTCAGACAGGTTCTCGTCGAGCTTCATCGCGCCGACCTCGCCGCGCACCCATTTGAGGATGAAATTGACGGTCGGGATGATCTCGATCTTTCCTGCATAGGTGTTGAAGGCATATTTGCCCGGCAGCAGCGGATCCTTCCAGACGCCACGGCTGCCGTTGCTGACGAGCTCGCCGTGGCGGTATTCCTCGCCCGACACATCGGCGGTGCGCGGCCCGGTGTAAAAGATGACCACGCCGACATTGCCGACCGGAATGATCGTCTTCGGCACGGCTTCGACGGTGGCAAACAGGCGATTGATGTACCAGGTGCCTTCAACGATGACCTGAAGCTGGCGCCCGCGATAACCGCCAGCGGTCAGGAATTTTTCCGGCTCCTGGAAATTGTTGTGGAAGGTGACGCCGTCGTTGAGCTCGATGCCGACCTCCGGCGCAATGATCTCGCCGGGCGGCAGCGAGGGGCCGTCATGGACGGTGACGATGCCGACCAAGTCGTGATCGGCGGCCAGGATCACCGGCGTGAAGCCCCAGCGCTCGGCGATGGTGAGCTGCATGCCGTCGAGCACGGTACGCTCCTGCGTGCTCAACGCGTGGCCGTAGACCCGTTCGTCGGTAATGATGGCAAATTGCGTGGTGTTGATCGCGTAAGTGCCTTCGCGCAGGACCTTGCGCTGCGGTCCCTTCTGACCGCCGGCCAGGAGAAAGCGCCTGGTATCCTCGAAGTCGGATTTGTCATCGCTGTCGTTGGCCCCGAGCACCTGGGAAGCGCCGAGCGGCGCGCCGTCGCGCGCGAACACATAGGCAATCTTGCCCTGGCCGACCGTGACGAGGTCGGAGCGGTGAATTCGATACATGAAGGGAAAGAACAGGTGCAGGCCGCCGCGCAGCACTTCTGGCTCGAAGCCTGCCTCGCCATTCAACGCGATAAAGCCTTCCGCGACCGAACCGCGGAAAGTCCATAGTTTCTCGACGATCCCGACCTGGTTGTTCGGGATGTAGCAGAAGATGTTGGCGAGCTTCAGCAGTGCGAGCAGCACGACGATAGCAGCGGCCCATAGGGCCGGCTGGACCAGGCTGGTGGTATCCATGATGAAAGACTCCAATGTCGCGCGATGCCGGCGCGGCGGCTGTTCGCAGCTCGCGCCATCGAGCGATCCGTGCCGTTCAATATCGGCGCGCGAGAGCTAGGTATTGGAACGGCGTTTCCTAGATCGCTTCCTGCGAATTCGCGCGCTACTTTGGTCTAGTCAGACGCGTCTGGCGTTCGATCTAACAAACTGGGTTGAAAATTAATTATCATGAAGGATGAACCGGACTGTCGGACCGCCGACTCATACTGACGGCCGATGATGCGACGTCTCCGCCGTCTCTGCGCGATCATGCATCACTTCATCGATCCAGCACACCGCGCAGGAATTGCGCTGTCCGTTCGCGCACCTCGGGCCGGTTCAGGATCGTGTGCACGTCGGCATCGATCACCATGACCTCGGCCTTCGGATCATCCTTGAGCGCGGCGGCGCAAGAGCCGGTGACGCCCCGGTCCTTATTCCAGGGATTGGCGACGGAGAAGTACGGATCGCGGGCGGCGATCACGTTCAGGACCGGCTCCTTCTGCCCGATGCCGAGGCGCGGTTCGGCGACGAAGTAGTTGCTCTCGCATGACCATGAATAGATCAGCCGCGCCGCGGCATCCTTGCCGGCATAGCGGCCGACGGCCACGGCGCCCTCGCTGGTGCCGGCGAGAACGAGGCGCAGCCGATCGACCCAGCTCCAGTCGCTCGACGCCTTCAGCGCATGCTCGAGCTCGGCGAGGCGCAGCGCATGCACGCGCTCATAGGTGTCGACATCGATCGGCGAGGTGTAGGTCAGGCGATCGGGAATCGCGAGGCTGTCGGGTGCGACCGAGGCGACGCCAAGCTCATCGGCGAGCCAGACCTGAAACTCCTTCACCGCCGGCGCCACGCCGCTCGAGCCGTGCATCACGATGACGAGCGGCGCGATGCCGATCACGTCAGGTGCTTCTTCCGCATGCCCCTCCCAGCGCCGGCCGCCGAACAAAACTCCCGGCAGTACCAGATTGGCCTTGGCCCAGGTCAGCGCGAGATTGTCGGGCGACGGCTCCAGCACCATCCCCTTCATCTCCCCGGGCTTGTCGGCCGCGAAGGCGACCGAGGCGAACAGCAGTGCAGCGAAAGCAAGCAGGAGACGCGATACGGACATGATCGATCCTGACCTCATCGAGGTGAACAGCGCTCCGCATCTCGCACGCGCAGCGCAGGCTTCAATCCCACGGCGTCGTCATCCAAACAAGCAGCGAGCCGCGGTCCGGCTCCGATGCGTTCGGCCTCGTCGCATTTCCGACATTGCTGCGCCAGGATACGCCTCAAGCGCGGCTTTTTTGCTGGTCCGAAAATTGCGTTGTGGCCCTTCAACGGTGTGGCCCATTCAAGAGGCTCACTTGTCGAAAGGCGACATGATGACGTTCACCTCTGTTTGTGCTGCCAATGCCGTGGGCGAAGGCGACATGGGCCTGTTCCAGGTCGGCCGCAAGAGCGTGCTGCTGGTCTGGCCCGCCGGTGGCGAGCTCAAGGCCTATCGCGGGCGCTGTCCTCATGCGGACATGCCGCTGACCGAAGCGAGCTTCGACGGGACCACCGTCATGTGCCCACATCATCAATGGGGTTTCGACGGCAGAAGCGGCAAATGCGTCACCCATATCGTTCGCAACGTGCTGCATCCTTACGAACTCCGCATCGAGGCCGATGAGATCCAGGTCGACCTCGGGCCGGTCAAACCGGCCCGTGCGCTGGCGTGACGGACACGGCACAATGGGTGGTCTGGAACGGCTCGCTCGGTGTTGTCGACTTGGCGACCATCGGCCGGATTGAGCCCAGTGACGACGGCCGGCATGCCTGTCTCGCGCCGCCCTATGACGTGGTCGGCCCATTCAGTCTCGATGCGCTCGAGACCGACGGCCGCATCGCCTTCGGCGCATGTGTGGTGATGTCGCGTCAGCGCTGGCGGCAGGATCAGGTCGGCCTGCGCATCGAAGCGCAAAAGGCGCGCCGTGCACTGCTGCAGCGATCTGCCGGCGATGACGGCAGCCAATTCCGCGAAGCGCTGGCGCTGCCGTCCGACGGCGCGCTCACGCCTTCCGAGATCAAGGCCGCGTTTCGGCAGAAGGCCAAGACGGCGCATCCGGATGCCGGCGGCAGCGACGCTCTTTACCAGAGCATCACCGTAGCGCGCGATGCGTTGCTCGCGCTGTTCGGCGACACGCGCTGATCGATCGACAACGCTGGTCGCCGCGATGCGCGACATCAACGCGCCAGCCTCGCTTTCACGAGATCGAACACATCGCGCTCATCGAACGCCTTCGCCGTCATGATCGCGCCGGCAGCGATCAGATCGTCATGCGCGAGATTGGTCCGCATCCCAACCGTGGCGATGCCGGCCGCGCAGGCCGACGTGATTCCGGCGCGGGAATCCTCAAAAGCGATGGCGCGCTCCGCCCCGGCGCCCGCGGCACGCAGGCCCTCCAGATAGGGCAGCGGGTGCGGCTTGCCGTGCGGCAGCTCGTCGCCGATGATCACCGTCTTGAAGCGATCGGTGATCCCCAGGCCCTGCAGGATCAGCTCGGCATTGGCGCGCGGCGCGTTGGTCACTGCGACGACCGGAATCGCCTCAGCGTCCGCATAGTCCAACAACGCCATCAGGCCGGGCAGCGGCTGCACCTGCCCGGCCGCGCGGGCGCGGAAGGCCGCTTCCTTCTGCGCCAGCACCTCGGCCCGGCGCTCCGGCGGCTCATCGGGGAGGAATTGCACGCCGATCGACTGGTTGGAGCGGCCGAGCAGCTCCTTCGCAGCGCGCGGCCGGTCGAAGACGTGACCGTATGGACCGAACACCTCGTTGAAGGCCTCGACATGAAGCGCATCGGTGTCGGCGAGGGTGCCGTCGATATCGAACAGCAGCACACACTGCGGCATTGAACACATTCCCCAAAGCGGTTGATCTGGCAGGCGTGCGGAGTCCGAAAAATTGACCGCATCTGATCCGGATATTGACGCGATCTGATCCAATTCTCGACCACTGCTGCTGTCGTAATTCCCACAAGAGGTAAAACGACGGAAGGGGGAATTGCGATGAGCCGCATACAACCGAAGGTGCAAAGGCTGGTTGCATCTGCGCTCCTGATCTGCGCCGCGTCTCTTGCTGGGCTCGGCGCCTCGCAAGCGGCCTCTGGCACCACCACGGTCAACGGAATGCCGTGCAACGAACTCTGCAAGGCCTACATGTCCTGGTCCGATCGGATGATGGCCAAATTCCTGCCGCCGCGTCCCCAGATGCGTCCGCTGGCGCGGGCCCAATCTCAAGCCCAGATGCAAGCGCAGGCGCGCGCGGCGATGCACGACCGCAAGCCAGACCGCGTGGTCCATCATGCGGCCGCGGCGCGCCGCTCCGGCTTGAACTCGTTCGCACAATTTCCGCAGGCCGCCGACGCCGCGCCGCAGGCCACGGATGCGCAACGGACCGCGGCTGCGGCTCCAGGGACGGCCGCGGCTCCGACCAATCCGGTTGCCGACCGCTTTCCGACCGATGCGGTCGTGACCGCGGCGATGGACACCGGCAGCGCCGCCAGCGAATTTCCGGAAACGGCGGCCGTTTCGGCGACGGATTCGGTGGCGATGGCGGCAACCAGCACCGTGGCGGCGGCCGCGAGCGGGCAGGAGACGCGGTTTCCGGCCTCGCTGGCGCTGGCACTGAGCGCCTTCGTGGCCTTCCTGGCCTGGGGCTGGTTCAGAGACAAGCGGGCGGCGGCAGCCAATTATTGAGGCAAGCTGGTTCCACGGCGGCCGCGCGCCTTGCGCGGCACGCCGCGTGGTTGAATTCGCCGGCCCGCAGTCGTATGCGTCGGCGCCATGGACACTGCCCTCGCCGCCAAACCCTTGAGTTCCTGGCCCCGCCACCGCGCGGGCAAGCCGGCGCCATTCCTGCCGATGAGCCGCAAGGAAATGGATGCGCTCGGCTGGGACGCCTGCGACATCGTGCTGGTGACGGGCGACGCCTATGTCGACCATCCCTCCTTCGGCATGGCGATCATCGGCCGGCTGCTCGAGGCGCAAGGATTTCGAGTCGGCATCATCGCGCAGCCGGACTGGCAATCGGCCGAGCCGTTCAAGGCGCTCGGGCGTCCGCGTGTGTTCTTCGGCGTCACCGGCGGCAACATGGATTCCATGGTCAACCGCTATACCGCGGATCGCCGGCTGCGCCATGACGACGCCTATACGCCCGGCGGCGAAGGCGGCAAGCGACCGGACCGCTGCACCCTGGTTTACGCCCAGCGCTGTCGCGAGGCGTTCAAGGATGTGCCGATCGTGCTCGGCGGCATCGAGGCCTCGCTCCGCCGGATCGCGCATTACGACTACTGGTCCGACAAGGTGCGCCGCTCGGTGCTGGCCGACGCCAAGGCGGACATCCTGCTCTACGGCAATGCCGAGCGCGCCGTGGTGGAAGTCGCGCACCGGCTCGCCGCCGGTGAATCGCCTAGGGATTTGCAGTCGATCCGCGGCACCGCTTTGTTTCGCCGCGTGCCCGAGAGCACCACCGAACTGCACGCCGACGATCTCGACTCCGCCGACGAAGGCGCCGCACGCGAGAAGGGCGAGGTGGTGATCCGGCTGCCGTCCTGCGAGCAGGTCGAGGCCGACCGCGAGGCCTATGCGCGGGCCTCGCGCGTGCTGCATCGGGAGAGCAATCCGGGCAATGCGCGGCCGCTGGTGCAGCGCCATGGTGACCGCGACCTCTGGCTCAACGCGCCGCCGATCCCGCTGACCATGGCGGAGATGGACTCCGTCTACGATCTGCCCTACGCGCGCGCGCCGCATCCGTCCTACGGCGACGCCAAGATTCCGGCGTGGGAGATGATCAAGTTCTCGGTGACGATCATGCGCGGCTGCTTCGGCGGCTGCACCTTCTGCTCGATCACCGAGCATGAGGGCCGCATCATCCAGAGCCGCTCCGAAGGCTCGATCCTGCAGGAGATCGAGCGCATCCGCGACAAGACGCCGGGCTTCACCGGCGTGATCTCCGACATCGGCGGTCCCACCGCGAACATGTACCGGATGGCGTGCAAGGACCCGAAGGTCGAGGCCGCCTGCCGCAGGCCGTCTTGCGTGTTTCCCGAGATCTGCCCGAACCTCAATACCTCGCATGACGATCTGATCCGGCTCTATCGCAAGGTGCGCGAGGTCAAGGGCGTCAAGCGCGTGATGGTCGCCTCTGGCGTGCGCTACGATCTCGCGGTCGAGAGCCCGGAATACGTCAAGGAGCTGGTGACGCATCACGTCGGCGGCTATCTGAAGATCGCCCCGGAACATACCGAGCGCGGCCCGCTCGACAAGATGATGAAGCCGGGCATCGGCGCCTATGACCGTTTCAAGGAGATGTTCGACGCCGCCGCGCGCGAGGCCGGCAAGAAGTATTATCTGATCCCCTACTTCATCGCGGCGCATCCCGGCACGACTGACGAGGACATGATGAACCTCGCGCTGTGGCTGAAGCGAAACCGCTACCGCGCCGACCAGGTGCAGACCTTCCTGCCCTCGCCGATGGCCACCGCGACGGCGATGTATCACACCGGCGTCAACCCGCTGCGCGGCGTGCGCCATGGCGGCAGCGACAAGGTCGAGGCCATCAAGGGCCTGCGGCAGCGCCGGCTGCACAAGGCGTTCCTGCGCTATCACGACCCGGACAATTGGCCGGTGCTGCGCGAGGCGCTGAAGGAGATGGGCCGCAGCGACCTGATCGGCTCGCGGCCCGACCAGCTGGTGCCCGCGCATCAGCCCCCCGGCACCGGCAAGGCCGCCGCCACACGCCGGCCGCTGCGCCCCGAAGGACGCACGCAGCGCTTCACCACCAAGGGCGTGCGCATCAGGACGTAAGGCAGGGGTCGCGCGGCGTGGCCGCGCCAAGAGGCGCCATCGGGCGCCGCGCCCTCCGCTGTCGTCCC
>NZ_CAFK01000223.1 GCF_000239815.1 Bradyrhizobium sp. STM 3843 | reverse complement strand
CGCTTGCAGCATTGGGCGCGACATGGGCCGCGAAATAGGGAGCAAAGACGAAGGTTGTGATCAGCGTGAAATAGGGCTGCGCGGCCCAATCGAAGAATATCCAGCTGATGACGGCGGTGTGCGGCGGATAGGCGCGCCGCACGGTATCCTCGCCTGACGAAATCGTGGTCACAGCCATTCCAAAATGTCCTTCACGATCACGACCTCGCGTTTTGCGCCCGGTCTCAGGGGCTATAGCATTCGCGGCGTTCACTGGATGTCAGCCGCGGCGGAATTTTGATGATTCCTCTCACAATTAATCGACGAACCATCCTTGCGGGCATCGGCCTGCTCCTTGCGGGGATGGTGCCCGCGGCAGCGCTGGATATGCAGGATTACAACCTGCCTGTGCCGCTGCTGCCGGGCGCGACGGCCCCGCCACAACCGCCCGCGCACGGCATGGTGGTGGCGCAGGAGAAGATCGCAGCTCGGGTTGGCCAGGGCGTGCTCGCGCTTGGCGGCAATGCCGTCGATGCGGCGGTGGCAACCGGATTCGCCCTGGCGGTGACCTATCCTGTTGCCGGCAACATCGGCGGCGGCGGTTTCATGGTCATCCATCTGAAGGACCGCGGCGAAGACATCGCGATCGACTATCGCGAAACCGCGCCAGCCAGCGCCACGCGCCAGATGTTCCTCGGCGCTGACGGCAAGCCTGACAATGCAAAGTCGCGCGATTCAGCGCTGTCGATAGGTGTGCCCGGAACCGTCGCGGGCCTGGCGCTTGCGCTGGACAAATATGGCTCGGGCAAGTTCACGCTGGCGCAGCTGGTCCATCCTGCCATCGTGCTCGCGGGCGAGGGCATCACGATCGAGGATCACGTCGCAGATACGCTGCCGATGTTCTATTCGCGGATCGGGAAATGGCCGGCCTCGGCGAAGATCTTTGCGAACGCCGATGGCGCGCCGCTGCACGAAGGCCAAAAGCTTGTCCAGACCGATCTGGCTGCAACGTTGACGGCGCTTGCCGAACAGGGGCCACGTGGTTTCTACGAAGGAACGGTTGCCGAGAAGCTGGCGAAAGGGGTGCAGGACGCTGGCGGCATCATGACGACCGAAGATCTGAAATCCTACCAGCCGCTGATCCGCAAACCTGTCCGAGGGACCTATCGCGGCTATGACATCGCCTCGATGCCGCTGTCGTCCTCGGGCGGCACGGTCCTGATCGAGACCCTCAACATCCTCGAAGGCTTTCAGCTCGATCAATTGAAACAGGGTTCGGCGGCCTCCCTGCATATTCTGATCGAGGCGATGAAACGGGCCTATGCCGATCGCGCCCGCTATCTCGGCGATCCCGCTTTCATCAATGCGCCGGTCCCGGTGATGCTGTCGAAGGACTATGCCGCGAAGCTGCGCGCCAGCATCGATCCTGATCGTGCGACGCCGGCCGACGCCCTCAAGGTCACGCCACTCCGCGAGGGCAGCAACACCACGCATTTCTCGGTGGTCGACAATGACGGCAATGCGGTCAGCAACACTTACACGCTGAACTTCCCCTACGGCGTCGGCCTCGTGGCGGACGGCACGGGCGTGCTGCTCAACAACGAACTTGACGATTTCACCGCGGCGCCCGGCGCTTCCAATGCGTTCGGCCTGGTGGGATTTGAGGCTAATCTGCCGGGGCCGGGCAAACGGCCGCTGTCATCGATGTCGCCGACCATCGTGCTGAAAGACGGCAAGCCCGTGCTGGTGACAGGCTCGCCCGGCGGCAGCCGCATCATCACGACCGTGCTGCAGGTGATTGTCGACGTGCTCGATTATCACATGGATGTTGCCGCCGCTGTTGCCGCGCCGCGTTTGCATCACCAATGGATGCCCGACGAAGTGCGCATGGAGTACGGCTTCCCCGCCGACGTCGTGTCGGAACTGAAGGCGAAAGGTCACCGGGTCGTGGAGGGGCTCGGCTATACCTCCGCCAATTCGATCCTGGTGACGGCCGACGGGCTGATAGGTGCGCCGGATCCCCGGAGCCGCGGCGCAACCGCCGCCGGCCGGTAGCGATGACGCCCCGCGGGCCGGCTTACACCCCTTTGCCGCCGAGCTATCTGCCCACCGTGTACGGGCCGCCCTTCTCCAGCGCTCGCTGGTAGGCCGGGCGCGCCTCGATGCGGGTGAGGAAATCCATTGCCCGTGGATGCCCCTGCTCGAGGCCACCGCGGGCCGCGGCAGCCTGCAGCGGAAAGCTCATCTGGATGTCGGCGGCCGTGAACTCGTTGCCGGCGAACCACTCACTCTTCTGCAGCTCGCTTTCCCAGAATGCCATGTGCTGCTTGAGTTGCGGATTGACCAGCGTGGTCAGGGCCTGGTTGGCCACCTTGCGCACCAGCGGACGCAGTAGCGCCGGGGCGCGCTTGGGCATCACGTTGAACAGCAGCTTTAGCAGCAGCAGCGGCATCGCCGAGCCTTCGGCATAATGCATCCAGTAGCTATAGCGCAGCCGTTCCGGGGTCTTCGGCGGTGGGCTGAAGCGGCCATCGCCATAGGTATCGACCAGATATTCGATGATCGCGCCGGATTCCGCGACTGTATTGCCGCCGTCCGTGATGACCGGCGACTTCCCAAGGGGATGGATCGCGCGCAACTCCTTCGGTGCCCGCATGTCGGGCTGGCGCTCGTAGCGGATGATCTCGTAGGGCACGCCGAGCTCTTCGAGCAGCCACAGCACGCGCTGCGAACGGGAATTATTGAGGTGGTGAACGATGAGCATCGTGATTCCCCCGGCCTTCAGGTGTGTCGCAATTCCGTAGCAGGCGGAGCGCAATTCGACGATCCGGTTTGTCCTGATCCTCTGTCGAATAATCACCCGGGTAATATTGACATCTATTTTATCCGGGTGTAAATAGATCCCTGGCCGTTCTAGAAGCATGGTGCTTCAGACGAGGTGCACGCAATGGACGAGACCTTTACAGCCTTCCAGGGGCCCCGCCGCCTGGCCACGGGTCCGCTCAGCGAGGTCGCCCTCAGCGTCAAACGCATTGGAGCGACGCCTGCGCCGATCCTGATTTTCGACGACCGGACCGGCCGTTCGATCGATCTCGATCTTCGCGGCAGCGATGCCGAGATCACCTCGCGCCTGCCTGTGAAGTCGGTCGAGCAATCCGAGCCCGCAGCCGTTGAGCCGCGCGGCCGCGGCCGGCCAAAGCTCGGCGTGGTTGCCCGTGAAGTGACCTTGCTCCCCCGTCATTGGGAATGGCTGAACGCGCAGCCCGGCGGCGCGTCCGTGGCTCTGCGCAAGCTGGTCGATGAGGCGCGACGCGCCAATGGCGACCGGGATCGCGCGCGTCAGGCGCGAGAGGCGGCTTATCATTTCATGTCGGCCATGGCCGGGAACTTTCCCAACTTCGAGGAGGCGTCCCGCGCCCTTTTTACTGACGATCGCCGGCGTTTCGGCGAGCTGATCGCGGATTGGCCGGCCGATATCCGCGATCACGCCATCGCTCTCGCTTATCGCGATCTCGCGTCCTAAGGTTGCACGCTCGATTGCCGATCCGGCCGACTTGATTTCACCGCGGCATTTTCAATTCATCTGCAGGATAGCTTTGTGTCGAATCCTCCTTCGCTCCGGAAATCTTTTCTGGTCTTTCTCGCGCCGATGATGCTCAGCAACATCCTGCAGGCGCTGTTCGGCACCATCAACAACGTCTATCTCGGGCAGATGATCGGCGTCGACGCGCTGGCGGCCGTGTCGGTGTTCTTTCCCGCGATGTTCTTCTTCATCTCCTTCGTCATCGGCTTGGGCGCGGGCGCCGGGGTGCTGATCGGGCAGGCCTGGGGCGCGGGGGAAACCGCCAAGGTGAAGACGATCGCCGGCACCACGCTGAGCGTGTCCCTGGTGCTCGCGGCGCTGATCGCGGTGCTCGGCGGGCTGTTCGCGAGGCCGCTGTTGATCGCGCTCGCGACGCCCGCGAACATTCTCGATGCGGCCGTCACGTACGCGCGCATCATGATGATCGCAATGCCGCTGACCTTTACTTTCATCCTGATCACGGCCCTGATGCGCGGTGTCGGTGACACGATGACGCCGCTGATCGCGCTGGCGGTGTCGACCGTCATCGGGCTTGCACTCACGCCCATGCTGATCCGCGGGTCGTTCGGGCTGCCGCAGCTCGGGGTGGCGAGCGCGGCCTGCGCGTCCGCGATCTCGAGCTTGCTCACGCTGATCTGGCTCGACACCCATCTGCGGCGGCGCAAGCATCCCCTGGCCTTTGATGCGAGTTTCCGGCGCGGAATGTCGGTGGATCCGATCCTGCTACGGCTCGTGCTGCGGCTCGGTATCCCTGCTGCCATGAATATGATCGTGATGTCGCTTGCCGAGATGGTGTTGCTCGGGCTGGTCAACAGTCACGGCTCGGACGCGACCGCGGCCTACGGTGCCGTCAATCAGGTCCTGGCCTACGTGCAGTTTCCGGCGATCTCGATCGCGATTTCGGTCTCGATCTTCGGCGCCCAGGCGATCGGCCGCGGCAGCGCCGGAGAGATCGGCCGCATCGTGCGCACCGGGCTTGAGATGAACGTGGTGCTGACCGGTGGCCTGGTCGCCATTGCCTATCTGTTTTCACGCACGCTGATGGGTTTTTTCATCACGGACCCGCCCGTGATCGAACTCGCGCAACGCTCGCTGCACATCGTGCTGTGGAGCTCGGTGCTGTTCGGCATGGCAACGGCATTCTCGGCCGCTATGCGCGCTAGCGGCACTGTGTGGATGCCGCTGTTGATCTCCATGCTCTCCATTGCCCTGATCGAGGTCCCGTCGGCGGTCGTCATGAACTCACTGCTGGGTCTCGACGGCGTGTGGCTGGCGTATCCGATCACCTTCAGTGCGATGTTCCTGCTGCAAATGAGCTTCTATTTTCTCGTCTGGCGGAAACGCACCATCACCCGTCTGGTCTGACCTGCCCGCAGATGATCATCAATATGATGACCATCATAAAACGCTGGACGTCAGGCTGCGGCTGGACCAAGATGGGCCAAACATCCAGGTCTGGGGAAACCGTCCATGAGCCCGTCCGCGCCGCAGTTCCTGTTCGATTTCGGCAGCCCCAACGCCTATCTCAGTCATTTGGCGATTCCCGCCATCGAGCAGCGGATCGGCACCAGATTTGAGTACGTGCCCGTGCTGCTCGGCGGCATCTTCAAGGCCACCAACAACAGATCCCCCGCGGAGACGCTCGCCGGGATCAAGAACAAGCGCGAGTTTCACGAGATCGAAACGCGCAGGTTCGTGAAGCGCTTTCAGGTCGAGCCCTATGTCTTCAATCCGTTCTTTCCGGTCAACACGCTGAACCTGATGCGGGCGGCCATTGCCGCGCAGCTCGAAGGCGTGTTCGGGCCCTATGTGGATGCGGCGTTCTTCCACATGTGGCGGGAGCCAAAGAAGATGGATGATCCGGAGGTCGCGATCTCAGCGATCACCTCGTCCGGGCTCGATGGCGCAAAGCTGTTTGCGCGCGCGCAGGGGCCACAGGTCAAGGCGAAGCTCCTCGAGAACACCCAGCGGGCGGTCGAGCGCGGCGCCTTCGGATCGCCCACCTTCTTCGTCGGCGACGAAATGTTCTTCGGTAAGGAGCAGCTGCGCGACGTCGAGGAGATGATTTTGGAGAAGTGAGCCGTCGTTCCGGGGCATCGCGGAGCGATGAACCCGGAATCCCGAGGTGAGGCAGGAGGTTCCGGGTTCGCTCTGACGAGCGCCCCTGAATGACAGGAGCACGACATGCAAAAGCGCAACGCAACCGTCGCCGTGGTCGGTGCCGGCGACTATATCGGCGCCGAGATCGTCAAGAAATTCGCCGCGGAAGGCTTCACCGTGTTCGCCGGGCGCCGCAATGGCGAGAAGCTCGAACCGCTCGTGAAGGAGGTCGAAGCCGCCGGCGGCACCATCTTCGGCCGCTCGCTCGATGCCCGGAAGGAAGAGGAGACGATCGCGTTCCTCAACGACGCCGACAAGCATGCTCCGCTCGAGGTCGTGATCTTCAACGTCGGGGCCAATGTCAATTTTCCGATCCTGGAAACGACGGACCGTGTGTTCCGCAAGGTCTGGGAAATGGCCTGCTGGGCGGGCTTCGTGACCGGGCGGGAAGCCGCACGGCTGATGCTGCCGCGCGGGCAGGGCAACATCTTCTTCACCGGCGCCACCGCGTCCTTGCGCGGCGGCTCCGGCTATGCGGCATTCGCATCGGCCAAGTTCGGTCTGCGCGCAGTGGCCCAGTCGATGGCGCGCGAATTGATGCCGAAGAACATCCATGTCGCGCATCTGATCATCGATTCCGGTGTCGATACCGCCTGGGTGCGTGAACGACGGGCGCAGATCTGGGGCGAGGCCGCGCTCGACAATCCTGATCTGTTGATGCCGCCGGCCTCGGTGGCCGGTGCGTATTGGCACCTCTATCAGCAGCCGAAGAGCGCCTGGACGTTCGAGATGGAGATCCGGCCGTTTGGCGAAAAGTGGTAGAGGGGCGAACAGGGAATAGCGAATAGCGAATAGGGACCATCCTGATTCGCTACTCGCCATTCCTTATTCGCCTCTGCATTATGCGGGGCTCCTGAGAGAAGGACACACCCATGCGTATTCTCGTGGTCGGCGCCGGTGCCATCGGCGGCTATTTCGGCGGCCGCCTGTTGCAGGCCGGCGGCGATATTACTTTCCTGGTGCGGCCACGACGCGCCGCCGAGCTGGCCTCGGCCGGTCTCGTGATCCGGAGCCCGACCGGCGACGTCACCTTGCCCAATCCTCCAACCGTGAAGGCCGATGCGCTCAAGGAGCACTTCGACGTCGTGCTGCTGAGCTGCAAGGCCTACGATCTGCAGGACGCGGTCGCCTCGTTCGCTCCGGCGGTTGGGCCGCAGACCTCGATCATTCCCCTGCTCAACGGCATGCGCCATCTCGATGTGCTCGACGCGAAATTCGGCCGCGAGCGCGTGCTCGGCGGGCTCTGCGCGATTGCCGCGACGTTGAACGACAAGCGCGAAGTGGTGCAGCTGCAGCCAATGCAATCGCTCACCTTCGGGGCGCGCGCCGGCGGATCGTCAGACCGTGTGCAGGCCATTTTCGACGTCTTCAAGCGCGGCAATTTCAATGCATCCGCGAGCGAAAACATCATGCAGGAGATGTGGGAGAAATGGGTGTTCCTGGCCTCGCTCGCCGCGTCGACCACGCTGATGCGCGCTCCGGTCGGAGTCATCCTCGCCGCGCCCGATGGTAAGGAGTTTCTGTTGGGGATGCTCGACGAATGCAGCTCAGTGGCGGCTGCGGCCGGCTACGCACCGGGCGGTCCTTTTTTCCAGCGTGTGTCGGGCATGCTGACCACCGAGGGATCGCCGATGACTGCGTCGATGTTCCGCGATCTCAGGGCCGGGCTTCCGGTCGAGGCCGACCACGTGATCGGTGATCTCGTCACGCGCGCCGATGCGGCGAAAGTGCCGGTGCCGAAGCTGCGCATCGCCTACACGCATCTGAAGGTGTACGAGGCGCAGCGAGGGTAAAGCACGCCCTCGCCCCTTGCTCCAAGGGTCGTCCCGGCTCTGCGCTCGCTCACGCTCGCCAGGCCGGGATGACAGCCACTATTGCGGCTCAACCGACGACCGCCAACTACAAATGCGCGAGATAATGTGCGAGCGCTTCGATCTCTTCGTTGCTCAAGGGATAGGCGACGTCGGTCATCGCCGCTTGGCTGCCGCCGACGCGCTGGCCGCTCTTATAATCATGCAGCGCCTTGACCAGATATTCCTCCCGTTGACCGGCGATGCGCGCGACTCCCTTGGTACCGGCATAGCTGTCGGTATGGCATGAGGCGCAGCGACGACCCGCGGCCGCTTGAGCGCCCTTCTGCGACAGCTCAGGATTGTCATCCGGCGGCGCCTTTGGCGGGGTGAGGGAGGCGAAATAGGCGCCGAGATTGCGGATATCCTCGTTGTTGAGTTGTTCGATGATCGGCTGCATCGCTTCGTTCTTGCGCGTGCCGGCGCGAAAGAACACGAGCTGCCACTGGATGAACTGGTCCTGCTGGCCCGCAAGCGACGGAATGTTCTCGGTCTGGGAGAGGCCATTCTCGCCGTGGCAACCGACGCAGAGCTCGGCTTTCGCCTTGCCCGCCTCAAGGTCGGCAGCATGCGTGACGGAGAACTCGCTCAGCAAGGCCGCAGCAGCGAGCAGGATTCCGAGGCTGGTCTTATACATCTCTTGTTGTTTCCTCTCCGCGCCCCATGCCCTGGAAGCTGTCCCGGCTACGACCCGGGCTCGTTGGGCATCCATCGATGGTGATGCGGCTGTTCGATGGATCGCCGGCTCGCGCCCGGCGATGAGGGCTTGATGACTGACGTTAGAAACAAAAGGCTGCGGCCGCCGTAAGGCAGCCGCAGCCCCCCTCATCTCTAGATCATGATGCGATTAGAAAAAATCGCATCATGATCTCATCTCTTTGATTGAGCATGATCCTTTCGGAAAACCGGTTTCCACTTTTCCGGATCATGCTCTCGCGATCACTTCTTCTCGTAGCTGATGCGATAGATCGCACCGGCCCAGTCATCCGCCACCAGGATCGATCCGTCCTTGGCGAGGACGATGTCAGCGGGACGGCCGAGATAGCCCTGGTCGCCTTCGATCCAGCCCGACGCGAACACGTCCTGCTTGGCGTTTTTGCCGTCAGGATCGGCGGTCACCCGCATGATGCGGGCGCCCTGGTACTTGTGACGGTTCCAGGAGCCGTGCTCGGCGATCAGGATGTTGTTCTTGTACTCGGCCGGGAACTGGTCGCCGGTGTAGAACTTCATGCCGAGCGGCGCGACGTGACCGCCGAGATTGAGCGCGGGCGGGGTGAACTCCGAACACTGATGGCCCATGGCGAATTTCGGATCCGGCATGTCACCCTGGTGGCAATAGGGATAGCCGAAGTGCTCGCCGATCTTGGCGATCATGTTGAGCTTGTCGCTCGGCAGATCGTCGCTGACCCAGTCACGGGCGTTTTCGGTGAACCAATATTTGCCGGTGCGCGGATCGACATCGCCGCCGACGCTGTTGCGTACGCCGAGCGCCCAGATCTCGGCATTGCCGGTGCGCGGATCGACACGGCGAATCTGCGATACGCTGGTCGGCGGAATGCCGATGTTGAAGGGCGGGCCGAACGGGATGTAGAACCAGCCGTCCTTGTCGACCGCGATATATTTCCAGCCATGCGCGGCATAAGAGGGCATGTCGTCATAGACGACCTTGCCCTGCCCGAGATTGTCGAGATTGGCTTCGGCATTCTCATATTTGATCAGCTTGTCGACCGCGATGACATACAGCGCGCCGTCCTGGAAGGCGACGCCGGTCGGCATGTTCAGTCCCTTCAGGACTGTCTTGACCTCGCGCTTGCCGCCTTTGTCGGTGATCGCATAGACGTTGCCGAGGCCGAACGAGCCGACGAACAGGGTGCCCTTGTCGCCCCAGGCCATCTGGCGCGCGGCCAGCACGCCCGGCGCCCAGACTTCGATCTTGAAGCCATCCGGCAGTTTGATCTTCTTGACGATGCTGGCGAGTTCCGCCTCCGACGCGCCGGTCGGCGGCCCGGACGGCGGGGCCAACCCCTTCTGCGCCTCGGTCTCGTCGCCGAGGAACCAGTCATCCGGCGGATGAGTCCAGAATTCCTTGGTTCCGGATTCGTATTTCTTCAGCCCGCGTTTCTGGTCGGCCGCCTGCTGCGCGCCGGCAATGCTTGTTCCGGCGAGAAGACCAATCGTGGCAAACGCAAGAATGCTTCGGTGGAAACCCGATATCATCGCTTCACTCCCATCAAGCAGCTTTGAAGGCTGCGCATTTATTCGTCGGACGTTTCGAGCCGTTCGTTGGTCGTCACCTCAAGCGGTGCGACGACAAAATGTTAGCACATCTTCGGCGAGTGAGAAGTGACGCGCTTCCACTTCGGCTTTTGCACGACGGAATTTGAGACCGTGTGCAAAGCGCCAGCATGAACGGCTTCGCATCGCAAAAAACTAAATCGCAACCTGCGGGTCAGATATCGCGATCACGCGCTCTTCACACGACGCGTGGGCGCCGATCTGATCGGTCTGCCCAAAGAGACGCCAGCGCTCTCCACGCGAAGCTGCATTTTCCGCCAAACGGTCAGTCCCGACGAGAGAATCATCGCAATTCGTCTCTGGCATGTAAGTTGCGTAATGGGCGGCATGTCCGCAACCGCCATTCAGCTTAGCGTCCGCAACGTCAGCAAGTCCTTCCACGGCAAGGCCGGAGAAGTTCGCGTGCTGGACGATCTCTCCTTTGATATCCACCAGCGCGACTTCGTCAGCATCATCGGTCCATCGGGCTGCGGCAAGACCACGATCTTCAACATCATCGCCGGCCTGATCGAGGCCGATGCCGGCACCATGCAGCATCACGGCGAGCCGATCGGAAGCCTGCGCGGACGCGTCGGCTACATGATGCAGAAGGACTTGCTGTTTCCGTGGCGCACCGTGCTTGGCAACGTGCTGCTCGGCCTGGAGACGCGCGGCATCGGCCGCGACGCCGCAGAAGCCAAGGCGCGGCAATATTTGAAATCCTTCGGTCTCACCGGCTTCGAGAACGTCTATCCCAAGACGTTGTCAGGCGGCATGCGGCAGCGGGTGGCCTTGATCCGCACGCTGATCATGGATCCCGACATCTTGCTGCTCGACGAGCCGTTCTCGGCGCTCGACTACCAGACCAGGCTGTATCTCGAGGGCGTGCTGAAGGAGGCGGTCGAGACCTATCACAAGACCGTCATCCTGGTGACACACGATATCGACGAGGCGGTGGCGCTGTCGAAGCGGGTGGTCGTGCTCAGCGGACGGCCGGCGCGAGTGAAGGTCGTACACGACATCGACATTGCGGCGCATTCACCGATCGCGGCGCGCGCTGACCACCGTTTCTCCGGCTATTTCCATCAGCTCTGCGCAGAGCTCGACATCCAGACCGAGAAGACAACGTGACCTTGACTCTCCCCAGTGCCTCGTCGGCGGTGAAATCGCGTGCGCGTGCGCGCCGCCGCGCCAGCTTCGATACGGCGCTCGGCCGCGCCTTCCTGCAGGCGCTGGCAGTGATCGCTTTCTTCTTCGTCTGGGAGGTTGGCGTTCGCCTCGGCGTCGTATCGGCGTTCCTGGTCGGCTCGCCGCTCGGTATCTTCCAAAATGCCTTCCGTATGTTTTTCAGCGGCGAGCTGATCTCCGACACCTGGACCACGTTGTTCGAAGCCCTGCTCGGCTTCGTGATCGGGACGATCATCGGCTCACTGCTGGGTCTGGCGCTCTGGTACTCGGTGTTCGTCGCCCGCCTCGTCGAGCCGTTTATCGTCGCCATCAACAGCGTGCCCAAGATCGCGCTGGCGCCGATCGTGGTGCTATGGTTCGGAACCGGTCTTGTCTCGAAGGTGGCGCTGTCGGTGTCGCTCACCGCGATCGTTGCGCTGATCGCGGCCTATCAGGCCGCCAAGGATGCCGATCCCGATCTGCAGTCGCTGCTGATCTCGATGGGCGCCGATAAGCACCAGGTATTTTTCAAGGCTGTCGTGCCGTCGACCTTGCCGGCGATCATCGCGACTTTCCGCATCAATATCGGCTTCGGACTAGTCGGTGCCGTGGTTGGCGAGTTCATCTCGTCGCAGCGCGGGCTCGGACACCTGATCTATACCGCCTCCAGCCTCTACGACCTCAATACGGTCTGGGTCGGGTTGTTCACGCTGATGATCGTGGGTTTCCTGCTCTACTACGTGATCGATTTGATCGAACGCACCAGCCTGCCGTGGAAGCAGGCCAGTACGACGCAGCAGGTGCAGGTTTGAATTATCAGAAATGAATGGAGTACGTCGATGTCGTTGCTGACGCGGGCCGCTGGAGCGGCTGCTGTGATGTTGCTGCTGCTGACCTCGCCGGCGGCCGCCGACAACAAGAAGGTGGTGCTGAGCCAGGCGTTCCAGTCGATGCTCTACCTTCCGCTTTACGTGGCGATCGACGAAGGGTTCTTCACGCAGCAGGGGCTGGACCTCACCAAGGAAACCGCCGGCGCGCCGACGGTCGCACTCTCAGCCGTCATCTCCGGCAGCGCGCAATTCTCGATCCACGGCCCGGAATGGACCGCGATCGCGGCTTCCAAAGGCGCTCCGGTCGGCATCATCGCCAACGTCGTCAATGGCGCGGCGGTGTGGATCGCCACCACGCCGGATTTCAAGTTCGACAGTATCAAGGACATCAAGGGCCAGAAGGTCGTCACCGGATTGATGCCGACCACCTCGACCTCGTTGTTCATGAAGCTGTTGAAGGAGAACGGCATGGACGCCAAGACCGACGTCGAGATGATCCCGGTCGCGATCGGCACCGAGCCCGGTCCTTTCATCGCCAAGCAGGCCAATGTCGCCGTGATGTATGAGCCGGGCCTCGACCAGGTCGCCGCCAAGGGCATGAAGGTCGTGTTCGGCTTTCCGAAGGCCTATGGCGCCTATGCTTTCTCAGCGGTGACCGCGCGCAACGACGTCGACCCTGATGTGGCGCAGCGCGTCGTCAATGCGATGGAGATGGCGATGCGCTTCATGGCCACCAACGAGGCCAAGACGGTGGAGATCGCGAAGAAGGAGTTCCCGTCGTTGGATCCGGCGGTGGTGGAAGCAGCGGTCAAGCGCATGCTGGAGGACGGCGTCTATCCGCCGAGTGTCGATATCACGGCCGATGCGCTGAAGGTCTCGATGGATACGCAAATTGCGCTCGGCAATCTCGCTGGCCAGCCCGACTACAAGAGCTTCGTGGTGCGGAAATATATCGAACCGGCGTTGTCGATGAAGTAAGGAGATTTGACTGGCGGCCGATCGTGATATGCGATGCTGCGCCGTCTCGAACGTCCGGTGGAAATTGGCATGACCGAGTCCAGCTCTTTGCCCGCACCCAAGGCCGGTGCCGGCGTTGTCGACCTCCTGCGTCAGTTCAAGGCGGATCCATCAGCTGCTGCTGCATATGCAGCAGACTGCCTGGCGCGGACCAAGGCGGTCGAGCCGCGGCTGAAAGCGTTCGAATATCTGCCCAGCGACGTCGCGCCGCGCCGTGGGCCGCTTGGCGGAATTCCGGTCGCGATCAAGGATATCATCGCAACATCAGACATGCCGACCACCAACGGTTCGCCGATCTACCGGGATCATATTCCCGCAGCCGACGCCTGGGTGGTTGAGCGTCTGCGCAATCTCGGCGCCACCATTTTCGGCAAGACGGTTTCGACCGAATTCGCCTGGCGGCATCCCGGTCCGACCGTCAATCCCTGGAATCCGGAGCACACGCCGGGCGGATCCTCGTCCGGTTCGGCGGCGGCGGTCGCGGCAGGGCTCGTGCCGCTGGCGCTGGGATCACAGACCTTGGGTTCGGTGATCCGCCCCGCCGCCTTCAATGGCGTGGTCGGTCTCAAGCCGAGCTTCGGTGCGATCCCACGCGTTGGCGTGCACCCGTTGAGCCCATCGCTTGATCATGTCGGCTTCTTCGCCCGCCGGGTCGATGACGTCGCGTTGGCGCTTGCGCTGCTTGCCGGCGCCAGTGATGCCGATTTGCATGGTCGGCCGCTGGCACCATTCGCGATCGATATCGATCGCGGCGTGCCACCGCTGGACAAACCGCGGCTCGCGGTCGTGCGCTTTGCCAAATGGGAGCGCGCGGAGCCCGAGCTGCAGGCGCTGTTCGAAGCGGTCATCAACAAGCTGCGCAGCGCTGGTGCGGTGCTGGAAGAGCTCGAACTGGCCGCACTCGATGCGATCAACTGGAGCGCGATCAACACCATCATGCTGAGCGAGGCGACCGTGATCTTCGACAGTCTCATCGCGCGCTATCCCGATCGGGTCAGCGATGTGATGAAATCTCATGTCGAGAGCGGCAAGAGCAGATCCGCCATGGAGTATCTGGCCGCCAAAGCGGCGCAGGAGCAGCGGCGGGCTGCCTTGACCGCAGAACTGAACGGCTTCGATGCAGTGCTGACGCTGCCTGCCTTCGGCGAGGCACCGCGCGGGCTGCACTGGACCGGCGATGCCGAGTACTGCGCGCCCTGGACCTTCGTCGGCGCACCCGCGGTGTCGCTGCCCGCCGGCTTCGGCAGGAACGGCCTGCCGCTCGGGGTTCAGGTCACCGGGCGGTACCGCGATGATGTCAGGGTTCTTGGTGTTGCCAAATGGGTCGAAGCGGCCTTGGCCTTCAATCCCGGCCTGCCACCGGTCGCGGGTTAACGCATCGGTCCCCTCGGCGAAACCTACTGGCTGCCGTTCCGGAGCCGCGGTACAACGCCGCAATGACCGTTACAGATATTGCGAGCAGAACCTACAATCACGGCTGGCGCCTCGACCCGATCGTGCGCAGCCTGCTCGATACCGATTTCTACAAGCTATTGATGCTACAGATGATTCGGGAGTTTTACCCGACTCAGAAGGTGACCTTTTCGGTCATCAACCGCACCAAGCGGGTGCGGCTCGCCGACATCATCGACGAGGGCGAGTTGCGGGCCCAGCTCGATCATGCCCGCACCATCCGTTTCACCAAGAAAGAGCTGATCTGGCTCGCCGGTAATACGTTCTACGGCAAGACCCATATGTTCTCGCCGGAGTTCATCGCCTGGCTCGCCGAGTTTCGGCTGCCCGAATATGAGCTGCGCAAGGCGGATGGCCAATACGAGCTGCATTTCCACGGGCCATGGACCCACACCACGATGTGGGAGATCCCGGCGCTTGCCATCGTCAACGAGCTGCGCTCGCGGCAGGCGATGAAGGGCCAGCGGCGGTTCGCGCTCGACGTGTTGTTCGCCCGCGCCAAGGCCAAGCTGTGGACCAAGGTCGAGCGGCTGCGGAAAATCGAAGGCCTGCGCTTGTCCGACTTCGGCACGCGTCGGCGCCATGGGTTTCTGTGGCAGCGCTGGTGCGTCGAGGCGGTCAAGGAAGGTCTCGGCTCTTCCTTCACCGGCACATCGAACGTGCTGCTCGCCATGGACAACGATCTCGAAGCGATCGGCACCAATGCTCATGAGTTGCCGATGGTGGCCGCGGCGCTCGCCAAGGACGACCACGAGCTGCGCTTTGCGCCCTATCGCATCCTCGACCAATGGCGGCAGACCTATGCCGGCAATCTGCTGATCGCGCTGCCCGACGCGTTCGGCACCAAGGCCTTCCTGCGCGATGCGCCGGACTGGGTCGCCGATTGGACCGGCTTTCGTCCCGACAGCGCGCCGCCGATCGAAGCCGGCGAGGAGATCGTCGCCTGGTGGAAGGCGAAGGGCCGCGATCCCAAGCAGAAGCTGCTAGTGTTCTCCGATGCGATGGACGTGGAGTCGATCGAGGCGATTCATCAGCGCTTTGCCGGCCGGGTCCGGCTGTCCTTCGGCTGGGGCACCAACCTCACCAATGACTTCGTCGGCTGCTCGCCGGATGGCTCGGTCGATCTCGACCCGATCTCCCTGGTCTGCAAGGTCACCTCGGTTGACGGCCGGCCGGCCGTGAAGCTCTCCGACAATCCGGAGAAGGCGACCGGCGATCCCACCGAGATCGCCCGCTACCTGCGTGTGTTCGGCGATGAAGGGCGGGTGCGGATGCCGGTGGTCGTCTGAGGCCGCGCGCCGCGTGCGCCGATTGCGCCAAGGTTGCGCTGTCCCTACAATGTAACCGTTCTGGGACGCAGGGGCGGTGCATGCGCGCATATGTTGGGCTCACGAGACGGATGCGTGCGTTGCGGCACCTCGGCGAGCTCACCGGTTGGTGCAGCATCGCGTTCCTGATTTTCGTCACCCTGTTCGTACCGGCCGGTCCGGCGATGGCCGACAAGCGCGTGGCGCTCGTCATCGGCAACGCGGCCTATCAGCATGCGACGCTACTGAGCAGTTCGTTGGAGGACGTTCGGATCGTCGCTGCCGCGCTGCAGACGGTCGGTTTCACGCTGTCCGGAGGCGCGGCGCTGGTTGATCTCGATCGATCGGGTCTGGATCGCGCCATCCAACAGTTCGGCCGCGACAGTGCCGACGCGGATGTCGCCTTCGTCTACTATGCCGGCCACGCCGTGCAATTTCACGGCTCAAGCTTCCTGGTGCCAGTGGATGCTGCGGTGAGCAAGGAGGCCGATCTCGAGTCCCAGACGTTGCATGTCGGGCTCCTGCTGCAGCAGCTGGAGAACTCGGCAAGCCGGCTGAATGTTCTTGTGCTCGATGCCTGCCACAGCAATCCGTTCGAGGGCCATGGCCTGGATGGGCTCGAGCCAGGCTTGGCACCGGTCCATACGCCCGCGAACACGTTGGTGTCCTTTGCCGCGCAGCCGGACACGGCCGTGCCGGTCACGTCGGATGCAAACAATCTGTTCGCGATGACCTTGGGGCAAACGATCCAGCGCCCGGGTGCCGATGTCTTCACCATCTTCAACGAACTCGGCCTGGCGGTGAAGCGCAGGACAGCCGGTGCACAGCAGCCGTTCGTGCAGTTCTCACCGATCGGCGGCCGTTTCGTATTTGTCGCCGCCGCACCAGCTGCGCGCGCCAGCACCGCCGTTGCGAGCCCACCGAGTACGCTGCCGCGGGAACGAGCGGTGCTCTATGATGAGGACGTCACGGATCCCAAAGGCAAGCATTATGAAGGCACTGTGGTCTGGCGTACGGAGGAGTCCAAGGCCAGCAGCGCGCAGGCCGCCAATCGCGTGCTGCGCGCCGACATCGAAATCCCCGAGCGGAAGCTGAGGCTGGTCCTGGTCTTGCGTCGAAACAGCGACCCGTCGATGCCGGCGAGCCACCTGGCCGAGCTGACCTTTTCCGTGCCGTCGGACTTTGCAGGCGGCGGGATCGGGAATGTGCCGGGCATGCTGATGAAGTCGAGCGAGCAGGCGCGCGGTACACCGCTGGCCGGGCTGGCGGTGAAGGTGACGAACGGGAGCTTTCTGGTCGGCTTGTCGAATGTCGATGCCGATCGGCAGCGCAATCTGCAGCTCTTGCAGCAGCGGTCGTGGATCGACATTCCGCTCGTCTACGACAACAGCCGGCGCGGCATCCTGGCGATCGGCAAAGGCGCATCAGGCGACCACGCCTTCGCGGACGTGCTCGCGGCCTGGGACGAGCACTGAACCTATGCTTGGAAAGATCAGCCGAAAGATCGAGGCGGGGCTTTGGAGCGGGCGAAGGGGTTCGAACCCTCGACCCCGACCTTGGCAAGGTCGTGCTCTACCACTGAGCTACACCCGCATCCGGAAAGTGCTGCAGCCGGTCTCGGCGGCAACGGGGAGACCTATGCCAAATGCCGCCGCGGAATGCAACAGGTCTGCGACGCTTGAAATCGAACAATATTTGCCGGTTCCAAGCCGAAGCGGCCGGAGCAGGGTGATATTGGGCCGATTCCGATCGCGCTGGCGCGTTTGACGTCCTTGAGCCGCCCGCCTGGGCGGCGACTGGCCTGCGGATCAACCGCGATGCCCTGGTGCCGGATTCTTTGGGCTTGGGTGTGTCAAGGTCCGCCGGAGCGATTCCAGCCATTCGCCGAACCAGGTCCGAAGCGTCGCAGCCAGTGCCTCACGCGCGCTTGGCTCGCAATCGAAAGTCGCCCACCACTCGACGAAGGCGCGGTCCCCATCGATGATCGGCGTCACCCGCAACGTCGCCTGAAAATCGCTGAGCGGCAGGGACGCCGGACCACAGAATTCATAAGTTTGAAGCCGCTCGACGTCGGAGAGCGCGAGCAGGCGTTGACGAATGTGTCGGTCGCGATAGCTCGCATTTCGGATCGCTCCAACGGTATCGCCGGATTTGCCGTCCTCGATCGCGCTGGACCCGGCGCCATCGATCCAGACCGGGTAGTTGTTGAAATCGCGGGTGATTTGCCAGATCTGGGGCGCGGATTGCGTGAACACGGTGCTGTAATAGGCTTTAGGCATCGGGGGCTCTCCAGGTGACACGGCAGCCCATGATCGGTCGTCCTGCCCCTCGCCGGCCACCCGGTCTCCGACCGGCCATGCAAGTTGCGGGAACCGATTGAAATTTCCCCGGCTGGCCGCCACTTAAGGTGTCGGAAACCGTGTATTGAGGCGCAATGGCAGGCCGGTCTGGCCCGCTTTCCCTTTTAGCTTTTCGGACGAGGATCCCGTGACGATTGTAGAGCAGGGCGGCGGAGCGACGCCGCAGGTGCCGGATCTGATCAAGGAAACCACCACCCAGACTTTCGTAAAGGACGTGATCGAGGAGTCGAAGCGCCAGCCGGTGCTGATCGATTTCTGGGCGCCGTGGTGCGGTCCCTGCCGCCAGCTCACCCCGATCCTGGAGAAGGCCGTTCGGGCCGCCAAGGGCAAGGTCAAGCTGGTCAAGATGAACATCGACGAGCATCCGGCGATTCCGGGCCAGATGGGGATCCAATCGATTCCGGCTGTCATCGCCTTTGTCGGTGGCAGGCCGGCGGATGGATTCATGGGCGCCGTTCCCGAAAGCCAGGTCAGCGCCTTCATCGAGAAGCTCACCAAGGGCGTGCCCGGAGTCGGCGAGCCCGACATCGGCGAGATCATCAAGGAGGCGGAGGCCGTTCTCGCCGAAGGCGATCCGGCCGGCGCGGCGCAAATCTACGCCGAGGTCTTGTCGATCGATGCCACCAACATCCCGGCTCTGGCCGGACTTGCGAAATGCTATGTCGAGACCGGCGCGATCGAGCAGGCGAAGCAGACGCTGGCGATGGTGCCGGAATCCAAGCGCAATGATGCTGCGGTTTCTGCTGTGCAAGCCGCGATCGATCTGGCCGAACAGGCGCAGTCGCTTGGACCGGTCGGTGAGCTCGAGCAGAAGGTCGCGGCTGATCCGCTCGACCATCAGGCGCGTTTCGATCTCGCGACCGCGTTGAACGCCGCCGGCAAGCGGAAGGAAGCCACCGACCAGCTGCTCGAAATCGTCAAGCGTGATCGCAAATGGAACGAGGATGGTGCGCGCAAGCAGCTCGTGCAGTTCTTCGAGGCCTGGGGCGGCGCGGACGAGGCCACGATCGAGGGCCGCAAGCGGTTGTCGACCATCCTGTTTTCGTAAAGCGAACAGCGCCGGGCAGCGCATAGCCGACACGAGGCAGCTCATGCCGATCAATGCGGAATATCTCGGTCCCGCCGAGCTGCCGGAAATCATTCCGGTGTTCCCGCTCGCGGGCGCGCTGCTGTTGCCACGCGGCCAGATGCCGCTCAACATTTTTGAGCCGCGCTATCTGGCGATGGTCGACGATTCATTCCGCGACGGCCATCGCCTGATCGGCATGATTCAGCCCGACGTGACCCACTCACCGAGTGAGGCACGGCCGGTGTTGTTCCAGGTCGGCTGTGTCGGTCGCATCACTCAATTGGCCGAAACCGGCGATGGTCGCTATATCCTCGAGCTCACCGGTGTCTCGCGCTTCAAGGTGGTCGAGGAGATGACCGTGCTGACGCCGTATCGGCAATGCAAGGTCGACTACTTTCCGTTCATCGACGATTTCACCGCCCGCAAGGGTGAGGAGGAGGTCGATCGCGAGGCCCTGCTTGCCGTGCTCACCGACTTCCTGAAGGCCAATAATCTCAAGGCCGATTGGGAAGGGATCGAAGCGGCACCGAACGAGGCGCTGGTCAATGCGCTGGCGATGATGTCGCCTTACGGTTCGGCGGAAAAGCAGGCGATGCTCGAAGCGCCCGATCTCAAGACCCGGGCGGAGATCCTGATCGCCGTGACCGAGATGGACCTGGCCAAGAAGCGCACCTCCGGCGATCCGCCGCTGCAATGATCATTCGGCGGCCACGACACGGGCCGACGGTGTAGGCGGTGTCGTCAGTCGCATAAGAATGAAGGTCAGCACGATCACGGTGCAATAGACGGCGAGCTGCATCGCGGTCGGCTGATCGGTATAGCCAATCAAGGTGTGCAGGGTGCGGCCGAGCAGGCTGTCTTCGGATAGAACCGAGCTTGAATCCCACACGACCTGATCGAGGCTGGTCAGCCAATTGGCACGTGCTAGGAAGGCGACCGCCTGTGCGGCCATGCCCGCCGCCAACAAAGTGATCAGCCACGTCGTCGTGGCAAACAGCGCCTTCGGCGGAATCCGCATCAGGCCGAAATAGGTCGCAAGACACACCGCCATGCCTAACAGCAGGCCGAGCGCACCGCCACCGAGCAGCGCCGGCCCTGAATTGTCGCCGGACGCAGCAACGCCGTAGAGAAACAGCGCGACCTCGCTGCCCTCGCGCAGCACGGCCACTGCGACCACGATCGCGAGCGCGATGAGCGGCCTGGATCCCTCCGCGACCGCCTGCCCGACCGCACGCAGGTCGTTGGCCATCTCGCGACCATGACGGGCCATCCAGACATTATGCCAGGTCAGCATGACAACAGCGGTGCCCAGAATGGCCGCGTTGAACAGCTCCTGCCCCATGCCCTCGAACAGCTGCGACAACGCGCCGGCGAAAGCAGCGACGATGCAGGCCCCGGCAATGCCGGCAAGAAGACCGCCGCCGATCCAGCGCAGTCGGTGCGGCACTGCGCTGGTCACCGCGAGTACAATGCCGACGATCAGCCCGGCCTCGAACACTTCGCGGAAGACGATGATCAGTGCGGCGAGCATGTTGGCGACCTATTGAACGTTCACGATGCCGCGGGCCTTCTCGTTGAACTCGTCGTAGAATTCATAGCGGCCCGGCTTCATCGCGCGCACCTTGAGGACGGCTTCGCTCTTGGCCGCGACCACTTTCTCGACCTTCAGCGCCTTGCTTTCGAACTCCATCGCTTTGGCTTCCATGTTCTTGACACGGATCGCGAATGGCTTGTCGGCCGGCGCAGCCGCTTCCTTCGGCTCGAACTGCCCGTCGGCATAGGCAAATTGAATTTCCGAGTCTTCCGCATGAACCGGTACCAGCGTCAGGACGGCATTCGAGACCACCGCAAGGGTCAGTTTCCGCAAGCTCACAGTCAACATCGATCAGCTCTCCCCCTCTCTTGAGCCAAATCACAACGGGACATATCCGGCGCAGTCGGGTTGGACTTGCACCATCATCATCCGACATGAGTTGCAGCTAAGCGGGGAGACGCTCCGGCCGCAAAGAGACTGGCTCTAAACTGGAACGATTCCAGGCGACGCCACCCGGTCAGCCCTGTGAGACGTGGCAACCTGCCGCAGCAGCTGGACCGGTTCGTCAATAACCCGCAGCCGCAAGCATGACGACGCCAGTGAGCATCAGCCAGCCGAAGTGTCGGCCGCGGGTAGCGAGCGCGTTACCAATCGCAGCAAGGGCGAACACGACAGCCAGCGTGACCACGGTCCAATGCCGCGCGACGTCCGAGGCCATGCTTGGTGCGACGAAGAGCAGCACGCCGCCGCCGATCCATGCAACGGTGCTGGCCTGCCAGACCACGCGCAGCAGGGTGCGCAAGCGCTCCGGTGCGATCGTCAGGCGCGGGAAAATTTTGGTCTCGCCCAGCACGCCGTGGATCAGCGCGGCGGCGATCGCAGCAACGCCGGCAAATTGCAACAGCACGTCGCGCATCGGCTTTCTCCGTTTTGCGGACCATACAGTTATGTATGGATCGTGCCTGACGGACTGGCCCGTGTCAATACATTGGTGTATGGAAGCCGGATGATCGATCAGCTGTCCGCCCGGGATTGGCTCGATCAGGGCTTGAAGGTCCTGACGAGCAAGGGATTCACCGCGCTCAAGGCCGAGCCGCTGGCCAAGGCGCTGGGGGTGTCGCGAGGCAGCTTTTACTGGCATTTCGCCGATGTGGGCACATTCCACGCCGAGCTCCTGAAATATTGGCGGGAGATCGCGGCCGAACGGATCATCATGGGCGTCGAATCGAGCGCCGCCGACGAGCCTCTCATCGCAGTCCTGCTGCGCCGCACGTTCTCGACCAGACTGGCGCTGGAGCGGGCGGTGCGGAGCTGGGCTGCGTCCGACTCCCTTGCCCGCAACGCCGTGCAGGCCATCGACCGGCGCCGCCTCGACTATGTCGCGAGCCTGCTCGCCCCCGAGGGGTTTACGCCGGAGCTTGCACAGACGCGGGCGCAGATTCTTTACTGGACGTTTCTCGGATTCGCGTTTTCGGAGCAGCACCTCCCGAAAGCCCGACATGAGGCAGTCATTGCCGAGCTCATCCGCATCGCGCTTGCCAAGCCGTGATGGACGACAGTGGCCTTGCGCCTATGCTACACAGGCGCAGAAGCAGCCTGAAGAGATTCTCCCTATGACAGCGTCTGAGCGCCCTGAAACCACGGTCGATCCAAAACTCCTGGAGATCCTGGTGTGCCCGATGACCAAGGGACCGCTGGAATATGATGCCGCCAGGCAGGAGCTGATCTCGCGCTCTGCCAGGCTCGCTTATCCCATTCGCGACGGCATTCCGATCATGCTGCCCGAGGAAGCGCGAAAGATCGACTGACCATGCGCATCCGTGCATGCCTGCCGGCGTTCGCGCTGCTCGTCTCGCTCGCGCTGGCCCCGTTTGCATCCGCCGAAGAGAGCAACATCCGGGTCGGCGCGCTGGATGCGGTGCTGACGATGCCGTCCGGTGTCGACCGGCCGCCTATCGCGCTCCTGATCGCCGGTTCCGGCTCGATCGATCGCGACGGCAATGGACCGCAGCTCAAGCCCGCGACGTTGAAGAAGCTCGCCGAAAAACTCGCCGGCCGCGGCATCGCGAGCCTGCGCTACGACAAGCGCGGGGCGCGCGGCTGGAAGGCTGAATTCGGCCGGCCGGAGGATTTCCGTTTCAAGGACTATGTCGACGATGCGGCCTCGCTGGTGACGTTCCTGCGCGGCAAGTTCGCCCGCGTCGTGCTGGTCGGCCACAGCGAAGGCGGGCTGGTTGCGATCCTCACCGCCCGTCGCGTGCCTGTCGATCGGCTGGTACTGCTCGCGACCACGGCGCGGCGGCAGGGCGATCTCCTCAAGGCGCAGCTGGAGAAGAAGCTGCCGCCGGACAAGTTCGCGGAGGTCGCGAAGGCGATCGACAGCATCATGGCAGGTCAAATGGTCGACCCGCCGCCGCAGGCGCTGCCGATCCCTCCGGCCATGCAGCCGAGCATCGCGTCCGCCTTCACCGAGGATCCAATCGATCCGCTGAAGCAGATCATCATCCCCACTTTGATCGTCGGCGGTGGCCGCGACCTCCAGCTCGCCCGGGTCGACCTGCTCGCGCTCTCGGCCGCGGCGCCAGCCGCCAAGACGCTCTGGCTGCCCGAGATGAACCACGTGCTGGTCGACGTCGCGGATGACGATGCCAACCTGAAATCCTATGGCGATCCCGACCGCCCGCTCGACCCCGATATGGTGGATGCGGTCGCCGCCTTCATCGCCGGTGCCGACGCGCGTTAGCCCTCACAGCGCCTCGCCCTTGAGAAGCCGCGGGATCTCACCGGTCAGGCCGGCGGCCTGACGGATGAACAGCTCCTTCAACGGCGGCGTGCGGTCGACCAGGCCGAGCCCGATGTCGCGCACCGTGCGCAACAGCGTCGACTTGTTGGAGAACAGGAAATTGAGCGAGTTGGTCGCAAGCCCCATCGCCATCGTGTCGAAGCGCCGCCAGCGCTGGTAACGCTCGAGCACGTCGACCTGGCCCGGATCGATGCCGAGCCTGGCCGCATCGACCACCACTTCGGCCAGCGCCGCGACATCCTTCAGGCCCATATTGAGGCCCTGGCCGGCGATCGGATGGATCACATGCGCGGCATCGCCGACCAGCGCCAGCCGCGGCGCGATGAAAGAGCGCGCCACGAAATAGGACAGCGGAAATGCCCGCGGCTGGTCCAGCACCTTCAATTCGCCGAGATGCAGGCCGGCGCGCTTTTCCAGCTCGGCGTGGAATTCGTCGGCGCTCAAGGCGACGAGACGCTGAGCCTCGGCGCGGCGTTCGGTCCAGACCAGCGAGGAACGCTTGCCCGTGAGCGGCAGCATCGCGAACGGGCCTGCGGGTAGGAAATGCTCCTCCGCCCGCCCGTTATGGTCGCGCTCGTGACCCACGGTCACGACGATGCCGGATTGATTGTAGTCCCAGCCATGGGTGACGATGCCGGCGCGCTCGCGTAAGCGCGATCGCGCGCCGTCGGCGGCGACCAGGAGGCTGGCGGCAACCTGGCTGCCATCGGCCAGCACCACCTCGATGCCGTCGTCCTGGGTGGTAAAATTCGTCACCGCGGTCGGTTTGAGCACGATGCCCTCGGCTTCCGCGCGGACCACCAAGGCATCGATCAGACGCCGGTTCTCGACCATATGGGCGAAGGGCTCGCCGGGCTCGACCTGGCCGCCAAAGGTCAGGAAGGCGGGCCGGGTGGCGTCGTCGAGCTGGGAATCGGTGATCACCATGTCCAGGATCGGCTGGGCCTGGTCCGCCACGCTGGCCCAGATCCCGATCGCGTCGAACAGCTTGCGGCAGGCCGCGACAATGGCGCTGGCGCGGGGATCACGGCTTGGACGCGTCCCCAGTGCGGGGTCGGCGACGATCACCGGGACTTCCGGCCCGAGACCCTGCCGCAGGGCCAATGCCAGGGCCAGGCCGGCGAAGGCGCCGCCGCCGATCACGATGCTTCGCTGTGTTGTCATGCCAACCTGCTCACCATTACTCTTGCAGGCAGAGTATAGCTGGGCCAGACGGGGCGGTGAACCGTTGGCTCACTCGCTCTTGTATCGACCAAATCGGTCTGCCAAAGCAAAGGCTTACAACCATGTCCAAGGGCCTGATCGACCTGATCTCGATCCTCGATATCGAGCCGCTTGAGGTCAACCTGTTCCGCGGCAACAGCCCGAAGACGAGCTGGCAGCGCGTGTTCGGTGGCCAGGTGATTGGCCAGGCGATGGTTGCCGCCTGCCGGACCGCCGAAGGCCGGCTGCCGCATTCGCTGCATTGCTATTTCATCCTGCCGGGTGATCCGCAGGTGCCGATCATCTATCAGGTCGAACGTCTCCGCGACGGCAAGAGCTATTCGACCCGCCGCGTCACCGCGATCCAGCACGGCAATGCCATCTTCTCGATCATGGTGTCGTTCCACACCGACGAGGAGAGCGCTTTCGATCATCAGGACAAGATGCCGGACGTGCCGCCGCCGGAGAAGCTGACCGCGGAAGAGGTCGCCAAGCAGCCGATGTTCCGGGAGATGCCGGACTTCATCCGCCGTTATTACGAATCCGACCGGCCGATCGAATTGCGCCCGGTCGAGCTCGGCCGCTATTTCGGCCAGAAGATCGATGACGGCCGCATCCATGTCTGGATCAGGACCGCGGCCAAGCTGCCGGATGATCCGGCGCTGCATCTCTGTGCGCTGGCCTATGCCTCCGACTTCTCGTTGCTCGATGCGGCGATGGCGCGCTACGGCCGCACTTTGTTCGACAAGCGGATGATGCCCGCGAGCCTCGATCACGCGATGTGGTTTCACCGGCCGTTCCGCGCCGACGAATGGCTGCTCTATGCGCAGGACTCGCCGAGCGCGCAGGGCGGCCGCGGGCTGACCCGCGGCCTGATCTTCAAACCGGACGGCACCTTGGTCGCATCCGTCGCGCAGGAAGGCTCGTTGCGGGAGCGCAGGACGCCGGCCTAGGCGTCTGAAGCCAAGGCCGAACCGCGGGCGACCAGCCCGAACTGCGACACATACCATTGAGTATACCAGCGCAGCACCCACGGGATCGGGATGATGAACGCGCAGCCGAGCGCGAACACGATTGTCCGCCACAGCACCTCGAGGCCGGAGGCGGTGAAGATGATCTCCCGCCGCGTGCCCTGGATGTTGCGGCAGATCCAGCGCATCCAGGCCGGGATCACCCAGGCCCAGCCGATGATGGTGATGGTGGAAACGATCATCAGCACATACCAGCCGACATAGGCCAGCGGACTGCCTTCGAAGCGGATCTCGGCAGGCCGTTTGTCGGCCACGACGTTGGCTGCCAACCAGCGAATGACCATCCAGGACAGGAAGGCCTGGCCGGCCAGCGCGAGCAATTCCACGATCGCCCGGTGGCTGGTGCCGACATAGCTCAGCACGCCCAGGCCGATGAAGACGTACCAGATGTCCAGCGGCTGCCCGGTAAAGGCGAGGAGGCCACGACCGGGCACGTGGATTCGCTCGATCACGTAGCGGTAGAAATAGGTCGCAGTCCACGGCGCCGGAATGATGAAGGCGGCGCCGATCACGAACAGCACAGCCCAGCCGAGAAATGTCCAGAGATCGAGCTCGACCGACAGCGGCCCCTCGGCTTCTTCGGCAGTCCCGCCGGCTCCGGCGCTCGACGGCAGGCCAGCGAGTTCGCCGACCATCTCGGAGGTGAGTCCGGGAATGCGGCCGGCCTTCTCCCAGCCCGCCATGCCCTCGGTCCAGACCAGGGTGTCCGCGGTGACCATGCCTCGGGCGACGAGGTCGCGGAGCTGTTCTTCCGAAATCGGCCCCTGTTGCTGGCCTTGTGCCGCGTAATACCAGGCTCGGTTCGACATTTTGTTTCCTTGAGGCGTGAGGGCGGGGGCGGACTGACGTTTTCTCCCTTGTGTCTGACGAGGGCGCCGCGCGTTCAGTGGACTCCGGGGCACCCGGGCGTTTTTTGCTTAACCCTGCAGAAAATTTGTGCCATGTGCCTACCAATAGGCCAGCGGAGGGGGCGGTGCTTTGCCTCTTTATCAGGCTGCCGGATTTCGAGGAACCCAAGGCATCGCCATGAAGCTCGTTGTTGCGATCATAAAACCTTTCAAGCTCGACGAGGTGCGCCAGGGCCTCACGGCGATCGGCGTCCATGGCATGACCGTGACCGAGGTGAAGGGTTACGGACGGCAGAAGGGGCACACCGAGATCTATCGTGGTGCCGAATATGTCGTGAACTTCCTGCCCAAGCTGCGCATCGAGATCGCGGTCGCCTCCGACATCGCGGACAAGGCGGTCGAGGTCATCACGTCGACGGCGCGGACCGGCCAGATCGGGGACGGCAAGATCTTCGTGACCCCGATCGATCACGCCCGCCGCATCAGGACCGGCGAAACCGACGCCGACGCGCTCTAAGCTCCGACCTTTCTGCTCGCGCGCGGCAGTGCTGCCGCGGCCAATTTTCTTCTCGATCTGCCGGGGACCATCATGGGGGCATTTTCGTCTCGCGCTATCAGCGTGCCTGCAGCGACCGCCTTGGCTGCGGTCGCAAGCGCATCGCCAGCGCTTGCCGCGACGCCCGGAATCGATGCGGCCGATACCGCCTGGATGATGGTGGCCACCGCCCTGGTGCTGATGATGACCGTCCCCGGCTTGGCGCTGTTCTATTCCGGCATGGTGCGGAAGAAGAACGTGCTCGCGACCATGGCGCAGAGTCTCGCGGCGGTGATGATCATCTCGATCCTCTGGGTCGCCTTCGGCTATTCGCTGAGCTTCGTCGGCGACGGCCCGTGGCTCGGCTCGCTCGATCGCGCCTTCCTTGCCGGGCTTTCTCTCGACAGCGTGCATCCTGCAGCCAAGACCATCCCGGAATCGCTGTTCATGCTCTACCAGATGACGTTCGCGATCATCACGGTGGCGCTGGTGGCGGGCTCGGTCGCGGACCGCATGCGCTTCTCGGCGTATCTGATGTTCTCGATCGGCTGGTTCATCTTCGTGTATGTGCCGCTCGCGCACTGGATCTGGGGCGGCGGCTTTCTCGCCGGCATCGGCGTGATCGATTTCGCCGGCGGCCTGGTGGTGCATCTGTCGGCCGGCACCGGTGGCCTGGTCGCAGCGCTGGTGATGGGGCAGCGGCAGGGCTACGGCGCAGAGAACCTGGCGCCGTTCGACCTGTCGCTGGCGGTGATCGGCACCGGCCTGCTGTGGGTCGGCTGGTTCGGCTTCAATGGCGGCTCGGCGCTCGGCGCTAATTCGCATGCTGTGATGGCGATCCTGGCGACGCATCTGGCCGCCTGCGCGGGGGCGATCACCTGGGGAACGATCGAATGGTCCGCCCGCCGCAAGCCGTCCGTGCTCGGCATGATCTCCGGCGCTGTCGCGGGCCTCGGCACCATCACGCCGGCCTCGGGCTTCGTCGCGCCGTGGCACGGCATCGTCATCGGCGTGATCGCCGGCGCCGTCTGCTATTGGGCGTGTACCTGGCTCAAGCACCGTTTCAAATATGACGACTCGCTCGACGTGTTCGGAGTCCACGGTATCGGAGGGTTGACCGGGACCGTGCTCGCGGGCGTCTTTGCGACGGCCGCGATCGGCGGTGTCCCCGGGCTGCTCGAGGGCCATCCCCGGCAGCTCCTGGTCCAGCTCTACGGTGTCGCCGTGACCCTGGTCTGGTCGGGCGGCGTCACCTACGCCCTGTTGAAGCTGGTGGGCGTTGTCGTCCCCTTGCGGGTGTCCCGCGCACAGGAACTCGAAGGCCTCGATATTTCGCAGCACGGCGAAGCGCTGCAGTAATTGTCGCCAATTGATCCGATATGAGCCGGGGAGAGCTGCCCGTCGCATGGGCAGCCCGACCGCTGGAAGCGGTCGTGCATAAGTTTTGCACACATATGCCCATCGTTTAGGCGCGACCGAATAGCGCAGGGGGCGGCCCACCGGCCAACGGCGGAAAAGGTCCGCATTCATAGTTCGTTAGGGCTCGTCACCCGTCTGGCACGGCATTTGATTCTAGGGCTCGCGGCTGTGCCCGCGTTGTGAAGATTTCTCCGCGTCGGGGACCTCAGTCGCACAAAAGTGCTCGGTAACGTCCGTGCCGGGCCCAAGCGGGGATAGGACTCATGAAAATTGTTATGGCGATCATTAAGCCATTCAAGCTGGAAGAGGTCCGTGATGCCCTGACCGCCATCGGCGTTCATGGTCTCACTGTGACGGAAGTCAAAGGATATGGCCGGCAGAAGGGCCATACGGAAATCTACCGCGGTGCTGAATACGCGGTGAGCTTTCTGCCCAAGATCAAGATCGAAGTCGCGATCCCGTCCGATCAGGTCGACAAGACCATCGACGCCATCAGCTCGGCCGCGAAAACCGGCCAGATCGGCGACGGCAAGATCTTCGTGATCAGTCTCGAGCACGCCGTGCGCATCCGCACCGGCGAGGCCGACGCTGCGGCCCTTTGATTTCGCGCACAAACTTAAACACTTACGGAGTAGAAGAAAATGACGTTTAAGCGTCCAACCAGCGCGGGATGGATAACGCTCGCTATCGCAGGCCTCTGCGTCGCAGGACTTGCCGACGTGGCGTTTGCCGAAGACGCGCCGGCCGCAGCCGCTGCAGCCGCGCCCGTTCCCAACAAGGGCGATGTCGCCTGGATGCTCGTGTCCAGCGCGCTCGTTCTGATGATGTCGATCCCCGGCCTCGCCCTGTTCTACGGCGGTCTGGTTCGCACCAAGAACATGGCCTCGGTGCTGACCCAGGTGTTCGCGATCGTCGCGATGATCGGCGTGACCTGGACCATCTACGGCTATTCGATGGCCTTCACCGATGGCGGCAGCATGACCTCGTGGGTCGGCGGCTTCTCCAAGGCCTTCCTGCACGGCGTCGATGCCTCTTCGACGGCGGCGACGTTCTCGAACGGCGTGGTGATCCCGGAGCTCGCCTACTTCGTGTTCCAGATGACCTTCGCGATGATCACCCCGGCCCTGATCGTCGGCGCCTTCGCCGAACGCATCAAGTTCTCGGCGGTGATGCTGTTCATCCTGCTGTGGTCGACCTTCATCTACTACCCGATCGCGCACTGGGTCTGGTTCGTCGCGGCTCCGGACGACGTCGCCAACGCCGCCAAGGCGCTGGCCGCTGCGACCGACGCCGCCGCCAAGACCGCGGCGCAGGCCAAGCTCGATGAAGTCACCGGCGCAGTCGGCTGGCTCGCCGGCGCCGGCGCGCTCGACTTCGCGGGCGGCACCGTGGTGCACATCAATGCCGGCATCGCCGGCCTGGTAGGCGCGCTGATCATCGGCAAGCGCACCGGCTACGGCAAGGACCTGATGGCTCCGCACTCGCTGACCATGACCATGATCGGCGCCTCGCTGCTGTGGGTCGGCTGGTTCGGCTTCAATGCCGGCTCCAACCTGGAAGCCAACGGCACCACCTCGCTGGCCTTCGTCAACACCATGGTCGCGACCGCCGGTGCGGCGCTGTCCTGGCTGCTGTGCGAATGGGCGGTCAAGGGCAAGCCTTCGCTGCTCGGCATCTGCTCGGGCGCGGTTGCCGGCCTCGTCGCCGTCACCCCGGCCTCCGGCTATGCCGGTCCGATCGGCGCGCTGGTGCTCGGCCTCGTCGTCTCGCCGATCTGCCTGTTCTTCGTCTCCACCGTGAAGAACTCGCTCGGCTATGACGACGCGCTCGACGTGTTCGGCGTGCACTGCATCGGCGGCATCATCGGCGCGCTCGGCACCGGCATCCTCGTCAACCCCGCGCTCGGTGGCGTCGGCATCACCGACTACACCAACATCACCGGCAACAATGCCGGCACCTACGACCTCGTCACGCAGATGATCGCGCAGGGCAAGGCGGTGCTGGCCACCCTGGTGTGGTCGGGCGTCGGTTCGGCGATCCTCTACAAGGTCGTCGACGTGATCATCGGGCTGCGTCCCACCGTGGAGCAGGAGCGCGAAGGTCTCGACATCACCGACCACGGCGAGCGCGCCTACAACTACTGAGTTCTCCCGGGGCGGGGCCCTTACGAGGGCCCAGCCACAACTTCGGTTCGGGCAGATACCCGGCAATGCCCTGACCGTTGAGGGGCTCCAGCGCAAGCTGGGGCCCCTTTCTTTGTTTGCCGGCTGGTCGTGAGATCGATTTGCTCGCCAAATCACCGCTA
>NZ_CAFK01000224.1 GCF_000239815.1 Bradyrhizobium sp. STM 3843 | reverse complement strand
GAAATCAAGCCGAAGCTCAACCCCGAGACCCGCAAGGACTCCGCCGTCCACGTTTCTCTTTCTTCTTCTTCACTTGTCAAACAGCCCGGAGCCGCAACTCCAACCTCCGCGATGGGAGGGTCGCTCAACCTTTTTCGACGGCAATGAGCAACCGGGTTCTACCGGTTGTGCACCACTCATCAAAAGTGAGGAGCAGAACGGGCGCGAGTGCTTGCCTCGGTCAGTTCCGAAGCAGCGCCGCGCTCAGTGGTCGTGCTTATATGGGGGTCCGATCCGGGTGTCAACGGGCAATGTCAACAAATCGTCGCATCGAATCATTTTTTTGAGGCACTCTGTCCCTCGGCGTCTTTTGCCGGGGTCTCCCGACGGAGTGCCGCACTTGGGCCACAATCCTGCGACGATTTGTTAATACGTAGCTGAATCACCGGATCCGGTGGGGGACTGCCGGTGATCCATATCAAGGAAATGGCGAGCCCTTCGCCTGATCCTGTCGGCCGAGACAACATCGAGAGATCCTGCACAAGCGTCGTGGTTCGTGTTTCCGGCTTCCCGGCAGATTCCCGGACCCTCTGCAGCATGCCATCATCTTGAGCCGTTTCTGTTGAACGGTGTGGTGAGCGGGCGCTGCAGGTCATCGGAACAACGCAGGACGCTCGGTGCTGACGGTGAATTTGGGGGACGAGAGGTTGAACCATCGGACGTCACGCGGAGGGAATGGACGCGAGATCGGCATGATCGATCTCGGCCACGAACCCCCGCTTTCCGTCGATGGGTCCGAAGCCGCGGTCATCGACCGTCGCCGCGTCTCCGTGCAGTGGTTCAGCGGCACAATCCTGACCGGTCTATGCGGCGCCGCCCTGATCGGCGGCGCCGTTTTCGCCTCCCTTGACGGTGAACTGACCTTCGCGCGGATGCCCGAGCGGGTCGAGACCGCGCTGCGCGGCGCCTTCGGCGGTAACGACCACACTGTAACCTTGCGCAAGAGCGACCGGCTGCCGCCGCCGAGCGAAGCCTCCGCAGCCCGCAGCATGGTCCGCATCTCGACCGTGACCCGGGTCGGCGCCCGGGACGTGATCAAGGTCCGTCCCTTCGTCCGCGTCTCCGGCAATCTTGCGATGGCCACCAGCGAGCTCTCGGCCAAGATCCCGCCGTTCAATGCCCAGCGACTGTTGAGCGACGCCGATTCCAGCCCGAACGGAACCGCCGCGGATCCCAACAATCCGGAAGCCGTCGAGCCCGACGCCGAAGTTTCCTTCGTCACCAAGGATCTCGCTGCGGTTCTGCCCAAGGCCAAGATCGCAGCTGCCGTACCGTTCGACGAAATCGTCATGCGGGTCCGCGACACCGCCAATTGGCGCGGCAATGGCGGCGGCGTTCGTTATGCCGCGCTTGCCAACGCGGCTGCTGATGCGACCGCTGCCCAGACAGACTTCAAAGGTGACCTGAAACTAGCCTATGCCAATGACGGCAGCCTTCCGCCTGACCCCTATGCCGGCTTCGAGACACGCGTGGTTCCCGAGAACGTCACGCTGCTGCCGAAGACCAAGGAGCAGATCACCGGGGGCAATCCGATCGGCGAGCGGATTCACCTGGTCAAGAAGGGCGACACCGTTATGTCGATCCTGCGCGATCAGGGGGCGACGCCCGACGAGGCAAAGGCGATTGCGGCCACGCTCGGGCCCCGCGGCCGCGACGGCGGCCTGAAGGAAGGCGAGAAACTGCGGATCCTGATGGGGCCGTCAAGCACCGCGCCGGGGGCCCGGCTGCAGCCGTTCCGCGTCATCGTCGCCAACGACACGACAGTCGAAGCGGTCGCCGCGCTCTCCGATCTCGGCAGATACGTCGCCGTCGACGTGCAGAGCATGAACACGGTGACCGACACCGCCGACAACACCAATGACGAGGAGGACGACGGCTCCGGCGTCCGGCTCTACCAGAGCATCTACGAGACCGCGCTGCGCAACAAGGTGCCTACCCCTGTGATCGACGACATGATCCGGGTCTACTCCTACGACGTGGATTTCCAGCGCAAGGTCCAGCCCGGCGATTCCTTCGACGTGTTCTATGCCGGCGACGACGACGACAAGCCCGGCAACAACGACAAGACCGAGGTGCTGTTCGCCTCGCTCACCCTCGGCGGCGAGACCAAGAAATACTACCGCTTCCTGACCCCCGACGACAGCGTGGTCGACTATTACGACGAGACCGGCAAGAGCGCGAAAAAGTTCCTGGTGCGCAAGCCGGTCAACAGCGCGATCATGCGCTCCGGTTTCGGCGGCCGCCGCCACCCGATCCTGGGCTACGTGAAGATGCACACCGGCGTCGACTGGGCTACCGCCTACGGCACGCCGATCTTTGCCGCCGGCAATGGCGTGATCGAGACGGCAGGCCTCGAAGGCGGCTACGGCAAATATATCCGCATCAAGCACAACAACGGCTACGAGACCGCCTACGGCCACATGTCGGCGTTCGCCAAGGGCATGGAAGCCGGCAAGCGGGTCCGGCAAGGCCAGGTGATCGGCTTCGTCGGCTCGACCGGCCAATCCACCGGCCCCCACGTGCACTATGAAATCCTGGTCAATGGCCGCTTCGTCGATCCGCTGCGCGTGAAGCTGCCGCGCGGACGCTCGCTCGAAGGCCCGATCATGGCGAACTTCGAGAAGGAGCGGGACCGGATCGATCAGATGATGGCCGGCCGCAACGGCGCTTCCCGCCTGTCGGATGCCGGACCGTTGCAGATGCAGGTCACCAACCGCTGATTTCCAGTCTCGTCGGCATGCGGCAACGCCGGCGCCGAGACACGACCTCCAGCAACCCTATCTCCAGCAACCTATCGGCATGCGCAAACGGCCCTCGCCGCTGATGGCAGCGAGGGCCGTCGATCTTATGCGCGTGGACGCGTAACGTCGGTCGATCAGTTCAGCTTGCGCTTCGGGACCGGCGCCTCGAACTGCGCGATCTCCGCCGTCTGCGGCGCCTTGCCGTTGAAAGTCAGCACATTGCCTTCCGACGAGATCGCCACCTTGTCGCCGTCCTTGATCTCGCCGGCGAGGATCATCTCGGCCAGCGGATCCTGCAGATGGCGCTGAATCACCCGCTTCAGAGGACGGGCACCATAGGCCGGATCCCAGCCCTTGACCGCGAGCCAGTCGCGGGCCGCGCCGTCCAAGCTGAGCTCGATCTTGCGCTCCTCCAGAAGCTTCTGCAGGCGGGCGAACTGGATCTCGACGATCCGCCCCATCTCGCTCTTCTGCAGCCGGTGGAACAGGATGATCTCGTCGACCCGGTTCAGGAACTCGGGCCGGAAATGCGCCCGCACCGTCGCCATCACCTGGTCGCGCACCTCCGACGTATCCTCGCCCTCCGGCTGATTGACCAGGAACTCGGAGCCGAGATTGCTGGTCATGATGATCAGCGTGTTGCGGAAGTCGACGGTACGGCCCTGGCCATCGGTCAGGCGGCCGTCGTCGAGCACCTGCAGCAGCACGTTGAACACATCCGGATGCGCCTTCTCGATCTCGTCGAACAGAACGACCTGGTACGGCCTGCGCCGCACCGCCTCCGTCAGCGCCCCGCCCTCGTCGTAGCCGACATAGCCGGGAGGCGCGCCGATCAGCCGCGACACCGAATGCTTCTCCATATATTCGGACATGTCGAGGCGAACCATCGCAGTCTCGTCATTGAACAGGTATTCGGCGAGCGCCTTGGTCAGCTCGGTCTTGCCGACGCCGGTGGGACCCAGGAACATGAACGAGCCGATCGGCCGGTTCGGGTCCTGCAGGCCCGCACGCGAGCGCCGCACCGCAGTCGCGACCGCACGCACGGCTTCGGCCTGGCCGACGACGCGCTTGCCGAGACTCTCCTCCATCTTGAGGAGCTTCTCCTTCTCGCCCTCCAGCATCTTGTCGACGGGAACGCCGGTCCAGCGCGAGACCACCTGCGCGATGTGATTGGCGGTGACCGCCTCCTCCATCATCTCGCCGGCATTCTCCTTGGCCTCGATATCGGCCAGCCGCTTCTCCAGCTCCGGGATCCGGCCATAGGCCAGCTCGCCCGCCTTCTGGTACTCGCCGCGGCGCTGGGCATTGGCGAGTTCGATGCGCAAGGCATCCAGTTCGCTCTTCAGCTTCTGCGCGTTCGACAGCTTGTCCTTTTCTGCGCTCCATTTCGTGGTCAGCGCCGCCGACCTCTCCTCGAGCTCTGCGAGCTCCTTCTCCAGCGCCTGAAGCCGCGTCTTGGAGCCGATATCGCTCTCCTTCTTCAAGGCCTCCTGCTCGATCTTGAGCCGGATGATCTCGCGATCCAGCGAATCCAGCTCCTCGGGCTTCGAGTCGACCTGCATCTTCAGCCGCGCCGCCGCCTCGTCCATCAGGTCGATGGCCTTGTCGGGCAGGAAGCGGTCGGTGATATAGCGGTTCGACAGCGTCGCCGACGCCACAAGCGCGGAATCGGTGATCCGCACGCCGTGATGCTGCTCGTATTTGTCCTTCAACCCGCGCAAAATCGAGATGGTGTCCTCGACCGAGGGCTCAGTGACGAAGATCGGCTGGAAGCGCCGCGCCAGCGCGGCGTCCTTCTCGACATGCTTCTGATATTCGTCGAGCGTGGTGGCGCCGATGCAGTGCAGTTCGCCGCGCGCCAGCGCCGGCTTCAACAGGTTGGAGGCGTCCATCGCGCCGTCGGCCTTGCCGGCGCCGATCAGCGTGTGCATCTCGTCGATGAACAGGATGAAGCTGCCCTCGGCCGCAGTGACTTCCTGCAGCACCGCCTTCAGCCGCTCCTCGAACTCGCCGCGATATTTCGCCCCCGCGATCAGCGCGCCAAGGTCGAGCGCCAAGAGCCGCTTGTCCTTGAGGCTCTCCGGCACGTCGCCATTGATGATGCGCAGCGCCAGGCCCTCGACGATGGCGGTCTTGCCGACGCCGGGCTCGCCGATCAACACCGGATTGTTCTTGGTGCGGCGGGACAGCACCTGGATGGTGCGGCGTATCTCCTCGTCGCGGCCGATCACCGGGTCGAGCTTGCCGTCGCGCGCAGCCTGGGTCAGGTCGCGAGCATATTTCTTCAGCGCGTCATAGGCGTTCTCGGCGGTCGCGGAATCGGCGGTGCGGCCCTTGCGCAAGCTTTCGATCGCCGCGTTCAGGTTCTGCGCGGTCACGCCGCCTTTGTTGAGGATGCCGCCGGCCTCTCCGTTCTTCTCCAGCGTCAGTCCCAGCAGCAGCCGCTCGACGGTGACGAAGCTGTCGCCGGCCTTCTCGGCCGCCTTCTCCGCCGCGTCAAAGGCGCGCGCCAGTTCGGGCGACAGATAGACCTGCCCGGCGCCGCTGCCCGACACTTTCGGCAGCTTGTTCAGCGCATCCTCCGTTGCCTTCAGGATCGCGCGCGAATTGCCGCCGGCGCGGTCGATCAGGCCGGACGCGAGACCTTCATTGTCGTCCAGCAGGACCTTGAGAAGGTGGAGCGGCGAGAATTGCTGATGGCCATCGCGCATGGCCAGCGACTGCGCCGATTGAATGAAGCCCCGTGCGCGCTCGGTATATTTTTCGATGTTCATGACTATCCCTCAGCCTGCCGTTCACGCCCCGAAGGCACGCTTTTGGCATCTTCATTGGGTTTCCGCCCGGCGATGTTGATGTCCGTCAACGTCGCAAGCGGCCGCGTCGCCGATCGTTTCCATCGGCTTGACGGAAATGTGGGAAGCGCGGCCTTGAATCGGAAGAGGGAGCTTCACAAATTCGTGTCCGCTGGCACCGGCGCCCGGAATCTCTTAATGAAAGCTGATGTCAGCACATCCGTCAGCCGTGATCGCCGGCCTCTACCGCTACCCAGTCAAGGGCCTCACCCCGGAGCCATTGCAGCGGGTCCCCTTGCGCGTCGGCCAGACCCTACCTGCCGACCGCCGCTACGCCATCGAGAACGGGCCTTCCGGCTTCGATCCAGAGGCGCCCGTCTGGCGGCCCAAGACGGCCTATCTGATGCTGATGCGCAATGAGCGTCTCGCCGGGTTCCAAACCCGGTTCGACGACGCGACAAATGTCCTCACCATCAGCCGCGACGGCGCGGTCGTCGCCAAAGGCGATCTCGAAAGCGCCCAGGGCCGCGCCGACATCGAGGGCTTCTTCGCAAGCCACTTCGCAGACGAGTTGCGCGGGCCGCCGAAATTGCTGTCTGGCGGCGGCTACAATTTTACTGATCTGGCGCGGAAGGTGGTCTCGATCATCAATCTCGCATCCGTTGCCGAGATCGAAAAGCTGGTGGGCGCAGCCGTGCACCCGCTGCGCTTCCGGGCCAATATCTACGTGACAGGCTGGCCGGCCTGGCACGAGGTCGCGCTGCTCGGTGAAACACTGCGGATCGAATCGGCGCGGCTCAAGGTCGTGAAGACGACGACCCGCTGCGCCGCGATCAACGTCGATCCCGACACCGCCGCCCGCGATCTCGACATTCCGCCCGCACTCATGCGCCATCGCGGCAACAATGAATGCGGCATCTATGCCGAAGTGATCGAAGCGGGCGACATCGCGATCGGCGATGCGCTCGCGGCCGAGCAGCCGAGCCTGGTGTAAGGCAGCTATTGCGCAGTCACCGATCGTGATCTCCGCCGTCATTCCGCAGCGGCCGCGCTAGCGGCTGGACCTGGAATCCATCGTGCCGGGAATCATGAGGCAAAATGGATTCCGAGCTCGCCGCGAGGCGGCGCCCCGGAATGACAGCTGGAGAGAACCCGAAGCGATTATCAGTTCGGCATCACGTAGGCATAGACCCGGCCGCGTGACACCGGCGCCTCTCGCACCCGGTGGCCGCTGTTGCCCGAGATCAGGATTGGATTGCCCTGCGCATCGATGCCGGAAACGACGCCGACATGGCCGCCGCCGTGGCGGCTCATCACCGCGATCGCGCCGACCTGTGGGCCCGAGACGCGATGGCCGTAGCTCGCAAAGGAACGTGCCAGATCCGAGCCGGTGCCGTGATGGCCGGTGCGCTCCAGCACCATGTTCATGAAGCGCGCGCACCACAGGCTCGCGCGGCTGGTCGGATTGGTGCCAAGATAACGGCGCGCCTCCGCCACCACGCTGCTATCGCCGAAGCCGCTCGACATGCCCGCGCCGGAGGAGGCCGTGCCAGGCATCATCAGGTTGGCTTGGGCGTTGTCCAGCCCTCGTACTTCGAGCCGAGCTACACGGCGATCCCAGCGCGAGACGCGGGCATATGATCTGACGTGACGGATATGACGCCGCGCGTAGTGGCCTCCATGGCTGCGATGGGCGTGATGCCCCGAGCCGTGATGAGAACGGGCCGAAGCCGGCGTAGCGACAGCAGCGAGCGTAGCGGAACACAAAGCCAGCGCTGCGATGTGAAGCGACCGGCGAACGATAGACACAACCATACTCAATCCTTTTCTTGTCCCCCTGGCAGCCTGACTTGACACCCCCTGTTCTCTGGCCGGCCCCCGTGTGCGCAGCCAGCAGCGGCGGTCCGTTAAAAGGCCCGGTGTGACCAAAACATGACGACGTCAGACGCCACGCCGGCACTGCGAAGGAGATTCCGGGCAGATTCCATGTCCAGCAACAACGGAATCTTCCCGCATTGCTGCCCGAAGCATGAACTGCGATGCTGAGGGCACCAATGAGAAGGAACCCGACAATGCCCCACGCGACGGCGAAGGATGGTGTGCGTCTCTATTTCGAAGAGGCCGGCAGCGGAACGCCGATCCTGTTCCTGCATGAGTTCGCGGCCGACTACACCAATTGGGAACCGCAGCTGCGTTACTTCTCGCGTGCGCATCGCTGCATCGCCTATTCGGCGCGCGGCTATGCGCCGTCGGAGATCCCGCCCTCACCCGACGTTTACACGTATGAACATTTCTACACCGACGCGCTGGCCGTGCTCGATCATCTCGAGATCGAGAAGGCGCATCTCGTCGGCCTCTCGATGGGCTCGTATTCGTCGCTGCAGGTCGCGTTGCACGCGCCGCAACGGCTGCATTCGATGACGCTGGCTGGTGTTGGCTCCGGCTCCAGCCTGGAGCATCTCGATGACTTCCGCGCGCAGTGCCGCGCCACGGCCGAGCAGTTCGAGACCTTGGGCTCTGTCGAGGTGGCAAAGATCACGCGCGAGGCGCCGGGCCGGATTCCGTTTCTGGTGAAGGACTCACGAGGTCACGCCGATTTCTATGCCGCGCTGGCGCGCCACGATGCTCGCGGATCGGCCAATACGATGCGCGGCTTCCAGGCTGGCCGTCCCTCGATCTACACGATGGCCGAGGCAATCAGGAAAGTGACCACGCCGGCACTGATCATCTGTGGCGACGAGGACGACGCCTGCATCGCACCGAGCCTGTTTTTGAAGACGCATCTCGCCGCGTCGGGTCTCAGCTTCTTCCCGAAGTCCGGCCACGTCCTGAACCTGGAGGAGCCTGCCCTGTTCAACGAAACGGTCGAGCGCTTCATCGCCATCGTCGAGGCTGGCCGTTGGCATCCGCGCGATCCGCGGTCGGTCATGACATAGAGCGTGATCCGGAAAAGTGCGAAGCGGTTTTCCCTCGTGACAAACGCGGACGCGTTTGCCCGGAGACCACGCTCAATCCAAGGCCTGGAGCGCGAGGGTGGTTCGTCCCAATCCCATCGCGCTCTAGGCGCCATACCGCGTCTACGTCCTAAGCTGCGTCACACTGAGAGCTGCAGCTGCCTCACCGTGAGAGCCGCGATCTCCTGCGGATCGCGCGTGCCATCCAACCCGATCTCGATGACCTTGCGCGCGACGATCTCGCATACCGGATCGTTACGGTCGACCAGGTGCAACGTTTTGAGCGCGAGGCAGAACGCCTGTTTCAGCCTTTCGGAATCTGGCGGTCCTATCGCGCGCCTCGTGAGCAGGCGGTCTATAGGCATTGTCCGGCCTTGGCGGCGCTGAGAACTCACGACGCCAGGCGTCTGGCGCCGATCTCAGCGAGCCTGCGCGCCGGAAGACATAAAATCAACTAAACAATAGCCAGTCCAATGCAATAACAGCGACTTCGGCGCTCCTGGCGGATTGTCCACTAACCCATGTAAATGCGATTCGCGAGCTTAGTTAGTAACTGACGCACATTGCGCCTTTTTCCGATTAGGATTGACGCCGATGGGGCAGCTTAATCGAGCCGAGCGCCTCCAAATCATGCTGTCTGCGCAGGAGCTGCGGGCGATCGATACTTGGCGTTTCATGAAGCGGATGCCGAGCAGAGCGTCGGCAATCCGGGAGTTGCTGAAGCGCGGCCTCGCCGCCGAAGGATTTTTGGAGGCGGAGGAAAGGCAGAAGTCCAAGGACTTCTCAGTCCTCTCGGATTGAGCCAATTCGCGAGGTCCAGCCGTCAGACCTAGGGTGCAGTCAAGCGCCGGCTAAACCGCGAGCTGCTCCAAGAGATCACGCACCAGGCCTTCGAGCAGATCCAACTTGTAGGCGGTCATCGGCAGCGGCGTCGCGCCCGACACGGCCTGTCGGGCGGCGTCCGCGATCACAGCCGCGTCCACCGCCCTGCCCTGCAGCGCGGCTTCGCAAGCAGCGAGGCGCAGCGGCACAGGCGCGATGCCGCCAGCGGCAAGGCGCACCAGCTGGAATGTACCGTCGGCGATCACCGCCCGCGCGCAGAGCTCGACCAGTGGCCATTCGGCGTGAGCACGGCCGATCGCGCGCTTGTAGGCGGCGCGCTCCCCGGGAAGCGGGGGCGGCAAGACGATCCTGATGATCATCTCTCCCGGCGCGAGCGCGTGGTCGCGTCGCCCATCGGAGCCGTCGCCGAGCAGCGCAGTGATGGTCAAGGCGTCGCGCTGGTTGGTCATGACGCGGGCATCATAGGCCAGCAGCGCGGCTGCCAAGGTCGAGGGATGCGGTGCGACGCAGCCGCCAAGATCGAAGGCAACGCCGTAGAGATGATTGCCAGTCCGCGCGGGACAGGCGTCGCCGCCTTTCTTCAAGCAGTCGATATGCGGATTGCGGAAATACCAGCACCGTGAACGCTGGGCGAGGTTGCCGCCGATGGTCGCAAGATGCCGCACCTGCGGCGTGGCGAGACCTTGCGCACTCGCCGCAAGTCCAGGATAGCCAGCCGCGAGGCGCGCGTCCGCCGCGACCACGGCAATCGTCGTCAGCGCGCCAATGCTGGCCGCACCATTGGCGTCCCAGGATATCCCGCTTTCGCCCGACCGGGTGATATCGATCAACGGTCCCTTGGAGACGCCGCTCCGGCGGCGTTCGGAAAGATCAGTGCCGGCCGCGCGGAATTCCGCCTCCGGCATCATCACGGGTGCGATGCTCATGCGGCCGTCCTCCGTTTCAGCGCTGCGACCAGCCGATCCGGCCTGAATGGCATTTCGGTCAGGCGAATTCCGGTCGCGTTGCAGATGGCGTTCGCGATCGCGGGCGAGGTGGGAACGGTCGCGACCTCGCCGATGCCGACACTTCCGCCGGGCACATGATCGAAGCCGGCCTCGTCGAAATGCACGTCGAGCCGCGGCATGTCGGCGATGCCCGGGATGCGGTAGTCTTCCATGCCTGCGGTGAGCACATGTCCCGTCACAGGATCGACTTCACGCGCCTCATAGAGCGCGTAGCCGATGCCCTGGATCAATGCGCCGGCCGCCTGGCTGCGCGCCAGCGCAGGTGCCGCCAGCCTGCCAATCGCAAGGCCGGTGTGGGCGTTGAGCACGCGCACCTTGCCGAGCCAGGTGTCGACCTCGACCTCGATCACCTGCACCGAGCTCGGTACGCCGGCGCCGACCTCTATATGGTTGAGGATGCGAAACACCCAGCCGAACACCAAGCCCATGAAGCCGGCCTCGCGGAGCGCCGGTCGCACGCCGGGCAGCGGCTTGCCGTCGGCTTGACGCTTCGCCGACACGACGAGGTCCGGGGACGCCGCGATCAGGTCGCGCCACGGCGCATTGGAGCCTGGCAATGGCAGCCGCACCGCGCTCCGCTGAACCTGAGTCTTCAACTTCTCGATCGCGAGGAGGGTCGGCGGCACGATCGAAGCGGTGACGCGGCTGCCGCCCGATCCCGGCCCTTGCGGCAGGTTCGATTGTCCGATGCGGACGTCAATGTCCTGCGGCTCCAGATCGAATGCCCTTGCAACCGTGTTCGCGATCACGCTGCGGGTGCCAGTGCCGATGTCCTGCACCGCGCAGCTTGCGACGATGCGGCCGCCCTTGATCGCGAGCTCGACCGAAGAGCCGTGCCCCCACAGATAGAGCCAGTAGCCGGTCGCCATGCCGACGCCGCGCCGGTAGCGGCCATTCTGCGACGACGCCGGCTTGCGGTTGCGCCAGACCTCGAGGCCAGCCGCCCAATCATAGAGCCGCTGGCGGTTGGGATCGTGATCCCAGCGCTGGCGCAGCACAATCGGATCGATGTTCATTCGCAGCGCGGCCTCGTCGATGGCCTGCTCCAGCGCAAACGCCATCGGCGGCCCGCCGGGGCCGCGGAATGGCGCGCCCGGCGGCAGGTTGCTGAGCACGTCGAAGTCGATGAGATCCTTGGCTTGGGCCGGGTAGATCAGGCGCGCCAGTCCGGCGATCAACGAGTTCACGCCGGTGCCGGTGTCAGCATGGGCGGTCAGCGACAGCGCCTGGAGCGATCCGTCTGGCGACGGCAGCAGCGAGATCTGCAACTCCGCAGCCGGGCGATAGCCGGTCACGGACAGCTCTTCCTCCCGGTCGAAGGCGACCCGCACCGGGGCCTTGGCGGCGCGCGCGAGCTCGATCGCGGCGATGGTCTCCATGCCGAGGCTGCCCTTGGAGCCGAAGCCGCCGCCGACGTGATCGGCGATCACGCGCACCTTGTCGCGGGGCAGATTGTAGCGCTTGGCGATCTTCTCCATCATGTCATGGACGGCTTGCGTCGACATATGCACGGTGAGTTGCTCGCCGTCGAACCGCGCCACCGCCGCATGCGGCTCGAGGCACGCGTGCTGCTGCGTCGGCACCCGAAAGGTCTGCTCGACGAGGAGAGGATTGCCGCCGGCCTTTGCCTCAGCGAGCCAGCCTTTCGCCCGTTTGCCGCTTTGCGAGAACACCGCCGAAGGTCCGCGGAGGTTTCCGTTCCACGAAGCCGGGCCGCCGCCCCCCTCGGCCAGGTTGTGCGCGCGTTTGCGGTCCTTCTTTTCGAACACCACCGGCGCATCCTCGCGCCGCGCAGCATCGAGCCCGATCACCGCCGGCAGCGCCTCGCAGTCGAACGTGATGGCGGCGATCGCCTTCAACGCAACGTGACGATCCTTGGCGGCGACCGCCGCGATCGGCGCACCGACGAAGCGAACCACCTGGTCATCGGCAAGCAGCGACACGACCGCGGCAACACTGGCTATAGCGCGCGCCGGCGCAAGGTCGAGGCCGCTGATCCTGGCGTGCGCGACGGCTGAGCGCAGGATGACACCTTCGAGCTGTCCATCATGGTGAATGTCGACCGTGTAGCGCGCCAGGCCCGTCACCTTGTCGCGGGCTTCGATGCGCGGGGCGACGGGATCGGCGCCATCGAACCGCCCGGCACACGCATCCGCGACGGCGCGATAGATTCCTTCATAGGCGCCGCAGCGGCAGAGATGTCCCGACAGCGCTGCCGCGATCTCCTCGCGGGTCGGCACTGCCGTGCTGCGGGCTGCGCGCCATTTGTCATGAAAGGCGGCCGCCTCCACCACGAATCCCGGTGTGCAGAAGCCGCATTGAAGCGCATCATGTGCCATGAACGCGCGCTGGATCGGGTGCAGCTCGGCGCCGGCCAGTCCCTCGATCGTCGTCACCGTTTTGCCCGCAGCAGCGCTGGCCGGCAGCAGGCAGCTCACCACCGGCTCGCCGTCAAGCAGCACGGTGCAGGCGCCGCACACGCCGGAGCCGCAGACGAGCTTGGTGCCGGTCAGATTGCGATCGCGGATCACGTCGACCAGGAGCGCATCCTGATCGTCCGGGAGGGATTCGGCGCGGCCGTTGATGGTCACCGTGCTCATGTCCGGTCTCCTGTCTTGCGCTGGGATTTTCTTGCACGCGGCATCGCGGGCGGCGCGAGCGCGCCGGCAACCAGCATCCGCAGCATCACGGCGAGCTGCTTCAGGAACGCGTCGGCCGGCTGCATCGTGGGATATGCGGATTTGGTGCCGTGGATCGCCATCTCGACGCAGCGCGCCAGCTCGTCAACCGTTACGCCATTCGCCAGCTTCAGCTTCCGTGCGGTACAGACGCGCGCGATCGTCGCAGCGATCTCATCCCGGAAACGCGCAGCGTAAGCCTGGTAGAGGTCGCGCGCCTGCGCCAGATGCTCCGAAAGCAGTTCCTCCAGATGCGGCGAGCCCTGCAGCTCGGATGACAACACGCCGAGGCGGCCAGCGATCTCGGCGAGGATGATTTCGGCGAGGTCGCGCCCTGCATCGTCCGCTGCCCTTGCCGCCGCGGCCTCGGCCACGAGCGCCCGCTGATAGAGCCGCTCGATCGCGCCGCGAAACAGCGCCTCCTTCGAGGGAAAATGGTGATACAGCGCCTGCCGCGTCAGGCCAGCTTCCTCGGCGGTCTGCTCGATCGAGGAGCGGCGAAAGCCATGCCGCCGGAACACGCGCATGGCGGCATCGAGAATACGGTCGTGGGGCAGTTCCCTGGTTTGCATCTTGTCGAATTTGACAAAGATAGCAAAACTGTCAAATCACGGATTGATGATGGGGGCGACCGAGGGTCGCGGAAAAGAGATCAGTCCAACTGTCCCCCCTTGGCGATATCAGGCCGCGAACCCGGAAGCTCGGACTGCGTGCCGAGGGCGACGCCGGTCTCGCGACCCGGTGATCAGCAACTGCAAAAGCCAGGAGGCGCGTCAGCTATCAGCGCCGATGGTGGACTTTGACGGCGATGCGGAACGGCATGGCGGTTCGCCGGGACGACTTAGTGAGCCAAACATCGTCACATCAGGGACTGCGGGTCCGGCGCAGTCGTGAGGCTCAACCGCAGCTCAGTGAAGAAGAACGCTCCTCGACGGGAGCGTCTTCCGGGCACGAGGGCCAACGCAAATTCACGCGATGCTCTTAGCGACAGAAGCGCCGGGCTGATATCGCTGTTCGCGATATCCATAACGCCTGTCTATCGCTGCAATCAAATCATTTCAATTGCACGATGCGGGAGGCCGGGCTCAATTGTGGGCAACCAACGGCAAGATCCCGGGAGAGGAAATGCATCGGTCAGCGCTGCGGCGCGTCGCCATCATTGGCGACAGGGCTTACGACTGTCGTCACCCAGTGAATTTCGCAACCGATGCGTTGCTCGCCGATGTCCTGGCGATCGCGGCGTTCGACACCGTGACGCGCTTGGCCGTCTCCGGGGGGCGTTTGACCATGATGAAGACCTACTGTGTCGGATCGCTCGCTTTGCTCTTGAGCGGCGGAGCCTATGCCGGTCAGCCAGCTCCGGCCTGGCTGCATGAACAGCAGGTCGCTCACTACGACGGCAAGACCGACGACCTGGTGACGGCGGGCCTCGGTGCTGAAGCCATGACGGGCGCGCCGCCAAGCTTCGCGGACGCCCTGCACCCGACCGCGCAGGAACTGCGCCGCGCCGCGATCTTCTTCCGCGCCAGCAAGGGACAGGGCTATGGTCGGCTGTTCGGACCCAATGTCGATCAGGAGACCGGCAAGCTCCTCGATGACGGCGGCAAGATCGCAGGTGACGAGATTCTTGCCTTCGCCGATGATCGTGATGGCAAGCAGAACGTCGCGATGCTGCTGCAGATTCCCGAAAACCTCGCGACCGACCGGCGCTGCCTGATCGCCATTCCCGTCAACGGCTCCTCCAGCCTGTTTCGCGACGTCGTCGACTTCGGCTATTGGGGCCTGCGGCATCGCTGTGCCGTGGTCTACAACGACAAGGGCCACGGCAACGGCTTCCATCTCCTGGAGACCGATTCCGTCAACCTGATCGACGGCCGGCAGGTGCCGGCGCCGGACGCCGGATCAGGCGCGCATTTTCGCGCCGATCTCGACGACCCGGCGCGTTCATCATTCCTGGCGGCATGGCCGCATCGCGTCGCCTTCAAGGCCGCCCATTCGAAGCAGAACCCGGAGAAGGATTGGGGCACCGATCTGCTGCGATCCGTGGAGTTCGCGTTCTTCGAACTGGCGAAGCGCGATCCCGGCTTCATCCGCGAGAACACCATCGTCATCGCCACCGGAAGCTCGAACGGCGGCGGTGCCGTGCTCTATGGCGCGGAAAAGGACGAGCAGCATCTGCTGGACGGCGTGGTCGCGCGCGAGCCGCAGGTCCAGCTCAAGCCGGATGACAGGGTGGTCGTGACGCGCGGGTCGACGGAGCGCCGCGGCACGGGACGCACCCTGCTCGATTACTTCAGCTTCGGAAACCTCTATCAGCCCTGCGCGGTGCTGGCGGTGCCCGATATCCCACTGAAGGACCGCGTTCCCTACGCCGCCAACCGATGCCAATCGCTGCATGACAAAGGCCTGCTGACGGCGACGACATTGGATGGCCAGGCGCAAGAAGCGCTCGACCGGATGCACGCGTACGGCTGGAATGGCGAGACCGACGTCGGCCACGCCTTCGGCTATTTCGTCGCGCCGGATGCCACTGCGACCAAATACGTCAACGATCACGGCCGCTTCGACGTCCGCGACCGTGTCTGCGGCTACAGCTACGCCGCAACCGATGCCGACGGGCGGCTGGTCGCGGTCCCACCCGCCCTCGCCGCGACGATCTTTTCGGTGGCTCCGGGAGGCGCGCCGGCCGGCGCGATCGACGTGATCAACGACAACGATCCGACTGGCCCCAGGCGCAGCTGGCTGTCGGTATCGCCGAGCACGGGCCGGCAGGACTTCGACCTCGATGGTGCCGTCTGCATTCGTGATCTCGTGACCGGCAGCTCGCCGGATGCAAAGCGCGTCAAGGCCGGCATCGATGAGTTCCTCGCATCGGGACATCTGCATGGACTGCCGACGATCATCGTCCATGGCCGCAGCGACGATCGCGTTCCCGCCGGCTTTTCCTCGCGCCCCTATCTAGGCTTGAACAGCCTCATTGACGGCGACAATTCGAACCTGCGCTATATCGAGGTCACGAACGCCGAGCATTTCGGCACCGACCTGCCCGGCTTCGACACCCGAATGATCCCGCTGACGCTCTATCACCTTCGCGCCCTCGATCAGATGTGGGCACATCTGACCAGCAAGGCAGCACTGCCACCGAGCCAGATCGTCAGGACGACGCCGCGCGGTGGCGAGCCCGGCAAGGCTCCTCCGCTTCAATCCTCGAATGTGCCGTCGATCTCGGCGAGCCCATCCGAGGCCGACAAGATCAGCGTGGAAAAAGGGCGCGTGCGGATGCCCGATTGAGTCGGACGCTTGAGTGCATCCGGCTTCGGAGTGTGGCGTCTGATGTCTGCAATCCTCCTGACCGCGGCGGCGAACACCGCCCGAACCGGTCGACATCCGCTGCGGCCATCGACGGCGCTACGAGAGATCCGCCTTCACTGTTGCGTGATGTGGCGCATACCCAGCTAGGCGTCGGGGTTCATTGTCCAAACGAGGGAGGCGAAAAGTGAAGACAGCGATAACAACGCTTTCTGCCGCCATGTTCATCGCCGCCGCTCCGGCCGGGCTTGCAAGCAAAGCACCGCACCAGCACCATCAGGCGTCCAGGAAGCATCCGCCGAATATCTCCGGCTACGCCGCGTGGCCCGGTATGCACCCCAACGGCACGATGACGGGCTATCCCGGAGCCTCCGGCTATGCGCCCAGCGCACCCAAAGATTATACGACCGATAGTTCCAGAAATGCTGGCGGCGGCGGGGGTGGTGGTGGTTCTGGCATGTGAGTCGCACGAAAGCTCGCATCGCGGGTGACTAAAGCCCGCTTCTTCTGCGAGAGCCGTTCTATCACCATCCATGACGGACTTCGGCTCGACTCCTCATATCGTGGAGGCTGCTAAGGCGAGAGCAACTGAGCGATCCGGAGATGACCCCGGTCCGAAAACATCGCCGACGAGGCCACTGCGGAATGGCGAACTTCGGTTCGGGACACCGGCTTTCGAGGAGCAAGACGCGTGATCCGCCGCCGACTGGTCGGGTTGCACGAGGCCACAGCGCTCCTATCCGCGGAAGAGCGCGCGCCGGTACGCTATTCCCCGATGATCTTGATCAGCACGCGCTTGCGGCGGCCGCCGTCGAACTCGCCGTAGAAGATCTGCTCCCACGGACCGAAATCGAGCTTGCCGTCCGTGATGGCGACGACGACCTCGCGGCCCATGATCTGGCGCTTCATGTGAGCGTCGGCATTATCTTCGCCGGTCCGGTTGTGCCGATAGCCCGATACAGGCTCATGCGGCGCCAGCTTCTCGAGCCAGAGCTCATAATCGGCGTGCAAGCCGCTCTCATCGTCGTTGATGAAGACCGACGCCGTGATGTGCATGGCGTTGACGAGCACGAGACCTTCCCGCACACGGCTCTCCTTCAGCGCCGCCTCGACCTCGGGCGTGATGTTGATGAAGCCGCGCCGGCCGGGAATGTCGAACCAGAGCTCCTTGCGGTAGGATTTCATGGGGCGTCGCTCCAACTTCATTTATATGGCTCAATCTACAGGACGATCGTGACGGCACGGAAGACCCCTCGTAGTTCGCCACTCTGATGCAACCATGATGGGATAGCCGGCAACGGCCGTGCACGAGGAAGCGTCAAGGCGATCGCAGCAGAGCATGTCTTGAACGATGTAGGGAAGGTGGAGGACGGCGTGGGCTTCAAGATTTCGTGGATTGGATTTGACGGCACAGGAAAGCCCGCCGCGCTGGCCAGGCTCGGACTCGTCGATACTGGCGAGCCGGATGAAGCCAATGAAGCTCCGTTCTCCGGAGCGGAAATTCCGGGCAATTGGTTCATCCTGTTCGCCAACGATTTCGGTTTCGTTTCGCATGAACGTCTTGCCGAGCTGTCCGGCGATTGTCGTGTCGTCGCTTGCCAGGTTCATGAGGGGATCATGGTCAGCGCCTCGTACGGCTATGAGAATGGACGTCGTTTGTGGGAGTTGGTGCACGACGCGCAAGAGAGCATCGACCATCTTTCGGTCCTCGGCTCCCCGCCACCGTCGTTTGAATCAATTCGTCACCGGGAACTGCAAAAGCAAAGAACCGCGAGCGGCGTCGATTACATCTTCGACATCCCGCTCGAGGTCGCCGTGGACCTCTGCAGCTATCGACACGATCAATGGAGATTCGACTGGGGCGAGCCGCGGTTTACCAAGCTCGTCCGGCCGGCCGCGAGATGACCGCCCGCTGACTTTCCACGACGGGCAATTCCGGCATGGGCGCCATGTCGAGATTGCCCGTCGTGCCACTCTGTCGCAGCCCTGTGCGCTTGTGCCGTCGGGCAAATCAGGAGCACTTTTCCGCCCGTCCCGCGCTCGATAAGAGGGGCGTACGCGTCGTCACGATACGTTGAGCGCGGGATGCGGTGGACGCGTCGGTGTTGCAGCACGCCTTGAGCGCGCGGACGAACGATACTGGCGCGGACGTGAAATCGTGTGGTCCTGGCACCCCGACGCTGGTGTCAAGTTTGCGATGATGCTGCTCGACATCGCTTTCGCGATGCGAGGGCATCGCGCGGATGACGGTGGCCAACAAGCCCGGTGCACCGAGGAGAGCACGTATAAGCGCTAAAACCATCGCGCAGGGAAGGCCGG
>NZ_CAFK01000225.1 GCF_000239815.1 Bradyrhizobium sp. STM 3843 | reverse complement strand
GTGACAAGGCGGCCAACTTCTGAACGAGGGAGAAATCCTCACCGCGCGAACCGGTTCTGGGCTTCTGTGCCGACATCTGATCCGGGAAGGCGCCGACTACGTCTCGTCCCGACATGCGCTCGGTATAACCTTGGCTGGCAAAGCCCAGTGCGATGCCACGATCGCCTTTTTCCCGGAGCTCTTTACTCAAGACCGGCGTCTTGGTCTGCACCCAGGTTGCAATTTCGCTTACCTCGATGGCACCGTTCTGGTTCGTATCGCCATTCACAAGCGCGTCCAGGATTGCAAAGGTGAACACCCCGTGGCCCTGGTAACCTTCGAGTGCCGCCTGGGACACATTCGCGGCCGAGATCACGGGCCGTCCTGTTGCCTCATGCAACTTGCCCAGCGCCGCATCTGCATCGTTGCGGCTTGCGCCTGTAACAGCGGCTCCGCTTTCGCAGGTATCGAGCAGGATCAAACCCCGCCCGGCCTTGATATTGGCGATCCAGGCTTGGAGCTTTTCCTGACTGATGCCGTAGCGTCTAATGGATGCATCGGTGTCGCCCTCGCGGTGATAATCCTTGGCCAGAAGATGAAATCGCCCCTGCACCGCCGCCCCGTGGCCCGCGGCGAAGAACACAAAGGTGTCCTGTACCTCGGCTTCTTGAGCAACCGCCTTCAAGGCTTTCTCGAGGCCCTCTGAGGTCGCTTCGAACAGGTGGTCCATGTCCTCGGAAGGGACTGTGCCCGGATCAAGAACAGCTGTGAGGCTGACGCTTGTATACCGGCCTTTCCCCGCCTCCTTCAAAGCCCTGCCAATCGCCTTGGCATCGGGAACAGCATAGCGAAGGTTTGGCAGCCCGGTGCCTCCATAATCGTTGAGGCCGAACACAATCACATGCAGCCGCTCGGCTTCGCCTTTGGGAGCCGTCGAGGTCACGGACGCCCTGGCGGCCACCGACGCTATCAGGTTCTTGGCGTTATAAGCCACGAGCTCTATCGCGTTCTCACCGGGATAAAGCGGCAGCATCCGCGACACTGAATGCGTCTTGTCCACTCCTGGCGGTGGGTACTCCACAAATGTGATGCCATTGACCCGCCACTCGATCCGACCGATGCCCCCGCCCTGATCGGAAATGATGCCTTCGGCCTTCACCCTGTTGGCACTCAGAGACGATCCCAAAACAGGCGTCACGATCTCCACCAAAGGCGGCTTGCCGCTGTCCAAAACTTTCTCGAGGTTGAGTTCCTTCGCCGCCTTCTCAACCTCATGATCAGGGTCGCCCGCCAAAGCCTCACGGACGAGATCGGGGTTGAAAAGGGACTGGTAGAGCTGACTTATCCCTA
>NZ_CAFK01000226.1 GCF_000239815.1 Bradyrhizobium sp. STM 3843 | reverse complement strand
GGTGGTGCCATAGTTTCCCGAACTACCTCGCCGCGCCCTTCCGCGGCTTTTCGATCTCGCTGCGCAGCGCGGCCAGCTCCTTCTTCACTGCGCTGGCCGCCGTGTGCTCGATGCGGCGATAGCGGGCGACCAGCGCCTCCCCGAACGGGGTCAGCGCCGCGCCGCCGCCGTTCTTGCCGCCGGTCTGCCGCTCCACCACCGGCTGGCGGCAGACGCGGTTGAGTTCATCGACGAGATCCCAGGCGCGCTTGTATGACATGTCCATGGCGCGGCCCGCGGCCGAGATCGAGCCGTGGCGGCTGATATTCTCGAGTAGGGTGATCTTGCCCGGGCCGATCCGGTCTCCGGAGAGAAGATCGATGCGCAGGCTGAGAGAGGGAAGGGCGCTCGATTTCGGCATGGAGGCGATGCTTTCTCAGGACGGGCTGGACATTGCCACCACACCCGTTTCCGAACAAGATGACGACATCCGGATCAACGACACAATTGGGGGAGAGATGCCGCCTTCGCTGTTTTCGCCACTGAAGATCGGGCCTTATGAGCTGAAGCACCGCGTGGTGATGGCGCCGCTGACGCGGATGCGCGCCGAGCCAGGGACGCTGGCGCCCCGCGCCCTGAATGCGGAGTATTACGCCCAGCGCGCGACGGCAGGCGGACTGATCATCGCCGAAGCCTCCCCGGTGCTGCCGACCGGCTTCGGCAATCCCAACGTGCCCGGCATCTATTCCGAGGCGCAGATCGCGGGCTGGAGGCGCGTGGTCGATGCCGTGCATGCCAAGGGCGGCATCATCTTCCTGCAGCTCTGGCATGTCGGTCGCGTCTCGCATTCCTCGTTCCAGCCCGGCGGCGCGCTCCCGGTGGCGCCATCGGCCATTGCGATCGGTGACGACTTCAAGGCGATGACAGCAGATGGCAAGGCCGTCGCCTACGAGATACCGCGCGCGCTGGCGACCGACGAAATCCCCGGCATTGTCGCCGCCTACAAGCAGGCGGCCCGCAACGCCAAGGCGGCCGGCTTCGACGGTGTCGAGATTCACGGTGCCAACGGTTATCTGATCGAGCAATTCCTGCAATCGCGCAGCAATCAGCGCACCGACGCTTACGGCGGCTCCATCGTAAACCGTGCACGATTCCTGATCGAGGTGACGCAGGCAGCGATCGATGTCTACGGTGCAGACCGCGTCGGGGTGCGGCTGTCGCCCTATGGCATCGCCAATGGTTCCGGCGAGCCGGACCCGATGCCGCTCTACACGCATGTCGTCGAGGCGCTCAACCCGCTCGGGCTGGCTTATCTGCATCTGCTGGAGCCGCGCTCGTCCGGCGCGGGCCGGGCCGACGTCAATTGGCAGAACGTGCCCTCGGCGATGGAGCTGTTCCGGCCGATCTGGAACGGCGTGCTGATCGCGGCCGGCGGCTTTGTTGGCGATACCGCGAATGCCGCCATCGCGGAAGGCCATGCCGATGCGGTCGCCTTCGGCCGCTATTTCATCTCCAATCCGGATCTGCCGCGCCGCCTCGCTCACGGTTTCCCGCTCACGCCCTATCACCGTCCGACCTTCTACGGCGGCGAAGCGAAGGGGTATACGGATTATCCGGTGCATGACGAGATGGCGGAGGCGTGAGGCAAGTGCGCA
>NZ_CAFK01000227.1 GCF_000239815.1 Bradyrhizobium sp. STM 3843 | reverse complement strand
CGGCAACCAGTTTTGCAACCCCCATGCCAGGGCTTTGGAATCGTTAAATCCGACGTCTTTCTAATAAGATGCAGAAATTACCCTGATCGGCGACCGGTTGTTGCAAACCCGACATCGGAATGCCTCGCAAGTGCCGCCGAAGCATCTCGCTGTTGCAAACGACACAACGGACGCAACATTCGCGGCAGCGCATCAGGCGGAACAGAACTTGCTAGAAAGCGACTGCACGTAGTTGCGGGCGTGCGCGCGGCACATCGAGGAGGATGCAATGCAGATCGGCGTTGAAACGGCGAAGGCGGTCGACCAGCGGCGGGTGTTCGTGATCGATGACGACGAGATCACGCGCGCCGCCTTGCAGTTCATGCTCCACGACGAGATCGAGACCCATGAGCTCGCCACGCCCGAAGAGGCCTATGAGAAGGGCGTCGACTGGTTGATGCCTCATGTCGTGATGCTCGGCGCATCGTTCCTCAAGCAGCGCGGCCCGGAGCTGGTGCGCGAGATCCTGGCGAAATTCCCAGGCGTCCGGATTCTGATCGTGACGGCCAAGGCCGATGAGGCGATCGCGATCGAGGGGCTGAAGGCCGGCGCGCATGGCGCGGTGGTCAAGCCGCTGACGATCGAAACCGTGCGCAAGAAGGTCGACACCATTCTTGGCCGCGCCGGCGGCGCCACGCTGGTCCAGCTCGGCGGCCTCTGACATGACGACCGTGGTCTTCTATGAGAAGCCGGGCTGCGGAACCAATGCGCGCCAGAAGCTAATGCTGGAGCGTGCCGGCCATACGGTCACGGCAAAGAGCCTGCTCGCCGAGCCTTGGACCGGCGAGCGGCTGCGGACCTTCTTCGCTGACATGCCGGTGCCGGCCTGGTTCAACCCGGCCTCGCCCCGGGTCAAATCCGGCGAGATCAAGCCCGAGACCATCGGCGCCGTGGCCGCGATTGATCTGATGCTTGAAGATCCACTGCTGATCCGCAGGCCCCTGATCGAAGCCGATGGCCAGCGTTGTGCCGGCTTCGAGCGCGAGCCGGTGCCCTCTTTGCTTGGACGTCGCGATCTCGACGACGTCCAAGGCTGTACGCGTCCGGATAGCTCTACGTCTTGCCCGGAGCCGCACTGACGGCTCCGGATCGATCGTCACCGCTTCAATACCATGACCAGGCGATCGACGCGCTTGCCCTGCTTGAAATGAGACTCGACGATCTCGTCGATGTCCTCAGTGCTGGTCGGCCGATACCAGATGCCGTCCGGATAGACCACCATCATCGGCCCGGCGCTGCAGAAGCCGAAGCAGCCGGCGGCCGTCACGCCAATATCAGTCAGGCGCTGCGCCTCGATGCTTTTGGTGAGGCGATCCCACAGCGGCTGCACACCGAGCGCGCCGCAGCTGCCGCGCGGATGCTGCGGGGGCCGCTGGGTCAGACAGACGAAGGCGTGGTATTTGTAGAGCTGCGGGATCTCGAAGTCGTCGTCAGCCTCGATTGTGGTCTCGCTCATGATGCTGGGGCCTTGATGCCCTTCTCGGTCAGCAGCGTTGCGAGCTCGCCGGCCTGGAACATCTCGCGCACGATATCGCAGCCGCCGACGAACTCGCCCTTGATGTAGAGCTGCGGAATGGTCGGCCAGTTGGAGAATTCCTTGATGCCTTCGCGGATGAAGGGATCGGCCAGCACGTTGACGCTCTCATAGGGCACATCGAGCTTGGCCAGGATCTGCGCCACGGCCGCGGAGAAGCCGCATTGCGGCGCAGCCGGCACGCCCTTCATGAAGAGAACGATATCATTGCTGTCGATCAGCTTTTGTATGCGTTCGGATGTCGACATTGATCAGATCCTTTCACCCCTGAATGCGGCCGTTCATTTCGGCAGCGACGTCTCAAGCGCCAGCGCATGCAGCACGCCGCCCATCTGCCCTTTCAGCGCCGAATAGACCATCTGATGCTGTTGCACCCGGCTCTTGCCGGCGAACGCGGCGGATGTGATGCGCGCCGAATAGTGATCGCCATCGCCTGCGAGATCTTCGATCACGACCACCGCATCCGGGAACGCCTCCTTGATCATGCGTTCGATATCCGCTGCCGCCATCGCCATCGCAACACCTCTCGTTGGACCGACGACGATCATGCAAGGTCCGAACCAGTCGGAGAAACACTGCAGAGCCTGCGGTAACCATGCTTTTCCAGGGGGCGGCTGGAATCGGCCGTCGCATTTGCGACAGGAGCGCGGCTGAGATTGCGGCACAACGTTCCAAATGCAACAGGCTGCACCGGTTTGGCGTGTTTCGATCTGCAGACCCTGCGCTATTGACCGCGCAAAAACGGTCCATCTCTTGCAATGCATTGATCGAGGTCAATGCAATGCTCGAATTGGCGTCCGAACCCGACACGATCAACTTCGGCGATTTGCCCGACGAAATCGACGCGTTGCTACAGCAGGGCGTCGCCGCCTATCGGCGCGATCATGCGCGTGCCGATCGCCTGTTCCGGCAGGCGCTCGCGGCAGCACCGGACGAGCTTCCGACCTATTTCTGTCTCTACAAGATCCACACCTATCAAGGCAATCTCGACGAGGCCAAGGCGGTCGCCGAGCTCGGACTGCAAGAAGCGGCGCGTCAGGCCGGCTGGCCCCGGGACTGGCGTCGGTGGACGCCACACGTTCCAATCCCTGATGGCGCCGGCCGCTTCGCTCTCTACACGCTGAAGGCGCTCGCCTTCATTCACCTGCGCAAGAATGAGCGCGAAAGCGCGCAGCAGATGCTCGGCGCGTTACGACAGCTCGATCCCAGCGGCGCTGTCGGATGGCCGGTCGTCGCAGCGCTCGCGGACGGCATCGGCTGAGCGGAGGGGACGGCATGGCACTTCGCTTGCACAATCGGGACGACGGGCTGCCTAACACCATCGTGTCTGCCGGCAGAGCCAAACTCGACCACAGCACGGATCAGAGAGGACATCACGCATGAACAGCATGCAAGCCGTCACCGCCCCACCCGCAATGTCGACGACGATGGCGACGGGCTCGCAGGATGCGGCCGAAAGCATCATCGCGGCGCTGCGCACGGTCTATGATCCAGAGATACCCGTCAACATCTACGATCTCGGCCTGGTCTATCGCGTCGCGCATCAGGGCGGCGGCGCGGTCGAGATCGACATGACGCTGACCGCACCGGGCTGCCCGGTGGCCAGCGAGATCGTACGCATGGTGGAAGATGCGGTGCAGGCGGTCGGCGGTGTTCACACCGTGAAAGTAAGGTTGGTGTTCGAGCCGCCGTGGGACAAGTCGCGGATGTCCGAAGACGTCGCGCTGGAGCTTGGATTGTTGTAGTTCGCGGGCCGCGCGACGCAGGCCCGCAATCGATGAGGAGCTTCGCATGCTTAAGGAAAGCACGGTCAAGCTGACCGCCAATGATGGACATACGTTCTCGGCCTTTCGCGCCGATCCGGCTGATACGCCCAAGGGCGTCATTGTCGTGCTGCTCGACAATGCAAAGGCCGAAGGCAGGGCCCGTAAGCTGGCCGAGACCTTCGCTGCGGGTGGTTACCTCGTGATCGCCCCGTCTCTGTCGGAACCGGCGGCGCCGACCGAAGCCGATGGCGATGACAGCGCAAAGGAGGTCGCGCCGGATCCGGCAGCGCCGCTGCTCGCGGAAATCCAGTCGGCCATCGACAGCGTAAACGACTGCGGCAAGGTGGCGCTGATCGGCTACGGTGCCGGGGGCGGCCTTGCCTACACCGCGGCCAATCGCGTCACCGGACTGGCCTGTACCGTGTCCTATTACGGCATCGGAATCATCGAGAACGCCGGCGCGAAACGCAAAATTCCGACCCTGCTGCATTTCGGCGAAGCCGATCCGGTCGTTCCCTTCATCGAGGTCGACCAATTCAGAGCCTATCATCCCGAAGTGAGCGCGTTTTCCTATCCCGGCGCCAAGCATGATTTCGACAGCGACGGCGAAAGCTATGACGAGACCGCAACCAAGCTCGCGCATGACCGGACCGCGGCCTGGATCTCGCAATATGTCGTCGGCCAGCCTCCGGTCACCTTGAAAAACGCCGGCGCCTATGCGCTCGCCAAGACCGACAAGAAAAAGAAGAAAAAGGACGACGACATGGGCCCGCCGGCGGATTGAGGAGGAGCGGCGATGCTGCCAACCACGATCCTGATCGACGAACGGCCGCGTTGCGTGGTGCGGCCGAACGACACCAAGGATCTGAACCGCTTCATCCGCAACGGCAAGACCTTTCTCCTCGCTGAGAAGCCGGACGGCAAGATCACCCATCGCGGCGCCAGCGACGACGAGATGTCACAATGGCAAAACGCGCTGGCGCTGCATCGCGCCTGGGGCGGGGATGATGAGGGCTTCTTTGGTGTGCCGTTGTATTAGTTAGGCTCCCTCGCATGAGCAAAGGCGCCGACGGCTAGAAAAACGTGCATCGAGCTGCGCGATGCAGCGCCCTCTCCCCTTGCGGGAGAGGGCATCTCCGATTCATCCAAGTGCTCGGTTGGGTGAGGGATATGTCTCCGCGAACTGCGCTCGTCGAAGCATACCCCTCACCCAAGCGAGCTTGCTGCTCCGTCCTACATGCCCTCTCCCGCAAGGGGAGAGGGCGCATCCATGTGCACCGTCATTCTTGAACCCTCCCGGGCTGTCGCGAAAAGTCCGAGGACGGCTGGTCAAAAGATCAACTCACGCCCGGGCGTCGTGCGGATTACCGGCCTGGTTGCGCATCCAGTCGGCGAGCTTGGTCATGGCCGCATCGACGTCCTGGCGCGCCTGGGCATCCGCCACGGTCTCCTCGAGCGCGCCGCGCATGCACAGCAGCCAGGCGTCGCGCTCGGCAGCACCGATGCTGAATCCCATATGGCGCTGGCGCAGCCGCGGATGGCCCTTCTCCGGCGAATAGAGTTTTGGGCCGCCGAGCCATTCCGAAAGGTAGCGCTTCAGAGTCCGCTTGACCGGTTCGAGGTTGGACGCATGCATGTCGCGGATTACCTTCGCCTCGGGCAGACTGTCCATCCGCCGATAGAACGCCTCGACCAGGCGGTCGACGATCACCGCACCGCCGATCCGCTCATAGGGGGTCACGACCGCTTCCGTCTCCGACATCTGCACCTTTCCCGCTGTCTTGCTACTCATCCATGCTCGGCTGCAGGATCACCTCGGCCGGCGCGCCCGGCCCCTGCCCGTCGACAAGTTCAAGCGCGTCGACGCGCGAGAGTCCGGCGCCGCTGTCCATCAGCACGATAGCGTCCTTCGGCATGCCCGCAAGGACCTCGATCAGCTTGGCGACCGTCACGATCGAGCCTCTCCTGACGCGTTGGTTGCCCCGGTGATCGGCGCTCCGCTCTCGTCGAAATGCAACGTCACCGGCTCCTCGTCAAGCATCACGATCTCCGCGCGGCGCAGTGCGCCGCCGGGATGATAGGCGTAGCAGTGCGTAAGCTCGATCTCGCCATAGACTACCTTCTCGAACCCCGTCAATGCGCCGGCACGATCGAAAAACCCCCGGATGAAGGTATTGCGATTTGATAGCTGGTCCGGCTCGATCGCATTGACGAGCCGCAGCGGCAGCTTGACTCCGGTATACGACACGAAGAAGCGACAGTCGTGCTCCGCGTCACCTGTCATGCTGACCGCCTTGGCCACCTGGGTTTGGCTGCGCTCGCCCGGCTCTCGCTCATCAAGCGACAGCGGTCTTCAGAGCCTCGACCTGGTCACGCGCGACCTTGAACACGCCGCGACCACCGGCAAAGGTCTGATAGGCCTTCATCCCGATCGCCTCGCTCAGACGGTTGAACCATTGCTGAGGCGTCAATCCAGCAGGCCGTTCACTTATCTCGGCAACTGTTCCGTCAGAGGCGAAACGAACATGAAGCGTAACGTTTTCCATATGACCCTCCATCAAAGTCCAGAGGCAAAGCCCAGAAGCTCGATCTTGACGTTCTCGGTGCCAAGGATCGTCGCCTGGCAGGCCAGACGCGATTTCGATCCGACGCCGACAATGGTGTCGAGCTTCTCGTTCTCGAGCTTGCTGACCTTTGATACGCCCTTGCGGCCTTCCTGCAGGAAGATGTGGCAGGAGCCGCACTTCGCCTGGCCTTCGCATTTGTGCTGGATCTCGATATTGGCGCCGAGCAGTGCAGCGAGGATGGTCGTCCCCTCGCCGACTTCGATGGTCTGGCCCGAGGGCATTACCGTCAAGGTTGTCATGGATGTCTCCTTTTCCAGTTTGATAACAATGAGCTCTAGTAGATCGCCGCCCCCGCCCCGACATTGACCGAGGCATCCTTCATGGTCGCAACGATGAAGGCGATCTGATCCGTGGTGAGATGGACGTGGAAAGGCAGCGCGACCACGCGGTCTGCAACCTTTTCCGTCACCAGATAGTCGCCGCGGCGATAGCCGAGATCGAAATAGTGCCGCTGCAGATGCAGCGGATTCGAATAGACAACCGCCTCGACCTGCTCCACCCGCAGATCCTCGACGATCGAATCGCGGCTCGATCGCGAAAAGCGGGTTCCGAGATGCACCTGATAGAGAAACCAGTTCACATCCGTGACATCGGGCCCGACATAGGGATCCTTGATGCCTTCGAACGACTGCACCTGGCTGTAATAGATCTGCTCGATCAGCCTGCGGCGCTCGAGGATCTCCTCGATCCGCTTCAGCTGGGCCAGACCGAGCGCCGCCGTCAGATCGCTCATGACCGCGTGGTGCGATGGCGTGCCGCTGACCACCACCGACGCGCGCTCATCCAGGCGATGCGACCGATTCCGCCGCATGGCGACGGCGATATCGACGTCATCGGTTACCACCATGCCGCCCTCGCCGCAGGTCATCGCAAAGGGCTGGGCGAAGTCGAAGATGGCGACGTCACCGAAGCTGCCGACCAACGCCCCCTTGTACTTCGAGCCGATCGCCTCGGTTGAATCCTCCAGCAGCGGCAGCCGGTGCCTGGTCGCGAACTCGCGCAGCTCCGTCCATCGCGCCGGATGGCCGTTGGTGTTGCCGGCGACGATCGCCTTGGTCTTGTCGGTGATCCGCGCCTCGACCTTGGCCGGTGCCAGCGTGCCTGAGTAATAGTCGATGTCGGCAAAGACGGGCCGCGCGCCGACGATGCTGATCGCATGCGCAATCTCGCGGAACGAATAGGACGACGCGATGACCTCGTCGCCCGGACCGATCCCATGAGCCTTCAGCGCCATCAGCAGCCCGAGCGTGCCGCTGGGCACCGCGACCGCATATTTGCGGCCGAGATAAGCGGCAAAGGCCACCTCGAATTCCTCGACCAGCGGCCCGTTCGACAGCCGCGGCGAGCGCAACGTGCCTTCCACCGCCTCGATCTCGGCCACCGTGATATCGGGGTCGGACAGCGGAATGAAGCCGGAGCTCACAGGCGTAAGGACGGTCTCCTCATCCTCGAGCCTGTCGGCGTCGTGAACCAGCACCGGCTTGCTCATGATTGGCTCCGCTTGGCCAGGATCAGCCCGGTGGCTCGCGCCGGATCGGCAGTGACCTGGGCGCAATGGTCGCTGGCATCGAGCAGATGCAGGTCGAACGCCGGATAGCTGCGGAACGGCTGCTCGGTCACGTCCGAGGCATCGCATCGGGTCAATGCGAGACCGGGAAACCGCTTGCGAAGCTCGGCAAAGGCAGCCCCGCTCGCGTTCGGCCCGGTGAGGACCTGCTCGATCTCGATCAATTCCTGCTCGGCCAATGCCATGACCCGTCCTTTTCTACTGCCAGAATATGCGTTCCGGATCGGCGTTGAGCTCGTCCAGAACCGCGGTCAGCCGCTGATGTACGCTGTGCAACTCCCAAACGCGCTTGTCGTGATCCTTCCAGAACAGCTTCCACATCCCATTCGCTGCATCGTGGCAGACCAAAGCCACGTCGACGATGCCGCCGTCCTTGTCGATATTGCGCGAGCAGCACGGGCTCTGGATATGGTAGCCGTCGTTGACCGGCAGCACACAAGGCTCGACGTAGCGGTAACGCTTGCGCGCCTTCAACGCGCGCTCGATCCGCTTGCGATCCAGATCGTTCGGATGCGCAGGGATGAGAAGCTTTGGTTTGAGCGCGACAGCTGCCATGGCCTACTGATCTCCCTAGACCGGGACGATCTCCTCCTCGAGGCAGCCGACAACCAGGCGTTCACCGAACTCCACGAGGTAGATCGGCATGTTGGCTTCGGTGTGCGTGCCGACCTGCACGATCTCGCCCATGTCGCCGATGCCGACCAGGAGCCCCTCCGGCGGCGCATCGGGAAAAGAGCCGTCGTTGCGCAGATCGATCAGCGCCTTCACGCGCTGACCCCATTGATATTTCGGCTGGCGTGGTTCGATCATGGCGACATGGCTCCCGGAGGCGGCAGTTCGTCCTCGACCTCCGCACGTGGCACCGCGAGCTCGAGCTCCTTGCGTTTCATTCCGACGCGGTTGCCGCTTTCCAGGAACTCGACGCCGTAGATGTAAAACTGCTGCAGGAAGGTGCCGATCGAGACGACGTAACCGATCTCGCCCTTCTTCGCGAGGATCTCGCCGATTTCCTTGCCGGCATAGGTGCCGTCATTGCGAATGGTCCGCTTCGCCTTCACTTTCTCGCCGAAGCTGAAAAAGGGCGGCGCGGACAGTTCGACGACTTCGCTGTCCCTGACGATATTGCTCATGCCGGCTTCTCCATCGGCAGTCCCGACCGGGTCTGCAACCGGTTGCGGGCCATTTCCTGCACCAGCGGATCCTCGTCCTGAGCGAGCTCCGGGAGTTCGCTCACCGCGATCCGGCTCGCGACCTTGTAGCGCACCCGCCAGTCGAGATCGTTGCGCAGCACGGTCAGGAGATCGGAGGAGAGGCGCTCGGCGATCTCCAGCCGCACGCGCGCGTCCGGATCGCTCACCATGCCGAGCAGCCAGTCGGAGGGAATGCGCAGCGCCACCACGCGCCGCACCTCGGCTTCCGGGTCGCCCATCATGCGCCCCAGCACCGACGGCACGATCCGCCGCGCGACGACGAGGCGGACATAGTAGTCCTCGTCCATCATCATCGGCAGCAGGTCTTCAGGGTCGATCACCGTCGCGATGCGGATGCGCACCTCGCGATGCGGATCGTTGCGCAGTCGCAGCACCAGGCGCTTCGGCAGCCGGCGCGCGGCATTCCAGCGCACGGTCTCCTCGGGATCATCGAGCAGCGGCGGCAGATGGAACAGGCTCGCATGCTTGGCGGCGATCGCGCGCACCTCGAAATGAGGGTGCTTGACGTAGTCGTTGGCAAGCGCCGGATTCCAGTTGAAGAAACGATCGATCCGGCGCGCATAGCGGTCGTGGACGCAGGCATGCTTCAGTCTGCAGCCACCCGAGGCGTTCAGCACCTCATGGGCACAGCCGGCGCAGCTGATGTCGTTGCCCTGCCAGTCGATGGCTTCGTCGATGTCGTCAGTCATCGTCCAGCCCTACACGGTCGACGACCTCGAGCAGCACGCGTGCGCCGATCTTGTCGCTCGGATCGAGCTCGAGCAGCTTCTGCACCGCCAGCCGCCCCTCCACCAGATTGCCGAGGCGCATCTGCAGGTACGCATAGCCCTTCAAGGTGAAGAGAAAGAAGCGGGGCAGGATGTTGCCGTAGTCGCTGAAATCCGCATGGCTGGCGCGAACATCGCGCCAATGCGGCGGCAAGCGGTTTTCGACGGCCGCCTTGGCCAGGCACTGCTTCGCGATCTGCAAGGCCTCGGCAAGCCGCCCCTTGTAGAAGTAGAAGCGGTAGAA
>NZ_CAFK01000228.1 GCF_000239815.1 Bradyrhizobium sp. STM 3843 | reverse complement strand
CGCGCTGCAGTCGGGCGACATCGACTTCATGGAGAACCTGCCCTACGACATGCTGCCGGTGCTCGAGGCCAACCCGGACATCCATATCGAGGTGTCGAACAAGTTCGGTTTCCAGACGCTGGGCCGGATGAATTTCCTGCTGCCGCCTTTCGACAACGTCAAGGTCCGCCGTGCGGCATTCCTGGCGATCAATCAGAAGGACGTGCTCGACGCGCTCGTCGGCAATGCGAAGTATCAGAAGGTCTGCGGCGCAGTCTTCGTTTGCGATACACCGCTGGAGAGCGATGTCGGCGCCGAGACGCTGGTGAAGGGCAACGGCCTGGAGCAGGCCAAGAAGGCGCTGGCCGAGTCCGGCTATGACGGCACCCCGATCGTGATCATGGCGCCGGGCGACGTGACAACGCTCAAGGCGCAACCGATCGTCGTGGCACAGCAGCTGCGCGAAGCCGGCTTCAAGGTCGACCTGCAGGCGACCGATTGGCAGACTGTCGTGACGCGTCGCGCCAGCCAGAAGCCGATCAAGGAAGGCGGCTGGAACATGTTCTTCACCAACTGGGCCGGTGCCGATGTCGCCAACCCCGTGGCCAACGTCTCGGTCGGTGGCCGCGGCACCAAGGGCGGCTGGTTCGGCTGGGCGACCGACGAGAAGATCGAGAAGCTGCGCGATGACTATGCGCGTGCGACCTCGCCGGACGAGCAGAAGCGGATCGCGACCGAGATCCAGAAGGAGAACTACGAGCAGGTGATCTACATCCCGCTCGGCCAGTACCTGTTGCCGAGCGGCTGGCGCAAGTCGCTGACCGGTGTGCTCGACGGCCCGGCGACCCCGGTGTTCTGGAACGCCGACAAGAGCGAATAGCCGATCTTGTCGCAGTAATGAAGAAAACACGGCGGAGCCTCTCCGCCGTGTTTTTGTTTATGAGGCTGTGTTCGCGCGGCCGCGGATCGTCAGAAGACGCGTCAGCAATGGCTGTCGCGAACGGCTTCCGGTCCGTCGACCATCAAGGGCGGCGCGATTTCGCGTGCGGGCACCGGCTCGCGCTCGGTCGCGTCGCTGACGGCCTGCTCGCCGCCTTGCGGCTCTGCGCATTCACTCGACATCATCATGCTCCTATGGTTGCGCCGACAACGGTTGGCGGGACAGGCGGTTCCAGATTTCGGGAACGACGATGCCACCATCCGGTGATCATGATGGAGGTCTTGCGCCGGGATCAGATCGCTTTCAGTGATCGGTGAAAGCCGATTGACGAACGCTGGAACTGCTGCAACTCTCGACACCTCAAAATTAGAACGCTGTCAGCCGGTTCAGCGTCGATGCGCGGATGCGATGCACAATGAATCGCCGAGCCCTGATCAGTTTCGCGCCATCAATCTCACATCACCTCGAGAGAGTTCGCATGTCACACAGTCCGCGCCGGATGCTGTCCGCGCTCGCCGCATCGCTCGTCGCTTCCGTACTTGTGATGTCGGCGAGCGTGCCGCCTGTGCTCGCCGCCGCGAAGAAAACCATTACGGCGGTGATGCATTCGGATCTGCGCGTCATCGATCCGATTTTCACGCCGGCCTACATCACCCGTGACCACGGCTACATGGTTTATGACACGCTGTTGGGAACGGACGAGCATTTCAAGGTCCAGCCGCAGATGGCGGACTGGAAGGTGAGCGACGACAAGCTCACTTACTCCTTCACTTTGCGTGACGGGCTCAAATGGCACGACGGCACGCCGGTCACGGCGGAGGACTGCGTGGCCTCGCTGAAGCGCTGGAGCCGCAATGATCCCATGGGCCAGAAGCTGATGGAGTTCACGGCGAGCCTGGAAGCGACCGACGCCAAGACGATCACGCTGAAGCTGAAGGAGTATTACGGCCTCGTGCTGGAGTCGATCGGCAAGCCGTCGTCCTACGTCCCGTTCATGATGCCGAAGCGGCTCGCGGAGACGCCGGCGAACCAGCCGATTCCCGAACAGATCGGCTCCGGCCCCTTCAAGTTCGTGCAGGCCGAATTCCAGCCCGGCGTGAAGGCGGTCTACGAGAAGAACACCGACTATGTGCCGCGCAAGGAGCCGCCGAGCTGGACC
>NZ_CAFK01000229.1 GCF_000239815.1 Bradyrhizobium sp. STM 3843 | reverse complement strand
GCTGCGGCCCTCGCGCGTGCCGTCCTCATAGTGCGACGCCCATTCGACGAAGGACTCGGTTTCGTCGTGGCGCCAGCCGCCCGGCGCGACGGCGTCGCGGCCGAAATGCGCGGCCTCGCGCGCGCGCAGCCGCTGCAGGCGGACATCGCGCGCAGTCTGCACGAACACGACGAGATCGAAATACGGGATCAGATCGTCGCCCCAGCCGACCACCGATCCGCTCAGCAGCCAGTCGGCGCGCGGCAGAAACATCTCGGTCATCAGCCGCAGGCGGTCCGCCCGCGTGCGCTGTGTCTGGTAGGGCGGCACGGTCGGCAGCCAGAAATAATCATCGCTGTCGTGCTGCGGCAGCGCCAGGCGGTCGGCCAGCGCCCGGCCGAGCGTGGTCACGCCCGAGCCCGACGCGCCCAGCAGATGGATACGGCGGCTTTTCATGGTCGGCTCCGGAGGGCTGCTTACTGCCCGGAAGGGGTCCGCAGGCCGTGCCAGGCGTCGCGCACCTGATGGTAGTGCACTTCCGGCAGGTAGTCCGGCGTGTTCAGGTTGAGATTCTTGACATCGAGCCGGCCGGCCGCGCTGAGCAGCGTGTAGGAGGCGATCACGCGATCGCGCTGGGCGCCGATCAGCCGCGCCTTGGCCTGGATCAGATCGGCCTGCGAGTTCAGCACATCGACGGTGGTGCGCTGGCCGCCTTGCGCCTCGCGGGAGACGCCCTGCAGCGCGACGGTGGCTGCGCGCACCTCGGCTTCCGAGGCGCTGACGGCGATCTTGGCACCTTCATTGGCCACCCAGGCGCTGACCGCAGCGGTGCGCGCCTGATTGCGGACCTGATCGAGCACCAGCCGGCTTTGCGCGGCGACCTCCTTGGCCTGCCGGGTCTGAGATGCGGCCATGCCGCCGTCATAGATCGGGGCGTTGACGTTGGCCACGAGCGAGGCCTGGTCGGTGGCGCGCGTGCCGAGCGTCGGGTCCGAATCACGGCTCTTGCTGGCGCTGCCCTGCAAGGTGACCGTCGGCAGCAGGCTGCTCTCCGCGACGCTGATCGAGGTCGAGGCGACGTCGACGTCGAAGCCCGCCCCGGTGACGGCCGGATTTTCCTTGATGGCGAGCGCGATGGCATCCTCGCGGCTGCGCGGCAGCAGGCGATCGATCGGATCGGCGGCCTTCAACGTTCCCGGAGGCATGCCGATCACCTGCGCATAGGTGGCCTGGCTGATCGCGAGATTGACCTCGGCACTGTTGAGGTCAGACAGCCCGCGCTGCAGCCGCGCCTCGGCCTGCGAAGCGTCGGTCGGCGTCACATCGCCGGCATTGAGGCGCCGCTGCGTCACCGCCTGCGTCTCGCGCAGGAAGGCGACGTTGGAGCGCTGCGCTTCGACCAGCGACTGATTCGCCAGCACATTGGTGTAGGCCGTCACCGCATCGAGCAGCACGCCCTGTCCGACATTGCGCAGCGCCTCGCGGCCGGACTGCACCTGCAGCTCCGCGACGCGGACGCTGTTGGCGGTCTTGTTGCCGTTGAACAGCGTCTGCGTCACGGTCACGCCGATCTGCCATGGCTTCAGACTGGCCGATTGCACGATGTTGCCGGGCAAAAGGTCGCGCACGGCCTGCAGGCCGGCGCTGAGACTCGCGATGAGCTGCGGCCGATAGCCGGACAGTGCCTGCGGCACATTTTCGTCGGTGGCGCGCTGGCGCGCCCGCTCGGCGTTGAGCTGGGGGCTGGTCTGATAGGCTTTCGCCAGCGCGGCCGCGAGATCCTCAGCGCTCGCCGGCGTTGCCGCGCCGGCGAGCCATGCAATCATTGCGAAAGACAGGCCTCCGCAAAATACATGTCCCCGGCCGCCGCCAAGTTCTTTGGCTCGCCTCACCATCCGGACTCCGCCGCATCCCCGTTTATTGTTCCGCCTGTTTACATGTTTAGGCCGCAGCATAGCCACAGGCAAAGCGTGGGTGTGAAAAACCCCAGGTATTTCCGTGTCTTCTTGTTGCGATGGCGCCACAGACCAATTGTCGCGCCGCTGCGTCATAGCGGCGCGATTGTGTCAGGTGCGGAGGTCAGGGAGTCGTAATCAATCGAGGTGCGCAGCTACGCCAGAAAACGCGCCAAGAATCGGGCGAGGATGCATAGCGAGCACGGCTATTTGTTCTTGTTCACCGGCTTGCGCTTCTCGATGAAGGCGGCCATCCCCTCGGCGCGGTCCTCCAGCGCGAAGGTCGCGTGGAAGAGGTTGCGCTCGACATTCAAGCCTTCCGCCAGCGTGGTCTCGAGCGCGCGATTGACGGCTTCCTTGGCCATGGCGGCAGCCGGGCGCGACATCGAGGCGATTTTGTCCGCGGCCGCCATCACCTCTTCCATAAGCTTGTCGGCCGGCACCACGCGGCTGACCAGGCCGCTGCGCTCGGCCTCCTGGGCGTCCATCATTCGCCCGGTCAGGCACAGGTCCATCGCCTTGGCCTTGCCGATCGCGCGCGTCAGCCGCTGGGTGCCGCCAATGCCCGGGATGGTGCCCAGCGTGATTTCCGGCTGGCCGAACTTGGCCGTATCGGCGGCGATGATGAAGTCGCACATCATCGCGAGTTCGCAGCCGCCGCCCAGGGCATAACCCGCCACGGCCGCGATCGTCGGCTTGCGGCATTTGGCGACGCGATCGCCGCCGATCGCGGTGAAATCCTCGGAAAACATCCCGATGAAGCTCTTCGGCTGCATCTCCTTGATGTCGGCTCCGGCCGCAAACGCCTTGTCGCTGCCGGTGATCACGATGCAGCCGATCGCATCGTCGGCTTCGAGGTCCTCGACTGCCGCGGCGATTTCCCGGAACACGCCGAACGACAGGGCATTGAGCAGCTTCGGGCGGTTGAGGGTGATCACCCCGACCGCGCCCTTGCCTTCGACGATGATGTGCTCGAATACGCTCATGGTCCCACCCCGCAAAGCTTTCAGGGGCGCAATTTGCCCCCTGCCGCCATGCGCATCAAGTGGGAGGTCGCGACGAACAGCGCCTGCCGTACAGGCGCCGCGGGGCCTCAGATCATGAACATGCGGGCGGCCGAGCCCAGGGTCAGCAGGGTGCCGCACGCGATGAAGATCTTGCCGATGATGGACGCCTTGTCCCAGCCTGAGCTGTCGTCGCTGTTTGCGGCCACCGTTGCGGCCGGCGCATCCTCAGCCGGAACCGCCGCGGTGGTGGCATTGTCGGCGGTCATTGCGGCAGCATCGGTCGATTGAGCCGTAGGAGCGGCCTGTATTTCGGCCTGGGGCAGGACGGGCGCGTTGTTGCCGTCGGCTGGCGTTGCGGCCGCGGTGCTGTCCGAGGTGGTCATTGGCGCGGCGCCGACCACGCCCCACTCCGTCGCGCGCGACGGAGCCGAGCCGATGACGCTCAGGACGAACGCGGCTACCAGAATCGACGCTGAACGTGCACCACCGGCTTGGATCGTCATTCGCCTTCTCCCCGTCCCGCCAGCCCGGCGGAAGTGAGACCCTGATGCGTGTCGAGAACGGGGCGGAAAAGGGGAATCTTCTCGCCGCGCCGAGGCGAAAGCTGGGCATCCCTGCGGCTTTGCTCCGCGAAGCCAAAGTTCCGGACCTGGGCCGTGGCCCCAATCTCTCCAGCAACTTGAGACCAAGTCGGCGCTGGAACGATTGCCCCAGAGTTTCCCCAAGAGTTTCCAAACTCTGCGAAAAAGAGTGTGGCGGTGCGTGGATTTCGGAGGCGGGCGCCAGCTGCCCCGGCGCCAATTCGATGCTAAGAGCCGAACGGAGCGAGCTTGCTGGGATTGGTCATGAAGGGATTACCGTCACGCCTTTGTGATTTTTGCAGCGGCCGGTGTAACAAATTGAAAGTTCGGCCGAATGGCTGTTGTAGGTGCGCGCGTGCGCGGACGTGACGACGAGTGGACCGGCTTGATGCGGCAGGCCATCGCCGGCGACGACGAGGCCTATCATCGTCTGCTGAAAGCCGTCACGCCGGTGTTGCGGGCCGCCGCGCGGCGCGGTTTGGCGCGGGCCGGGCAGCCCGCCGATCAGTCCGAGGACATCGTGCAAGAGATTTTGCTGGCGGTGCATTTGAAGCGACATACCTGGGACGTGAACGCTCCGTTCGCGCCGTGGCTGTTTGCGATCGCGCGCAACAAGCTGATCGATACACTGCGTCGCAGGGGGCGGCGGATCTTCGTCAATGTCGATGATTTTGCCGAGACCCTGGCCGATGAGCCGCCGGCACCGACCGTCTCGGCCAGCGAGGTCGAGACGCAGCTGAAGACCTTGCCGCAGCGCCAGCGCGAGGTGTTGCAGTCGATTGCCGTCGAGGCCAGCTCGATCAAGCAGACCGCCGCAAGATTTTCGATGACCGAGGGCGCCGTCCGGGTGGCGCTGCACCGGGCGTTGACCAGCCTCACCGCCAAGCTACGGGAACAATGACGATGGAAACCGATCAGCTGATCCGGACCTTGGCCGTCGACAATGGGCAGCGTTCCCTCCCAGTGGGCATCATGCTCGCACTGGCGCTGCTTGCGGCGACGCCGCTCTCCACCGCGATGCTGCTGCTTGGGCTCGGCATCCGGCCGGACATCATGGTTGCGATGCGCAATCCGTTCTTCGACCTGAAATTCGTGGTGACCCTGGCGCTCGCAATTCCCGCCACGGTGATCAGCCTGCATCTGTCCCGGCCCGAGGCCTCGCTGCACGGCTGGGTCTGGCTGTTGCTCGCGCCCGTCCTCGTGCTGGCCGGTGCCATCATGAGTGAGATGATGCTGCCGCAGCGGCTGCCGATGCTGGCGCGGCTGGTCGGTCACAATTCGATGCTTTGCATGAGCGCAATTCCGATACTGTCGTTGCCGCTGCTGGCGGCTGCCATGCTCGGCCTGCGCCATGGCGCGCCGAGCCGCCCTGCGCTGGCGGGGGCGATCGCGGGCCTGCTCTCGGCGGGATTTGCCGCGACGCTTTATGCCGCCCATTGTACCGACGACTCGCCCCTGTTCGTGGCGACCTGGTACACGATCGCGGTCGCCGGCGTCGCCGGGCTAGGGGCGCTGATCGGCGCGAGAGTGCTGCGCTATTGAGATGAGCGTTCAGGCGGCGGCGCGCTGAGCTGCTGCACGCGATGAAAGCGCAGCACCTGCTGCGCGGTCGAGGGGCGCAGCCTCTCATAGGTCGCCTTGGAGGCGGACAGATCGAGCGGTGTGCTGCCGTTGAGTGTATCGCGCATGTTGATGAGCAGCTTGACCGTGGACCATGGCAGGCCCGCGACCTTGCCCAGAATCATCACACCTTCTGCATGCCCCTCGATCATGATCGTCTCGGCCACGTCCACCGACACGTTGGCCAGCGCCGCGACGGCGGCATTGGCCTCGTCGAACTTCTGGTGTTCGGCGAACTGCTCGATCAGCTGGCCGTCGAGCCGGCCGTCCTGGTGCAGCGAGCGGACCAGGGCATGGGCGATTTCGGTCTGGCTGGTCTGTGCGACGGGGGCTGAACGGGCCCGCCGCGCGCCGGCTTGCACCGCGTAGGAAATCTGGTTGGCCTTGTCGGGGTGGGCAGCCTCAAGCCGCTGCCGAACGGTCTCCGAGGCCTTGGTCACCAGCTTCAGATAAAGATGGCGCGGCAGGTCCGGTCGCAGCGCGAGGCCGGCCGCGAGCTCCGCGTCCTGCGCGGCCCGGTCGGCGAGGTGATCAAAACCGCCATCCGAGAACTCCGCACCCGGATTGGCGGCGGTGCTGCGGACCACCTCCTCATTGCCCCGCAACAGCAGCACGTCGGTGACCGCCCGGCTCAGCACGCGCCGAAGCGAGATCGCCAAAAGATGCGCCTGGCTCTTGGTTCGGGCAGTCTCGATCAGCAAATCGTCGGGAAGCCGTTCGGATTTGGACAGCACGGGACCGGCGACTTCGATGGCATCATCGCTGGCGAGCCTGCGCATGGTTTGGGGCGGCGCCGTGTCGATCGGCGCCAGCCGCTGGGCCAGCAGGGCTTTGGCCGAGACCTCGATATGCTCGACGAGACATTGGAAGACGTCATCGAACAGCACGATCTGTTCCTGGGAAAAATCCAGCCCGTTGTGGACGAAGAGATCGGTCACGCGCCGCAATGTCTCGACCCGCCGCGCGACCGTCCCATGCGCCAGCGTGGTTTCGAGCTCGTCGAGCAGGCTCTCGGTGTGGCGGGCCGGTTTCGTACTCATCACCAAAAGAACCTGACTCATCCTGTGAGCCGTCAAGGCTCCAATTCAAATCGAAATACAAACTGGCCTTCAGCGCCCGGGACGCTCCCGGAGACAATGCCCCTCGCGGCGCCGAGCCGATTATCTTGCCAATCATTGAACTCAGGCCGAAAACTAGGCGGCAAGCCTTTCCTTTTGGTATCCATGGAACCACAGGGCACCAACCCCCGGTTGGTTCCCGGAGCCGGTAGCACGATGCGGTCGCCGGTCGTGGGACGCCGATGCGAAAGGATGGGCCCTCCCCGGGGCTGGCTGCCGGACACCCCGTTTCGGGCGCGGAGTTTTGGGGAGAATTCACCAGACTGTGCTAAGTCCTTCCGGCTGAAGCGATCCCGCAGCCAGGCGGGCGGAAAAATGCTGTAATGTGCGGTAATTCACAGAGCCGACCGTACCTTTCCGGTAAGTTGAAGATTTTTGCGGACCCGATCGAACCGCGGGCGCCTTCCCCCCGACCAAACTTGCGAGACGGCCATTGAGCGTGACACAGGCGGCATCGGATGAAACCCTGATCGCCCGGATCGCTCAAGGCGACCGGCTCGCCATGCAGGTGCTGTATGGACGGCACCATGTCAGGGTGTACCGTTTCGGGCTCCGGCTCGTGCGGGACGAACAGGTCGCGGAGGACCTCATCAGCGAGGTGTTCCTCGATGTCTGGCGTCAGGCTGGCAAGTTCGAAGGCCGATCCGCCGTCTCGACCTGGCTCCTGGCGATCACGAGATTCAAGGCCCTTTCGGCGCTGCGCCGCCGCAAGGATGTTGAATTGGAAGACGAGGCCGCGAACGCGATCGAGGACACGTCCGACGATCCGGAAGTGGCGACACAGAAGAAGAATACCGGGGAAGCCTTGCGGAAGTGCCTGACCGGCCTTTCGTCGGACCACCGGGAGATCGTCGATCTCGTCTACTACCACGAGAAGTCCGTGGAAGAGGTGGCTGAGATCATCGGAATCCCGGAAAACACCGTCAAGACGCGCCTGTTCTATGCGCGCAAGAAATTGGCCGAACTCTTGAAAGCGGCCGGCATTGAGCGAGGCTGGCCATGATGGCTTTGAGCAGAAAAATGCTGGACCACGAGCCCAGTGACATCGAACTCCTATTGCCCTGGTACGCCGCCGGCACCTTGAATCTGCCGGACACCCGGCGCGTGGAGGAAGCGCTGGCGCGGGATCCCGAGCTTGCCAGGCAGTATGCCGTGATCCAGCAGGAATATGCGGAGACCATCGGGCTCAATGAAAGCCTCGGCGCGCCGTCGATGCGGGCCATGCAGAAGCTTTTCGCCGCGATCGAGGCCGAGCCGGCGCAAAGCCCCGCGATATCGCGCGGCTTCATTGGGCGCCTATTGGGCTTTTTCGACAGCCTGTCGCCGCGGACGCTGGCCTTGTCGGGGAGCCTTGGTGCGCTGCTCGTGCTGCTGCAGGCCGGCGTGATCGGCACGTTCCTGATGAAGGAGCAGACGGCCACCTATCAGACGGCGTCTCTGAGCCCGAACGAGAGGGCGGACGACGGCGCGCCTGTGACGCGGTCCTTGGAGCCGCAGACGGGGGTACCCGTGCATGCGTTGGTGCGCTTTGCTCCGGATGCGCGCATCTCCGACATCACGACGCTGCTGGACAGCTATCACGCCTCGATCGTCGGTGGCGCCACGGGCGGCATGTTCAAGCTGCAATTTGGCGCGATGTCCAAGGCTGATGCGGATAACCTGCTCAGCCGGCTGCAGCATGAAAAGCTCGTCAGCCTCGCGGTGGCCGCGCCGTAACCGGCATTGCGAGAACGAGCTTCGAGGTCCATGGTCCATCCCGCGCCGAAGCTGTCAGGACAAATCCGCCGCGCCATCGCCATCGTGGCCTTGCCGCTGCTCATGGGTGGATCGGCGCACGCCCAGGCCATGCTGCGCAGCCCCAGCATCAATATTCAGAGCCGGGTCCCCAGCATCAATCCGAACATCGGCGAGCGCACGCCAACGCCCCATCTGACCGGCACCATGGCGGTACGGCCGGTGCTGCCCAATGTGCGCTATTCGCCGAACCTGTCGTCCACATGCAGCGCTGCCAACCGGGACGCGGACGGCGCGTGCATCGACAAGTCGGCCTCGACGGCCGATGGCGGGAAGGGCGGCGGCAAGGGCAAGATCAGCAAGAGCGCGCAACGGCGCAGAGACAACGCCGCGCCGGCGGGGGCGGCAGATCTCAACACATTCCCCGGCGAAATCGTCGCCGAGATCGACGGCGCGCTCTCCGCCCAGCAAGCAGATGACCTCGCCCGCCGTCACCGGCTGCGGCGCCTCGACTCGAGCGAGTTTCCGCTGATCGGGGCGACGATCGGGCTGTTCCGCATCACCGATCGCCGCTCGGTCGAGGCGGCAAGCCGCGACCTGGCTGCCGACGCCAGCGTGCGCGGCGTGCAGCCGAACTATCGCTACCGGCTGCAGGATCAGAAGCCGCCTTCGGCCGAGGGAGACCCCGCGCAATACGCGCTGGCGAAATTGCGGCTGCCGGAAGCGCACAGCGTGGCCCAGGGCGCCAATGTGACCATCGCCGTGATCGACTCCGGCGTGGATCTCAGGCATCCGGAATTCATCGATGCCGCGCTTGATGCTTTCGACGCGCTCGGCAGCCAGGAAGGGCCGCACGTGCACGGCACCGGTATCGTCGGGGCGATCGTATCGCATGCGCGGCTGATGGGCAGCGCGCCGTTCGCGCGCGTCCTCGCCATCCGCGCCTTCGGCGTGAGCGCGAAAGCAGGCGGGAAGGGGCCTGAGAGCAGCTCCTACGTGATCCTGAAGGCGCTGGATTATGCTGCGATGCACGGTGCGCAGATCGTCAACATGAGCTTTGCGGGGCCTCAGGATCCGTTGATCGAGCGTGCGATTGCGGCTGTCGCGGCCAAGGACGTCGTGCTGGTGGCGGCGGCGGGCAATGCCGGGGCGAAATCGCCGCCGCTTTATCCGGCCGCCAATCCGAATGTGATCGCGGTCAGCGCGACCGACGCAAAGGATCAGCTGCTGCCGGCCTCGAACCGCGGCACCTACATCGCCATCGCCGCGCCGGGCGCGGACATCTTCCTTCCGGCGCCCGACGGCAAGTATCAGATCACGTCCGGTACGTCGTTTTCAGCCGCTTACGTCACCGGAGTTGTCGCGCTGATCTTGGAGCGCAATGCTGTGCTCAAGCCGGAAAGGGTGCGAGCCGTGCTTGCGGCGACCGCGCGCGATCTCGGGACACCCGGACGTGATGATCTGTTCGGTGCGGGCGAGGCGGATGCCTACGCCGCGGTGCAGGCCGCAGGGCCGGAGCAGCCGGCAGCCATGTCCGCCACCCCGAGCGAGCCGAAGCCTGACGATGCAACGGACTCAGTCCAGACGCGCGACTTGCGCGCGCCGCCGCCGGTCTCAGCCATGGCAACCGGCATGGCAACTGAGCCATCCCCGGGGCGGTGCTGCGGTTCGCCCGGCCCAGCAATAGGGCGCGGGCGCCCAGGCCAACGTTTTCGTGAATGGCCGAAAAATCCACCCCATCGCTTGAACGTGCATCAGATCGATGGCGACAAATAAGCGTGGGAGCGGAAATCCCTCCCCAGGGCTATATGCGGGCGCGAGCGCCCATCCACCCCTAGCGCCCATATGGCTTTGACCCGTCCGGTTGTCCCCCCGGACGGGTCTTCCGCTTTGGCGAAATAGCTTTGCTGGCCGGAAATCTGCAATTGATCGTTGTTTGTTGCGGATGCGCCGACGGCTGAGTTGTAATTTGAGAGATGTTCTAGCGCCGGCATGCTCTCGCATCGCCCGCGGGACTACGGCTGTCCCGGCAAAAATAGTGGCGTTAGCTAGACTTTTTTAACCTTCTCCACAAAATATTGCCGTCACGTTGTGTTGAGTCGTGCCGAGTAAGTCGCGTCCGTCCCTCTTTTTGCGGGCTCCTTATGACACATCGACCAGACGTGGCGTGCAGCCGCGAGCTGTCCGAACGTTGGTGCGCGCTCGCGCAGCGGCGTTTGGATCATCTCACCGAGCTGTTCGAGAGCGGCCGTTGGCGCCGCTACTACACCGAACGATCCCTTCTCGAGAACATCCGGGAAGCCAAGGCGGCTGTGAAGACCTGGCGAGCGCTGTCACTCGGCGAGAGCCCCGCTCGAGAGGCTGCCGCTCCCCGCAGGCATATCGAACCCTCCCCGGTGTCGCAGCGGCGGCTCGGGCCCGCCATCGATCCTCGCAGGCCGGTTCTCCAGCCGATCGCGGTCCCGCCGACGATCGACACCGTTTTCGCTGAATCCGATATCGTGGTCCCGGAGCAGATGGTCGCGCCCGAGCCTGCGCCGAGTGCTCCGCGGATCGACATGGCGGCGCTCGAGCAGGCCTTGAGCGTCGGGATCAAGTCCGATGTCGGTCCGCGGCTGCTCGATCTCGACGAGATCGAGCGCCGTTATCCGGCGCTGCGCCACGCGCTCTGAGAGCGTCAGCGCGCAAACGCGTTGCCAGCCACCATGAGCTGCGCATAACGCTCTGCGCCGTCCTGCGTCAGATCGCCCGTAACCGGCTTGATGTGATCGAGCCCGACCACCGCGCCTCGCGGCGCGCCTGAGATCATGTTGTTGCTGATCACAGCATGGCCCGCGCCGGGAACGACCGACACCCCGACGCCGGCGAGCGCATTGCGGATCACATTGTTCGAAATCACCACGTCGCGCAGATATTTGCCCCAGCCGGCGACGATGCCGAAAGACGGTGCGTTCTCGATCACATTGCCGGTGACGGAGGCATCCGCCTCGACATAGATGCCGATGCCGGCGTCGTCGTCGGGCGCGGTGCCGATCGGTCGCTTCGGGATCAGGTTGCGGATGATATTGCCCTGGACCACGGCGATGCGGCCGCCTTCGTTGAAATTGCAGACGGAGACGCCGAACGCCGCGCCGTCGACCGTGTTGCCGCTGATGACAGCGCCTTCGAATGCGAACTCGGAATACAGCGCGACCTCGCGCACGTCGCTGATGCTGTTGCCCGTGATCTGGATGTTCGAGGCCGAGTTGCCGCGCACGGCAGAGTAGTCGCAGTTCTTGATGCGGTTGCCGCGCACGATCACATTGCCGGCGCGAAAGGCGTTGATGGCGTTGCCGTATTGTCCGGAGCCGCCGGGCCCTGCCTTGATGTTCTCGATCCGGTTGTCGGTCACGAGCGTGCCGTCGTCACCAATGGCTGTGCGCAGGATCTCGATGCCGTTGTCGGAGGTCGCCAGGATCGTGTTCCGCGCGACGATCAGGCCGAGCGCATCGAAGGAGACGATACCTGTCACGGCGATGTCGGTGATGATGTTGCCGCTGATCTCGCCCGAGACCTGTTCGAGCCAGATCCCGCTGCCGCCGGCATTCCTGATCTCGCAATCGGTGATGCGGACGTCGCGTCCGCCGAGGACATGGAGCAGGCCGCGACGGGCGGGCAGGGGGATATTGCCGCCGTCGAGCGTCACCCCGTTCAGGCTCATCGTGTCGGCGCCTTCGCCGAGGAGCATGGACGGACTGCCGCCCGTGAAGAGCAGTTTGCTGGCACCTCTGACGCCGATCAGCTGCGTGCTGGCCGTGAGCCGCAGCATGCCCGTGCGGTAGACGCCGGGGGGCAGCGCCAAGGGCAGCTGCGCCCGCGCAGCCTCGTCGATCGCACGCTGCAACGCGCGCGTCTGATCGTCGGGGTGATTGGGCCGCACGCCATATTGCGTCGCGTCGCGGCCGAGCGTGGAAATCAAAGGCGCGGCGCGCGCAGGTTCGGCAGGCTGCGCGAATGCCCCGGCTGCACCGGCCGCTGATGCGCCCAACAGACTGCGGCGATTGACGGCCATTGTGAGCGCCTCACGCAAAAGATGATGTTCAGCCATCACTTAGGCCGAAACCCTCAATCCTGATGGTAGGTCGAGCGCGCGCCCCGGCGATTGTTACGGGTAGGGTTAAATCTTCACTCAAAGGTGCCGCCTTCGTCGGAACCAATGACAGGCGCCGACATTGTTCCGACGAATCGCTCGACGAGGAGAAGGTGATGCATCTATCCAATGAGAGCCTGCTGGTGATTCTGTTCGTCGGAATCATTGCAGGGTGGCTTGCCGGCCGCGTGATGGAAGGCGGTGGGTTCGGCTTGATCGGGGACCTGATTGTCGGTCTCCTCGGTGCGTTCATTGGCAGCTGGTTATTGCCAAGACTCGGTATTCATCTTGGTGTCGGGCTTGTGTCTGCAATCCTCAACGCTTTCATCGGCGCCGTCGTTCTCCTGCTCGTGCTTCGGTTGCTCGGTGGATGGAGGTACCGGCGCCGCGGTGCCTGGTAGACCCGGGCGCGGCAGCTCAAAGCAAGCTGAGCGATGTCCGAGCTGAGCCTCGCCCGCACGGGCGGGGCCTCTTGCTATGAAGAGGGCTAATCGGCTGGGCGATGAAATCTACGCCTCATTCCGAGCTGTGGATTCGCGTAGCTGATGCCCGCCGGGTCAGGGTCACCAGCTCCATCAGCATGGCTTCGCCGGCATCGACCAGATGCTCCAGCGTGATCCGCCCGCTGCCCTGAGAGAGAGCTGCGCCGTCGCGTGGCAGCGGGGGAATGTGGATGAAGGCGGCTAGCCGCGGACCTCCCTCGGCCTGCGTCGCCTCGATCGCGCGCCAGCTCAGGTAGTTGCACAGATAGCTGCCGGCATCGCGCGATGGGCGTGCGTCGATCCCAGTCGCGCGTGCCGCTCGCAGAAGCCGTGCCGTGTGGGGGCCGAACAGCATCGGCCCCGCGCCAGGAACGATCGACCCCTTACGCGCGACGGTGCGATCGGCATCGGGGAACGTGGTCGTGACGGCATTGCGGGCACGGGTCTCGATCCGGACATGCGCCGTGCGCCCGGCCAGCCCGAACATCAAGATGGCGTCGGGGCTGACGCGCGCGATCAGCTCGGGCAGCTCGCGATCGACGGTGCGATAGGTCACATGAAAGATGTGGCTGGTGAGTTCGACGCCGTCGAGCGCGGGCCGGCGGAGTTCCGCCAGCCGCTTCACCAGCGGCATGGTCGGATTGTACGGGGCACCGGGGAAGGGGCCGAAGCCAGTGATGAGGATGCGAAGCTTTTGGCTCATTGCAACATCTCCGCGAGCCGCTCGGCGGCGACTGCCGGTGCAACGTGCCCTTCCGCCACCTCGGCCTCCAGCTTCTTCACCCTGGCGCGAATAGCGGTATCGGTGCGCAGCTTCGCCATGATCCGTTGTTCGAGCATCGACCACATCCATTTCACCTGCTGCTCGCGCCGGCGCTGCGCGAATTCGCCCGACGCCGTCATCGCCTTGCGATGATCGAGCACCTTCTGCCACAGCCCGGCAATGCCGGCGCCGGTCAATGCCGAATAGGTCACCACCGGCGGATGCCAGTGCTCGGAGCGGGGGCTGAGCAGATGCAGCGCGCCGCGGTAATCCGCAGCGGTGACGTTGGCGCGCTTCACGTTGTCGCCGTCGGCCTTGTTGATCGCGATCATGTCGGCGAGTTCGACCAGACCCTTCTTGATGCCCTGCAGCTCGTCGCCGCCGCCGGGCAGCATCAACGCCAGAAAGAAATCCGTCATGTCGGACACCGCGGTTTCGGATTGTCCGATGCCGACGGTCTCGACCAGGATGACGTCGAAGCCGGCAGCCTCGCACAACAGCATCCCCTCGCGGGTCTTGGCCGCGACGCCGCCGAGCGTGCCGGAGGACGGGGAAGGGCGGATGAAGGCGTGGTCGGCGTGCGACAGCCGCGCCATCCGTGTCTTGTCGCCGAGGATGGAGCCCCCGGTGCGCGCCGACGACGGATCGACCGCGAGCACCGCGACCTTGTGACCTTGCTCGATCAGATACATGCCGAGCGCGTCGATCGTGGTCGACTTGCCGACGCCCGGCGAGCCGGTGATGCCGACCCGGATGCCCTGACCTGTCTGCGGCAAGACCGCCTGAACCAGCTCGCGCGCAGCAGCCTGATGATCGGCACGGCGGCTCTCGACCAAAGTAATCGCCCGCGCCAGCGCGGCGCGCTGGCCGGCGCGGAGATCGCGGGCCAAGACGGCAATATCGGGCGACAGGGCGGCTGATCGTGGGGACATGCCGTCCGTTATAGCCGATAGACGGTCATCGGCTAGTTTTCTTCCGCATCGCCTTTTGGCCGGCCGCCGCCGAAGATCCGCGTGCCTTCCGGCGTGAGATAAGGCTTGAGCGTTTCCCACGGCACGAAGGCGACGTACTCGCCTTCGGCATAGGGACCGACCGCGTAAGGCGGATAGTGGAAGGTGAGGCCGGAGCTCTTGCCGGCGTCCGTCGACGGCGCCAGTGTCACTGCGCCGATCTTCAGCAGCTTCGGCTCCAGCCCCTTGGACCAGTCGTCATTGTCGTTGCCGGCGTCCCGCTTCTTTTTCTCCGCCTTCAGCGCAGTGATCACGGCTTTCAGCATGGCCTTCATGGTCGGGCCATTGTCCGCCGTCTCAGCGAAGAACGGGCGGATGCTGATCGGTTTGTTGTCGGCCTTGTCCCAAAGGACGGTGTTGACGTCACTGTTGGGGTGGGCGCCGCGCATATCCATGTAGTCATCCCGGACCACGCTGACATAGCGATCGGCGACATTCGAACGCACTGAATATTTGCGTTCGAACGACCATTTGCCGTCGCGGAACAGCGCGGGGTCTTGCTTGTGCTCCTTGGCCGCATCGGCGGCCTGCTTGTCGATCCACTTCCGACCTTCGGCAAGGCAATAGGCGGCAAGCGCCGGATCGGACTTGATCTCGGGGGCGAGCGTCACAGCGGCCTCGATCGCCTTGGTGTTGATCGTGGCGTCGGGCTTGGGCTCGGCCTTGGGCTCGGCGGCGAGCGCGGGATGAACACAGAACAGCCCGAGGAGCAGGGCGAGGCTCAATTTGACGGGAGACATGGTGATGATCGGATCCGTTGCTTGGTGATCTGTGCGATCCCGCTCACAGCAGGTTCAATTGCCGGCATCACGCGGCTGCACCGGCCGCGCCGTGACACCAAGGGAGCTCAGCGGCTTGAACGTCGGCTACTCCGCCGCCTCGCTGTGGCCGAGGCGGGCGTTGAGCTTATGGATCAGCTCCTCGGCGGCATCGGCGATCACGGTGCCTGGCGGGAAGATCGCCTCGGCGCCGGCCTGGTAGAGCGCGTCATAATCCTGCGGCGGCACCACGCCGCCGACAATGATCATGATGTCCTCGCGCCCCTGTTTCTTCAACGCAGTCTTCAATTCCGGCACTGCGGTGAGATGGGCGGCGGCGAGCGATGATACGCCGAGGATATGAACATCGTTCTCGACCGCCTGGCGGGCTGCCTCGTCGGCGGTGGCGAACAGGGGCCCGATATCGACGTCGAAGCCGAGATCGGCGAAGGCCGAGGCGATGACCTTCTGGCCACGGTCATGGCCGTCCTGGCCGATCTTGGCGACCAGGATGCGCGGCCTGCGGCCTTCGGCCTCCTCGAACGCCTCGATCAGCACCTGCAATTTGTCGACCTTGGCAGACATGCTCGCGGCCTCCCGCTTGTAGACGCCGGTAATGGATTTGATCTCGGCGCGGTGGCGGCCGAACACTTTCTCCAGCGCGTCCGAGATTTCGCCGACGGTGGCCTTGGCGCGCGCGGCATCGATCGCGAGCGCCAAGAGATTGCCATTGCCTTCCCCGGCCGAGCGGGTCAGCGCGGCAAGCGCCGCATCGACCTCGGTCTGATTACGCTCGGATCGCAGCCGCGACAGCTTGTCGATCTGCAGCCGCCGCACGGTCGAATTGTCGACCTTGAGCACGTCGAGCGGCGGCTCGTCGGTCGGCTTGTACTTGTTGACGCCGATCACCGACTGCCGGCCGGCATCGATCCGCGCCTGCGTCTTGGCGGAGGCTTCCTCGATGCGGAGCTTCGGCACCCCGGCCTCGATCGCCTTGGCCATGCCGCCGAGCTCCTCGACCTCCTGGATGTGGCCCCAGGCCTTGGCCGCAAGATCCTGCGTGAGCCGTTCGACATAGAACGAGCCGCCCCAGGGATCGATGATGCGGGTGGTGCCGCTCTCCTGCTGCAGGAACAATTGCGTGTTGCGGGCGATGCGGGCGGAGAAATCCGTGGGCAGCGCCAAAGCTTCGTCGAGCGCATTGGTGTGCAGCGATTGGGTATGGCCCTGTGTCGCCGCCATGGCCTCGATCGCGGTTCGCACCACGTTGTTGTAGACGTCCTGCGCGGTCAGCGACCAGCCGGAGGTCTGGCTGTGGGTGCGGAGCGACAGCGAGCGCGGGTCCTTCGGATTGAACGGCTTCAGAAGCTTGGCCCAGAGCAGGCGCGCCGCGCGCAGCTTCGCGACCTCCATGAAGAAGTTCATGCCGATCGCCCAGAAGAACGACAGCCGCGGTGCGAAGCGGTCGACGTCGAGGCCGGCGGCGATGCCGGCGCGCAAATATTCGACGCCGTCGGCCAGCGTGTAGGCGAGCTCGAGGTCCTGTGTCGCGCCGGCCTCCTGCATGTGGTAGCCGGAAATGGAGATGGAATTGAACTTCGGCATCCGCTGCGAGGTGAAGGCGAAGATGTCGGAGATGATCCGCATCGAAGGCGACGGCGGATAGATGTAGGTGTTGCGCACCATGAACTCTTTCAGAATGTCGTTCTGAATGGTGCCCGACAGCTTTCCCGGCGCAACGCCTTGCTCCTCGGCGGCAACGACGTAGAGGGCGAGGACCGGCAGCACTGCGCCGTTCATGGTCATCGACACGCTCATCTGGTCGAGCGGAATGCCGGAGAACAGCGTGCGCATGTCGTAGATGGAATCGATCGCAACGCCGGCCATGCCGACGTCACCGGCGACGCGCGGATGGTCGGAATCATAGCCGCGATGGGTGGCGAGGTCGAAGGCGACCGACAGGCCCTTTTGCCCGGCCGCGAGATTGCGCCGGTAGAACGCGTTGGAATCCTCCGCCGTGGAGAAGCCGGCATATTGCCGGACCGTCCAGGGCTGGTTGACATACATCGTCGGGTAGGGGCCGCGCAGGTAGGGCGCGATGCCCGGCCAGGTGTCGAGGAAGTCGATGCCGGCGAGATCGGCCTCGCCATAGGCCGGCTTCACCAGGATGCCTTCCGGCGTGAGCCAGGGTTCGGCGGCGCCAGGGGGCACAGGGACGGCCGTGGGCGCGAAGGTGATATCGGCAAAGTTCGGTATCCGGCTCATTCCTGGACTTCCTCAAATCGCTTGTTGCGTGCGATCAGTTCCTGGACATTCTTCGTGTAGGCCGGATCGTCAAAGCCCTTGTTCTGCATCGCGTCCGAGAACAGCCGCGGCACGAATTCCAAGAACAGCTCAACAATCCTAAAGGCCAAGTGAAACATCAATCATGATCCGGGTGCTGGTGGCTCGTGATGGTCGCCATCTTCTCGGGTCCATAATTCTGCATCGTGGTCTGGCTCGGCAGGTTGGAGATTCCGACCACCCAGCCGAGTCGGGATTCCGTGCCGTATTGGCGCGTCGGGACCACGCGGTCCGGCCGGTCGAAGCTGCCGGTCATGATCTCGATGCGCGGCCCATCGATGCGCCCGAAGCCGAGCGGGGTGCCGCAGGCGGCGCAGAAGAAACGTTCGGCGATGGTCGAGGAGCGGAAGGTTCCAGGCCGACCGCGCGTCCAGGCGAAGTTCTCGCGGTCGATCTCGGCAAAGGAGGCGAACGGCGCGCCGGTCGCCTTCTGGCACATCCGGCAATGACAGATGCTGACCTTGCTCGGCGTGGTCTTGAACGCGAAGCGGACGGCGCCGCATTGGCAGCCGCCGGTCAGCAGGGGCTTGGTGTCGTCGGTCATGCTCACTCCAGATGCGTATAGGCGTCCTCGAGCGTTGTCAGCGCGTCGCAGCCGGCAAAGACGAAGCCATCGACGCCAGCCGCGCGCAGCGCCGCCTCCTGCTCCCCGGGACGGCCTGCCAGATAGATATGCCGTGCACCGGCTTCTTTCAGGGCCTTGGTGGCTGAAACAGCGGTGTCTGCGTAGACCTTGTCGGACGAGCAGAGGCAGGCCAGCGCGGCGCCGGACGCCTTGTAGGCTGCGGCCAAAGCGGCCGGGTCGGTTGATCCCTCGCCATTGATCGCAACGATGCCGCCGGCTTCGAAAAAGCTCTTGGCGAAAGTGGCGCGTGCGGTGAAGTCGGCGGCCGTGCCGAGATTGGCCAGGAATACGGACGGTCTGTTGCCTTTGCTCTTTAGCCGCGCATCGGAACGGTCGCGCAGCCGCTCGAATGGTTCGGCAAGCCGCAGAGGGGCAAGGGCTTGGAAGCTGATTTTCGGCGCAACCACAGGCGCGAGTGCGACCGGCACGGCTGCGTCAACCGCGACATCGGTTTCGTCCAGGTTGGGAAACTCGCTGGCGCCGGTCAGCACCTCGCGCCGCTTGGCAACGTTGGCGGCGCGCGCCTGACGCGTTGCGGCGACCTTGGTCTGGATCAGCCCCGACTGCAACGCGGCGAACACGCCGCCGGCCTTTTCGATCTCCTGGAATAGTGTCCAGGCGGCCTCGCACAGCTCCTTGGTGAGGGCTTCGATGCCGCCGGAGCCGGCCGCGGGATCGGCGACGCGGGCGAGATTGCTCTCTTCCACCAGGATCAGCTGCGTGTTGCGCGCCACCCGTCGCGCGAACGCATCCGGCAGGCCGAGCGCGAGGGTGTGCGGCAGCACGGTGATCGCGTTGGCGCCGCCGAGGCCAGCGGAGAACACGGCGATCGTGGCGCGCAGCATGTTCACGTAGGGGTCACGCTGCGTCAGCATGCGCCAGGCGGTTTCGGCGGCGATGAACAGGGGCTTCGGCGTCAGGCCGCAAGCCTGCTCGATCCGCGCCCACAGCAGACGCAGGGCACGGAATTTCGCTGATGTGAGGAACTGGCCGGCATCGGCGCACAGGCGGAAGGACAGCACCGCACGGGCTTCGTCGAGCGCGATGCCGCCGGCTTCCAGCGTGCGCAGATAGGCGAGCCCCAAGCTCAGCGCGAAGGCCAGCTCCTGCGCTTCCGATCCGCCGGCGTCATGGATCGGGCGACCATCTGCCAGCACCAGATGCCGCCTGAAGCCGCGGTCCATGAGGCCGCGCACCACCTTTGCAAACGGCCCCTCCATCTCGGACCACGCAGCGGCAGCGCTGCCGCGGACGGCAATGGTCGAAAGCGCCTGATAGTTGATGCGGAGATCGACCCCGGCGGGATCGACGCTCTGGGCTTCGATGAGGGATGCAAGCGCTTCGCCCGCGTTGCCGCGGCCGAGCACGGGATTGAGTGCGATCGAGATGCCGGCATCGAACATGACGCCCTGGAACAGCCGTTGTAACGTTGCTGGCTCCGCATCTGCGATGCCGAAGCCGCGCGCGCCGGGCCCGCCCTGGAATTCGATCTCGAGACCGGTGGCACCGTTCTCGAGGTCGGTCAGGATCTGGGTATTGGCCTTGGCGACGTCAGGATGATCGACCCGCTGCATGATCTGCCATGGGGCTGCCGCGGAGCGGCCGGCCAGCAGGGACGCATCCTTGGCGCGGCTGTAGATCGGCTGAATGGCCAAGCCGTCATAGGTCTTGCCGACGAGCTTTTCGTAAGGCGCGCCCTTGAGCACGCCGTCGACCAGCTTGCGCCACTGATCGTAGCCAGCCGGCGCGAACTCGGCGGCCAACCGCAGCTCCTCGGTTACGGATGTCATTCGGCTTAACTCTCCCGGGCGCCTGCTTCACGTTGGCCGCAAATTGCCACGCCGCGCTGGCCAAGCCAAACGGTTGTTTCGGCTCCTAAGACGGCTGGCCGGGAGCGGGCAGGCGCGTGATTCCGTCGTGCGAAACATTTGCAAGTGCGTCCCGGATGCGGCGGCCGGCGATCAGCCGGTCGGGGGCGATCTCGGCCAGCGGCACCAGCACGAAGCCGCGTTCGAACAGGCGCGGGTGCGGCAAGCTCAGTTCGGGTGTGTCGATCGCGACATCGTCATAGGCGATCAGGTCGAGATCGAGCGTCCGCGGTCCCCAGCGGCTCTCCTGCGCCCGGTCGCGGCCGAACATCCGCTCGACCTCGTGCAAGGTCGCGAGCAGCGCATGCGGATCGAGCTGCGTCTCGATCGCAATACAGGCGTTGATGAAGGGCGGCTGCTGTGTCTCGCCCCAGGGCGGGGTGAGGTAATCGGCGGAGCGCGCCTCGAGCCGCGCCTGAGCGCGCCGGCAGATTTCGGGGATGGCGCGCTGAAAACTTGCCTGCACATCGCCGACATTGCCGCCGAGAGCGATCAGCGCGCTTGCCATTATTTTCGTGAGCGCGTCAGCACCACGCCGACGTCCTCGAAGATCGCGGCGATCGGCGCGTGCGGCTTGTGGACGGTGACCTTGACGGCATGGATCCGCTCGAAGCTCGACAGGATCGCGTCGGCAACGGCACCGGCGGCGCGCTCCAGCAATCTGTAATTGGTGTCCTTGAACGCGGCAGTCGCGCTTGCGACCACGTTCGAGTAGGAAACGGTATCTGCAAGCTTATCGGTTCGCGACGATTCAGACAGATCGGTGTAAAGCTCGAGGTCGATCACGAAGCGCTGTCCGACTTCGTTCTCATGCTCCAGCACCCCGTGACGGGCGTGGACCAGAATCCCCTTGATGAAAATCGTGTCGGTCATCGTTTCATCTCAATCGCGGCGGCCACGCGCAATGCTTGTACTGTCTCGGCGACGTCATGGGCCCTGATGATCTTGGCGCCGTGCCTCGCGGCAATAAGGTGCGCCGCAAGCGATCCACCCAGGCGCTGGTGCGGCTCCGACGGCGCGACGGAGCTGATGAAGCGCTTGCGCGAGGCGCCGACCAGGATCGGCAGGCCGAAGCAGGCGAGCTCATCGAGCCGCGCCAGCATCGTCATGCTCTGCTCCGGCGTCTTGCCGAAGCCGATGCCGGGATCGAGCGCAAGATTGCCCTCGGGAATGCCGGCCTTTGCGGCAATATCCAGGGAGCGGACGAAGAAGTCGCGCACGTCCTTCATGATGTCGATCGCGGGATCGACGGAGAGGCGGTTGTGCATTACGACGACCGGCACGTCGTGGGCTGCTACGATCTTTGCCATCTCCGGATCGCGCTGCAGACCCCAGACATCATTGGCGGTCGCAGCGCCTTGCTCCAATGCAAATGCGACCACTTCGGCCTTCATGCTGTCGATGGAGACCGGCACACCGAGCGAGACGACATCTCGCAGAACAGGCTTAAGTCGCGACAGTTCCTGTTCGGCTGACACCGGCGCCGCGCCGACATAGGGGCGGGTGGATTCTGCGCCGATATCGATGATATCGGCGCCCTCGGCGATCATGCGCCTGGCCTGGTCGAGTGCACGGTCCGGCGCGTCGAACCGACCGCCATCCGAGAACGAATCCGGCGTCACGTTGAGAATGCCCATCACGGCCGGATACGGCTGCGCCAGCCATCCGCGCAGCAGCGGATGCGCCGCTGAAGCCGGCGTCGGATGGGATTGTGGCACGGGCGCACTCATGCTGCCGCTTTGCGCGGTCGCAGCCACGGAGTCAAGGTCGACACGGCGTGGGCCGGCTTGGCACCGCCCGCCGTTTCAATAACTGATCTTCGGGTCCAGTTTGCGCGCCTGCTCGATCATGTGTCCGATCGATTTTTCCGAAGGCAGGATCCGCACCAGCTTGCGCCTGGTATTGACCTCCTTGATATTCTGCGCCAGCCGTGCCGGGTTGCGATGGGCGAGCTCGCGCACCGTGGTCACGCCGGCTGCACGCACCAGCCCCACCTTGGCCTTGCCCATGCCGGGAATCCGCATGTAGTCGGCGACGTTCGCCCACTCCAGCAGTTGCTGCTCGCTGATGCCGGTCTTGGCGGCCAGTGCCTTGCGGCCCTTCGAGGTGCGGGCGGCTTCGAGCAGTGCGTCGGTGGTCCGGATGCCAAGCGCCTTCAGCTTGGACACAGCTAAGGCGGTCATGCCTTCAATCTCGGTGATCGGGTATGTCATGATGCTCAATATGCGAAGGTGCTTCAGGCGAAGTGGCTCAGCCCCGGTGTGCCCACGATCGCGCCCATTCGATCGGCTTCGAGTTTGTCGCGGCGGAACTTGAAAAGTTCACCTGCAACCGCCTGCATGTCGGCGATCCCGAGATCGCGCTCATCAAGTGGACGCCGACTGTTTCGAACGCGCCCATCGCGTGGCGGCGCCGATCGACCTTCATTGCTGCTGGAATCGCGGCCTCCGCGCGCGCGATGGCGTCGATCCGCACATGAACCTGTTTCGAAGGTTCCTTCGTCGTGGCGGAAGCTGAGGATGATGCCGACGGTCTCTGCCGACGCGTCAGATACACCTCTCCCGTTGCCGATCCTCGCGGTCGGCCACTCAACCTTGTCGTCCATCTTGCCCCGTCCTCGATCCGGCCCCCCAAGACCGGACTTCACAGCTAAGGAATTATCTTGATCGGACGACCAATGAAAGACAACACGAATGCGCGAGCCGATTCGCGATCGCGGCAAAAGTGTTGCAGCCGTGCAAGACACGGTATGAAAGTTGCGGACAAATCGCGCGATATCTGCTCTGACCGCATGTCGGCGGAGCGCGACTGGCGGTGTGACCGTCAATTGAGGCCGTGCTGGTTTCAATGGACTTGAGATCAAGTATGATGCCGGCAGGCCGATGCCGACCGCAAACGCGAGACAGAAACGAGTGAAAGACCCGCTATAATGGCACTCTCCGGAACATCCCTGGCTGACACCGGGGACAAGATCTTCGTCGGCAAAGGGGAGCAGCCGGCCTGGTTGACGCTGGCACTTGCCAATCGGCACGGCCTGGTCACCGGCGCCACCGGCACCGGCAAGACGGTGACATTGCAGGTGATGGCGGAAGGGTTTGCGCGCGCCGGAGTTCCGGTTTTTGCAGCCGACATCAAAGGCGATCTGTCAGGGATCGCGGAGGTTGGCGAGCCCAAGGATTTCATCGTCAAGCGTGCGAGCGAACTTGGCTTGACCTATCAGCCGGACCAGTTTGCGACGGTATTTTGGGACGTGTTCGGCGAGCAGGGGCATCCGGTGCGCGCGACCGTCACCGAGATGGGACCTTTGCTGCTGGCGCGCATGCTCGACTTGAACGATGTGCAGGAAGGCGTGCTCAACGTCGCGTTTCGGGTCGCCGACGATAACGGGCTCACGCTGATCGACATGAAGGATCTGCGCGCGCTGCTCGACGCGATCATTCCCGAGGCGGCCAAGAAGAGTGCCGACGGCGAGGAAGATCCGCTGGCCTCGATCCGCAAGGCCGCACAGTCGTTCGGCAATGTGACGCGCGCCACGATTGGAACAATCCAGCGCCAGCTGCTGGTGCTGGAAAACCAGGGCGGCACCAAGTTCTTCGGCGAGCCTGCGCTGTCCTTGCAGGATTTCATGCGCACCGACCGCGACGGGCGCGGCATGATCAACATCCTGGTTGCCGACAAGCTGTTGCAGAACCCGCGGCTCTACGCGACCTTCCTGCTCTGGATGTTGTCCGAACTGTTCGAGGAACTCCCCGAAGTCGGTGACCTCGCCAAGCCGAAGCTCGTCTTCTTCTTCGACGAAGCGCATCTTCTGTTCAATGACGCGCCGAAGGCGCTGATGGACAAGATCGAGCAGGTGGTGCGGCTGATCCGCTCCAAAGGCGTCGGCGTCTATTTCGTGACGCAGAACCCGCTCGACGTGCCGGATCGTGTGCTCGGCCAAATGGGCAATCGCGTGCAACACGCGCTGCGCGCGTTCACGCCGCGCGATCAGAAGGCTGTTGCTGCCGCCGCCCAAACCTTTCGTCCCAATCCGAAGCTCGACACCGCGCAAGTGATCATGGAACTCGGCAAGGGCGAGGCCCTGGTGTCGTTTCTTGAAGGCAATGGCACGCCCGCGATGGTCGAGCGCGTGCTGGTCCGGCCGCCGTCGGCGCGGATCGGGCCGGTCACGCCGGAGGAGCGCAAGGCGATCATGGATGCGAGCCCGGTGAAGGGCAAATATGACACCGCTGTTGATGCGGAGTCCGCTTATGAAATGTTGCAGAAGCGGATCGCCGGCACGGCCGCGACCACGGAAAGCTCATCCGGCGGCGTGCTTGGCAAGATCGGCGATATCGCCGCCACCATCTTCGGTACCAATGTCAGGCGCGGCCGGCTGTCAACGGGCCAACTGATCGCCCGCAATATCGCCCGCTCGGTGACCGACAAAGTTGTCGGCGGTGCCGCCGCCGATCTGGGTAAAGAGGTCGGAGGTTCGCTCGGCGGCTCGATCGGCCGCTCGCTGGTGCGCGGCGCACTCGGCGGATTGCTGCGGCGATGACGATAAACATGTCTGCTGATTGCGTGACCTGCTGATGTCCAAAACTTCGTCTAGCTTGAGATGGCCGTCGCTGCGCGCGCCGGTCGACATACTCTTCTTGATTTGTTGTGTGCTGCTCATCGCTGATGTGCTGGTCCCGGAGCTGTGGGGCCACGGCAAGAGCAAGGACTATCCGCTCTGGTACTGGGCCGGCCAGCAGGTGCTCGGTGGCGCGGATCTTTATCCGCAAAATCTGGCTGACTATTTCGCCTTTCTCTATCCGCCGTTCCCGGCGGTGCTGCTCGCGATTCCGGCCTGGTTCGGCAAGGTTGCGCTCTACAGCTGCCTGGCACTGCTCAACGTGGTGGCGTGGTGGATGACGGCGCAGCTCTCGCACGCGATGACCGGGTCGGGCAGGGTGCCCAATCAATGGCTGTACTTCCTGCCGGGCTTTGTGACGATCAGCTTCGTGTTCGACATGTTCGACCTCGGCCAGCCGAACCTGATGCTGCTCGCACTGATGCTCTACGGCTTCTGGCTGATGCAGCATGCGCGGCCATATGCACGACCCTGGCTCGGCGGCAGCATGTTTGCGCTCGCAACCGCCATCAAGGTGTTTCCGGTCGCGGTGCTGCCGTATCTGGTCTGGCGCCGGCAATGGGCGGCGGCGGTCAGCATGATCGTGTTCACGCTGGTGTTTCTGTTCGTGGTGCCGGCGCCGGTGCGCGGCTTCCAGCACAATATCGATGAGCTGAAGACCTGGTATCAGGGCATGGTCGGCGGGAGTTCGGAGAAGGGCTTTGGCCAGCGCGACGAGCAGAACTGGTCCTGGGTCAATCAGTCGATCATCGCGGTCACGCATCGGCTGACACGTCCGGTGAACTACAACCAGGACGATCCGTCCAAGCCTGCGGCGACGATGAACGTCGTCGACATCTCCTTCAAGGAAGCCAACCTCGTCGTGCTCGCGGTGTCGCTGGCGTTGGGCCTGGGATTCCTCGCGGTGATGCCGCGTGAGAAACGGCGCACGCCGCGCTCGGATGCCGAGGAACTCGGCATTCTGTTCTGCCTGATGACAGTGGCCTCGCCCTTGGCGCGGCAATATTATTTCATGTGGCTGTTCTTCCCGATGACGATCTTGATGCATCGTGCCGCCTATGATCCGCGGCCGCGGGTGCGGCTCTGGACCTGGCTGGCGCTTGCGCTCTCCGGCATCCTGCTTCTCTTGTCCTTGCCGCCATTTCCAAAGGATATCCAGGCCTGGGGCAACAATCTTGCCGCGACCGCCGTCATGGCCGGCGCGCTGGTCTGGCATATCCTGCATCCGCCTCTGCAGGAGGTCGCTGGCTCGCCGCGGCCAATGGAGCTAAAACCGGCGCAGCAATCAGCTTGAAGGAATTGGCGACCATGGCCAGCGCGCAGCTTCAATCCGTCCTCGACCGCATCGATGCCGATTTCGACAACAGCCTGGAGCGGCTGTTCGCGCTGATCCGGATCAAGTCGATCTCGGCCGATCCGGCCTTCGCTGCGGACTGCAAAGCGGCAGCGGAACATCTCGCCAAGGACCTCGCGTCCCTCGGCTTCGCAACCGAGGTCCGGCCGACCGCCGGCCATCCGGCCGTCATTGGCAAGAGCAACGGTCACGGCGGCTCGAAGCCGCACGTGCTGTTTTACGGACATTACGACGTGCAGCCGGTCGATCCGCTCGAGCTCTGGCATCGGCCGCCGTTCGAGCCTGTGGTCACCGATCATGCCGACGGCCGCAAGATCATCGTCGCGCGCGGTGCCGAGGACGACAAGGGCCAGCTGATGACCTTCGTCGAGGCATGCCGGGCCTGGAAGGCGGTCACCGGCTCGCTGCCGCTCAATATCACCGCCATGATCGAGGGTGAGGAGGAGGTCGGCTCGAAGAATTTCGTGCCGTTCCTCGAAGCCAACAAGGACGAGTTCAAGGCCGACTACGTGCTGGTCTGCGACACCGGCATGTGGGACCCGAACACGCCCGCGATCACGGTGGCGCTGCGCGGCCTCCTCTATGAGGAGGTCAAGATCAAGGCCGCCAATCGCGATCTGCATTCCGGCGTGTTTGGCGGCGGTGCGCGCAATCCGATCCGGGTGCTGACCGAGATCCTCGGCCGGCTGTTCGACGACAACGGCCGCATCACCATTCCCGGCTTCTACGACGGGGTGAAGGATCTGCCGCCTGATGTCCTGGAGCAATGGAAGCGCCTCAACCTGACGCCCGAAAGCTTCCTGAAGCCGATCGGCCTGTCGATTCCGGCCGGGGAGAAGGATCGCCTCCTGATCGAGCAGATCTCCTCGCGCCCGACCTGCGACATCAACGGCATCTGGGGCGGCTATATCGGCGAGGGCTCGAAAACGGTCATCCCCGCACACGCATCAGCCAAGGTGTCGTTCCGCCTGGTCGAGGGCCAGGACCCCGCCAAGATCCGCAAGGCATTTCGCGAATTCGTCTCGGCCCGCATTCCCGGCGATTGCTCGGTCGAGTTCGGCGACCATTTGGCAGGGCCTGCGATCGCGCTCGACTGGAACATGAAGCCGCTCGCCGCCGCCAAGCAGGCCCTGACCGACGAATGGGGCAAGGAGGCGCTGTTGATCGGCTCCGGAGCCTCGATCCCGATCGTCGCCGACTTCAAGAAGACGCTCGGCCTCGACTCGCTGCTGGTCGGCTTCGGTCTCGACGACGACAACATCCATTCGCCGAACGAGAAGTACGACCTGAAGAGCTACCACAAGGGCATCCGCTCCTGGGCGCGTATCCTCGCAGCCCTGGCGGAACTGCCGCGTTAGGCAAGCCAGCAGCGCCCACGATCGTAGTTGAAGGAACCGCGGCGAAGTCTCTCTTTCGCGACGCTTTGCACCGCTGCCTGATAATCTGCTCCGGCATGGCGCTTTCGGAAGTTTACGAGAGTTCCCGCACCGGATGTGCACGACGCATGCTAACCTCGTTGATCCAGATCTTCTTGCTGTCATCAAGCGCTGAAGATCGTTGGCTGGACAGGAGAGTGTGTCATGAAGATCGTCGTGATTGGCGGCTCGGGCCTGGTCGGATCGAAACTGGTCGCCGCACTCAAGCAGCAGGGACATGACGCCCTCGCCGCTTCTCCGCGGACAGGCGTCAACAGCGTGACCGGCGAGGGTCTTGCCGACGCACTCGCCGGCGCAGAGGTCGTGGTCGACGTTTCCAATGCTCCCAGTTGGGAGCCGGCCGCAGTGCTCGACTTCTTCCAGACGTCAAGCCGGAACCTTGTCGCTGCGGAGGCGGCTGCAGGCGTCAGGCATCACGTTGCGCTGTCGATCGTCGGCACCGACCGCACACCCGACATTGCCTATTTCCGGGCCAAGGTGGCGCAGGAGCAGGTGATCAAATCGTCCGGCCTGCCATATTCGATCGTTCGCGCCACGCAGTTCTTCGAGTTCCTGGGCGCGATTGCCGATGCGGGTGTCGTCCACGGCAAGGTCGTCGTTCCCTCGGCATTGTTCCAGCCGATCGCGACCGACGACGTCGTGAGTGTGCTTGCTGATGTCGCGACCGGTGCTCCGCTCAACGCGACGATCGACATCGCCGGTCCGGAGAAAGCGCCCTTCAACACCTTCGTAGCGCGCCGCTTGAAGGCAGCAGGGGACGCCCGTCCTGTTCTCGGTCATCCCCACGCCTCGTACTATGGCGTGCCAATCGATGACCGTTCGCTGGTCCCGCTTGGCCCGGCACGCCTTGGTCCGACCGGTTTGGACTCATGGCTCGCGAAGGCATCTTAGTTAGTCGGCCATCACCCCGAAGTTCTCGGGTGCGCCCGCTCCTCCGGAATGGGCGCCACTTCGACCACCGCAGTGCCTTGCGCGCGATCGCGTTCGAAGGTGAGGCGGACGCGCTGGCCGACCGGCGTCAGCCCGATGAGGTTGCGGACCTGGGTGGCGCTGCGCACCGGCACATCATTGGCCTTGACGATGATGTCGCCCTTGCGTAGGCCGGCCCGTTCCGCCGGTGAGCCGGCGCCGACATCGGCGATCTGCGCGCCCTGAACATGGCCATTGGCGGGCGCGTCGAGATCCACCAGCGTGACGCCGATGCGGCCGCGGTCGACCCGTCCGCTCTGTACCAGCTGCTCCATCACCCGCCGCGCCATGTTGATCGGCACGGCAAAGCCGATGCCGACATTGCCGCCGCCCGGCGAGATGATCGCGGTGTTGATGCCCACCAGCTCGCCGCGCAGATTGATCAGCGCGCCGCCGGAATTGCCGGGATTGATCGCCGCGTCGGTCTGGATGAAATCCTCATAGCCCTGCTTGCCGAGCCCGGTGCGCCCGAGCGCGCTGACGAGGCCGGATGTCACGGTCTGGCCGAGACCGAACGGATTGCCGACCGCGATCACGAAGTCGCCGACCTCCAGCGCATCGCTGTCGCCGAGCGCGATCGCCTTGAGATCGGCGGGATTGCTGATCTGAAGCAGTGCAATATCGGTGGCGGGATCGCGGCCGACCAGCCGCGCTGCAAACTTTCGGCCGTCCTTGGTCCGGATCTGCACCGACGTGACGTGCTCGACGACGTGATTGGCGGTCATCACATAGCCGCGCGGGGCGTCGACGATCACGCCGGAGCCGGTGGCGCTGAACTGCTTCTCGACCTGCTTGGGCACGTCGAAGAACTCGCGAAACAGCGGATCGTGATAGAGCGGATTGTCCTCCCGCAGCCGGCCCTCGACCGAGATGTTGACGACCGCTGGCGTCACCTCCTTGACCAGGGGGGCCAGGGTTGGCACCCGCCCGAGCTTCAGATCCGGGATCTGAGCGTCGGCCGGAACCGCGGACAGGCAGAGCAGGACGGCCGGCGCGATCAGCAAAGGCCGGACCCAACACAGAAGCTGCATCGTTCACCCCTCGAACAGGCTGATAGAGGATTTTTGGCGCCGATTTAGCTGGGAAAATGTCGGGGCGCGGTCAAGACCATGTTTGGCAATCGTTCTCTTGGACCGTCAAAAAAATTTCGGCTTCCCTCTTGAAACCGACTTCCGTTTTTCTAAGTCGCTTGTTGCCGCCGCAAGCGGCGCCGGGCGCCTGTCGGGCCCGGCGAACTGCCTGGGCGCAGGACCGGTCCCGTACCAACCAGGTCTGGCACCGGCCTTGCGCTCCTTCGTATCCATCTTGCTCTCAGGAGGACCTGGCTATGAGGACTTACGACTTTACGCCGCTCTGGCGTTCGACCATCGGCTTCGACCGGCTGTTTGATCTGCTCGACGAGACGCAGCGCGGGGTCGAGGACCACTATCCCCCTTACAACATCGAGCGGCTCGGTGAAGACCGCTACCAGATCTCGCTGGCGCTTGCGGGCTTCAGCCCGGACGAGCTCGCCATCACGGCCGAAGCTAACGTGCTGACGGTGGAAGGCCGCAAGACCGACAAGGATGCCCGCGAATACCTCTATCAAGGCATCTCCGCGCGTCCGTTCAAGCGGCAGTTCAACCTTGCCGACTATGTGCAGGTGACGAACGCCTCTTTCGACAACGGCCTGTTGCGGATCGAGCTGGTGCGCGAGATTCCGGAAGCGATGAAGCCGCGCCGGATCGCGATCGGCGCCGCGCCGGTCGAGACCATCGCGCAGCAGAAAGCCGCTTGAGGTCCAGACGGCCTGATTAGTCCCTCGCGGAGGCGGCCGACCGGCCGCTTCCGCATTCACAAAACTGTCTCTGCGAAAGGAGCATTGGTAGGAGACACGACATGAGCGAGCGCAGTATTTCGATCAATCTCGGGAAGGCCGCGTTTCATCCCGTCTCGCATTATGCATCACCGGCTGCGGTGCTCGGCGATGACAGATTGTCCGCCGCGGAGAAACGGCTGATCCTGTCGTCCTGGGCGTCCGACATGTACGCAATCGAGGACCAGCCGGCTTGGCGAAACATCCCAGGAGTTCATCAGCCGCTTCGGCTCGCCGACATCCTCGGCGCGCTGCGGCAGCTTGACCATGAGGATCAGCCGCCGCGACCGCGGGGCGGTGCGGCGATGCGGGTCCCATCTCTGATCAACGTGGATGCACGGGCGGGCTCGCCGGACGGAGAGGGGCGCATGCCGACGCACGGTCTGCGCGGCCGTACGATCCGGCTATCGTCCCGCGCCCGCTTCTCTCGCGAAGCCAATGTGCGGCGCTATCGAAGCCTGCTCGCAACCAAGCTTGCAGATCACGAGCGGCGCTTCGTCGAACGCAGGCTTGCGGAAGAGCTGCAGAGTTGAATGCAGAGCGTCGCGGCTTCGCGCGGACCGCACGTCCCGAGCTCGCCAAACAAAAACGCCGCCCGGAATTGGGCGGCGTTTCATTCCAAGACGTGTAGAGGGTGTGTGAATTCTAGATAGCACATTCGTGCGGCCCGGTCCAGTTACGCAGCGTTGGGCCTCTTAACTCGGCCCGTGTCCGACCGGGTAGGGGCCGTCAGCGAAACTGCGGTCGTGATAGCCTTTGCTGCCGATCGCCTGCGCCAGCGTACTGCGGAAGTCCCGGTCGGCCTCAAGCCGCGTCAAGATCGATCGGAAATCGTGGCGCGGCCGCCAGCCGAGTTCGAGGCGCGCCCTCTCGTTTATATAGACTCGGTCGATCCCAGCGAACATGGTCCAACCACGCCGCGCATATTCGGGCTCATAGTCGGGAACATGATGTCGCACCACCTGCGGCGCATGCCGGCGTAGCTCCGCGAGATCCTCCGGCGAGAACGGCGAGGTGGCGCTGATGATGTATTTCGCAAACCTCGCGGCGGGCGCCTGGGCCGCAGCCAGCAGATGCGCCTCCACCACGTCCTCGATGTCGACGCGGCGATAGAGAAACTCGTTCACCTTCACGTTGGCGTCAGCATAGGCGTCGCGCAGCTCGGCGTTATCGTCCGCTTCGGGAAAGAAGCGCGAGACCCGCAGCACGATGGTGGGCAGGGACTGGTTGCGCGCGAACAGCTGGCAGAGATCTTCGGCAGCGGCCTTGGTGGCGCCATAGATGTTCTTCGGAACCGGCGTGACGCTTTCGGTCACCCAGGCCGCGGGCTCGTTGGCCGGCGGAATCAAGGCATCGCCGAACACGCTCGTGGTGCTCGTGTAGATGAAGGCCGCGACGCCGGCGGCCGCCGCCTCTTCGAGCAGGTTCAGCGTGCCGGTGATGTTGACGTCGACGAAGGCCTGGCGGCTGTGGGTCGCCACATGCGGCTTATGCAAGGTTGCGGCGTGCAAGACGGTGGCGACGCCCTGCATCGACCGGTGCACGAAATCGCGATTGGCGATCGAGCCGACCCGATGCGTGAAGGCGCCGGGCAGGATGTCGATTCCCAGCACGTCGCAATTGCGCGCCTGCAGCGTGCGGACGAGCGCCTCGCCGAGATGGCCGGAACTGCCGGTCACCAGAAACGTCATGGTTCACTCCGTCGCGACCAGCGCACGACCCCCGGCCGGTTGATTTTGGTCAACGCGCACCTTCGTGCGGTCATTAGCCTGCAATACGGCATGCGGCGTACACGCACATGGTTCGATCCGCAAGGATCTCGCCGCTGGTCGCGCAGAACGGGCAAGAGGGCGCTCGAACGGAGAATGACAAATGGCCTATCAAACCACCAACCCGTACACAGGTGAGACGCTTGCCTCCTTTCCGGATGCGACCGATGACGACGTGCGAGCTGCCATCAGCAGCGCGCATGCGGCGTTTCTCAGTTGGCGCCAGACGTCGTTCGGCGAGCGCGGCCGTATCCTTCAGAAGGCGGCCGATCTTCTGCGGCGCGACAGTGATGCCTATGCGAAGTTGCTGACGCTGGAAATGGGCAAGCTGTTCGGCGAAGCCAAGGCTGAGGTCGAGCTCTCCGCCAAGATCTTCGAATATTATGTCCGCCACGCCGAGGCGCTGCTCGCGCCGGAAAGACTGCCGGTGCTCGACGCGGCCGAAGGCGATGCCGTTCTCGTCCATGAGCCGCTCGGCGTCCTGCTGGCGATCGAGCCCTGGAATTTTCCTTACTACCAGATCGCCCGCATCCTGGCGCCGCAGCTTTCGGCCGGCAACACGCTGCTCCTGAAACATGCCTCCAACGTGCCGCAATCCGCGGCCGCCTTCGAGCGACTGATGGCGGAGGCGGGGTTGCCGCGAGGCGCGTTCAAGAATCTCTATGCCACCCGATCGCAGATCGAGCTGATTCTCAATGACCACCGGGTCCACGGGGTCGCGCTGACCGGCTCGGAGGCTGCGGGTTCACTCGTTGCGGCACAGGCGGGCAAGGCGCTGAAGAAGTCGACGATGGAGCTTGGCGGTGCCGACGCCTTCATCGTGTTGGCAGATGCGGAGCTCGACAAGACCACGAAGTGGGCGGTGTTCGGTCGCCACTGGAACGGCGGTCAGGTCTGCGTGTCGTCGAAGCGCATGATTGTCGTTGATCCGGCCTATGACGAGTTCCTCACACGCTACCGCAAGGGCGTCGCGGGTTTGATTGCCGGCGACCCGTTCGACCCCAAGACGACCTTGGCGCCGCTGTCGTCGCAGGGGGCTGCCGACGAGGTGAGAGAGAAAATCCGCGAGGCCGTGAAGCTCGGCGCAAAAGCAGAGGAGGTCGGACCGCCGGTGCCGAACCGCGGCGCCTTCGTGCAGCCAACGATCCTGACGGAGGTCCGCGAGGACAATCCAGCACGCTACTGGGAGTTCTTCGGGCCGGTGTCGATGCTGTTCCGGGCCAAGGACGAAGACGATGCCGTGCGCATCGCCAACGATTCGCCTTTCGGCCTCGGCGGATCGGTGTTCACGTCCAACCCGGCTCATGGCGCCGACGTCGCCAAGCGTATCTCGACCGGCATGGTGTTCGTGAACCATCCGACCAAGGTCGAGGCCGATCTGCCGTTCGGCGGCATCCGCCGGTCCGGCTATGGTCGTGAGCTGCTCGGGTTGGGATTGAAGGAGTTCGTCAATCACAAGCTCATCGACGTGGTCGATATCGACGCTCGCTTCTGAGGCCATTGAGGCTGAAGGAGCGGAGACCGGCGGTTGTCCGTGAATTCGGACAGCCGCCTTCTTGTTGTCACGAGGACGAACTCTACGGTGCCGGGATCGACAGCAGGCTCGAGATGCTCTTGCCGCGGATGTCATACACCCGCGCAAACACGACGTCGTCGCGCTTGATTTCCACCATCACGGGCGCATTGAGACCCTTGCAGTAGAACTCGCCAAGGGTCATCGCGAAATCGGCGCCCTGGCTGTCCCAGCCGATCGTGAAATCGGGACCGAGCGCCACCTGCGCAGGCCGCTGCGGGCCGCAGACGGCGACCTTCCACTTGCGTCCGTCAAGCGGCACTTCCTGGCGCTCATCCAACTGATCTTTCAGGCCGTCGGAGGCCTGCTTGAGCGCCAGTCCCCAGTAGTCCAGCATGAAACGGTCGTCGGCCTCGCGCACGGTTCCCGCGATGTAGTTGAAATGCGTGTATTGGTACGGATGCAGCCGGATCATCTCGGCAAGTGGCAGGAGCAGACCGAAGCTGAACACGGCGACCGCGACCGGCTGCCAGGCCCGCCGCTGGTCAGTGCCCAGCCAATCCAGCAGCTTCGCGAAGGCGACGCCGCCGAGCAGCGCCATCGGCGGGATCACGAACACGAAATGGCGGATGCCGTTGTAGAGCGCCGGACGCTTCACGATCGCGATCAGGATCGGCAGCGTCGCGGCCACCGTCAGCATCAGGAGAATGCTCTTCTTGCGGGCCGTAACATCGTCGCGGGTCAAGGACAGCAGCGAGGTCACCGCGCCGCCCAGGAACAGGCCGAGCATCAGTTCCGGCAGCTGTAGCGCAAACAAGGTCGGCAGATATGACCACGGCATGTCCGGCACCGAAACCAGCGCGCCGTCGAACATCTCCTTCCAGGGCTTTTCGAAGAAGTGTGAGAAATAGGTCAGCGCGCGGAACGGATTGGCCGGCTCGATGATCGACCACGGCCAGATCAGCCCCATGATGAGGTAGCCGAGGATCAAGCCGGGTAGCAGCACATAGAATGCGCGAACCAGACGGCGCGTGGCTTCGCGTAAGCCTTGCGTGCGGAACTCCTCAAGGAACAGCGGCAGGAAACCGACGACGGCATAGACCAGCGCCAGTCCGCCCAGAATCCGCGAGCCGATCGACAGGCCGGCGCCCATGCCCACGATCAGGATCGTGCGCGGCGAAGGGTAGGGGTACTCCTCCGCGAGCCGGACCAGACCCATCAAGAGAACCACCATAGCGACCGCGAACGGAGCGTCCTTCGGGTTCATGAACATGTGGCCGTAATAGATCGGACAGAGTGCGAGCAGCAGCAGGGCCGCGAGGCCGGCCACCGCGCCGCCAATCCGGCGCGCCAATCGCCAAGTCACGGCAAGGCCGATCAGCCCCACAACAGCACCAACCAGCCGCCGCGTTTCGAACAGCTCGAGCGGAACCACCTTGTGCAGCAGGGCTGCGACCATGTCGAAGCCGCCGCCATACATATAGAGGTTGGCAAAGGAGAGCGCCGAGGTGTCCTTGAAGCCGGACGCGTACATGCGCAGCAACAGATCGGCATATTCGGCGTGGGTGTAGTCGTCCCAGCCGAGGCCGTAGTCGCGGAACGTCAAGCCGGCGACCACTGCGACCGCAGCAAGCACGAAGATCGCAAGATCGTCGCAGGTCCGTTCGACGGTGCGCCGCGCAGGCGTGTCGATGACCGAAGTCGTAATCGATGTCATGGCTGATGGTAACCCGGCGTCCCTGACGACCTGCGCGCGCAAGCTGAAGGCCTATTCCCCGGGGGGCTCCTATAGCGCGATTGTGTTTCCAAGTAATTCGTAAACGAGACATAAGACCTTCGTTGCAATGCAGCAATGGTCGGGTCCCGGTACATGTCTGCACTATTGGCACAATGACATGAACGCACGCTGAACCGCCGTGCAAAGAGGTCGGGGGTAAACCGCCGGTGGAAATCCGGGTTTGCTGTCCTGTACTTTGTGACGGTGTCGTGGCAACGGTATCTGACGGATGCGTTGTGTTGGGCGTCGCGAGTTGCTGTTTTGCTGCAAAATGTCGCGGTGTGTTGCCGAGACACGGGGTCAAAAAAGGCAGGCAACCGTTGGATTCTAATGCGATTTTAGCTTAGGACTGCGATCCTGAGCCACCGCATCGAAGGGTCGGTTTGATGATGAGCGCCCTGTTGGTCGCCGGGACTGTCGCCGTGTTGGCGGGCCTCGGAGCGATCGCATACGGAATTCCGGTCAAGGAATTCAGCTTCGGCAATACGATGGTCCTTTCTGGAACCATCGCGGTCTGCACCGGGCTGCTTCTCTTCGGGCTTTCAGCCGTCCTCGGCGAATTGAAGGTGATGTCGCACCGGCTTCGTCTCCGCCTCTCGACCGACGCGGATCCCGAGGCGCTCAAGTTGCCCGGTCGCGAGCGGGAACGGGACGAGGTCGATGTCGCGGCTGCTCCGCCGATCGAAGATCTTTGGCGGGAGGGCGGATCACCGCGCGGGCGCAGCAGCCGGGCGCTGGAGCGCCCGATGCTCCCCGAGCCGGAACCAGAGCCCGAACCGGAGCCCGTGGTCCCTGAGCTCAAGCCGAGGCGGAACCTGTTCGAGGCGGCGGCCGCGCGCAGGGAGCGCGAGCGCGCCGAGAAACGTGCCGCAGATCCGGTCATGCCTGACTTTCGCGCACCGCCCATGAGCGAGCCTCCTGCACTTCCCATGGAGGAACCCGCTTTGCCGGCATCGCCGCCCAGCTTCGAAGAGACCTGGCCGCAGCAGGAGCGCATGCGTGCGCCAGAGCCAGTCTTGCCGCCTTTGCCGCCTTTGCCTCCTTTGCAGCGCCGACCGGCGCGTGCGGCCCCTGCGTTCATGGAACCGCCGCCGCTGTCGCGTCCGGCCGAAACTCCCGCCGTCGCCGTCATCAAGTCCGGCGTTGTCGACGGCATGGCCTATTCGCTCTATTCGGACGGTTCGATCGAGGCGCAGATGCCGGAGGGCATGATGCGATTTGCCTCGATCGACGAGCTCCGCACGCATCTGGATCAGCGCCGCTGACCACTGGATCAGCGCCGCCAGGGGATCAACGCGGCTCACGGGATCAGCGTGGCCGAGCGCGGGGCCTTGCGCTCGCGCCTCTACTTGGGCAGCTAACGGTATTCCAAGAATAATGCGATACTCTTCTTGTCACGCCTTTGGTTGTCGGCCCATAATATTGCTCGTGATGAGGTAGTTTATGGGATTCGACTGCCGTGATACTTGGGCAGCGAGGCGAGGTTCCGATGACAGAGAGCGCTGGCAAAAGCTTTATCGACCTGACGGCCAGTATTGTCTCGGCCTATCTGAGCAACAATCCGACGCCGGCGGCGGAGATCCCGAACCTGATCAGCCAGGTGCACTCCGCCTTGCAGCGGGTGGCCAACGGACGGCCGGAGGGCGCGCCCGAACCGGCGAAACCGGCTGTAGCGGTGAAGAAGTCGATTCACCCCGACTATCTGGTGTGTCTGGAGGACGGCAAGCGCTTCAAGTCGCTGCGGCGGCACCTGCGTACCCAGTACAACATGACGCCTGAGCAGTATCGCGAGAAGTGGAACCTGCCGCCGGACTATCCGATGGTCGCGCCGAACTACGCGGTCACGCGCTCGCAGCTTGCGAAGAAAATGGGGCTGGGACAGCAGCGTCCCGAGCGGGGTAAATAGCCCCCTCACGAGGCCGTGGCCAGCGCCGCGCGGGCGTCGCTGCGGATGCGCTCGACCATCGACCGCAGGCCGTTGGACCGCTGCGGAGTAAGATGCTCGCGAAAGCCGAATTCGTCGAATACCGCAGGCGCGTCAATGGCCAGAATCTCACGGGGTGTGTGCCCGGAATAAAGCGTGAGCAGGATCGCGATCAGACCGCGCACGATGTGCGCGTCGCTGTCGCCGATGTAGGTCAAGATGGGTTCCTGGCCGCTGCGTCCGATGTGCTTGGATAGCCAGACCTGGCTGACGCAGCCCTGCACCTTGTTCTCGGCCGAATGCTCGGCTTCCGACATCGGGGTCAGGGTGCGGCCGAGCTCGATCACGTACCGGTAGCGGTCGTCCCAATCGTCAAGCAGTGCGAAGTTGTCGCGGATTTCGTCGATCGTCATGATGCTCGTCATTCCCGTCTAAGCCTTTATATAGGCGACCGACAGGCTGAAAGCGATACGAGTTCCGATCGCTTGGAGCGTGATCCGGAAAAATGCGAAGCGGGTTTCCCCCGCGACAAACGCGGAACGCGTTGGCGCGGAGATCCTGCTCAATCAAAAACCTGGAGAGTGATGGCGACCTGACCCGATCCCATCGCGGTCTAGAGCGTCGGCGACAGATGCCATTCCATGGCGAGATCATCGGCCGAGAGCGTGTCGGCCGGCGCTTCGCCTGCCGGCAGTTCCTCGATCACGGGGGCGTCGATCGAGCCGGTTCGATCGGAATAGCGCTTGTCGAGATTGGCAGGCTTTTCCGGACCGATCGGCTTCTCCGGCCCGGCCTGTTTCTCGGCCTTGTCCGTGATGATCTGATAGATCTTGCGCGCGCCTTCCTGGGCGCGGTGGCCGATCACCGTGGCGGCCTGGCCGCCGACCTCGCAGGCCTGCGGCTGCCGTTTGCAGAACTGGCTCATGTCCGAGACCGCCGCCGTCGCAGCCTGCACCGCTTCCTGGGCATTGATCTGCGGCAGCTTGTCGGTTTCGGGCGTCTTTTCCCGCGGCAGCAGCACAAGCACCAGCCCGAGCCAGAACGCCATGCGAAGCAGAAAAAACATTTACGCGACCCCGACCGTCTCGCCTGATCCTGCGTTGGCTTCAGCGACGCGCCGGATCGGCAACTACCTCTTTTGATAAATCGCGACTGCTTGCATTGAGCTTAATTGGTTGAGAAATCGCGAAATCCTGCAGTGATTTTTCGATGAGTAAATATTTGCTTGATACGGACGCGCTTCCGGAGGCGCCGAACGCTTTTGCAACTATGCGCACACGGAAACTTTGCGTTCACCATCCCGGCCGAATGCCGCAGCCCGCAGGGGACGGGCCTTAGCGTTCGCTTAATGGGAGTCTGAGACGGTGACACGCGACGACAGGGGCCGTCCCGGCGCGTCCTCCTGCAGGACGACCGTTAGGCCGAGGCGCGAAAGCCGTGAGTGTGTTGAGTATCATCCGCGATTGTCTTGATGCCCTGTTGCATCCATCGGCTCGAACCGACGCGTTGACATGTGCGCGGCACCGCGCCTTCATCGCGCCGCGACTGCTGGGCAGCCTGGCCGCGTTCGCGGTGTTTCCTGCTTATCTCGCCATGCGCGGCGCACCCAGTGCGCTCGAGGTCGGGGCCTTGGCGTGGCTGATCGCACCGATTCTGCTGTCCTGGTTCCTGTCGCGCACGGGTTACTACGAAGGCGCCTACGCGCTGTCGTCGCTCGCGCTGTCGGCATTGATCATGGCCGTCGCGATCGAGACCGGCGGCATGGAGTCCTTCGCCGCGGTCTGGTTGGTCGTCATTCCGATCGAGGCTTCGCTGTCGGCCTCGCGCCGGGTGGTCGTGTTCGCAGCTTTGCTTGCGCTCGGCTGTGCCGCCGCGCTGATCCTGATCGGCGATTTCGGCTGGCTGCCACCTCCTGAAAGCAACCCTGCGCTACGTGTCAGCTTGATGGGCGTCGGTGTGGCTTCGGCCACTCTCTATGCCTCGGTGATCGCCTTTGCCGCCGATGCGCTGGCGCGCACCAGCGTTACACTGCTGTCGAGAGAAGAGGAGCGCTATCGCCTCCTGGCGCGCAACATGAGCGACGTGATCTCGCGGCATCGTCGCAACGGCGCTGTCATGTTCATCTCGCCGGCCGCGGAGTCTCTGCTTGGTGTGCCCGCGGCACAGCTTCACGAGCATGGCCTGTTCGAGCGAGTCCATGTCGCCGATCGTCCGGCCTATCTGACCGCATTGTCGGATGCGGCGCGCGGCACCGAAGTCGGCGTCGAGTTTAGGCTGCGGCGGGACACGCCGGAGGATGTGTGCGGCTCAACGCATGCCGTCGATTTCATCTGGGTCGAGATGCGCTGCCGGCCGCTTGAACGGGCGGGCTCGTCGAGCCTGGGCTCCGATGCCGAGGTCGTGGCTGTCATGCGCGACGTGACCGACCGCAAGCTGCAGGAACAGGCCTTGGACTTGGCGCGCAGTGCGGCCGAGCAGGCGGATGCGGCCAAGACGCGCTTCCTGGCGACAATGAGCCATGAGCTGCGCACGCCCTTGAACGCGATCATCGGTTTCTCCGAAATGCTGATGCAGGAGCAGGCCTTGATGCTGAACGCAGGCCGCCGTCGCGAATATTCTCAGCTGATCAACGATTCCGGCCAGCATCTGCTCTCGGTCGTGAACGGCATTCTCGACATGTCCAAGATGGAATCGGGCAATTTCGAGATTGCGCCCGAGCCGTTCGCACCGCGTGCGGCCCTGCTCAATTGCTGCAACCTTCTGGCGTTGCGCGCCCGTGAGAACGGCGTCGATCTGTCGGCCGACGCGCCGCAGGATCTGCCTGACCTGACCGGCGATCCGCGCGCTTTCAAGCAGATCGTGCTCAACCTCGTCTCCAACGCGATCAAGTTCACCGAGCGGGGCGGCAAGGTGACGGTCGCGGCTGCCGTGGAAGGCGTGCGACTGGTTCTGCGCGTGACCGATAACGGCGTCGGGATCGCCGCCGACGACCTCAAACGGATCGGCGATCCCTTCTTCCAGGCCGGCAAGACCTACCAGCGTCGGCACGAGGGAACCGGGCTTGGGCTTTCGATCGTGAAGAGTCTGGTGAACTTGCATGCCGGCGAAATGTCGATACAAAGCAAGCTCGACGAAGGGACCACGGTAACCGTGGCGTTGCCGCTCACCTTCGCGCTGCCGGATGGCGGCAAGATCACGACCCTGGCTCCGGCCGCGCGCACAGTGCAGTCCGGACAGGCGTTTCAGGTGAAGAAGAGTGCCTAGACGAGCTGGAGACGAGGACGAGACGCCGCGCCGTCGCAAGCGCGCCGCTGCCGTCGCGGTGGAAACCGCCGACGAGCGCGGCCTGTTGATGCGCGCGCTGCTTTACAGTCCCAAGGATCTGCTTGCGGGCCTGCTCGCCTGCGCCGCGGCGAGCGCCATCATCGTTAATGCAGTGTTCCTGCAGTCGGGGCCGCATCCGGCCCCCATGTTCGGCGCATTCGTGGCGATGCCGGTGCTGCCCGGTTCAAATCCATTGCCGCGTCCGCGCCCGACCGAGGCGGACATCTCGCCGTTCGACCCGAAGGCGATCGAAACGCGGCCATCTGAAGCAAAGACGGCCGAGACCAAGGTGGTCGATGCGAAAGTCGGGGAAGCCAAGGGGGATCAGAAATATTCCGATCCGCTGGCCGATCTCGTCAAGTCCGTGAGCGGCGGACAGGGGGCGACGACACGGCCGCAGCCGCCTCTGGCTCAGAGCGGCAACCCGCACCGCGTCGCCGCGATCCAACGTGCCTTGACCGAATACGGCTACGGGCAATTGAAGCCCACCGGCATGGTGGGACCGGACACCCAGGCCGCGATCCAGAAATTCGAGCGCGACCGCAAGCTGCCGGTGACGGGACAGGTCTCCGATCGCATGGTACGCGAGCTCGCGATTGTCATCGGCCATCCGATCGAATAGAGCAGGGGGCTTGTTGCGCCGCTGCCCACCGCGCGCTGATGCGCCAATCTGAAGTTCTCCGATGCGATTGAAAACCAGCATTTGGGTCGCGGCCTATCTGCGCCGCTGCCAGGCTACAGGTGCGTTCGGCGCGGTCCGCCGGCGCGGCGCCGAGGAGGCCGGTGCTGTCTTCGTCAAAGTCGCATTGATGGATGGCACGGCCATGCTGTATGTGCCGGCGCCGCAGACCGTCTATGACGACAGCCGGCCGATCGATCGCTTTTTCGTGGCGGCCTCAGCACAGCCGCTGCCGGAAGCTGACATCGAGGAGCGGCTCGCCAAAGAGCTTCGTTTCGATCCGGACGCCTGGATCATCGAGACCGAAGACAAGGAAGGTCGCCACTTCCTCGACATCGCCCGATGATCAGAAGGATCAGGACGCGAAAAGACCCGCTCACGGATGAAGCGGGCCTCTCAATCCGCCACGCGCCTGGTTAAGCCCGCGCGCCGGTAAAGGGAAAGCTGCCCATAAAGCCGATGCCCATCTCGCCTGCGATCGCATCGCCGGTGACCTTGCCCTTGAAATCGAGCGTCAGCGGCATCGGGCTCGTGATCGAGACCTTCCAGGCGACATCGTCGCCGTTCACGGTGCCCTCGAAAATCTCGGCGGAATCGCCTTCCGCGGCCTGCGTGCCGGTCAGGGTGCTGCCGGAGCTCTGCAGGCTCAAGGTCGCGGTTCGTTCGCCCATCGGCGTGTTCAGGGTCAGATTCCAGTTGCCGTCCACAGCCATCCGATCGTTCTCCTCGCGTTGCTCCTCCGGCGCCGAATCCTACTCTCGCTGTCCGGCTCGGGCGTCGTCCGGCCGCCGCTATAGCGCATCTTTGTCGATAAGCCCATTGCGGCGATCAGGCGCGGGCGGCGCGAATGCGGCTTGCGACGATCAGACGAAACGCGATCAGCTGGATCGCGAAAGCGGCGATCTTGGTCCCGCCGGCAACAACGGTGATGTAGAGCGCCCAGAGCTTGAGGTCGCCGGTCGCAGCCACCGCAATGGTGCCAATCCCGAGCGCGAGCATCAGCGCTGACCAGGCGTAGCCTGCGACCGTCACATATTCGGGGATCGTCTCGGCCACGATCGGAGGCACGTAGCGCAGCATCCAGCCACGCCGGAGCATGAAAACGGCGACCGCAAAATGAGCGATCGCCGGCTTGGCGAAGATGAAGCGGGGATCATGGGTGAGGAGGGTCGCGGCGCCGAGCACGACCACGAGCCCCAGGCTCGCATAGGTCATGAAGGGCAGCGACCGGCCTTTCAGCCGTGCATGGATCACCTGCGCGATTGCGGTTGCGATCGCGACTGATGTCGCCAGCACGACGCTGTCGGTGACGAGATACACGGCGAGAAAGATCAGGGCAGAGAGAAAATCGGTCGCCAGCCTGACGAAAACGTCCTTCATCGTCGCGTCCTGTGATTGGGCTTGCTTTGCAGCTTGAGTTCCAGCACCAACATCCGTTGCTTCCGAAGCAGGCCACCCTAGCGGATGTTGCTACCAAAGAACATTGGCCAAGCTCTTGCAGTGATTAGAATGTTTGGATGTGCGGTTGATGGCGAGGCGCCGCGGGACTTGAAGCAGAACATCAAATTTGCTGCGCAAGCCCGGTCGCCGCTTGGGCTTGTTCCTTCAAGCGCCGATAGGCCGGATACCATCTGGTGAAATAGAGGGCACTGTTGCGGGCGGCAATGGCGATTGCAAGCCCACTCCAGTAGGGCAGGCCCGGCACGTAGAGGGTCATCAGATTGCCGACGATCATCAGGGCCGCCGCCAGGGTCCAGGCTCCGGTGATGACGTAATTGGCCTGCAGGAAGCCTGGCATGGCGGCGGTTTCCGCAGGCACCGACTCGATCGCATATTGCAGCGTGAACGGCGTCCGCAGCAGCATGGAGCCGAGTGAAAGCGCAAAAATGCCGCCGTCGACAGTGAGCCGCACGGTCGAGGAGCTGATCGCAGGATTGATCCAGGCGGCGTAGCAGGCGAGGGCCGTGAAGAGAACCGCCGATCCCGCGCCCAGGATCTTGATCGAGCGGCCGCGGCTGGCGTCGAGCGCCACCACCGCAAAGCAAAGCACCGCGCCCACCGCGAGGCTGAGCGTCGCGGATGCGACCATCAGCAGCGCGGCGTAGACACCGTAGGGCGCAAGGATCAGGAAAATCGCCATGAATGGCCCCTCCAGAGCCAATCTTTACACTGGAAAGATAGATAGCGCCTGTCTCTGTTGATCGTCAAGTCGAATCTTGACGGTGTCAAAATAATGTGAGTGCAGGAACGAAACGCTGCGGCACAGCGCCTATGGCCGTGTGCCGGATCAATCCTTCGAGTCAACAAACCGGGCGCGCGCAACACCATATCTTTACAGTGTCAAAATGATGCTATATGATACCTTGATGACACGGAAGCCCGAGCCCACCAAAGCACGCAATCGCCGCAACCACACAGCTCCCGCGCGGACGCCACGGCCGCGCCGTAACGCTCGCCCAAGCGGCGCGGGAGAGGCTGCGACGCCCTATCATCATGGCGCCTTGCGGGATGCGCTCCTGCAAGCCGCCGAGCGGGTGCTGGAGCGAGACGGGCTTGCCGGGCTCACCTTGCGGGCCGTGGCCCGCGAGGCCGGCGTGTCCCATGCGGCTCCGGCGCATCATTTCGGCGATTTGACCGGGCTCGTGAGCGAGCTCGCCGCGATCGGCTTTCGCCGCTTCAACGCCGCGATGAAGGCTGCGGGTGAGGGCGCAATCGCGCCCGCGGACAAGGGGCCGGCGCGCGCCCGCGCCTATGTCGCCTATGCGCAGGCCAATCCCGGCATGTATGGGTTGATGTTTCGGACCGAGCGTCTGGATTACACGCGGCCCTCGCTGCACGATGCGGCAACAGCCTCTTTTGCCGGACTGGCGGGGGCTATCAGCGCCGAGCGCAATGAGCCGATTGCCGAGGAACGCCTGTCGCTGGAGCAGGCTGCGGCGATCGCGCGGGCCTGGTCGCTGGTGCATGGTTACACCATGCTGCTGCTCGAGGGCCGGCTCGTCGACATCCTGCGTCGCGCACCGGCGGGGACAACGGCCGAAACATTGTTGGATGCGATGCTGAAGACCACGATCGGCCGCCCGCATCCGTAAGCTGCAGGGGCGAAACCTGAGCAGCCCTCATGCGTTGATGCGCATGGCACGAACTCCCCGCGCTCCCTGGAAGAAAGCAAATCCGCGCAAGCGCGCCGGCAAGGCGCCGACGCATCTCTCCTCGGCCGAAAAATCGGCCGCCAAACGCAGCGCCAAGCGGGCAGGGCGGCGCTATCCCAATCTGGTGGACAACATGCGCGTCGCTGCGAAGAAGGCACGCAAGACCAAGACCAGTGGCAGGAAGCGCGCTGCGACGTCATCGCCGCGCGCTCGCCTCTCCAAGCGCTCGACCGTACGCAAAAGCAGCGCACGGAAGAGCGCGTCGGACCGCTAGTGCTGCATGGCCAGCTCGACTGCACGCCCGCGATTGCCGACGATCTTGACCTGATCCTTGCCGCATTCGAAGCCCTGCGCGATCTGGTCGGCGGCCTGACGGGCAAGGTCATTGGCATCAGGATTGGCTGCGGTGTCGATATAGGCGACATGGCAGACCGGGCCAGGCGACAGCCGCGTCACGATCAAGAGCGATTTGTCCCGCGGGTGCCCCGCTTTGTCCTGATCGGACTGGTCGGCGATCTGCCAGCGCTGGATCAGCGCGAACGGCTCGCTGCCGGCCATGCGCCATTCGACCCGGGGGGAGGCTGAACTGAACGGCGCGAACCAGGTCCGCGCGGCCGGCTGTCCGGCGGCTTCGTCACGATTGCGACCGGCCGAGACCGTCTCTCGCAAATCATCGACATTCACCGATACGACAAGGCCGGCCTTGCCGCGACAGATGCGCGAGGCGTGCTCGTCTGCGTCCTTCTTACCTTCTGCGCTCCAACAGTTGGCCGCGGCCGTGGTGGAGTAGGTGCTGCCGAACACAGGCTGGGCGATCGCCCTGTCCATGCAGGCGGGAACGCACATGAGCGCGGCAAAGGACGCGTTCAAGGCTGCAAAAACGGCTGATGGCTTGCGACGGTTTCTCATGGCCTGCTTGAGACCTCCAACTTTTGTCTTTTGTTCGACGTGCTCAAGTTGGGGACGAGGCGATAAAGCGTCCGGAAGGACCTGACTTTGCCCAGAATTTGTCTTAGAACGACGGGCTTGCGACGTCGTCACCTGCCAACACACTCCCATCATGCCTGTCATCTCGTCGAACAAACCTTACCGCATCGGCCGGTCCAAGACCGGTCTTGGCCTGTTCGCCACCAAGCCGATCAAGAAGGGTGAGAAGATCATCCGGTATTTCGGGCCGCTCCTGGACACCAAGAAGGAGGAGGACGATGCGGTCGAGAACAAATATCTGTTCGAGCTCGACAAGCGCTGGACCATCGACGGATCGGTCCGCGAGAACATCGCCCGCTATATCAATCATTCCTGCCGGCCGAACGCCGAATCCGACGTCAAGCCGCGCAAGAAGAAAATCTTCATCCGCGCCATCAAGAACATCGAGCCGGGCGAGGAGATCAACTACGATTACGGAACCGACTACTTCAAGGCCTACCTGAAGCCGATCGGCTGCAAATGCGAGGGTTGCGAACGGAAGCGCAAGAAGAAGCGCGCCGAGGCGCGGGCGGAGCGGATCAGGCTGAAGGAGAAGGAAGAACGGAAGGCCAAGCGCAAGGCCGAGAAGTCGGTAAAGGGTGGCTCGCGCGCCAAGGTCAAGCCGAGGGTCAAGTCCACGGTCAAGACCACGACCCATGGAAAGGCCGGAACCAAGCCGACAACCAAGGCCAGGCGCGGCCTCAACAGCGGCGTCAGACGGAGCAAGGGGCCCTCACTCAACGAACAGGCCCAGGCGGCCTGATCCAGAGGGCGCCAGCGCCTGAGGTCGGCGCGCACGCGTCGCTTGCGCTCTCGTCAGGGCGCCTTGACGAAGCCAAGCGTCGTCCAGGTCACGCCGGCGGCCTGGTTCCTCGCGTCTCTCGAAACGGCATGCTCGTTGAAGACGAGCGTCATGTTTTGCGATCCCGCCAGTACGATGATCTCGTCGTCTGCGACCTCGAACATGCGCCGACCCGGCGGCACCGGCCCGTGACGCAAGCGCATGATCAGGCAGCCGCCGGCCGCAATTCGGCTCGCAATGTTCGGCATCGCCTGCGCGCGCTGTTCGGCATCGAGATGCATGAACACGGCGGTCAGCATCACCAGATCGAAGCTCTCCGCCCGCGCGCGTAGCGCCGCAAGTTCCGGCAGGCTGTCATCGATCCAGATAATGGCCGGCGAGGGATGCAGCGCCATCGCCCGCAGCCGCAATGTGTCAGTCGGCTCGACCGCGACTACCTGATGGCCCAGTCCAGCCAGCCAGGCGGCATCGCGGCCGGTGCCCGCGCCGATGTCCAGCACGCGGGCCGGGGGCTTCGGCATGAGGTGCAGCACGGCACGATGTAGATCCTGCGCGGGATGGCTTTCGTAGCGGACGAAGAGATCGTCCGCTTCCTCGGCATAGCCCTCCGTCCCGCTCACCCGATCTGCCACGGCAATCCCTCGCGCTGTCCCGCGGACTCTATCCCCGGAACGATGCGCGCGCACCGCCGAAATCATGATCATCCCCGCGGTTTGCGGCTTTCGTGTTCAGCGCAGCCATGACTGCAGACGACGAGACAGACGTCGTGCTCGCAACGTCTTGACCGCTCTGGTCTCGAAGGCCTGCACATGTGCAAATACGAGGCTGCCGGTCGCGGCAACCAATGGCTCCGGCATGTTGAGCGAGCGCGCCAACAGCCAGGTGGCAAATCCAGTCAACCATTCCAGGATCGCGGAAGGGGGACGTGCGTCGGGGCCGGCCGGCGTGCTCATACTCATCTCCTTGGACGCGAAGATGATCCGGCGGGCGAGGCAATTCGATTACCTGGTGCGTAATGGAAGCCCTGACATCCGCGTGATAGGTTTCTCGGCATGAACGCACATGCATCTGCGGCGCGCGCCGACCGCGCCACCCCCGTTCATGTCGGCGAACATTTGCGGCAATGGCGGCAGCGGCGTCATCTCAGCCAGCTCGATCTCGCGCTGGATGCGGAGATTTCGGCCCGGCATTTGAGCTTCGTCGAAACCGGCCGCGCCGCGCCCTCGCGCGACATGGTCCTCAAACTGGCGGAGCGATTGGACGTGCCGCTTCGAGATCGCAACGTGCTTCTGGTCGCCGCCGGCTACGCGCCGGCGTTCCCGCAACGGCCGCTCGATGATCCCGCGCTCACGGCGGCGCGTGCGGCGATCGATCTGGTCCTGAAGGCCCATGAGCCCAATCCAGCCCTGGCGGTGGACCGGCATTGGAATCTCGTCTCGGCCAACCGCATGGTGGCGGCGCTGCTCGCCGGTGTTCCGCAACGGCTCCTGGGATCTCCGGTCAACGTCCTGCGCCTTGCCTTCCATCCCGAAGGGCTGGCGCCCCGCACCGTCAACCTGGCCGAATGGTGCGGCCATCTGCTCGAACGGCTGCATCGTCAATGCGAGGCGACCGCCGATCCCGAGCTGGTTAAGCTCTATCAGGAGCTGAAGACCTATCCGATTCCGGCGCGACTAGGCCCGCCGGCAACCAATGACATCGCGATCCCCTTGAGACTGCGGCATGGCGAGCAAGAAGAGGTGCTGAGCTTCTTGTCGACCACCATGGTATTCGGCACGCCCGTCGACATCACGCTATCGGAACTGGCGCTGGAGACCTTCTTTCCCGCGGACGAACTGACTGCCGCGCGGTTGCGCGAGATCGCCGCCAACCTCTAGGCTTCGCTTGCGCTGGGCTCAAGGCGGCTTATCTTGGGCGGACCGTCGCGACCAGAGGATCCGCCATGAGCACGTCACCGAGCAGCGTGAAGCCGCTGGTCATCGACATCGTCTCCGATGTCGTCTGCCCGTGGTGCTATATCGGCAAGCATCGGATCGAGCAGGCTCTGGAGCTGGTGCCCGACGTTCCGGTCGAGGTGCATTGGCGGCCATTCTTCCTCAATCCCTGGGTGCCGCGGGAAGGCATCAGTCGCGAGCAATATCTCACGACAAAGTTCGGCTCGGTCGAAGCCTATCAAGGCATTGCCGGTCGCGTGGTCGCGGCTGCGGAGCAGGAGGGGCTGAGCTATCGTCCCGATCGGGTCGCGCGCCAGCCCAACACGATCGACTGCCACCGCCTCATTCACTGGGCCGAGGCGGTCGGCAAGGCGGCAGAGATGAAGCAGCGCCTGATGGAATTGTATTTCCGCGATGGCGGCGATCTCACCGACGTCAACGTGCTGGTGCAGGCGGCGGCCGATTGCGGGCTTGATGGTGACGATGTGCGCCGTCGTCTCGCCACCGACGAGGATGTCGCCCTGGTTTCAGCGCAGGCGCAGGAGGCGGCCGAGAAGGGCATCTCCGGCGTGCCGACCTATGTGTTCGCGCAAAAATACGCCGTCTCCGGTGCGCAGGATCCGCAAATGCTGGCCCGCGCCATCCGCCAGGTCTCGGCGGAGGTGAACGCAGAGGCGGCGGAGTAGCTGCAGCGCAAGAGGCTAGCGCGTTCGCAGGCCACGCGGGATGTGGACGCCGCGGCGAGCCACATCCAGCGCATTGCGGCGCGCGGCGAGCGTAGCGTGGATCAGCTCCACGAGCGGATCGCGGGCGCGCAACGGCAGTAGCACATCGCCGATCGCAAGCCGGCCTCGCCAGATCGGATTGATCATCGGATGGTCGGGCGCGGCCGTGGAGTCGGCCGAGGCGATCGCGGGATCGGCGCAGAGATGCCGAGTGAGCGCGATTGTGAGCTGCACGCCCGGGGAGTATTTTGCGTAGCGCTCGTCGACGCCAAGCTTGAAGAAGAAGGCGCGGCTCTGATGCCGCAGCACGACGCCCGAGGCAACGGCCGTATCGCCGCTGCGCAGGGTCACGACCTCGCACTGGTTGTTGGCGGCGAGCGCGGGTGCGGCGCGGCGGATGAAGGCGGCGTCGCCTTCGTGCTGGATCAGCGCAGTGCCGCGCCGGCCTTTCCAGCCGCTGGCTTCCAGCTCCAGGAAGGCTTCCAATGCGAGCGCGACCTGACGCGGCGTGCGCGCGATATCAAAGCTGACCGGGCCATGCTCGGCCAGCCGATGCCGCTGCCGCCGCAACTCCTTCAGCTTCTTGGGTCCCAGCGCATCGCGCAGCATGTCATCGCCGTCGCCGGTCGCCTCAAGGCATGCGCGCGAATAGGATTGGAGCACACGCGGTTCCAGACCCTCGCGGGCAAGCGTAGAGGTGATCGCCTGCATGACAGCGCCTTCGAGAGCCACGTCGCGCAGCAGCAGCGCCCGCGCGCCGGCCTGCCGGGCCGCCCGGAGAAGCTGCGCGACGGCAGGTTCCGCAAGGTCGCGATCGACCAGCGGTGTGCACAACGTGCCATAGGGGTGGCCGCTAACCAGCGCAGGCAATGGCACTTTGTACGCGCGCCACAACGAGGTGACGGGCATCAACCCGATCAGGCGCGCGGGCGGGCCGTCGTTCCAAACGCACAGCGCCGACGTACCGGTCCGGCCGCGCGCGGAGGCGTTCACTGCGGCTTCCCAGTCGGGGAGGTAATAGCCATTCGGCTCCAGCGCGCGATCACAAAGTGCGCCCCAATCGCCGAGCGGGATGGCGTCCAGCTGTACGAGGCTATGCGCCGGGCCAGAGGTCAGGCGCACGGCTCGCGCATCGGCACGCGCGTCACCGCAAGCGATCGTTCGATCGATGATCTCGGCCACGTCTTAGAATCCTCATGCAAACCACATCGGCCTTCTGGCGATGCTACCGCAAAGTTCGCAAAAGGGACTTGCAGGCTGCCGGCAATTTGAGCGGCAGTGTTAACCTTCGGTTCGCGAGGCGAGCTAGGGCCTATCTGACGAGCGCGACAGGTCGGAAAGCGCCGATCAACGGCTTCTCCAGCTTTCCTTCCATGCTCTCGAGGATCTCATAGGCCTTCTCACGCGGCATCACCGGCCGGTAGCTGCGATGTTCAATAAGGGCCGCGAAGATATCCGAGATCGTCAGAATCCGAGTCAGGTCCGAGATGCTGTCGCCGTACAGCCCGTCCGGATAGCCGCTACCATCGAGATACTCGTGGTGATGCCTCACCGCGTCGAGTGTCTCGGCCGTGATCGCGGCATTGGCCTTGAGCGCATCGTAGCCGGCGGCAGGGTGGGTCTCGATCAGAGTGCGCTCCTGGACGTTGAGGCTTCCCGGCTTATCGAGGATGGTCAGTGGAATCTTCGCCTTGCCGATATCGTGGAACATCGCGGCCATATAGAGCCGTTCGAGGTCGCTGTTCGGAACGCCGAGGCTCAAGCCGAAATCGACGGTGACGCCGGTCACCAGCAGGCAGTGCTGATAGGTGCCCTCGTGATGGCGACGAACCGTCGCAAGCCAGTCGGCGAGCCCATTTTCGGCGATGCAGTCGGCGATGCGCCTGCCGGCACGGCGGGTCTCATCGACGTCGATCTCGGCGCCGCTCAGCACGGAGCCGAACATCGATGCGATGCAGGCGGCTCCGGCAAACGCGGCCTGACGGCCACCGTCCTGCGTGATGCTCGGTCCCAGCGACGAGGACCGCAGATCGAGGAGCTTACCCAAGAGCTGGTTGCGGTTGGGCGTGCTGGACATCACGCTGGTGGCGCCGAGCGCATAGGCCTGAACGGTCGACAGGCGAGACTTGTGATCGGTGAGGAATATCCGCTTCGGGATGCGCGAGAGCTGATCGGAAACCTCTTTCAGCGCTGTTATGTTGGAGACGTTGCGCAGATCCGCGGCGACGACCACCGCGTCAACGTCGCGGCCGCTCATACGCGCGTCGTCAAGCATTTCGGAGGTGAGCGAAAAGCGCTCTTCCAGCATGCCGCGGAGCACCGCCAGCTTGGCTATGTCGTCGCCCACGAGATGAACGTTCATGAAAAACCCGAAACCGCAATCATCCGCTTTTGATATTCGGCGATGAAGATGCTGAAGAATCGTTAAATTTGCGCGCGTCCTTGAATCATCGGGCGGCCGTCCGCATTAGCTGGAAAATAACTAATAACGGTCACTGCCGTCTAAAACGGTATTTTTGTAAGCCTAAATCGAAACACATTGGGTGCCGCTGGTCGAAAACGCCACGGTCGATCGGTGTGTTTCATCCTATTTGGTCACCATAATGGAAGTGTAATGTTCGGATACGCAATTGTCTTCATTACCGACGCGGCGGCGATCCTTGATCTCGCCCTCGGCAATGGTGAGCCGGTAGGTCTGCGACCCCAACGGGGTGCCGGTTGCCGAGGTCAGGTCGGCTCGAACGCAGGCGGTCCAGCCGTCGCCGCGGACCGCGCGGTGCGGCTCCGAGACCCGCATGTTGCGCGGATAGGATGTGGCGAGAAAGACCTTGTCCAGGTTGGCGCGGACCAGACGTTCGACATCGGGGGCTGGCTCAGGAGGCGGCTGGTCGGGTGCTTTGGCGCGCATGAATTCTGGGAGCGACGCGTGAGGATCGGCGGCGCATCCCGTGACCGTCAACGCCACGGCCATCATCAGCACCGAACGAGATACAACTGACTGCATTGGCAACCTGGCCCACACCTCGGGCACAGAATATTCGCGATCGCGGCAAAGACCGGCCGCGGCGGATCAACATTTGCTGATCACAGCCCGTTTCGCGCTCATGCTTTCTCTCGTGCCGGCGACAGCCGGCGAGCCGATGATCGCCGCATGCCGCAATGAACCGGGGCAGGAATCCGCCCGACAAATGCTCAAGCGAGGATCGTCAAGGAGATCGCCATGTTCCGCCGCATCCTGTGTGCCGCATTGTTAGCCGGCGGATTGTTGGCCAGTACGAGCCCGGTGAGGGCCGAAAACCGGCTGGCGCTGGTGATCGGCCAATCGGCCTATCGCGTCGTCACGGCGCTGCCAAATCCGGCCAATGACGCCAAAGCCATGGCGCAATTGCTGGGCGATGCTGGCTTCGAGGTCACCGCAGCTGCCGATCTGTCGCAGCGCGATCTCAACCGGCTGGTCGGCGATTTCGCCGCCAGGATCGCCGCGAAGGGGGCGGACACGGTTGCGCTGGTGTTCTATGCCGGCCACGGACTGCAGATCGATGGCGAGAACTATCTGATCCCGGTTGATATCGATCCGCAGCGCGAGGCCGACATTCCGCTGCAGGCGGTGCGGCTCAACGACGTGCTCAATACTTTGAACTCGGTGCCGAGCCGGATGCGCATCCTGTTGCTCGATGCTTGCCGCAACAATCCATTCCCCGCGATCAATAGCACCGCGGGCCACGGGCTTGCGCTGGTAGATACCAAGACCGGTGCGCCCGGCACGTTCCTGTCCTACTCGACCTCGCCCGGCGCGGAGGCTGAGGATGGCAGCGGCGCCAACAGCCCGTATACGACGGCGCTGCTCCAGGCGGCGCGTGAGCCGGGCCTGCCGATCGAAGAGGCGTTCAAGCGGGTGCGCGTTGCCGTCAACAAGGTGACCGAAGGCCGTCAGACACCCTGGGATTCGTCCTCCCTGACGGAAGATTTCCGCTTCATCGCCACCAGCGATCCCGCTGCGGCGAATGCCGGACCGCGGCCCGTTGCTGTCAAGCGCACCGTGGAGGAATGGAAGCGGACGTTGCAGGGCAAGCCGACCGAACTCGCGCATGAGATGATCGTCGGTGACGGCAGCGTTGCAGCCTACGAGGCCTTCGTTGCACTTTACACCGCGCCACCCTACGGGCCGGAGGCCCGCGCCTGGCTTGATCTTCATGACAGGATGGCAGCGTGGAACGAGGCCGTGCTGATCAATACGGTCGCGTCCTATCAGGCGTTCCTCGACCGTTATCCTGATAGCGATCTGACGCTGACCGCGCGCAAGCTGATCGAGCGCTTGCGCAACCGTCCCGTCCTCATGCGGGTCGCAGCTGTGAGCAGCGCGCCGGCTGTACCGGCTGCGCAGGGTGCTCCGTCGATCGCGCCGACCAACGCGGCGATCGGGCCGACCTGTCCGTGCTCGGCTCCGACGCCCGGAAACAAAGAGACAAAGAAGGTTGAAGAGAAACCGACAAAGAAGCGCGACTCTGATCCGCCCAGGCGCGCCGGCCGTCCTCCGCATGTCCGCGATTTCGACGATGTCGTGGTCTATGAGCCGCCGGTTCGCCCCTATTACGGTCCGCCTGTTGGTGTGCCTCCGGTCGGCATCGGCATCGGGATTGGGATCGGCGGTGGATATGGCGGCGGTTACACGCGTGGCCCCGCGAATTTTCCCGGCCGGCGTGGCTATTAAGTGAACGGGTGTGCGATGAAGGCGGGCGTCCGGAACGGACGACCTCCTTTTTGAATGGCTTCAGCTTGAATGGCTTCAGCCCTGCGGATCACGATCGCGCAATTTGCCATTGCCCCTGCCGCGGCTGTGGGTAAGTTCGTCCGCGAACGAGGCTGGAGCGTGCGATGAGAATCCTGCTGATTGCGGTGCTGATCGGACTTGTTGCCTGGCCGGCCCAGGCGCAGATGGGTGGCAGACGCTCTCGCGGCGACGACCAGCGCAGCGGCGAGCTGAAGAAGCCTCAGATCGACGAAAAGGCCTATAAGGCGGCACTCGAGAAAATCCCCGAGCCGAAGGAAAAATATGATCCTTGGAGCGGGGCGCGACCGACACAGCCGGACAAGAAGCAGAAGTAACCAGACAAGGACACCGCGCCTCAGGGAGCAGCCGGCCAGCCGATGCTGACCGGCGCGTCGGCCATCCAGACCCTCAGTCGAACTCGATCCCGATCCGCTTGTCGTGGCTCCAAACGGCGTGGCAGCGCCGGGTGAATTTATCAGCCGGAATCACGAGCGTGAAGATCTCGGGCAGGCCGACCGGGTTCACGACTTCAACCCGGGCTCCGGTGTCCGAAATATTACGGACCATGCAATCGACCGCGCCGCCGCCGTCGAATGCGAGCCTGCCTTGTTTGAGCACCCGGTGGCGTTGGGCCGTTCGTTTATCGCTTGTCGTGTCGCTCATGGCCGTTACTCGATGACTGATCGCACCGCCTTCACATCAAAATGTACCGAAAAAGTACCGCTAAACCGTTTCACCGTGATGAATGCGGTACCGTTCAGCGGCGCCGTCACGTTCATATGCCGTTAACGACGATGCTCCCGCCTCACAGCATGGCGAATGCGCTCGAGACCATCGCGACCGGCCTGGCATCGGCTGCACTTGTCAGCGTCACGCGACCGAAGCTCATGGTCCGGCCGAGGCGCACGACCCGCGCATCGGCGAGCACGTCGGAGGAGGCCACGGCACGCATAAAATGCGTGGTCTGGTCGACCGTCGTCATCGGTCGATAGCCGCGATTGGCGGCGACCATCGCAATCACCATCGCCGTGTCCGCGAACGCCATGAGAGCCTGTCCGCAGACCACGCCATTGTCGCGGCAGAGCCGTTCGGAGAAGGGCAGGCGCAGCACCGCGCCGGGCTCTTGCCCCTCCGTAAGCACGATGCTTTCGACCGAGAGCGCAAGCTCCTTGATCCAGGGCGCGAACACGTCGTCGAGGATGCGTCGTGCGGCCTCGATGCTGAAAGCGGGGCTGTCTTCTGCCATGAACGTGCGATCCTCCCGTTTATGATGGGGTAGTCGAGACGGCGGGATCGGACAAGGATGCCGCAGGTGCTCGGCTTGAAAACGCCGGAGTTGTCACCCTATGATGCCGCCCTATGCGGGGACCGCACGCGAGAGGACGTCGCGAAGCGTGGTTGTATCTGTTTGTTTCCGTTGTCCCTGTCAGCCAGGGGTCCCAGGGTGTTGCTGCACCCGATGCGGATCGGCTGACACGGACGGAACCGAGCAGATCGGACGATCCCCAAGGATTGGGCGCGCGCTTGGCGCCCGGGCGGGCGGTGCTATAAGACGGCCGCGTTTCAGGGAGCATGCGATGAAGAAACTTGGTTTGGCGGTCACTGTTGCAGTGCTGACGGCATGGATCGCGCCGGCAGTGGCACAAATGCCCAACATCAATCTGCTCGCCGACGGCCCGTCCAAGTCCGATGAGGAGAAGGAGGCCGATGCGGCTCGGGAGAAGGCCTACAAGGAGACCCTGAAGAAGATCCCGAATGCCCAGACCAGTTCGGATCCGTGGGGCGGGGTTCGCACCGCCGACACGCCAAAGACACCCGCGGTGAAGACCACGGCTGCGGCCAAGAAGAAGGGCGGCGCCAGCGCAAACTGATCGGGGCCGACGATCGGCCCAGTGTCCCCCGGAGGGGCGCGTTTGCTTCGGACTCGGATTCGCTCAGCCCTTGTCTATATTGACGGGGTTGTGGCGTTGACGGAGTTCGCGAGTGAGAGAGCGTCCGCGAGACCTCGCCAGCCGAATGGCGGCCCGGCGCAAGGGGGCCGACGGCTACGTGCGCGACACTTTTACGCTGCCGCGCGACGAGGCTCGCGCCAAGGCCCGCGAATACCTCACCCGCTATCCCAAGGCCGGCTATATGAGCGCTGTGGAAAGCTGGAGGGAACTGCCGGACGGCGCGATCGAATTCACGATGCGGCGGCTCCGGAGCGCCGATTGAGAGCCGGCCGCAGTCAGGCCTGTGCCCGCATCCTGGTCGCTATTCCTTCTCGCCCAGCAGCTTCCTTGTGTGCCGATTGATGAAGTGAAGCCGGGTGCAGGCCTTGCAGATCACGGTTTCATAGGCGCTCGGATCGCCCGGCCTGGCTTCTTCCAGCCAGTGCTGCACGTTCATCCCGGTCCGAGGACATTTGAAGATCAGATTACCCATATCCTTGTAATATCGGCTAGGATCGGGCTGAACATTTTGATCTTGATCAATTGCTGCAGCGCAACCGCTTGGGTCGCCGGGGCGCTCCAGCGCTGACCGGACCACGTTCCCAGGCCAATTCTGCAAGTCGGTGGGGCGGCCGCCTCAGGCGGTATCAAGTGATTCGGCGACGATTCGGATCCTAAACACCGGCTGCCGGGCTTCGTCGAGGAGCTCCATCTGCCACTCGGAATTTTCGGCAAGCTTGCGCGAGATGCTGCTCGCCATATCGGCGCAGACGGTGGTCATCTCCTTCCACGCGGCGTCCCGGTCGGGACACTCAGTCCCATATTCGGAAACCCCCGAGTAGGAGCCGTTTCGGATACGAAAGAAATAGAGCGGCATTGCCAAAACCGGTGAGCCCCGGCCGCCCCCAGGCCGTGGGTTCCCATGAACGCTAAAATCAATGGAGGCGGAAACCTGGCTCAGATCAATTCCGGGAAACTACGGTCGGTTTGTTCATCTTAAGATTGTAAATTGGCCGAGCCGAATTTCCGCGTGCTCTGCCGTCATTGCGGCGGCCAGGCGGGGCGATTTTCATTCGCTTTCGGTGATCCGCAGCAATCCGTCGCCAGTCACCACGGGTCCTTCGTCGGTCACGGCGACATAACCCAATGTCACCAGCCTGTTCAGATGAGCCGGCGGCACGCTGGGGGCAGACTCGCTGACCGCGATCTCGATCAGCGACGCGAACTCTTCGGGCGTAAGCAGGGGAGGGGTGTGGACGGTCATCGTTCAACTGAAAGTCGGTTCACGCGTTGCGGGGCTGCGGGTGCCGGCCAATGCAGCCGTCGTAGCAGCTGAATGTCAATCGATGTGCGATGACCAACTGCGATGACTGACGATGACGAGATGTGCAATCCCGGATTTGGGGTGGGATCGCAAAACCTTGCGAGCGAGGTGGCCGAGCCCCGGACCGCCGCGGACCGAGGCTCGGCGTCAACGTCGCAGCTCCCCTCGAGGGCAGTTCGGCAATGACGTTGTAACTCTAGTACGAACCGTCCGTCGAACCTTGAGTCAGGTCAAAAAAGGAGGCGGCACCGGAAACACACGGATAGATTGTCAGCAGTTGTCGTTGGAAATCTTCTCCGGCGCGACGGTCAGTCGATATGCAACTTCGGTCGATCCGTCGACCACTTCGAGAAGCTCCCCGTAGAGCAGGCAGCGGATCTCGCCGGCGCTGCCGGTCTGCGATTGGAGTTCGATCCGGCGGAAGCCGGCTTTGCAGGCGGGGCAGATCACGTCGTCTGTTCGCATAGGTATTTATGTCGGTCCCTGCCTGATCGTTCCCGCTTGCCGCTGCGCACGCGCACATTTAACGACGCGAACAACGATCGTGATGCTGGTTCCGATCATCCATTCCAGGCTGCGTGGGAGTCAAAAGCCCCGGCGTTGCAGCCGGGGCTTTCTTTCGGCGCGGATGGATTCAGGGCCTTGCGCCTACGTGTGACAGTGAATGTGTGACAGTGAATGTAAGACAGTGAATGTGAGACTATGAAGGCGTGAACAAGGAGTGTGTGACGACGAACGCGCGGCGATCAGGGAGGGACAACGAGCCTGCGATCTAATGAGCCTGTGATCTAATCAGCCTGTGATCTAACGTGCGGTGACTTAATGAGCCTGTGGCCGTGAGCTGGGTGGGCAGCTTGCCACAAGCGGAACTCGCGATGCAGTGGGAACTCACAAGACCACTTTGGCAACCTTAATTCTATACCGCAACTAAAAGTTTATCGCAACCGAGTGTGATATGCGATTGCATCGCGTTGCGTGATCGCGGTCACATCCGCATGCGCCTGCTCAGTGAGTCGCGGCTGCGACGAGGTCGAGCGATGTACAAGGTTATCGACACCATTCTCAATATCGGCTGCCTGCTGACAGCAACCTTCTATGTCCTGACCGTGCTGTGGGCGCAGCTCAACTGCTCGCTGATCCCGATGCTCGGTAGTCCCTGTCATGGGTCTGAGCGTGATGCCTGGATGGTCCCGCTCTTCCTGGCCCCTATCGGCGTGCCCGCGCTGATTGGACTCGCGGTGATGCTGTGGGGACCGCGCCGAGGCTGACGTTGAGACCGAACGTCCAGGCGCGGCCGGCCGAAGGCTGATGTTCCGGCGCCGATATTGGCTCAAGCGTCGAAGCCGCTGCACGAGATTGCATGCTCGGCACGACTGCTGGGTCTGAGAGCGGAACTCCGTTCTTGGCCGGAGAACTGCGGAGCGGTGCGGCAGCTGCCTAAAACTGCAGCGTTTGCATGCGAACAAAAGCGGAAGCGAGGCGGGAACTTCGTTCTTCTCAGGAGAACCACGGAAGCGTCAGGGGAAGCTCCTGATTACTTCGATGATGCCAACAATGGCGGCGTTGAAGGCGTCGAGATCTGCCGCGGGGATCCAGTACTCGCGATGGTCGCGACCGCCAGCCTCCTGCACCTCATAGTGTGCGAGGAAGCTCCGTTTCACCTCGAAGCGCGTCACATGTCCCTCACCGCTCGCCGGCATGTTCCAGTCGCGCGCGATCTTGGTTGCGTAGTCCTCGCTCAGCACCGGATAGAAAATCGGCTGCTCCGGAAGACGCGGCGGAAAGCTTCGCATCCCGGAGGCGCGGATCAGCGCGAGCTCATTCGGGCCGACGGGGCGCCAGAGTGTGATGGTCGGTTCGTCTGCGGGCATCGGCGCGTCAGGAGCGATCGGTGGTTGCAACAAGTCGGGTGTGCAGAACTATCATGAATCCCGCGTGCGGTCGCGATGGACTGCGACCGTCACGGCGGCGGCTTGGCGCCATTCGTGTCGATCTGGCAGGCTGGGCTTAGGCTCTATGGCACGAGGCCTGATACGTGAACGGTTCGTCTGCGAGGAGCATCTCGGCATCGTCCTGCAGTGGCAAGTGCGACGCCCCGCGCACACCTTGTGCTGTAGGCATCGTTCACTTTTCGGGGACGACGCGCAACACCAGCGGCGCCATGTTATGTTGTAGGTGGCAACTGCTGCTGCCGAGGAGATGGCCAATGGCCGGGTGGGTTATTTTCATCTTGTCGGTTGCTTCGATACCGCTCGCGACAGAGATGGCGCGCGAACGTCAGAGATCGCCGCGAAAGTGGTTCTGGATCGCCTTCCTTGTCGGCCCGTTGGCGCCCCCGGTGCTTCTGGTCCTCGGAGATGCCAAGCAGCCCATGCGCGCGAATTAGAGACGCTCGCAACCTGTTTGTGTTGGCGATCGTCACAGGCTGCGACGGGGGTGCGAGGTCGAGAATGGCCGCGGCTCTCGGGTGGAGTTATCCGCCGCAACTCAGACGGCTTAGCGCTTTTGGGTGCGCTTTGCTTCCTCGACAACTTCCGTTGATCGTTCAAGAACCGCAAGGCTCTTGGCCAAGGTGAGGTAGGTCTCGGCCACCGCCTCAAGCTGTCGGCGCGCTGCGGGATCGGCCGCCTGCCCGGCAGCGCGTTCGTAGCGCGTCGCAAGATGAAGATATTCGGCCAACGTCGTCATGGCCGGGCAACGAGAGCTCCCGCAGAGCGTTCCTGATGGGATCGCAAAATCAAACTCGGACACTGGCGAAAGTGAGGAGAGCCTGGCCTCTAAGAAAAGAACATATTGCGAACATAGAACAGATCGGGTACATTGCGGGGCAGATAAACCGAAGATTGCCGGCCCGTCTCGTTAACCATTTGTCCATCCCGCGAATCCCCGCCATAAGGAGCGCCAATGTCTGCCACCGCACTGCGCATCGTCGAAGGTTCTTCCATGGATAAGAGTAAGGCGCTGTCCGCAGCCCTGTCCCAGATCGAGCGCCAGTTCGGCAAGGGCTCGGTGATGAAGCTCGGCAAGAACGATCGCTCGATGGACATCGAGACGATCTCGACCGGCTCGCTCGGGCTCGACGTCGCGCTTGGGGTCGGCGGCTTGCCAAAAGGGCGCATTGTCGAGATCTACGGCCCGGAATCCTCGGGCAAGACCACCTTGGCGCTGCACACCGTTGCGGAAGCGCAGAAGAAGGGCGGCATCTGCGCCTTCATCGATGCCGAGCACGCGCTCGACCCGGTCTATGCGCGCAAGCTCGGCGTCAATATCGACGAACTCCTGATCTCCCAGCCCGACACGGGGGAGCAGGCGCTTGAAATCTGCGACACGCTGGTGCGCTCTGGGGCGGTCGACGTGTTGGTGGTCGATTCGGTCGCGGCGCTCGTACCCAAGGCCGAGCTCGAAGGCGAGATGGGCGAATCGCTGCCGGGCCTGCAGGCGCGGCTGATGAGCCAGGCGCTGCGCAAGCTGACCGCCTCAATCAACAAGTCCAACACGATGGTGATCTTCATTAACCAGATCCGGATGAAGATCGGCGTCATGTACGGCTCGCCGGAGACCACCACCGGCGGCAACGCACTGAAGTTCTATGCCTCGGTGCGTCTCGACATCCGCCGCATCGGCGCGATCAAGGAGCGCGACGAGGTGATCGGCAACACCACGCGCGTGAAAGTGGTGAAGAACAAGCTGGCGCCGCCGTTCAAGCAGGTCGAGTTCGACATCATGTATGGCGAGGGCGTCTCCAAGATGGGCGAGATCCTCGATCTCGGCGTCAAGGCCGGCATCGTCGAGAAGTCCGGCGCCTGGTTCTCCTATGACAGCCAGCGGCTGGGGCAGGGACGCGAGAACGCCAAGTCATTCCTGAAGGCCAATCCTGACATGACGGCCAAGATCGAGACCGCGATCCGGCAGAACTCCGGTCTGATCGCCGAGCAGATCCTGGCCGGGAGCGCCGAGCGCGACGCGGACGGCGAAGAGCCGGCTGAAGAGTAAGGTTTACGGCGGCAGCGGGCGCCTGAGGACGTTGAGTTGCCGACGTCCCGGCGCCTGCTTGCGCGTGCGTGATGCTGCACCGAAATTCGCGTGCCTTGCGGTTGCACTCCACGCCGTATTGGGGGGGCGGGCGTGCCGTCTTCATGCGCTTCATACAATTTGAGCTCGAATTGCCGACGCCGAACGCGCGGACGAATTGACTGGATCCGCGCCCTTATTTTCCGCATCTAACTATGTCGTACGCGTTGCATGGTGGTGGGGTCATGACGCGCCTGATCCTGACGACGGACTACATCTATTGCAGGTCAGATGCGGACGATTCGCCCGATCTGTTCCTGCATTTCGGTCATTACTTTGGTGATCACCTCCAGCGGCTCGTCTACGGTCCTCCGCCGACGAGCGTCGAGCTGGACGATTGCTTCGATGTGCGGTCTGAACAGCGACATCAAGAGCGGGGTTCACACTGGCTGGATTTCCTTCCCTCGAAACGTCTCGACCGGTTCGAGGTGCGTGGCATTGGCCTGGCTCAGCTTTGCACATGCTTCGAAACCGTCGAGCTTTGGATCGGGCCGACTGCGAATGACCAGCTCGAGCTGATCTGGCTGCTCGACTATCTCAAGCGTCGCAGGGCCATTCCGTCGCATCTGTTCCTTCGTGGGGCTGATCCTCTGGGCGGCCGTTCCACGGACGAACTCGCTGCGATGGACGCTCCGCGGATTGCCATTGCATCCGAGCATGTCGACCTCGCGTCGAAAGCCTGGCAGGCCTATCGTTCGCCAACACCGCAAGCATGGTGTGATCTGTTGCGGGAGGATCTGAGCGGGCTTCCACGTTTACGCGATGCTGTGCTGCGGCTGCTTGTTGAATTGCCGGCTCCCGGGACCGGCCTCGGGTCAACCGAAATGGGTTTGCTGGAGCTGATCTATCCCGATCCGCCGCAGCGGCTCAGCGTCATCCTCAACACGCTCGTCTACTTCAACGGATACTATCGCCACACGATATTCAATGATTGGGAGACCGCTCTGTTGGCAGAGCCGCTGGCTTTTGGTCCTGAGCCTGCGATCACGGCACTGGATCCTGAACTTCAGACCGTCCCGCTCGGCAATCTTAGACGACGTCAGGAGATCCACCGGGAAAACCGGCCGCGGCTGACGGAATTTGGCGAAGCGGTCCTGCTCGGAAACGCGGATTTTTCCGAGCACAATCCGATCCATCGCTGGTGGGGCGGCACCGAACTGACAAACGCCCATCTCTGGCGCTGGGACCCTGTCGCGAACGTGCTGATCGAGCCATGAATTGGTCCGATGAGGAGCCTGGCACATGACACATCTGATCTTGACCAGCGACAGCGGTGCCGGCGCGCTCAGGGCGGCAGGCTTGGCCGATCTTGTCATTGGCATTGGGGCGCGCTTCGTCGCCGGGCCGTTGCCCTCCGCTCAAGCGCTTGCAGAGCTGCTTTCCCCGCGCGCGGAAGGGGCGTCGGGACCGCATTGGCTCGACCATCTCCGCGTCTCTCGTCTCGATCAGCTGGGGTGGCAACGCGCCGGACTTGTCGACTTGTGCGAGTGGTGTGAGACCGTCGAGCTCTGGGTCGATCCGCTGCCGAACGCGCAATTGCAGGCGATCTGGCTTCTGGATCATCTCGGGTCGCGTATCCCTGGCGCAGTTCGTCTGACGCTTCGCCAGGCAGATGCCGTCATCGGCGACAGGGCTCCGGAAGAGCTTGTGGCTTGGCGCGTGCCATCGATCGAGATCGAGGACGACCAGTTCAGGACGGCCGCACTGGCCTGGCAGGCCTATTGTGAGCCAACACCTCAGGCCTGGGCGCAACTGCTCGGGCGGGATCTCGCACCGCTGCCGCAGCTTCGCAGCACCGTATTGGAGTTGCTTGGCGAATTGCCTCGGCCCCGTACCGGGATTGGCGAGACCGAGACGCGATTGCTGCAACTCGTCGCCGATGGCTTCGTGCATCCGTTCGATCTGTTTCCAGGATACGAAAAGCCGAATCGAGGCCGCGTGTTCGAGTATTGGGAGACAGGCGCGCTGCTCGACGGACTAGCCCACAGCCCTGCGCCGGCGCTGACAGGCCTCGCCGAAGGGCCATTCACGCTTGAAATGCACGACGATCGCGACCGTCTGCAACGCTACAAGGCGAGTTGCTTGTCGCTGACGCCGCTCGGCGAGGCGATCCTGGCCGGCGAGGACGATTTCAGCCGGCACAATCCGATCCATCGCTGGTGGGGCGGCACCGAGTTGACCAACGCCAATCTCTGGCGCTGGGACCCCGTTGCGAACGTGCTGATCGCACCTTGATCTGTCGGACAACGCGTCTGGTTGAGCGCCGCGGACCACGGCGCTCAACCGAGAGATGGATCGCAGCTTACTCCGCCGCCTCCGCATAGTCCGCCAGCGGCGGACAGGAGCAGACCAGGTTGCGGTCGCCGTAGACATTGTCGACGCGACCCACCGGGCACCAATATTTGTCGGTACGCGAGGAACCCGCCGGGAAGCAGCCTTCGCTGCGGCGATAGGCGCGATTCCAATCATCATCGGCGACGTCGTGCACCGTGTGCGGCGCGTGCCGCAGCGGCGAGGCCTCGATCTTGAAACGGCCCTGTTCGACCTCGGCGATCTCGTTCCTGATCGCGATCATAGCGTCACAGAAGCGATCGAGCTCTGCCTTCGATTCCGACTCGGTCGGCTCGATCATCAGCGTCCCCGGCACCGGGAAGCTCATGGTCGGTGCATGGAAGCCGTAATCGATCAGCCGCTTGGCGATGTCGTCGACGGTCACGCCGCTCGTCTGCTTCAGCGGTCGGGGATCAACGATGCACTCGTGCGCGACCCGGCCGCGCTCGTTGCGATAGAGCACCGGGAAGTGCGCATCCAGCCGCGCTGCGATGTAGTTGGCATTGAGGATCGCGATCTCGGTGGCGCGTTGCAGGCCCTCGCCGCCCATCAGGAGCATGTAGATGTAGGAGATGGTCAGGATCGAGGCCGAGCCGTAGGGCGCCGCCGACACCGGTCCGACCGGGCGCACGATCGCGCCATCGGTCGCCGGATGGCCCGGCAGGAACGGCGCCAGATGTGCCTTCACCCCGATCGGACCCATACCCGGTCCGCCACCGCCGTGCGGAATGCAGAAGGTCTTGTGCAGGTTGAAATGGCTGACGTCGGCGCCGTAATCGCCGGGGCGCGCCAGCCCGACCTGCGCGTTCAGATTGGCGCCGTCGAGATAGACCTGGCCGCCATGGGCATGAACGATATCGCAGATCTCGCCGATATGCTCCTCGAACACGCCATGCGTCGAGGGATAGGTGATCATGATGGCGGCGAGATTGGCCGTGTGCTTCTCCGCTTTTGCCTTGAGATCGACAACGTCGACATTGCCGCCGGCGTCGCAGGCGACCACCACGACCTCCATGCCGGCCATGTGGGCCGAGGCCGGATTGGTGCCGTGGGCGGAGGAGGGGATCAGGCAGACCTTGCGATGGCTCTCGCCGCGGGCGGCATGATAGCCGCGGATCGCGAGCAGCCCGGCATATTCGCCCTGCGCGCCAGAATTCGGCTGCAGTGACACCGCGTCATAACCGGAGATCCTGCACAGCCAGTCTTCGAGACGGCCGAACAGCGCGTGATAGCCGGCAGCCTGCGCGCGTGGCGCGATCGGATGCAGGCTGGCGAATTCCGGCCAGGTCAGCGGGATCATCTCGGTGGTCGCGTTCAGCTTCATGGTGCAGGAGCCGAGCGGGATCATGGCGCGGTCGAGCGCGAGGTCGCGGTCGGCGAGCTTGCGCAGATAGCGCAGCATCTCGGTCTCCGAGCGATGCGCATGGAACACCGGATGGGTCAGGAAACGGCTCTGCCGCTTCAATCCGGCCGGCAGGGCCTCGCGCGCTTCGGCTTCGATCGATGCGTAAGACAGCTCCCCGCCGAACGCGCGCCACACCGCTTCGACGATCTCAGGCGTCGTGGTCTCGTCCAGCGCAACGCGCAAGGCGCGATCACCGAGGCCGAGATTGATCTTCTCGTTGAGCGCGCGCGCGACGATGTCATCGCGCTTTGCTCCGGCGTCGACCGAGACGGTATCGAAGAAGGCATCGCTGTCGGGCGCAAAGCCGAGCTTGCGCAGGCCTGCCGCCAGCACCGCCGCGCGCCGATGCACGTTGCGCGCGATCGCCGCTAGCCCCTCGGGTCCGTGATAGACCGCGTACATGGCAGCGATGACCGCCAGCAAGACCTGCGCGGTGCAGATGTTGGAGGTCGCCTTCTCGCGGCGGATGTGCTGCTCGCGGGTCTGCAGCGCCAGCCGATAGGCGGGCGCGCCGCGCGAATCCACCGACAACCCGACGATGCGGCCGGGCAGCGAGCGCTTCAACGTGTCGCGCACCGCCATGTAGGCCGCGTGCGGTCCGCCATAGCCCATCGGCACGCCGAAACGCTGCGCTGACCCGATCGCAATGTCGGCGCCGAGCTCGCCAGGGGAAGCGATCAAGGTGAGCGCCAGCAGGTCGGCGGCGAGGATCGCCAGCGCGCCTTTCGCGCGCAGTTTGGCGATATCAGCGCGCGGATCGCGCAAGCGCCCGGTCGTATCCGGATATTGCAGGATGCCGCCGAACACGTCCGAGCCATCGAGATCGGTTGCGGGATCGCCGACGATCAGGCGCCAGCCGAGTGGCTCGGCGCGGGTCTTGAGCACCGCGAGGGTCTGTGGGTGAATGTTCTTGTCGACGAAGAACGCTTTCGCCTTGGCGCTGGCGGAGCGCTCGGCCAGCGCCATCGCTTCGGCCGCCGCTGTCGCCTCGTCGAGCAGCGAGGCATTGGCGACGTCGAGCCCGGTCAGGTCGCAGATCATGGTCTGGAAGTTGAACAGCGCCTCCAGCCGGCCTTGGCTGATCTCGGGCTGATAGGGCGTATAGGCCGTGTACCAGGCCGGGTTCTCCAGGATGTTGCGCTGGATCACCGCCGGCATGATCGTGCCGGAATAGCCCTGGCCGATCAGCGAGGTGAAGACCTGATTCTGCGCGGCGAGCCCGCGCATGTGGCTGAGCGCCTCGGTCTCGCTCAAGCTCGGGCCGATATCGAGCGGGGCGGCTTGACGGATCGACGCCGGCAGCGTCTGCGCCATCAGCTCCGACAGGCTCTTCGCGCCGATCGTCTCCAGCATCGCGGCGACATCGCGCGGCGAGGGGCCGATGTGGCGGCGGGCGAAGGTGGTGGCGGCGTCATCGAGCGGTTTGAACGGCGCGTTCATGAGAGCCTCGCTGGAATTCTGAATTCGGTGTCATCGTCCGCGAAAGCGGACGATCCAGTACGCCGAGGCGTCTCCGTTCGACCGCTACCGCTGGTGATTACTGGATGCCCCGCCTGCGCGGGGCATGACGCGTGTTCTTGTGGCTTGGACGTCTTCACGCCGTGTGCGCCTTGTAGGCGGCTTCATCCATCAGCCCGCCCAGTTCGCCCCTGTCCGACATCTTCACCTTGAAGAACCAGGCCTTGCCCGCGGCGTCGGTATTCACCAGCGCAGGCTCGTCGGCGATCGCCTGGTTCACCTCGACGACCTCGCCGGTCACAGGCGCGTAGACGTCGGAGGCGGCCTTGACCGATTCGACGACCGCCGCGGCTTCTGCCTTCTTCAAGGCCCGGCCCACCTTGGGCAGCTCCACGAACACGACGTCGCCGAGCTGGGCCTGCGCGTAATCGGTGATGCCGATGGTGGCGACATCGCCGTCGATGCTGAGCCATTCATGGTCGGAGGTGTAGAGCGTGGTCATGGGCATCCCTCAGCGCTTGCAAGGTCAACGTTTATAGGTGTTGGGAACGAAGGGCATGGCGGCGACGCGCAGGGGCAGGCGCTGGCCCCGCACGTCGGCAAACAGCTGCGCGTCAACCGCGGAGAGCGAAGTCGGCACATAGCCCATCGCGACCGGCGCGTTCAGCGTCGGGCCGAAGCCGCCGGATGTGACTTTGCCGATCGGCTCGCTCGAACCGGGCGCGGCGAACAGCGCTGCGCCTTCGCGCACCGGCGCGCGGCCTTCGGCTCTCAGTCCGACCCGGCGGCGCGCGGCGCCGTTCTCGAACTGCCCCAGGATATTCTCTGCGCCCGGAAAGCCGCCCGCGCGAGCGCCGCCCATGCGGCGTACTTTCTGCACCGACCATTCCAGCGCCGCCTCGACCGGCGTCGTTTCCGTATCGATGTCGTGACCATAGAGACAGAGCCCGGCTTCCAGCCGCAGGCTGTCGCGGGCGCCGAGCCCGATCGGCAGTGCATCCTTGTCGGACAGCAGCGCGTCGGCGAGCTTCTCAGCCTGATCGGCGGGGACCGAGATCTCGAACCCGTCCTCGCCGGTGTAGCCGGAGCGCGAGACGTAGCAGTCGAGCCCGTCGACCACGCGCGGCCCGGCGTCCATGAACCGCATGCTTTCGACATCGGCACATAATTTAGCCAGCACGTATGCGGCCTTGGGACCCTGCAAAGCCAGAAGCGCGCGATCGGTGAGCGGTTGCACCTCGCAGACATCGGAAAGCCCGGCGCGCAAGAGCGCCTCGTCGGCATTCTTGCAGGCGGCGTTGACCACCAGAACCAGGTGTTCGCCGAAATTGGCGACCATCAGGTCGTCCAGGATGCCCCCGGCGTCGTTGGTGAACTGGGCATAGCGCTGCCGGCCTGGGGCGATGCCGAGGATGTCCTGCGGCACCAGCCGCTCCAGCGCGAGGGCAGCGTCCGCCACCCGGCCGGATTTTGGAACCAGGGCGATCTGGCCCATATGGGAGACGTCGAACAGACCGGCGGCGCTGCGGGTATGCAGGTGCTCTTTCAGCACGCCGGCTGCATATTGCACCGGCATCTCGTAGCCCGCGAACGGCACCATCTTGCCGCCGAGGCTGACATGCAGCGCGTAAAGCGGGGTGCGCTTCAAAAGGGATGAAACAGCGCCTGGTGCCGACATCGCAGGGACCCTCGAAGGTTCCCGGGACCATTCCCGGGCCAACCGATCGAAGCCCCATCTGTCGCTGTGCCTGAGAGTATTATCCCGTCGGCGGACGCGATCCGGGCGTTTGCCCGTCAGCGCCTCTTTCCAGATGCAGTTGAAGCCGCGCGGTCCTTTTGCCTGAGAGTTTCCGGGGCGGTTGCTCCTTCGGCGCCGACCTCCGAGCTCAAGAAAGCTGAAAGGCCGATCTCTCCCGACGCGGCTATCGTCAATATGTAGGAGGAAACACGAGGCGGCGCAAACTGTCAACGCGGCGCAGCAGGCTTTCCACGCGCTTTCAAGCGTGTGGGCCAAGTGCATGATCCGCCAGCACAGTTCCTGGACAGGGCAGGGGTGCTTGTCTAAAAGCGTTGCGCCGAATTCCCGGACTTTTTCGATTGGATTGCTATGAGCGGCGTCAACGAGATCAGGTCGACTTTCCTCAATTTCTTCGCCGAGAACGGCCACGAGATCGTGCCGTCCTCGCCGCTCGTGCCGCGCAACGACCCGACGTTGATGTTCACCAATGCCGGCATGGTGCAGTTCAAGAACGTGTTCACCGGGGTCGAGAAGCGGCCCTACAGCCGCGCCACCACCTCGCAGAAATGCGTGCGCGCCGGCGGCAAGCACAACGACCTCGACAATGTCGGCTACACCGCCCGCCATCACACCTTCTTCGAGATGCTCGGCAATTTCTCCTTCGGCGACTATTTCAAGGACAACGCGATCGAGCTGGCCTGGAAGCTGGTCACCCGCGAGTTCGGGCTCCCGAAGGAGAAGCTCTGGGCTACCGTCTATATCGACGACGACGAGGCCTTCGACCTCTGGAGGAAGATTTCCGGCCTGCCGGAGTCCCGCATCATCCGCATCGCCGGCTCCGACAATTTCTGGCAGATGGGCGACACCGGCCCATGCGGTCCCTGTTCGGAGATCTTCTACGACCACGGCGATAAGGTCTGGGGCGGCCCGCCCGGCTCACCCGAAGCGGATGGCGACCGCTATATCGAGATCTGGAACCTCGTGTTCATGCAATACGAGCAGTTCGAGGGTGGGGAGCGTGTCAGGCTGCCCAAGCCGTCGATCGACACCGGCGCAGGGCTGGAGCGCGTCGCGGCCGTGCTGCAGGGCAAGCACGACAATTACGACATCGACCTGTTCGTCGCGCTGATCCGGGCCATCGCCGACCTCACCAATGCCGACCCGCAAGGGCCGCAAAAGGCGTCGCTGCGCGTCATCGCCGACCATTTGCGCGCCTCGTCGTTCCTGATCTCCGATGGTGTGCTGCCGTCCAACGAGGGCCGCGGCTATGTGCTGCGCCGGATCATGCGCCGCGCCATGCGCCATGCTCAGCTGCTCGGCGCCCGCGAACCGTTGATGCACCGCCTGGTCGGTACGCTGACCCGAGAGATGGGCCAGGCCTATCCGGAGCTGATCCGTGCCGAGGCCCTGATCAAGGAGACCTTGCGGCTGGAAGAGACGCGCTTCCGCAAGACCTTGGAGCGCGGCCTTGCCATTCTCGATGAGAAGGCGGCCGGGCTGAAGCAGGGCGACATGTTCGACGGCGATACAGCCTTCACGCTGTACGACACCTATGGCTTCCCGCTCGACTTGACCCAGGACGCGCTGAAGTCGCGCGGCATCAGCGTCGATCAGGCCTCCTTCACCGATGCGATGGACCGCCAGCGCGCCAAGGCGCGTGCCGCCTGGGCCGGCTCCGGCGAGGCGGCGACCGAGACCGTTTGGTTCCCGCTGCGCGAGAAGCTCGGCGCCACCGAATTCCTGGGCTACGAGATCGAGACTGCGGAAGGTGCGGTGACCGCGCTGGTCAAGGACGGTGCCGAGGTCGACAGCCTGAGCAAGGGCGACGCCGGCGCCATCGTGCTCAACCAGACCCCGTTCTACGCCGAATCCGGCGGCCAGGTCGGCGACATCGGCGTCATGCGCGGCGATGGCGTGACGTTCCGCGTCACCGATACCCAGAAGAAGGCCGGCGACTTGTTCGTCCATCTCGGCACGGTCGAGGAGGGCACCCTCAAGCTCGGCACCGCGCTACAGCTCGACGTGGATCACGGCCGCCGCTCCGCGATCCGCGCCAACCATTCCGCGACCCACATCCTGCACGAGGCGCTGCGCCAGGTGCTCGGCGACCACATCGCCCAGCGCGGCTCGCTGGTCTCGCCGGACCGGCTGCGCTTCGACTTCGCCCATCCGAAGCCGATCTCGCCGGACGAGCTCGCCCGGGTCGAGGACATCGCCAACGACGTCGTGCTGGAGAATTCCGAAGTCACGACCCGGCTGATGGCGCTGGACGACGCCCGCGAGGCCGGCGCCCGCGCGCTGTTCGGCGAGAAATATGGCGACGAGGTCCGCGTGGTCGCGATGGGCAACGCCGCCCGCGACCATGGCACCAATGCAATGGGCTGGTCGGTCGAGCTCTGCGGTGGCACCCATGTCAAGCGCACCGGCGATATCGGCCTGATCTCGGTGACATCCGAGAGCGCGGTGTCCTCCGGCGTGCGCCGGATCGAGGCGCTGACCGGGCGCCGTGCGCGCAAGCATGCCAACGACACCATTGCGCTGGCCAAATCTGCTGCGGCCGAGCTGCGCACCACCATCGATGACGTGCCGGCGCGCGTCACCGCGCTGATGGAGGAGCGCAAGAAGCTCGAGCGCGAGCTGTCGGACGCGCGCAAGAAGCTCGCGATGGGCGGCGGCGCTTCGGCCGGTGGCGCAGCCTCCGGTGTGCGCGAGCTGGCTGGCGTCAAGCTGATGGCGCGAGCGGTCGACGGCGTCGAGATGAAGGATCTCAAGAGCCTTGCCGACGAGGCCAAGAAGCAGCTCGGCTCCGGCGTGGTCGCGATCGTCGGCCGCAGCGAGGACGGCAAGGCCGGTGTCGTGGTCGGCGTCACCGCTGATCTCACCTCGCGCTTCAACGCGGTCGAACTGGTGCGTGCGGCGTCCGAGGCGCTGGGCGGCAAGGGCGGCGGTGGCCGCCCCGACATGGCTCAGGCCGGCGGTCCCGACGGCGCCAAGGCCGACGCCGCGCTCGCCGCGATCGAGAAGGCCATGAACGGGTAGACAACGCGAGCCCTGCGATGCTCGGGCACCATAAGACCCTCAACGATCCCGATCTGCGCGACCGGCTCTACGAACTGCTCGAGCACGATCATCTGCCGCTGTCGGTCGGCTCCCGCTTCGTGCGCATGGTCGTGATCGTGATCTTCGCCGACGTGCTCGCGGTCACGCTCGCCTCGGTGCCGCAGCTCGATGCGCGCTACGGGCTGGTCTTCACCGCCGTCCAGCTCATGGCGATTGCGGTGTTCGCCTTCGAATATTTTGCGCGGCTGTGGAGCGTTGCCGGCCACACCCCGCGCAAGGTCTCGGCCTTCCGTGACCGGTTGGATTACGTCTTCTCCGCGCTCGGCATCATCGATCTCTGCGCCTTCCTGCCCGCCGCGATCGTGCTCGCGATCGGCGATCACGCCACTCTGGCGATGTTCTGCGTGCTGCCGTTCCTCAAGCTCATCCGCTATTCGCCGGCGATGCGTTCGCTGCTCGCCGCGATCCAGGCCGAGCGGCGCACGCTGGTCGGCTGTGTCGTCATCCTCACCGGCGCGGTGCTGCTGTTTGCCTCCTTGCTCTATGCGGTCGAGCGCGACGTGCAGCCGGAGAAGTTCGGCACGCTCCCGGATGCGATGTGGTGGGCGATCGTGACGCTCGGCACCGTCGGCTATGGCGACGTGGTGCCGGTAACCGCGCTCGGCAAGGCCATCACCGTGTTCGCGATCGTCGCCGGCTTCGCGATGATCGCGCTGCCGGTTGCCATTATCTCCACCGCCTTCGCCGAAGAGGTGAAGCGGCGCGACTTCGTCGTCACCTGGGGCATGTTGGCGCGGGTGCCGCTGTTCGCGCATCTTTCGGCCGGCGAGATCGCCGACATCATGCGGCTCCTGCGCGCGCGCACAATCGAGGGCGACGAGGTGCTGGTGCGTCGCGGCGACACGGCGTCGTCGATGTATTTCATCACCGCGGGCGAGGTCGAGATCGAGCTGCCGACCCAGCGCGTGCGCCTCGTCGACGGCTCATTCTTCGGCGAGATCGCGCTTCTGCACCGGACCAAGCGCTCGGGCACCGTGAAGGCCTTGCGCAAGACACGGCTCCTGGTGCTCGATGCCCAGGACTTTCACGCGCTGATCGAGCGGATGCCGGCGCTCGCCAGCCATGTGAAGACCACCGCCCAGGCCCGGATGGCCGACACCGGCGACCTCGCCGCGGTCGAGCTCGCTGAAGCCAAGGCGCATGACGACCAGCCCGGCGGGTAGGGGGCAATCAGTGAGGGTGGTTTCATGGATCATCCAACTTGGCTTTCTGATTGCGACCATGTCGTCTCCGGCTTGCGAGCGACGCTCGTGATGCGTTGCAGCGCCCACCGACACGAATTCCACAAGATTAATGATCACCGTCAGCTCTTGCTTGTCATTGCCCGAAGGCACCGGGAGTCCCCGCACCAGAGGATTGCATGTCGCCGAGTGTTCGAATGAAGATGCGCATGCATGTCGGCGGACGCGGCGTGCGCACCCTCGCGCATCCGCTCGGCTTTGGCGGTCCGGTCGGGGGAACACCATCCGTGGTGGCCGGCATCGTCGACCAAATGTCGGACTGGGACATCAGCAGCCCCGATCAGGCGTGCGCCTTCAATCTGAGAGTCATTCCCGGCACCGGCCCAGTCATTCTGATCCAGTACCGCACGCCGCCCTCCATGACCTGGCAATTCGGCGCGCGCAGCGCCCGCCACCCCGACCACCCTCACTGTGCGACCAAGCTGCAGACCGGCCTCGTCACCGTGCAGCCACGCGGGCCGCTCGGCACCATCAGTGTCCGTCTCCGGCCGGAAGCCGCGGCTCATCTGCTCGGCGGCAGCATGCAGCCATTCCTTGATGCTCAGATCGGGCTTGACGATCTGTTCCGTCCCGGCGAGGTCTCGCTGCTTGTAGAGATGATCGCCGAGGCCCAGACCAGTGCCGAGCGGTTTGCCCGGGTCGAGCAATTCCTGCTGGCCAATCTGCATGCCTCGCGGGCCGACCCGTTGGCGTGCCGGGCCGCGGCCATGCTGCGACGGACGCCTCACCTGCGCGTCCGGCAGCTTGCCGACCGGCTCGATGTCAGCGAGCGGAACCTGTCACGCAGGTTCGACGCCATGTTCGGCATGGGCGCAAAGCAGTTTTCCCGCATTGCCCGCCTCGAACGCGCCATGACAGTGCGGGGTCAGGGCGCAACCTGGGCCCACACCGCCTACGAGGCGGGATTCTCCGACCAGGCGCACATGATCAAAGATTTTGCCGAGATCGTGGGTGTGCCGCCCGCCGAGCTCGTGCGCCCATCCTCGCCCATGTCGGCGCCGCGCACGCCAATGAGGGGTTCTCTCGACATATCAAAACGCCGATGAAGGCCGTCACCCGACCGACGTTGTGGTAGGCGATGAGCTGCCCTCTCCCACAAGGGGAAAGGGCACATCGATACGCGGTCTCGAATCGCTCCGATTGTCTGGGGGGCAAAGGAAGCGTGCGAACTCGCAGATTCAGGACGTGTCCATCTGCACCTGTCAAACAGCGGGCGAGCCTCATCGCTCCCGCGGCGCTATCAGCGCCCGGGCGATGCCTGAGGCTCGAGCCCTCGAAATCGTGAGGGCGCAGGGAATGCCGGGCGCTGGCCGCACCCATGGCCCGCGTGCAACAAAGAATGCACGCGGCGGAAACCACAGGTCCAGCCGAGACATCCCGGCATTCCCTGCACGATGGCTTACGGCTTATACGCGCTCTCCCTGGTGCGCCGGGCTTGTTGGCCACCATATCGCGACAATGCGCTTGCGCGCATTGCGCTGGACACCAGCGTCGGGGTGTCAGGACCACACGATTTCGCCGTCCGCCGCTCTGCCAGTCGTCTGCGTCTTGAAACGCGCCTGACAGCACAGCGTCCATCGCATTGCCGGCCCAACGTATCGTGACGACGCGTACGCCCCTCATCCGGACCGGAACGCTGCGGAGCATACGCCTGATTTGCTGATTTTCAGAAGCTGTTTATTTCTACGTAGGGCTCTTGAAACCGGCGATGATCTTGAGCCGGCTCGTGAAATCAGCCGTTTGGCGCAGGAGTGTGGAAGCGGGTCTGATGGACACAGCGTGCGCGCTTGCGCCGCGACGTCACCCGTCGGGCAAAGCGGAATGAGCAAGGGCGCGCGCGGGTGAGGTGATTGCGATCTATCAGATAATGGCATTACCTTTCATGAGAGGAGATTTATGGCTCAGCGAGCGTAGCAGGCGTAGGATGGGTTGAGCGCAGCGAAACCCATCACCTTTCGCATGACCGGGGACGACGAAGATGGGTTTCGCCTTCGGCTCTACCCATCCTACGAACTGATTGCCATGCGGCTCGACGCGGCAATTCACGACTGGTCGATGAGCTCAACTCAACTAGAAGTCGATTGACCTTGAGGACAATGGCGCCACGTTTCGAAATCGATATTATCGACTTTGCTGGGTAATGAGGCACATGCTCGGCAATGCCCCCTGCATGCAGTCCACCAGGAGATGTGCATGCAGGGGGTGTGGGGGCGTGTCAGACCGCAGTCGTGCTGCGGCTTTTCAGCGACCAAGCCCTTGATCCAGCAAGGGTAGGATGGGTTTAGCGGAGCGAAACCCATCACCTTTCGCATGACCGGCTCGAGGAAGAGGGGTTTCGCCTTCGGCTCGACCCATCCTACGAACTACTAACAGTGTCGCCAAGTTCTTCTGGGTCCCGGCTCTGCGGTGCGTCACTCTGTGCCGCACCGCGTCCGGGACAAGAGAGATGGGGCACTACAGTTTTTTGCGCCTTACTACGGCCTTGCCCTGTCGCGCCGCTCCCGTGTCCCGGACGCGGTGCAGCACGCAGTGCTGCTCCGCAGAGCCGGGACCCAATCAGGTCGGCAGAGAGAATTGAGCTCGTCCGAGGATGGTTGAGCGCAGTGAAGCCCGTCGCCTTCGGATTTGGATGGACGAGGATGGGTTTCGCCT
>NZ_CAFK01000230.1 GCF_000239815.1 Bradyrhizobium sp. STM 3843 | reverse complement strand
GCGGTTCGTGCCGAATCCGTTCGCAGCAGGTGAACGACTCTATCGCACCGGAGATCTGGTGCGCTGGCGCGACGATGGCGCGCTGGAGTTTTTGGGGCGGCTTGATACGCAGGTGAAGCTGCGGGGCTTCCGCATCGAGCTTGGTGAGATCGAGGCAGCACTTGCGGCACAGGAAGGCGTTGCCCAGGCTGCAGCGGTGATCCGGGAGGATGGCGGCGGCAAGCGCCTGGTCGCCTATGTGGTGGTGCATCCGGAAGCGCCGACCGACATCAGCGAGCTGCGGCGGCACCTGCAGCAACTGCTGCCGGACTACATGGTGCCATCGACGATCGTCAGGCTCGACCACCTGCCGCTGTCGCCGAACGGCAAGCTCGACCGCAACGCGCTGCCGGCGCCAGACCGCAATCGCGAGGCCGACGATCAGCCGCCGCGCAATCCGGTCGAGGCCGTGCTGGCCGGGCTGTTCGCCGAGGTCCTCGGTCTCGACCGCGTCGGCATCAACGACAACTTCTTCGAACTCGGCGGTGACTCGATCCAATCCATGCAGCTTGTGGCGCGTGCGCGAGGGGTGGGGGTGGCGATCACGCCGCGGCAGATCTTCCAATATCAGACGGTCGCGACGCTGGCCCAAGTGGCGGATCGGTCGCAAATCATCGCCGATGTCGACAGCGCGCCGCGCTGTGCTCCTCTCACTCCCATTCAGCACTGGTTCTTCGAACAGAGCGGACCGGTCAAGCACTTCAATCAGTCAGTCCTGCTCGAAGTACCTGCAGATATCAAGCGGCCGCGGCTCGAACGTGCGCTCGCATCCCTTCTCATCCATCACGACATGCTGCGCAGCCGGTTTGTCCGAGACGCGACCGGCTGGCGGCAGGAGCTGTCGACTGTCGACGAAGTCCCCGTGACGCTCGCGCATTTTGACCTAGCGGAGCTCGCCCCCGACGCACGGATCGCGCAGTTGCAGATTGCTGCGACCACGCTTCAGCAAAGTCTCGATCCCGTCGCGGGCCGGCTGGCCGTTGCTGCCTGGTTCGATTTCGGCGTCGAGACGCCCGGCCGCCTTCTGCTCGTCATTCACCACCTCGTCGTCGATGGTGTGTCTTGGCGGATTTTGATCGAGGATCTCATGGCGGGCTATGATCAACTCGAACGCCATGAGACCATTACGCTGCCGGACAAAACCGCCTCGTTTCCGTCCTGGGCCACGCGGCTTGCGAGCCACGCCCAATCAGCGGAGGTCTTGAACGAACGGGACTTCTGGGCTGGAGCCTGCCGTGACGCGCCGGAATTCCCTGTCGACCGCGTCGTCGATTCGCGTTGCGCGACCTATGGTGAAACCGAAGGCTTGACGACCGAATTGTCTGTCGACGAGACCGATGCGCTGCTGACTATGGTGCCGAAAGCCTATCATAGCCGTATCAACGACGCCTTGCTCACGGCACTCGCTGTTGCTTTGACGGATTGGCGCACGGCCCGAGGTGATACCGGAACGGCAACGCTCGTCGATCTCGAAGGTCACGGTCGCGAAGACCTGTTTGCGGCGGTTGATCTGTCACGGACCGTCGGTTGGTTCACGACCATGTTTCCCCTGCGGCTCGATGCAGGACAGCTGGACATCGCCGAGCTCAAGGAAGGCGGACCGGCTGCCGGCACCGCGCTGAAGCGCATCAAGGAGCACCTTCGTCAGGTGCCGCGTGGTGGTATCGGCTGGGGATTGTTGCGCTATCTCAACCCGCGGACCGCGCGTGTTCTGCGATCGTTGCCACCACGGGCTTCGATCAGCTTCAACTATCTCGGACGTTTCGATGAGAACAGCGAGACGGGCTGGCGTCTCGCAGGCGAGAGCGCCGGCGCACAGATCGCGCCGGAGCGGGGCAGGGACCATCTGCTCGAAGTGGTATCGCTCGTGAGCGGCGGCGGCTTGCGCCTGGAGTGGCGCTGGTGGCCGGCAGCGCATGATCGCGCGTCGATCGCCGATTTGGCTGACCGCTTCACGGCCGTGCTCCGTGGCCTGATCCGCCATTGCTCCGAACGTTCCTTCGGAGAGTTCACGCCGTCCGACTTCCCTTTGGTTCGGCTCGAGGAGGTGCGGCTTGCGAGCTTACAGCAGCGCTATGCTGACATCGAAGATATCTGGCCGCTCGGGCCGATGCAGCACATCATGCTCGCGCATGCGCAGCGGTCGCCGGACAGTGTCGCTTATCACGAGCAGATCTGGCTGAGGCTGGAGGGCGAACTCGATCGTGCTGCCTTGGAAGCCGCTTGGTTCGAATTGGCGGCCCGACACCCTGTGTTGCGCGTCGCGTTTCCGAGTGACCAAGGTGAGCCCGTGCAGATCGTGCGACGGTGTGCGAAGCCGCCGTGGAGCGCCGCAGACTGGTCGTCGCTCGCGGCTGACCTCATTGATCATCATCTGCAGGAGTTTCTCGGCGAGGATCGCAAGCAGGGCTTCGACCTTGCTGCAGGAGACGTGCTCCGCGCCTCCTTGCTGCGGCACGCGCCTGCGCGCCACACGCTGGTCCTGAGCTTTCATCATCTGCTGCTGGACGGATGGTCGATCGTGCCAATGCTGCGCGAGTTCATGGAGCTCTATCTTGCCGCTCGTCGAGGTCGGCGAGTCCTGTCCGCACCGCGATCTTATCGCGACTATCTCGCCTGGCTGGCCTCGGTGGATCGAACGGCGAGCCGGGCTTTCTGGCTCGACCGCCTGGAAGGTGGGGCGTTGCCGTATCGCCTCAACTTACCACAAGGAAACCCCGCCGCCCCTGCGGACACGGCCGGAGAGCATCGCGTGACGCTCTTGGAGCGGCTGACGGCTCGGCTTCAGTCCGCTGCACAATCCCGCCACCTGACCCTGAATACGTTGGTTCAGGGCGCATGGACTTTGGCTCTTGCGCGCCATGCGAAGAGCGGCGGCGAAATCGTGTTCGGGATGACGACCGCCGTCAGGCCGGGCGAATTGCCAGGCGTCGAACAGATCCTCGGGCTATGCACCAACATTCTGCCACGGCGGGTTCAGATCGATCCGGCCACGCATGTGACGGATTGGCTCGCCGATTTGCAGGCGCGGCAGGTGGAGGAGCAAGCCCACGATCGATGCCCGCTGCAGGAGATCCAACGCTGGATCGGTGCGCCAGCCGACCAGGCGCTGTTCGAGGCGGTCGTCATCTTCGAAAATTATCCGACCGGGAGCTCGCTTGCCAGCAGCGCGGCCGTCGCGCCGGATGACATCAGCATTGCTGCAACCGGCAGCTTCGAGGCCGGCATCGATTTTCCGTTATGCCTGGTGATCGCGCCCGGCACGCGGATGAGTTTCCGGCTGATCTTCAGCCCGCGACGCTTTGATGCCACTGCAGTGAAATGCCTGTTGGACGATGTCGTCGAATGTCTCATGGCAATCGCGGCCGATCCCGAGCAACGGCTAGGCTCGCACTGGCAGGAACCTCCAGGCCGTGCGACGCCTGTAAGCGCAAGACGAAGCGAGCCAACGGCGAGGGTCGATCAGACTGAGCCGGTATGATGCCGAACGGCACGTCAAGGCGCGCGCGACGTGTCCGCTTGCCGGGTACGCCGCGGATGCGAGCCGACGATGCGCGGCTCGACGCCCGACCAGCGCCGCAACCGGCCGCCGAGCGATCGGGTTCGAGCAGCGAGGTGCCGCTATGGCGGGAGATGGTGCGGTTTGCGATCCCGCAGACCGCAAGCGCCGCGCTGCAATTGCTGTCCGGCACCATCACCGCCATCTATTTTGGGCAGCTTCTCGGACGATCGGCGCTTGCCGTCGCTTCCGCCTTCTTTCCGGTGTTCTTTCTGCTCGTCTCTTTTCTGATCGGGCTGATCTCTGGCGGCATCGTGCTGGTCGCGCGCGCCCATGGCGCTGGCGACGCGCTTCAGGTCAAAAGCGTTACCGGAACCACCCTCTCTGTCTGCGCTTTGCTCAGCATTGCGATCGCAATCGTGGGTTACCTCGTCTCTCCCGAGCTGCTCGCCATCATGGCGACACCGTCAGACATCATGTCGCCGGCCATCGACTACGCGCGCGTGACGTTCGTCTCGTTGCCGGCCCTGACATTGCTCTTTGCGTATACGTTCCTTCTGCGCGGTACTGGCGATGCGCAGACCCCGCTGCTGCTGATGACCCTGTATATCGGCCTCACGCTGGTGCTGACGCCGGCCTTGATCCAGGGGTGGTTCGGGTTGCCGCAGGTCGGTGTGACCAGCGCTCCATGGGCCAGCCTCATCGCTTGCGCGGTATCGCTTCCGGTCCTCGTCGCCTATTTGCAGCAGCGGCGGCATCCCATGGCGCTCGACCGGGAGCTCATTCGCCAGCTTCGGATCAATCGAAACATCGCCGCGCCGTTTTTCGGCATTGGCGTGCCCAGCGGGATTCAGACCGCAGTGACCTCCCTGTCGGAAGTCGCAATGGTCACGCTGATCAACCCGTTTGGATCCGGCGCGACTGCGGCCTATGGTGCCGTCAACCAAGTGGTCGGATATCTGCTGGCGCCCATGCAAGCTGTCGGGCTCGCTGCGACCGTCTTTGCTGCGCAGGCGATCGGTGCACGCAAGTCCGACCGCTTGGGCGCAGTCACGCGCATCGGAATTGTGCTGGACATGCTGGTCGGAATTCCCACAGTGATCGTGATCGGCGTATTTTCGACCGCCATTCTCTCGTGGTTCGTGGTCGATCCCGCGACTTTGGCGATTGCCGAACGGGCGCTGCTGATCGTGCTGTGGAGCTATGTGGTCGTGGGAATCAACGACGTGCTGGCCGGAATCATGCGCTCGACCGGAACGGTGGTCTGGCCCACAGTGATTGTCCTGGCCGGGATATGGCTGGTGCAATTGCCGGCGGCCTACTTGCTGTCCCGCTCCGTCGGACTTGAAGGGGTCTGGATGGGCTATCCCGCAGGATTCGTCGCCGCTTTGATCGCTCAAGTCGCATATTTTGGATTGGTGTGGAGACGTCGAACCCACGGGGTGACGGGTCCGCGCGTACCATAGCGATCGACGGCATTTCTGTTGGGGCCCCAAGTCGGTGCTCTGCGATCAGCGGGCGCCGCCGTCAGCGCCACCCCATTGAAAAGAATTAGCACCGCGCGCGGGAGGGACTCTCGTCCTCCGCCAACACGTCGTGAGCTCCCGCGCACTAAACATCCTGCGCTGCAGCACGAGAAATCGTGCTTGACTTGTTTAGTAATGCCAAGTCTACTAAACAAAATACTTAACTCGGACAATTGATCCGGGAGTGATCGAGGAAATGCAGAGCGGCGCGTCGTGACCCAACGAGGCACGTCCGATCGTCCGCCCACCAGGCATCTGCCGCAACTCAACGAAAATGGGGGCGGCGCAAACAGGGAGGGAGAGCCAGATGAAAGTGCTGCGGAATTTTGCACTCACGGCGGCTGTTGCTGCCGGGATGGCGCTGTGCGCGTCGGCATCGGCGCGCGCGGAAGGGAAGACCATTACGCTCTGTTGGGCGGCCTGGGACCCTGCGAACGCGCTGGTCGAATTGTCGAAGGACTTCACCGCCAAGACCGGTGTGAACATGAAGTTCGAGTTCGTGCCGTGGCCGAACTTCGCCGATCGCATGCTCAACGAGCTCAACTCCAAGGGCAAGCTGTGCGATCTCATGATCGGCGACTCGCAATGGATCGGCGGCGCCGCTGAGAACGGCCAATACGTCAAGCTCAACGACTTCTTCGACAAGGAAGGTATCAAGATCTCCGACTTCATGCCGGCCACCGTGCTCGGCTACGCCGAATGGCCGAAGGGAACGCCGAACTACTGGGCGTTGCCGGCAATGGGCGACGCCAATGGCTGGACCTACCGCAAGGACTGGTTCTCACGGCCCGAATTGAAGGAGGAGTTCAAGAAGAAGTATGGCCGCGACCTCGACGTGCCGAAAACGCAGATGGAGCTGAAGGATATTGCCGAATTCTTCCAGAACCGCGTGATCGACGGCAAGACGGTCTATGGCGCAGCCATCTTCACCGAGCGCGGTTCAGAAGGCATCACCATGGGTGTGACCAACGCGCTCTATCCGTTCGGATTCAAATATCAGAACCCCGCCAAGCCCTATGATATGCAGGGTTTCGTCAACTCCGACGATGCTGTGAAGGGATTGGAGTTCTACAAGGCGCTTTACAAATGCTGCACCCCGCCGGGCTATTCCAACGGCTATATGCAGGAAGGCCTCGACGCCTTCAAGTCGGGACAGGTGGCGCTGCAGATGAACTGGTTCGCCTTCTTCCCCGGCCTCTACAAGGACCCGAACGTCGGCGGAGACAAGATCGGCTTCTTCGTCAATCCGCAGCAGAAGGAGAAGGGCTCGCAACTCGGTGGGCAGGGCATTTCGGTGGTGGCCTATTCGCCGAACCGCGCCGAGGCGCTTGCTTATATCAAGTGGTTCGCTGCGCTCGATACCCAGAAGAAATGGTGGGCGCTCGGCGGCTATAGCTGCCACAAGGGCGTCTTGAACGATCCGAACTTCAAGAACACCGCGCCCTTCGCCGCCGACTTCCTCGTCGCGATGGACCAGGTGGTCGACTTCTGGGCCGAACCGTCCTACGCCCAGCTTCTGCTGGCAATGCAGAAGCGCGTTCACGACTACGTCGTCGCCGATCAGGGCACGGCGAAAGGTGCGCTCGACGGCCTGATCTCCGACTGGACCAAGGTGTTCAAGGAGGACGGCAAGATTTAGTGCGGATCGCGACGGGCTTATCTCGCGACGATCCGTCGTCAACAGCTGGCCGGCAAGCCCGAGGCTTGCCGGCACTCCTCCCAGACCCGGCTAGCTGAAAAAAGACTGCGCCATGACCGAGCAAACCGGATTGAGCCTGATCGATCGGGCGGCGCTGGTGACCCCGCCGTCGCTGGCACGGCGCGTCCATGGCCTGTCCGAACGCGCGATCGCCTGGGTCTTCATCACGCCAACGATGCTGCTGCTGCTGGCGATCAACATCTTTCCCCTGATCTGGACGATCTGGCTCTCCTTCACCAACTATCGCGCCAACCGGCCCAATGCGCCTGTGCTCAATGTCGGGCTATCCAACTACCAGTCGATCCTCACCGATCCGGATGTCTGGGCGGCCATGACGGTCACGGCGCGGTTCGTGTTCTGGACCATGCTGATCCAGACCGTGCTCGGGTTTACGCTCGCCTGGCTCATTGACAAGAAGTTCCGCGGCCACGGGCTGTGGACCACACTGATCCTCTTGCCCATGATGCTGTCGCCGGCTGTGGTCGGCAATTTCTGGACCTTCCTGTATCAGCCGCAGATCGGCCTGTTCAACTATGTCGTCGCGGCCATGACTGGCGTGCCGCCGTCCTCATTTCAGATGCTGGCCCAGGTACCGCTCGCGCCATGGGCGATCGTGATCGTCGACAGCTGGATGTGGACGCCTTACGTGATGCTGATCTGCCTTGCCGGTCTCCGCTCCATTCCCGATTACATCTATGAGGCCGCCGAGGTGGACCGCGCCTCGCCCTGGCGCCAGTTCTGGTCGATCACCTTGCCGATGGCGCTGCCCTTCATCATGCTGGCGGTGCTGTTCCGCGGCATCGAGAACTTCAAGATGTTCGACATGGTCAATCTGCTGACCGGTGGCGGACCCGGCTCGACCACGGAAGTCGCCTCGATCACGCTGAAGCGGGAGGCATTCGAGAAGTGGCGCACGGGCTATTCGTCCGCGTTCGCGATCATCCTGTTTGTCACCGTCTTTGGCCTTGCCAACATTTACGTGAAGGCGCTCAACCGGGTGAAAAGCCGATGACCGCTGGCCTCGCAACAGCCCATTCCGTGGTCGATCCGTCGCCGCTGACCAAGCGGATCGCGTCTGTGGTCGTGATCGGCTATGCGCTGATCACACTCGTTCCGCTGGTGTGGATCTTTCTGACTGGTTTCAAGTCGCCGTCGGACGCGATCGCCTATCCGCCGAAGATCTTCGCCGCACCGACGCTCGAAGGCTATTGCAACCTATTTACGACGCGGACTCGGCAGGCGCCTGATTATATGGCGAAACTGCCGCCCGCAGCCAATCTCTGCGACCGCATTTCGCGCGGTCGCAACATGGTGGTGGCGGGGCCGTCAAACTACATTCCGCGCTATATCAACTCGCTGGTGATCGCCTTTGGCTCGACGGCGCTGTCGGTCGGACTCGGCACCCTCGCGGCTTACGCGTTCTCCCGATTCAAGATACCGCTCAAGGATGACCTGCTGTTCTTCATCCTGTCGACCCGGATGATGCCGCCGATCGCAGTCGCCATTCCGATTTACCTGATGTATCGCGAACTCGGGCTGTCCGACACCAAGCTCGGCATGATCCTGCTCTATACCTCGGTCAACATCTCGCTCGCGGTATGGCTGCTGAAAGGGTTCATCGACGAGATTCCGCGTGAATATGAGGATGCCGCGATGGTCGACGGCTATACGCGGTTGCAGGCCTTCTTCAAGGTCGTGCTGCCGCAGGCGACCACGGGCATCGTCGCGACTGCCATCTTCTGTCTGATCTTCGCCTGGAACGAATACGCCTTCGCGGTGTTGCTGACCTCCGGTTCGGCACAAACGGCGCCGCCCTTCATTCCCATCATCATCGGTGAGGGCGGCCAGGATTGGCCGGCGGTCGCAGCTGGTACGACGCTATTCCTCATCCCCATCGTCGTTTTCACGGTGCTGCTGCGTAAGCACCTGCTGCGCGGCATCACATTCGGAGCGGTGCGTAAATGAGCCGGATGATCCAGGGACATAGCTTGCCGATCGGACGCTCGCGCTGGCCGCGCCTGTTGCGTCGCGGCCCGATGGAGAGCCTCGCCACGGCCTTGATTGTGGCCGGTGTGCTGATGCTGCTGCAGCCCTTCGCGCTTGTGCTCTACACTTATTCTTTTGTCACCACGCTGATCGGCATCGTGATGTTCACCATCGTTTCCAAATTTCCGGATTGAGCCATGGCCGAGATCCGGATCGACAATCTCGTGAAGCAGTTCGGCGGCTTTGCTGCCGTGCGTGGCACAAGCTTCACGATCGCCGACGGCGAGTTCTTCTGCCTGCTCGGCCCCTCCGGCTGCGGCAAGACGACGACCTTGCGGATGATCGCGGGCTTGGAGCTGCCGACATCAGGCACGATCAGGCTTGGCGGCGAGGACGTCACCTTTCTCCGTGCGCGCGAGCGCGACATTGCGATGGTCTTCCAGCTGTTCGCGCTCTATCCGCATATGAATGTGCGCAAGAACATCGCCTTTCCCCTGGTCTCGATCGGCTTGCCGAGGGCCGAGATCAGGCGGCGCGTCGAGGAGGCCGCTCGCATCCTGCGCATCGATCAGCTGCTTGATCATCCCGTCGGCGGATTGTCGGGCGGCGACAGGCAGCGCGTTGCGCTTGGCCGCGCTATCGTGCGCGAGCCAAAGGCGTTCCTGATGGATGAGCCGCTCGGCGCGCTTGATGCCGAATTCCGTCACATCATGTGCGGCGAGCTGCGGGCGTTGCACGACCGGCTCAAGGCCACCACGGTATTCGTCACCCACGATCAGCTTGAGGCGATGTCGATGGCCGACAAGATCGCGGTGATGAACAATGGTGTTGTCGAGCAGCTCGGCAGCCCACAGGAGATCTACGATCGGCCGGCGACCATGTTCGTCGCCGACTTCATCGGCTCGCCGCCGATGAACTTCATCCGCTGTTCCGGTCGTGTTGCCTCCGGTGCAACGCAGGTGACGATCGACCGGGCCGAAATCGACGTTCCGCAATTGCGGGAGGATGCGACGACGGAGGATCTGGTGCTCGGCGTGCGGCCGGAGCAGGTGACTCTCTGCGACGACGGCGGCTTCCGCGGCGAGGTGTTCGGCACGGAATATCTCGGAACCACGCAGATCGTGACCATCACGACCGCGCATGGCACGGTGAAGGCGCGCCTGCCGACCTCTGTCCGCGTCGAGCGCTCCGAGCGCGTCGGGATGTCGTTCCGTGCGGACCGGCTCTCGCTGTTCAATGGTGTCACGGGTCGCGCGATCCGTACGGCGTTGCACGAACAGCCGGAGAGAGGAGGGCGGCGTGGCTGAGACAAGGCTCAAATCGGTTGCCAAGTCGTTCGGCGCCAGGCAGGCGGTAAACGATCTGTCGCTGACGATCGGCGACGGCGAACTTGTGGTGTTGCTGGGGCCGACCGGTGCCGGCAAGACCACGACGCTGCGGCTAGTTGCCGGTCTCGAAACCCCGGATAGCGGCAGCGTGACGATCGGCGGCATTGATCACACGCGGTCGACGCCGGCTGTGCGCGACGTGACCTTCGTGTTTCAGCAATATTCGCTGTATCCCCACCTGAGCGTTTACGACAATCTCGCCTTCCCCCTGCGCTCGCCAGTGCGCCGGACGCCGGAGGCTGAGATCAAGCGCATCATCGGCCAGGTCGCCGCGATGCTGCGCATCGAGGACAAGCTCGCCAGCCGCGCAACCCAGCTATCCGGCGGCCAGATGCAGCGCGTGGCGATCGGCCGGGCGCTGGTGCGTCGTCCCGCCATCGCGCTCTTGGA
>NZ_CAFK01000231.1 GCF_000239815.1 Bradyrhizobium sp. STM 3843 | reverse complement strand
CCGCGTGATGTTCGAAGCAGGCATGCTGCGAGTACCGCGCGCATAGCTGAGTTCTGTGGTTATGGGTCCCGGGTCTGCGCGCTTCGCGCTTGCCCGGGACGACAGCTGTGATTGGCGTACGCACCGTCAAATCCCACGGGCACATCGAACGCGCGTGCTCTCGTTCTCGCGGCGCATCCGCGCCCGAGCTGTGCTGATCTCATCGCCCTCGAAAGACAGAGGGCGCAGGGAAGGCCGGGCGCTGGCCGCACCCATGGCCCGCCTGCAGAAAAGAAAGCAGGCGGCAGTCACCACAGGTACGAGCCGGAAACGACCGGCCTTCCCTGCGCGATGGTTTTAACGGCTGCTTCGCGTTCTCCCCGGTGCGCCGGGCTTTCTGGCCACCGTCGTCCGCGCGAGGCGAAGCCTCGTCGCGAACTTGGCATCAGCGTCGGGATGCCAGGACCGCGCGACTTGACCGTGCGTGCATCGCCGTTCGTCCACGCGAGAGATTCGCGCTGCAGCAACACACGCCCACCGCATCCCACTGCCAACGGATCGTGACGGTCGCGAAACGCCCCTCATGCGGCAGCAGGATGTGCGGGATGATCGTTTTGATTTGCCCGACATGGCAAGCGCGCAGTGCTGCGACAAACTAACACGACGGGCAATTTGCGCATGGCGGGATTGCAGTCGCGTCCGTCCCGTCTCGTGATTTCCGGGAAGTCGAATCGAGAAGCCGCGAGATGGTGATGCCCCGCGTGGCGGGGCATCACACCGGAAGACGACGTTCAACCTCGCCGCCGGCCGATCGGCTCGCGAGAGATATGCCGCGAGTCGATGGTCAGCTCAGCTCATGTGCCTTCGAATTTGAACGACACGTTCAGCTTGGCCCGATAGGCTTCCACTTTTCCCTTGGCGTCGAGCTGCAGATCGAGTTCGACGACTTCTGCGACGCGGAGGTCTCGGAGTGACATCGCCGCGCGCTCGACGGCATTGGCGGCCGCCCTTTCCCAGGATTCGCTGCTAGTACCGATCAGCTCGATGACCTTGTAGACACTGTCAGGCATATCGTTCTCCTGTCCGGTATGAGCAGGAAGCAGGTGCTCCCTGCTACAGGCGAGCGTAGCATCATGATGCCGGGCCCGAAAGAACGCAGCCCAACATGGCCCGGTGCTACTACGAATGGCGCTCGCGCGTTGCTTGTCTCACAAGCTCTTGCGCGAGCGATCGCTCGCCCGTCCTGCAGGAGCTTGCAGTCTTCGACGTCAACGGCTGCACCGATCGGCGCGATGGGTTGAGCAGCGCCATGTCAGTGACACGGCCTTGATCGCGGCCAATGTCACCAGTGGAAGCGCTTCAGCAGATGCGAGATCAGGTGTCGGCCGTCGCGGCGCCTTGGTCGGGGCCGGGATTGCCGCCGGCGGCCGCGATCGCCAGCCGACCGAGGTAATGAGTCCACCCCCGGGCATGTGCGGCGCACTGCCCTTCGTTGGGAAGACCGCTATGGGTCATCCGCAGCAATGTGCCGCCGTCATGGTCCACAAGATCGATCTCGATCAGGCTCGATCCCGGCGGCACCTCTTCGCCACCTTCCCAGCCGAAGCTATAGGCCAGGCGGTGGACCGGGATGACCTCCCGGAATTCGCCTCGTGCCGTATTGCGCCGGCCGACGCTTTTGATGAGGTAGAGCCCGCCCGGGCGCGGCTCGGTGGCCGCTTCCGCGCCCATCCAGCTCATGATCTTCTCGGGGTCGGTCAGGAACGCGAATACGGTGGCAGGCGGGGCTGCGATCTGGACTTCGCGTCGAACCACAAGCGGCTCGGTCATCGACACCTCCTCAAACTCAGCGGCGGCGATAGCCGCGTGCCTGATCGCCAGGATAGCCCGTGACAACGCTCCGGGGGCGCCCCATGATCCTATCATGCAGCTTTCCTCAACGCTCTGCTGGCTTGTCGATGCGGCCAGCGAGGCTCTGGGCGCCGACCGGCTGCTCGCGGAACTCGGCGCGCATCTGGTCCAGGATGGTCTGCCCCTGGCAGGTGGCGCGCTGACATTGGCTGTTCCGCACCCGCTCATTGCCAAACGGACCTGGCTCTGGCGGGCCGCGAGCGGAGAGATCATCGAGGCCTTGGGTTTTGCCTCGGGTTCTGCCTCGGGCTTTGCGCCGGGGGGATTTCCGGCGACGTTCGGGAGCACACCATCTGATGATCCCGGCCGGGATTGGCTCGCCGGAATAGCGGGCGGCACGGTGCAGCAGGATCGTGTCGGGCCGCGGTCCGACGGGCCTTCGCTGGCCTGGATCGGTCCGCGTGCGTTCGCGCCGGACGAAACCGATGAGCTGCAACGGGCCGCGCGGTTCGCCGCCGCGCCGCTTGCCGCCATTGCGGCGCGCGACACCTTGAAGGCGGCGCTCGAGGCTTACCTCGGCCGCCGCAGCACCGCGCGGGTGCTGGCGTCGCCGCTCCGGCGCAATGTCGGCGAGACCATTCAGGCCGCATTGCTGTTTGCCGATTTGCGCGGGTTCACCGCACTATCGGAAAGCCACCCACCGTCGGATGTCATTTCGGCGCTTGGAGCCTGGTTCGATCGTATTGCCGGCGCGGTTCATGCGTTCGGTGGCGAGGTGCTGAAATTTATCGGCGACGGTGTGCTGGCCATCTTTCCAGTGGTCGGAGATTCCGCGCGCGCCGCCTGCGCGGCGGCATTGCAGGCGACATTGGCGGCGCGGCTTGGCATGGCGCGTCTTGACAGCGAGCGCGAGCGACAGGGGCAGCCACCGCTGCCGTTCGGCGTCGCCCTGCACGTCGGCGAGATCTTCTGGGGCAATATCGGAGCTGCAGATCGGCTGGATTTCACCGCGATCGGCCCTGCGGTCAATCTTGTGAGCCGGTTGGAAGGCATGTGCCGGCCGCTTGGCAAGCAGGTCCTCGTCTCAGGTGCGCTTGCGGCACAAACCGAAATGCCTTTGATCGCGTTGGGAACGCATCACCTGCGCGGCATCGCCTCTCCCTGCGCGGTTTTCGCCGTGCCGGAGGACTGAAGCCTCGGACGGCGACAGCCTTTGTCTTACAGGCCACCCATCTTGCAGACCAGCTTCCATTCCTCCGGTGTCACCGGCTGCACCGACAGGCGCGACTGCTTGACCAGCGCCATCTCGGCGAGCTTCTTCTCGGCCTTGATTGCGACCAAGGTCACCGGCGTCTTGAAAGCCTTGTCGGCCTTGATGTCGACGCAGACGAACTTGCCGGTCTTGTCGGTGGGATCGGGATAGGCCTCCTTGATCACCTCGGCGATGCCGACGATCTCCTTGCCTTCGTTGGAGTGATAGAAGAAGGCGAGGTCGCCCTTCTTCATGGCGACGAGATTCTGCCGGGCCGTGAAGTTGCGCACCCCGGTCCAGGCTTCGCCCTTGGCGCCCTTTTCCTTCTGCTGGTCCCAGGACCACACCGAGGGTTCGGATTTCACCAGCCAGTAGTTCATGACGACACTCTCTCCACGCGTCATGGCCGATGTCGAAACACCGGCCGGCCACGCTTCCGTTAGCTTAACATAGGCAAGACGTGGATGCCCGGGTCAATGGTCTAAACGCGCTTCGCGCTATTGCCCGGGCATGACGATTGAGCAAGAGGCTCGCGCGCTATTCCTCAAGATATTTGTCGAAGAATTTCGCGATATCGGTGAAGGCCTCCTTGGTCTCGGGGGCATCGACGTTGAACTGGTACTGCGCGTGCGACTGGCCCTCATAGACATTGAGGTCGGCGATCACGCCGGCACGACGCAGCTTGCGATGGGTGCGCACCGTGTTGGAGAGGAACAGGTCGCGCGTGCCTGATGTCAGGATGGTCGGCGGGAAGCCTTTGAAATCGCCATAGATCGGCGAGAGGTAGGGCGTCTTCAGGTCGGTGCCGTTGGCGTAGAGCTTTGCCGCGCGGCCGAGCCAGCCGTCCCAGGTCACCAGCACATTGTCGACCCACTCATTGTCGGCATAGCTGTCGCCGATCTTGTCGATATCGGCCCACGGCGTGCCCGGTGCGATCGCAGCCGGTCGCGGCAGCTTCTCATCCTTGGCGCGCAGCACCATGGCGAGCGTCATCGCGCCGCCGGTCGAGGTGCCGAAGATCGCCATTCGGCGGTGGTCATTGGTCTTCGTCAGCGCCTTCCACACCGCCATCGTGTCGTCCATCGCGGCAGGATAGGGGAAGTCCGGCGGCATGCGGTAGTCGACCGAGATCACCTTGAAGCCGCCGAAGCCGGCCATCATGATCGCCTCCGGCAGCGCTGCTTCGCCCGGGCCGAACACATAGCCGCCGCCGTGGACATGGACCAGGAGCCGCCGGCGATTGTCCGACGGGATTTTGTTGGGTGTGACGACGAAGCAGTGCACGCCGGCGATCTTGGTCTCCTCGACCTTGACGCCGAGCTTTTCCTTCATCGCAGGGATGCCTGATATCGCCAGCTTGGCGCGGCGGTCGATCAGCTCCTTCCATTCCGCCGGCGTCTTCGGGTCGGCGTTGAAATGCGGCGGGTAGGGCGCGCCGATCATCGCCTGCATCGCGGGGCTGACCTCGTCGGTCGGGTTGCCGATCGTTTTCTGCGGTGCCACCCGCTTGCCGTTCTCGGCATTGGCCGCGGCCTCGCTCTTGGCGAGCTCGTCGTAGGAGGTGGTGGTCTGGGCGTACGTGGCGGTTGCGGTGACCGCCCAGGCAAGACCGATCGATACGATCGCAAGATGTGATCTGCGCATGCGCGTCCTCTGCTGGATTCCTTTGTTGGTTGATTTGTCCGGAATCCGTCGGATCGCGCGCAAGCTATTACAGCGTGTGTGCGGCGGGAAGCGCCGCTCACTCCTCGGCCTTGAAGGGACGCGTGAGCAGGCCTTCAATGGCTGCGTCGATCGTCATGGCGCCCGAGAGGATCGCGGCGACCGCCTGCGAGACCGGCATCTCGACGGCGCTCAAAGCCGCCAGCTCGACCAGCACCGGCGCAGTGTATTGCCCTTCCGCAAGCTTGCCTGCGGGCAGTCGCTCGCCGCGGCCGAGTGCAAGGCCGGCGGCGAAATTGCGCGATTGCGGCCCGGCGCAGGTCAGGATCAGGTCGCCGAGCCCCGAGAGGCCGGTGAGCGTCTCGCTGCGTGCACCGAGCGCACGGCCCAGGCGCGCGAGCTCGGCAAAGCCGCGCGTGGTGAGTGCGGCAAGCGCCGAGGCGCCGAGCCGGCGACCGACCACGATGCCGGCCGCGATCGCCAGCACGTTCTTGGCGGCGCCGCCGATCTCCACACCGCGCACGTCGGTCGAGTGATAGGGACGGAAGGTCGCCGATCCGAGCGCCTGGACCAGCGCGGCAGCAAGCTGCTCGTCATGCGCGGCGAGCGTGACCGCGGTCGGCAGGCCGCGCGCCACATCGTCGGCGAAGCTTGGGCCGGACAGGATCGCTGCGTGCGCGTTCGGCGCGGCCTCCGCGATCACCTCGGTCATGAATTTGTGGGTGCCGTGCTCGATGCCCTTGGCGCAGGCGATCACCGGCGTGCCGTGCCTGAGCAAGGGTGCGAGATGCATGACCGCGCCGCGCAGATGCTGCGCCGGCACGACAATAAGCGCCACATCGGCGCGGGCGGCTGCCCTGAGGTCGCTGGTGATGGCGATGGTGGATGCGAGCGGAACGCCTGCCAGGCGCGGGTTCTCGCGTCGTGCCGCGATCTCCGCCGCATGCGCGCTGTCGCGGGCGTAGAGCGTGACGTCACGGCCGGCGCGCGCGGCAACGGCGGCCAGCGCGGTGCCCCAGGCGCCGGCGCCGATGATGGAG
>NZ_CAFK01000232.1 GCF_000239815.1 Bradyrhizobium sp. STM 3843 | reverse complement strand
GTGTCCCGGACGCGGTGCGGCACGAAGTGCTGCGCCGCAGAGCCGGGACCCAGTCACGTCGCCAGAGTGTTCAGCTCGTCGGTTAGATCACGCCAATTGGGATTGTCTTGCTCAATCAGCTTGAGCTTCAACGCACGTCGCCAGCGCTTCAGCGAATGTTCACGCGCTCGCGCTTCGAGGATCGAATCGAAAGCTTCGAAATAGACGAGCAAGGTCACGTCGTACTGTCGCGTGAAGCCGGGTACGAGTTTGGTTTTGTGCTCCGTCATGCGGCGGACTAGGTCGTTGGTCAATCCGACATAAAGAGTACCGTTTCGCTTGCTCGCGAGGATGTACACGAAGAAGGGCATGTCGGGACGGCCGTTCGGCGGAGAGGATGCTATCTAAGATTGCATGTCTGAACAGCGCTGCCAAGGTCTTCTGGGTCCCGGCTCTGCAGTGCGTCACTTTGTGCCGCACCGCGTCCGGGACACGATACCGGCGACCGGAATCCATCCGTCCGCATGCTGTGTCGGGGAATGACGCGAGGATGGATTTGCGCGCCTTCTCTTAGTTGGGCGCATCGCAGTTAGCTCAAGCGCGCCGCAACGCCTCCAGCCCGTCCGCCTTCTCGCATTGCGCGATCAGTCTCTCGATCATCTCGGCGCAGCGTTCGAGCTCGGCGATCGCGATGAACTCGTCAGGCTTGTGCGCCTGGGTGATCGAGCCGGGGCCGATCACCACCGTCGGGATGTCGGCCATCGCCACATACAGCCCGGCCTCGGTGCCGAACGAGACCTTGATGTTGTCGTTGCGGCCTGCGAGCGTCTTGGCAAAGGTCACCAGCGGATGATCGGCCGCCATGTCGAGCGCGGGATAGTCGAGAATGTCCTCGAACTCGATGCCGCTGTCGGGATGGCCGCGCCGCATCGCCGGCTCTATCTCGCTTTTGGCCCAGGCAACAATTTCACTGGTCAGCTGTTTGGCCTCGTGCACGCCGAGCCCGCGCACCTCGAACTGCAGCTCGCAGCTGTCGGGCACGATGTTCAGCGCGGTGCCGCCGTGGATTACGCTGCTCAGCATAGTGGTGTGGGCGACCTCATAGAGCTCGTCGCGCGTGCCGTGGGCGGCGATCTCTCGCGCGCGGCGGCGTACTTCGGTGATCAGGTCGGCGGCATGTTCGACAGCATTGACGCCCTGGGGCGCCAGCGCCGAGTGAGAGGCAAGGCCCCGGAAGATCGCGCGCAGCGCATGCTTGCCCTTATGCCCGATCGCGACCTGCATCAGCGTGGGCTCGCCGACCAGACAGGCGAGCGGCTTGACGGAGAGCTTGTTGATCTCGTCCAGCAACGGGCGCACGCCGACACAGCCGACCTCCTCGTCATAGGACAGCGCCAAGTGAATCGGCGTAGCTAGCTTGGCGCGCGCCACCTCCGGCACCATGGCGAGGCACACCGCGACAAAGCCCTTCATATCGGCGGCGCCGCGGCCGTAGAGCCGGCCGTCGCGCTCCACCAGCGTGAACGGATCGGCGCTCCAGTCCTGACCCGTCACCGGCACCACGTCGGTGTGGGCGGAGAGCACGATGCCTGGTGTATCGGCCGGGCCGATCGTCACCCACAACGCGGCCTTCTGACCGGTGTCATCGGTGATTCGCCGTGCGGTGATGCCGAAGCCGGCGAGATAATCTTCGACATAGCCGACCAGCGCGAGATTCGATTTGTCGCTGACGGTGTCGAAGCCGACGAGGTCGGCCAAAAGCTTGCGAATCCGATCGGTACGTTCACTTGGCATGGCAGTCTGGAATTGTGATGGTCGCGGCCCGTCAGGCCGAGGGCAGCGATATCACCGCGCCGAGGCCAGCCTGCCGTCGATTATCACCGATCGGAGGTGTGAAGGGAAGCTGACGGTCACCGCGCCCGATGGTAACACGCGGTTGTGCCGGAATATGGGACCGAGGACTGCCGTCTCGTGACCTTCTGGCACGTGCGGGCGAAGCGGCCAAGCCGCTGCTCACAATTGCGCCGTGGCCCGCTCCTCGTTGGCGAAGATCTTGAGGATTTCATCCGCCGCCGAAAAATCAGGCGTGCTCTGGCCGAGCAGGCGCGGCAGGAAGGCGCGTCGGCCTGCGATCTGATGACCACCGCCATCGATCCGGTAAAGCGTGACGGGCTTGCCGGATTGGCAGGACGTCCAAGTCACCTTGGTCGTTGTCGTTGCGTCCGACCAGCCGCGACCCGGCACGACCTGCTCCTCATGCGCCTTGCAGCCGTTGCGGCGGATGAAGAGCTCTGCGGTGCGTTTCACGCTCCAGACCTCGCCGCGACCTCCCGAGAAGCCGACGCCGCCGCCCTGATAGGGCACCATCGGGTCATCCGTCCCATTGATCATGACGAGCGGCAGTGGCGGCCCATCACAGGGCGCGATGCCGGCGGGCATGTTGGCGATCACGGTGCCGATGCCATGAAACAGATCGCCTGCCTTGCAGGCCATGGTGAAGCTCATCATGCCGCCGTTGGAAATGCCCGCCAGATAAATATGGCCGGGCAGGGCAATGCCATCCGCAACCAGGCGTTCGACCAGCGCGCGCAGGAACGCGACGTCGTCGGCGCCGCCGGGACCTCCGGCACGTTGGTCATTCCATTGGCGGTCGAGTCCCTGGGGAAAGACGGCCGTGAAGTCGTTGCGCACCGCAGCCTCGGCAAAGCCGGAGACGCGGATGGTGCTTTCGGCCGTCATGGTGGCGCCGTGCAACACGATGACTGTCGGCTGCGGTCCGCGGCGCGAGGCCTGGACGATAGCCCCGCGCGGTCCATCGCGGCTCGGAATGACAATATCGGTACTGCCTGCGGCACTGACGACCACCGCGCCCGCCGAGAGGCCGATCGCAAGCCCGATCGTGACGAGACGCTTCGACAGCGATTGCGTCGCGCGAGCGGTTGGATCCGACAGCAGGCGGAAGGCCATGGCGAGGTCTCCAAGATGATTGCGAACCTACCCTGGGGAGCACGTCGCGTGCGCGGACATAAGCGTAACAAATTGTATCGCGTTGGTACCTCTCGTCGATGACATCGAGCGTTTTTGATACTGCAGCACCACTGATCCCCGCGATGCTCTGGCAAGCCTTCCGTCTGCCACCATATCTCACGCCAGGAGAATGACCATGATCCAGCAGCTTCGCATCTACGAGATCTATGAGCACAACAAGGCGGCGTTTCATGCGCGCTTTCGCGATCACGCCGCCCGCATCATGCGCACGAAATACGACTTCAAGTTCGTCGCGATGTGGGAGACCACGTTCGGCGGTCGCACCGAGTTCGTCTATGTGCTGGAGTGGCCCGACGAGGCGACGAAGATTGCAGCCTGGTCGGCGTTGATGGCCGATGCCGAATGGACGGAGATCAAGCGGGTCACGCATGCCGAGCATGGGCTGATGGTCGGGACGATCGAGGACCGCCTGCTGATGCCGGTCGACTATTCTCCCGTGCAAGGACGAAGCCTGGTGCCGGGCGGCTGACGTTCGAGAGGGGCCGGACCTCGGCTTGTCGGGCAAATCGCCTTAGGCATGAACGACTAGCGCCGGGCGCAGGAGCGCGCCGCGGGGAAGTGAAATATATCCGTGATGTTGGTGCAGTCGGTTTGACCTCAGTCGTCATCGCCCGCGCAGGCGGGCGACGACAGCAGAGAACTTGGTGCGATCCTATTTACACCGGCTTGCCCGTGTACGGCATCGAGGCGGTCAGGCCGCCGTCGACTGGAAACGCCTGGCCGTTGACATAGGACGCCTCATCGCTGGCAAGGAATAGGGCCATCGCGGCGATCTCATGCGGCTGGCCGGCGCGCTTCAAGGGATTGAGCTGGCCGATCTTGCCCTCGGTGCCGCGCTCCTTGGCGCCGTCGAAGATCGGCTTGGTCATGCCGGTCTCGATCAGCCCCGGACAGACCGCGTTGATGCGCACGCCGGTGCCGGACAGCGAATAGGCCGTGGTCTGCACCAGGCTGATCACGCCGGCCTTGCTCGCTGCGTAAGGGTGGCCCGAGGCGCCCGCCTTCAAGCCCGCGACCGAGGCCGTGCAGACGATCGCGCCGCGCTGCTGCCGCACCATGTGCGGCATCGCATGTTTGATCGCGAGGAACGGGCCGATCAGATTGACGCGCAGGACCTCCTGCCAATGCTCGACCGTCTGCTCGGCGATCGGCTTCAGCCCGCCGGAGACGCCGGCATTGGCCCAGATCACGTCGAGCCGGCCATAAGTTGCGACCGCGCGGTCGATGAAGCCGATCACGTCCGCCTCCGAGCCGGCATCCGCGAGCACAGCCTCGGCGACGCCGCCCTGCTGCTTGACGAGCTCGACCGTCTCCTTGACGCCATCCGTTCGATCAACCGCGATCAGCCTGGCGCCTTCCTTCGTGAACATGAGCGAGGCGGCGCGGCCGATGCCGCTGCCCGCGCCGGTGATGATGACGGATTTGCCTTCGAGGCGGCCCATGGTTTCCTCCTGCTTCGTTCTATCCAGGCGCAGTCCGCGCGATGGAATTCAAACGCCGTTTCAAACATGCTTCAATATGCGAAGCTGCTTGAGACGGCTTTGTCACTCACGTACAGCCACAAGGCTGGAGAGGGAAGGGTGATCCTCATGTCGGACAATCAGGACAGACCTGGCGTCGTCACCACGCGCTGGTGGTGGGTGCGCCATGCGCCGGTCCGCGACGACGGCGGCAACATCTATGGCCAGACCGACATCGCCTGCGACACCAGCGACCGCATCGTATTCGAGGCGGTGGCGAAGATCCTGCCGCGCAGTGCGGTCTGGTATGCGAGCAATCTGAGGCGCACGCATCAGACCGCGGAGGCGATCTGGGCCACCGGCTTTCCGCAGCCGGCTGTGATGGCCAAGGAGGCCGCCTTTGCCGAGCAGAATCTCGGCCAGTGGCAAGGCATGAACCGCAAGGCCTTCCTGGCCAGCCAACCGGTCGGCAGCAACTGGTTTGCCGCGATCGATCAGCCCGCGCCCGGCGGCGAGAGCTTTTTGGATCTCTACAATCGCGTCGTGGCCGCGATCGCGCGGATCAGCGTTGAACAGGCGGGCAGGGATGTGATTGCCGTCGGTCATGGCGGCACCATCAAGGCCGCGGTCGCCCTGGCGCTCGGCGGCCTGGTCGAAAAGGCGCTGGCCTTCGACATCGACAATTGCTCGGTGACGCGGCTCGATCATATCGCCGCCGGTGACAACAGCACCTGGCGCTTGCCAATGGTCAATCAGCAGCCCTGGATGGCCGACGTTGCGCACGCCGCGATGCATCAGCCGGCCGGACCGGAGGTGACGACCAGCAAGTTGGCCTGAAGCGCGCGTGACGCGATGCTGAAGGAGTGAAGGATGGGGCGGATTGCCGGCGCAGCCCTGATCACAGCTGTCATCGTCCGCGAAGGCGGACGATCCAGTAATCACCGGCTTCTCGAGTCTCATGATTGCCGCGGCGTACTGGATGCTCCGCTTTCGCGGAGCATGACGGCGCTGAGGGTACACAACTAGTCTCATTCAAATAGGCCAAGGAGGAAACGACAATGACCCTATTCGACATGACCGGCAAAGTCGCCGTCATCACCGGCTCGACCCGCGGCATTGGCCTTGCCATCGCCGAGCGTATGGCCGAGCACGGCGCCAAGGTGGTGATCTCATCGCGCAAGGCTGATGTCTGCGATCAGGTGGCGAAAGAGATCAACGCGAAATATGGCGCGGGGAAAGCGGCCTCGGTCGCAACCAATATCTCCAGCAAGGAGAACCTGCAGCACCTGGTCGAGGAGTCCAACCGCATCTTCGGCAAGATCGACGTGCTGGTCTGCAACGCGGCGTCGAATCCTTATTACGGGCCGCTGGCCGGCATCTCCGACGACCAGTTCCGGAAGATCCTCGACAACAACATCGTCGCCAACAACTGGCTGATCAGCATGGTGGTGCCGCAGATGATCGCCCGCAAGGACGGCTCTGTCGTCATCGTGTCCTCGATCGGCGGCCTCAAGGGCTCGACCATCCTCGGCGCCTACGCGATCTCCAAAGCCGCCGACATGCAGCTCGCGCGCAATCTCGCCTGCGAATACGGGCCGCACAATGTGCGGGTGAATTGCATCGCGCCGGGCCTCATCAAGACCGATTTCGCCAAGGCGCTGTGGGACAATCCGGACAACCTGAAAGCCTCGACCTCTCGCACACCGATGCTCCGCATCGGCATCCCCGACGAGATCGCGGGCGCCGCGGTGTTCCTGGGCTCGGCCGCCGGCAACTTCATGACCGGCCAGACCATGGTGATCGACGGCGGCGCGACGATCAGTTGAGGGCAGTCTGCGACGTGACTGGAGGAGGCGCGTCCTTCACCACTGTCTCGTCCGCGAAGGCGGACGATCCAGTAGCCACCGGCCTCTCGGGTCTCACGACCGCCTCGGCGTACTCGATGCTCCGCCTGCGCGGAGCATGACGGTGGTCGGTCTGGCAGCAGCCGGGACGACAATGGTGATTGTCACTCCACCGCCGCATACACCACATCGCGCACCAGCGTGCGCAGGTAATCGCGCTGACCGGGGCCTTGGGCCATGAACACGCAGAACAAGTCCTCCTTCGGGTCGATCCAGAAGAACGTTCCGGCGATGCCGCTCCAGAAGAAGGTGCCTTCCGAGCCGGGGAAGGGCGCCAGCCCCGTTTGGGTCCGCACGGCGAAGCCGAGGCCGAAGCCGTGACCGGGTGACAGAATGCTCCCCTGGATCCGGCAGCCGGGTGGCAGATGGTCGGAGGCCATCAGCTCGACCGTCTTGCGGCCGACCAGCCTGACGCCGTCCAGGGTGCCGCCGTTGAGCAGCATCTGGCAGAAGCGGGCATAATCCATCGTGGTCGAGACCAGTCCGCCGCCGCCGGATTCCATGGTCGGGCGCTCGAGCATGTTGAAGAGCTGCGTCGACTCGCCGGTCCATGGATCAGTCTCGAACGGCTCGGCGAGGCGGCCGGCATTCTGAGGCGCGGTGAAGAACCCGGTCTCGGCCATGCCGAGCGGCGCCAGGATGCGCTCGGTGAGGAAGCTGCCCAGCGTCTTGCCGGAGACGACCTCGATGACGCGGCCCAGGATGTCGGTGGAGCGGCTGTAATTGAACTCGGCGCCCGGCTGGCAGATCAGCGGCAGGCCGGCGACGATCGTGGCGTGCTCCTCATTGCTGAGCTTGCGGCTGCGCACCCGCGATTGCTGGTAGCGCTGGTGCACAAGGCCGGTGCCGGTGTGCTCATAGGCGAGCCCCGAGGTATGGCGGAGCAGGTCCTGAATCGTCACCGGCCGTTCGACCGGGATCAGCTCCAGCTCGCGGCCGCCAATCTCGACCCCGACCTTCGGGTTCGAAAACGCCGGGATGAATTTGGCCAGGGGATCGCTGAGCAGGAGTTCGCCGTCCTCGACCAGCATCATGATGCCAACCGAGACGATCGGCTTGGTCATCGAGAAGATGCGGAAGATCGAATCCTTGGCCATCGGCGCGCCGGACGCCGGGCTTTGCCGGCCGATCGCATCGAACCAGCCGACCTGGCCTTTGCGGGCGACCAGCAGGGTGACGCCGGGCACGGTTCCCTTGTCCACCTCCCGCTTGAACGCGTCGGAGGCCCGCTGCAGGCGGGCGGGCGACAGCCCGAGCTGCTCAGGCCTTGCATGCGGCAAAGGCGACGTGTGGAGGGTAGATGAGGGGCGGGCGGCTGGCGCGGTCATGGGCTCTCCCGGAAGGCTTGTTGTCGGATTGCATCAAGTCTGGCCGAGATGCCGTGGTTTGAACAGCGGATTTGCCCCACTGCGCCCTTGCATTGGGGGCTGCGACTATGCTTCAACCGGCGCGAACCGCCGACGCGGTCGCGGTTCGCTAGGAGTGTAGCTCAATTGGTAGAGCACCGGTCTCCAAAACCGGGGGTTGGGAGTTCGAGCCTCTCCACTCCTGCCAGCGAGATCAAGCACTTAAGCCGCAAATCCAAGAACGGCATGAAGGACAGTGCGCGGTGCGCGTGATCTGCCCATATCTTGACCTTTGCGCGGTCTGACAGTAGATATCGCGCAACCTGCTGCCGGCCCGTCACAAAAGCGGATTTCCGGCGCGGCTTTTCACTCCCCGAACAATCGAGCCCGCACTCCGGCTCATCTCTCGACACGAGGGTGGGCTGAAGACGGCTGTTCAAGAAGACTGTTCGGATTCCTTGCAAACTCTTTAATCGTCCGAAGACCTGATCGTCTGAAGACCATGTGGACCCCACGACGATGGCCACCAGCCCGTTTAAATTCCTGCAGGAAGTGCGCTCGGAGACCGCCAAGGTCACCTGGCCAAGCCGTCGCGAGACGATGATCACCACGATCATGGTGTTCGTGATGGTGGCGCTGGCCTCGATCTTCTTCTTCGCCGCCGATCAGATCATTCGCTATCTCGTCACTTTGGTATTGGGCATTCACTGATGGCGACCGCAACGCAGACCGCTGACAAGCGCTGGTACATCGTTCACGCCTATTCGAACTTCGAGAAGAAGGTCGCGGAATCGATCCGCGAGCAGGCCAAGCAGCGTGGGCTCGAGGAGCTGTTCGAGCAGGTGCTGGTCCCGATCGAGAAGGTCACCGAGGTGCGGCGCGGCCGCAAGATCGACGCCGAGCGCAAGTTCTTCCCCGGTTACGTGCTGGTGAAGATGAAGCTGACCGACGAGGCGTTTCACCTGATCAAGAACACGCCCAAGGTGACCGGCTTCCTCGGTGCCGAGAACAAGCCGATGCCGATCTCCGAAGGCGAGGCCATGCGCATCCTGAACCAGATGCAGGAGGGCGTGGAGCGGCCGAAATCGACGGTCTCGTTCGAGATCGGCGAGAACGTCCGCGTCGCCGACGGTCCGTTCGCTTCGTTTTCGGGCGTGGTCGAGGAGATCGACGAGGCCCGTTCGCGGCTCAAGGTCGCGGTCTCGATCTTCGGCCGCGCGACCCCGGTCGAGCTCGAGTTCAACCAGGTCGAGAAGATCGCCGGTTGAGCTGGGGCAGGGCGCGCGCCCTGCTTGAGGCTTTCCTTTTCGCCCGATCTCGTGTATCGGGCGCGCTTCGCTCCCGGCCCAGCGTCGGGGGCATTTCGCTCGTGGGAGGCACGGCCGGCATTGCCAGCCGGACCAAGCGTGCCGCACCACGGTCCCAAACCATCGCTTGAGGGCCTGTTGAGCCCTCGGCGGGCGTCCGCAACAGGCAAAATCGCGGACGCATTGGAGATTGAACAATGGCAAAGAAAGTAACGGGATACCTGAAATTGCAGGTCCCGGCCGGGGCGGCGAACCCGTCGCCCCCGATCGGCCCCGCGCTCGGTCAGCGCGGTCTCAACATCATGGAGTTCTGCAAGGCGTTCAACGCCCAGACCCAGAAGGAAGAGAAGAACACCCCGATCCCGGTGGTCATCACGATCTATGCGGACCGGTCCTTCACCTTCGAGATGAAGACCCCGCCGATGTCCTACTTCTTGAAGCAGGCCGCCAAGATCCAGTCCGGCTCCAAAGCTCCGGGCCGCGACAAGGCCGGCAAGGTGACCAAAGCGCAGGTGCGCGAGATCGCCGAGAAGAAGATGAAGGACTTGAATTGCGACACCGTCGAAGCGGCCATGAAGATGGTCGAGGGCTCGGCCCGCTCGATGGGTCTGGAAGTTGCGGGGTAAGGCGCCATGGCGATCGGAAAACGCTTGAAGAAGGCCCGCGAGGGGATTGACCGCACGAAGCTCTACGCGCTTCCCGAGGCGGTCAAGATGATCAAGGAGCGCGCCAGCTCCAAGTTCGACGAGACCATCGAGGTCGCGATCAATCTCGGCGTCGATCCGCGTCACGCCGACCAGATGGTCCGCGGCGTGGTGATGCTGCCGAACGGCACCGGCCGCACTTTGCGTGTCGGCGTATTCGCGCGCGGCGCCAAGGCCGACGAGGCGAGGGCTGCCGGTGCCGACGTGGTCGGTGCGGAGGACCTGGTCGAGAAGGTGCAGGCGGGCAATATCGATTTCGACCGCTGCATCGCCACTCCCGACATGATGCCGCTGGTCGGCCGTCTCGGTAAGGTGCTCGGCCCGCGCGGCATGATGCCGAACCCGAAGATCGGCACCGTGACCATGGACGTCACCGGCGCTGTGAAGGGTGCCAAGGGTGGCTCGGTCGAGTTCCGGGTCGAGAAGGCCGGCATCATCCAGGCCGGCGTCGGCAAGGCCTCGTTCGCCGAGGACAAGCTGGTCGAGAACATCAAGGCGCTGGCGGACGCGGTCGTCAAGGCCAAGCCGGCTGGTGCCAAGGGCACCTATGTCCAGCGCGTCGCGGTGTCCTCGACCATGGGCCCGGGTGTCAAGGTCGAGCCGGGCACCGTGCTCGCCTGATACGGGCGCGACATTGTCAAGAGATTGCGAGCGGGGCCAGGCAACTGGTCCCGCTCTTGCTTTAGTGGGGCGCCATGAGTGGGCGCCGTGTGAACTGCGCCAGACTGAGAGCGCCATGCCTGACAAAGTCCTGATCTATTCCCGTCTTCCGCGATCCATGACCCAGCGCTTCGCGGCGCATTTCGACCTGCTCGATGCCGTTGGCAAGCCGGTGGAGGAGATGTTCGCCGCGGACGAGTTGGCGCAGGTTCGGGCGCTGATCACAGCCGGCGGCACGCCGCTGCGCGCGGCCGACATGGACAAGCTGCCGGCGCTTAAGGCCATCATCTGCTATGGCACCGGCTATGATGGGGTCGACCTCAAGGCTGCAGCCGCGCGCAACATCGTGGTCGGCAACAGCCCGGGCGCGAACGCGTCGTCGGTGGCCGACGTCGCGATGATGCTGTTGTTGGCGACGATGCGGCGGCTCCCGGTCGTCGATCCCTATGTGCGCAGCGGCGACTGGGCCGCCGCCAAGCCTTCCCCCCTGATGAAGCCGCCGGTGGGCCTTGCCGGCCGCAAGGTCGGCATCTACGGCATGGGCGAGATCGGCCGCAAGATCGCCGCGCGCGTCGCAGCCTTCGAGACCGAGGTCGGCTATTTCAGCCGCACGCGCTACGACGACCTGCCGTATCGATATTTGCCGAGCCTCGACGCGCTCGCCGAATGGTGCAGTGTGTTCGTGATCGCCGTCCGTGCCGGCGCGGATACGAACCATGTCGTCAATGCCGATCTCCTCGCCAAGCTCGGCGCCGACGGCTACGTGATCAACATCTCCCGGGGCTCGGTGATCGACGAGCCGGCGCTGGTTGCGGCCTTGAAAAGCAATACGATCGCAGGTGCCGGCCTCGATGTGTACGAGACCGAACCGCATGCCCCCAGCGAACTGACGAAGCTGCCGAACGTGGTGCTGACCCCGCATATCGGCGGCAATACGCAGGAGTCTCACGTCGCCATGCAGGCTTGCGTGCTGGCCAATCTAACGGCGTTCTTTGCTGGGGAGAAACTGCCTTACGAGGTGAGATGCACGTCATAGTCGTCGCATTGCGACTATTCGCGGATGCCAACCCAATCAAACGCAATTCGCTCGATTTAGTTCCAGCTGCAGCTCAGAAATATTCCGTTACGTCCCACGGCTCTGTGAGTTGCGAGTCATTCTAAGCTGCCTCTAAGTTCCCGCTCCAAAGTGACTGCTGGAGAGCAGTCGCCGGGTTTCACGAAAGAGCGGCAAATGGCAGCGTTCACCCTCAAGATCAACGGGCGCGAGCATCAGATCGATGTCGACCCCAACACGCCCTTGTTATGGGCCATCCGGGACAATGTCGGCCTGACCGGCACGAAATATGGTTGCGGTGTCGCCCAATGCGGTGCCTGCACCGTTCATCTCGATGGGCAAACCCTGCGGTCCTGCTCGCTGCCGGTCTCCGCGGTCGGTAAGAGCGAGGTGACGACGATCGAAGGCCTGAACAGCAAGGAGGGCGGCGCGGTTCAGAAAGCCTGGGCTGCGCTCGACGTTCCGCAATGCGGCTACTGCCAGTCCGGCCAGATCATGAGCGCCACTGCGCTGCTGGAACTCAATCCGAAGCCATCCGATCAGGACATCGATCTCGCCATGAACGGCAATCTTTGCCGGTGCGCCACCTATGTGCGCATCCGTGCCGCGATTCATGCGGCCGCGAAATCGCTGGAGGGCTAAGTCATGAATGCGCATGTGAAGCCCGCGACCGAGCTGTCGCGTCGTTCGCTGCTGAAGGCCGGTGCTGGCCTGGTGCTCGGGGTCTATGTCGCGCGGTCCGGGATCGCCTTTGCCGAGGACGCGCCGGCGGCGAAGTCGGTCAATATCGTGCCGAACACCTTCCTCGTGATCGGAAAGGACGACACGGTCACGGTGCTCTGCAAGCATATCGAGTTCGGGCAGGGACCGTTCACCGGCATGGCGACCTTGGTTGCCGAGGAGCTCGATGCCGACTGGGCGCAGATGCGCGCCGACCACGCGCCTTCGAACCCCGTCCTGTACAAGAACCTGCTGTTCGGGGTGCAGGGCACCGGCGGTTCGAGCGCGATCTCGAATTCCTATGAACAGATGCGCAAGGTGGGCGCAGCCGCGCGCGAGATGCTGGTTGCGGTGGCGGCCGACGAGTGGAAGGTGCCGGCCGGCGAGATCACGGTCGAGAAGGGCGTGATCAAGCATGCTTCCGGCAAGCAGAGCGGCTTCGGCGCATTTGCCGAAAAGGCCATGCAACTGCCAGTGCCGGCCAATCCGAAGCTGAAAGACCCGTCCGAATTCAAGCTGATCGGCAAAGAAGGGGCGGTCAAGCGACTCGACACCATCGCGAAGTCGAACGGCACGGCGGAGTACACGCTCGACATCCATGATCCCGGCACGCTGACGGTGCTGGTGGCGCGGTCGCCGAGATTCGGCGGCAAGGTCGCTTCGTTTGATGCTTCCGCCGCCAAGGCAGTGCCGGGCGTCTTCGACATCAAGGAAGTGCCGAACGGTGTTGCGGTCTATGCCGAAGGCTTCTGGCCGGCCAAGACGGCGCGCGATCTGCTCAAGATCAGCTGGGACGACAGCAAGGCCGAGAAGCGCGGCACGGACCAGCTGCTCAACGAGTTCCGGGCGCTCTCGAAGACGTCTGGCGCGCTGGTGAAGCAGGAGGGCGACGTCGAGGCCGAGATCGCCAAAGGCGGCCGGTTGATCGAGACCGAGTTTGTCTTTCCATATCTCGCTCATGCGCCGATGGAGCCGATCAACGCCTTTATCCATTGGAAGGGTGATACGGCTTCGGCCCGCTATGGCAGCCAGTTTCCGACGCCCGACCACGCGGTCATTGCCCAGGTCCTCGGCCTGGACATCAGCAAGGTCGAGTTGAAGACGATCCTCGCCGGCGGCAGCTTCGGCCGGCGCGCGCAGCAATCGACTCATGTTGCGATGGAATTGGCCCAGGCGGCCAAGGCGATCGGACCGGGCCGGCCGATCAAGCTGGTGTGGACCCGCGAGGACGACATGCGCGCCGGCTATTACCGGCCGTTCGGTGTTCACCGCATGCGCGGCGTCGTGCGTGACGGCAAAATCGTCGCATGGGCGGACACCATCGTCGGCCAGTCCATCATGAAGGGATCGCCGTTCGAGGCGATGACCTTCAAGGACGGTCTCGACTCGACGGCTTATGAAGGCTCCAACGACATTCCCTACGCGGTGCCCAATTTCCGTTGCGACCTGCATCAGGTCGATGTCGGTGTGCCCGTGTTGTGGTGGCGTTCTGTCGGCCACACCCATACCGGCTATGCCGTCGAGGCCTTTGTCGATCAGCTCCTGGAAGCGGCCGGGCAGGACCCGGTCGAGGGGCGGCTCGCGATGATGGCGGACAAGCCCCGCCATGCCGGCGTGCTGAAGGCGGTTGCTGAGCTCGCGAACTGGAAGGGCGCCAAGGTCGAAGCCGGCCGCGCCCGCGGTGTCGCCGTGGTCGAGAGCTTCAACACCTTCGTGGCCCAGGTCGTCGAGCTGTCGATGGGCGCCGATGGACCGGTGGTGCACAAGGTGTGGTGCGCGGTCGATTGCGGCGTCGCGGTCAATCCGGACATCATCCGCGCCCAGATGGAGGGCGGCATCGGCTTTGCGCTCGGCCACATTCTTTATGCGCAGCAGACGCTCGACGGCGGCGTGCCGGTGTCCGGCAATTTCAACACCTATCGCTCGCTGCGGATCAATGAGATGCCGGAGGTCGAAGTCGTAGTCGTGCCGTCGACCGAGAAGCCCAGTGGGGTCGGCGAGCCCGGCGTGCCGCCGCTTGGACCAGCGGTTGCCAATGCGATGGCCAAGCTCGGTCTGCCGCGGCCAACCCAGCTGCCGATCCGGCCGGGAGACACGGCATGAGCCTGCTCAGGACTGGAGCCGCGGCGCTGCTCGTCGGCAGCCTCGCGGCTGCGGCGCTGGCGTCATTGTCGGGCTTGCAGCGCGCCGACGCGGCCCCCGAAGCCGCTCGCGTCGCCGGCGGGTTGAGGCCGGTGTCCGACTTCGCCCAGATCAAGAATAAGGAGGAGCGCGCGGCCGCGCTGTTCGAGGAAGCCGGCAAGGTGCTGCAGTCGCCGCGCTGCATGAACTGCCACCCGGCCGGGGACCGTCCCACCCAGACCGACCGGATGATTCCGCATCAGCCGCTGGTGGTTCGTGGCGAGGCTGGCATGGGCGCATCCGGTGGCCTTGCCTGCACCACCTGCCACCACGAGGCCAATTTCGATGCCGCCGGCGTGCCCGGCAATCCGAAATGGCAGCTCGCGCCGATCGAGATGGCCTGGCAGGACAAGACGCTGGGTCAGATCTGTACCCAAATCAAGGATCCGAACCGCAACGGCGGCAAGAACTTGGCTCAGCTGGTTCATCATATGGCTGACGATGAGCTGGTCGGCTGGGGCTGGCATCCGGGCGCCGGGCGGACGCCTGCGCCGGGCACGCAGCAGCAGTTCGGCGAGCTGATCAAAGCCTGGGTCGATGCCGGCGCGGCCTGTCCGAAAGGATAACCACGCTGGGCGTCAGCTCGGCAGCGGCGCGTGTCGCAGCTTGTCGGGATTGCGCACGACATAGATCGCGGCGATCTTGCCCTGTTCGCCGTCGATCGCCATGCTCAGCGTATGGTCGATCTCATCGTCGATGAAGACGACGGCGCCCGCGCTTCCGTTGATCGTCTTCGGCTCCATCCGGATGTCGCGACCGGCGTTCTTGCCGGCTATCCCGATCAGGAAGCGGATGATCTTCTGCGCCCCGCGGATCGGGTTGAGCGCCGCGGTCTTGCGGCCGCCGCCATCGGTGATGGCGATCGCGTCATCGCGCAGCAGTCCTGCCAGACGGGAGACATCGCCGCTGGCTGCCGCTTCACAGAAAGCCTGCAACAGGATGGCATGCCTTTCCGGCGCGGTTGCGAGAGGAGGGTGGTTGTCGCGCACCGCGCGCCGGGCGCGCGTCGCCAGCTGCCGGCAAGCCGCCTCGCTCCGCTCCAGCATCCCGGCGATTTCACCAAATGGCCGGTCGAATACATCGTGAAGCAGGAAGGCGGCGCGCTCGAGCGGCGACAGCCGATCGAGCGTCAGCAGTAGCGCAAACGACAGATCATCGGCGAGCTCGGTCGCGGTGTCGGCGGAGAGGCCGTCGGCGTCGAACACAGGCTCGGGCAGCCACTGGCCGACATAGATTTCCCGCTGTGCTTGCGCGCTCTTCAATCGATCCAGGCACAGTCGCGTGACGATGGTGACGAGCAGCGCTTCCGGGTTGCGCGCATCCTGGACGGACGCAAAGCGGAGATAGGCGTCCTGCACCACGTCTTCCGCATCGCTGCGGCTGCCGAGCATGCGATAGGCAAGCCCGAGCAGCCGCCCGCGGTAGGGCGCGATGGGATCGCAATTATGCGGCTTGCTTGATGACATCGACCTGATCACCCGCCACCGTGACGCGGCGGCATTCCTTGGCGAAGCCGAGCGCCAGCTTGAGCATCGGGAACATTCGGCCCAGTTGCAGTCCCATCGAAAGCTCGATCACGCCTTTCTCGCCCCAGCGTGCGCGGACTGCATCGCGGTACGTTTCGTCCTCGATCGATCGGCGGATGACCGCGTCCGCGAAATGGAAGCCAAGCGCGGTCTCCGGGCTCATCGCGCCGAGGTCGCGGCGCAGCACGGCCTCGATCTGGCCCTTGGACATGCCGGCCTCCAGCGCCATATCGACCGTCAATTGGGTGCAGGGACCGCAATCTTCCGCGAGTGCGCCGGTGATCTTGGCGGCGAAAGCCGCGTCCACCGGCACCACCTCGCGATGCTCGGCCGCCTTGATGAGAGGTGCGAACTTGAAGAATGCCGCGGGTGCCTCCTGCAGGATCATCTCCGCATAACTGGTGTCATAGCCGTAGCGTCTGCCAAAAGAGCGCAGCATCCGCCGCGCAATAAAAGTCCGCATGGTTTGCTCCTCGGTTCCGGGGTAAAAGGCCGCGGGAAGCGGCCCGTTCGGCTCTAGACGAGCGGGGACGGCCGGGTGTGACGCGGGCGCCTCAAATTTCTTCCGGGACGGGTGGCTGCCCCCAAACTGGTGCGAAATTTGCTCTTGGCAAGCCGGCGCAGACCGGCTAAGAACCGCCCCCTGGACGTGCTGGCTTGGCTGGCACGTGCGCGCTCGCATTCCGAATAGAGACGAATAGGAGATCATTCCTTTCAGGACGTCCCTTGCGGATCCCCGAAAGGACGGATGGCCATTCTTTGTTTTTGGCGTGCGGGTGAGGGGTCCTTCGGCTTGCCGAGTGGCCCCGATCCTGTCCGAGACTGCAGGCGCCCGCGAGGATATGCAAATGTCCTCCACGGCTTAATCACATGGCCTGCATAGACGGGTGAAGACCGGATTTCTCGCATCACGCTGCCCTTTAGGTGGTGGGATGCAGGTTTGGTTCGAACCTCGACACTCCGTCTCCCAACCGGGGCGGAAGGGCAGGCTATTGAAGTCGTCGTGCCGCCCTGCGTGTCCTCTGAGGTTCTCAACCGAGGTCAGGTTTGGCGGGACGATGGGTGCAACCCGGCGGTCCCGCTTCAGAGGCGAAGGCCGCCAACCGGAGAGAGCTTGCTGTGGAACGAGCGGCAAAGAAAGAGGCGGTCGACCAGCTGCACGAGGTCTTCAAGGCCACGGGCGTTGCGGTCGTCGCTCACTATTCCGGCCTCACGGTCGCCCAGATGCAGACTCTGCGCAAGCAGATGAGGCACGCGGGTGCGTCGGTGAAGGTCTCGAAGAACCGTCTCGCCAAAATTGCTCTTGAAGGCACGGACGTCGTCGGCATCGGCCCCCTGTTGAAGGGGCCGACCGTGATCGCAACTTCGAGCGATCCTGTCGCGGCGCCCAAGGTTGCCGTCGAATTTGCCAAGGCGAACGAAAAGTTCGTCATCCTTGGCGGTTCGATGGGTAAAACCGTCCTGAATGTCGACAGCGTCAAGGCGCTCGCCTCGCTGCCGTCGCTGGACGAACTGCGCGGCAAGCTCGTCGGCCTGATCCAGGCTCCGGCGACCAAGCTCGCTCAGCTCTCCACTGCGCCCGCGAGCAAGCTCGCGCGGGTCATTCAGGCTTATGCCTCAAAGGGCGAAGCGGCCTGACGCCCTTCGCAATTCCTCGACAATCTGGTTTCGAACCAACCATCTTAAGGAAATAGATCAATGGCTGACCTGCAGAAAATCGTCGACGACCTCTCCAGCCTCACCGTTCTCGAGGCTGCCGAGCTCGCCAAGCTGCTGGAAGAAAAGTGGGGCGTCTCCGCTGCAGCCGCAGTGGCCGTGGCCGCTCCGGGTGCTGGTGGCGGCGCTGCCGCTCCGGTGGAAGAGAAGACCGAGTTCACCGTTGTCCTGGCTTCGGCCGGCGACAAGAAGATCGAGGTCATCAAGGAAGTTCGCGCCATCACCGGCCTGGGCCTGAAGGAAGCCAAGGACCTGGTCGAGGGTGCGCCGAAGCCGGTCAAGGAAGGCGTCAACAAGGACGAGGCCGAGAAGATCAAGGCCCAGCTCGAGAAGGCTGGCGCCAAGGTCGAGCTCAAGTAACCGCAGGTTACGTGAGCGAAGATCCCGGGCGAGCGACAGCGAGACCCGGGATCTATCACCTAAGGTTTCGGTGGTCGGGTGACGGAAGTCCCCCGGCCATCGCGTCCAAGAGACGGTAGCGGTATCCGGCGCTGGGGTCGGTTTCGTTGCAAGAGGCGTGCAAAGGGATCGCCCGATGCGCGTAACACACGAAAAAGTGTTGGGATTTAGGGGCTTGCCCCTCGAATCTCGACTATGGTCGCCCCATATTGGGTCGGCAGCACGAAAAGCCGGTGGCGCAG
>NZ_CAFK01000233.1 GCF_000239815.1 Bradyrhizobium sp. STM 3843 | reverse complement strand
GTTTGCAGGCGGGCCATGGGTGAGGCCTTCACCCGGCATTCCCTGCGCCCTCGCTCATCTGATGAGGGCACGTTGCAGCCAAACTCGGGCGTCGGATGCCGCGAGACCGCGAGCGCACGCCTGTTGTCATCTAGGCAGAGTGGCGATGAACGGATCTCATCTCAGGCGCTACAAGAGATTTCAGGACCTACAACACGCAGGGACGCGGGCTGGCATTGCCAGCGAGACCGGGGACCCGCGTCGTTTCGTCTCTCAACGTCGTCGGCGTTGCAATGCTGGGCGATGAACCGATTGGCCGCCAGGCCGACCAATCAATGGTCCGCCACGCCGGAGCTATCGCTGGCTCCGAACCCGGCGGCCGATGGTCGCACTCTCCATGTGCCTGAACATGCGTCGCATTTGGTTCCGTTCCCGCCGTCATCGAACCATTGAAATGCGCCTCTATGCTCACCATCCCTTTCGTCGGGTCGCTGTGACCCCGTTCCCGAGGTGCTCATGTCCGAGACCGTCAACCTGCCGACGGTTCAAGCCGACCAGTCCGTGGTCGCCCGCATCCGTTCCGAAATCGATATTTCCGACCGCTCCCGCATCGTCACCTTCGGCGATCGCGCCCAGCGTTCGGTGGTCGAGTTTGCCGATCGCATCCTGGCGCAGACCCAGAACCGCGAGCTCGGCAACACCGGCAAGCTGTTGTCCGATATCCTGGCCAAGGCGCGCGGGCTCGATCCCGCCGCGCTGAAGGAGGCCGGCTTTCTCACCCGCCTGTTCTCCTCGGTCGAGGCGCGGGTGCGCCGCTTCGCCGAAGCCTTCGACGATGTCGCCTCGCAGATCGACCGCATCTGCGTCGACCTCGACCGCAACAAGGAGACGCTGCGGCGTGACATCGCGCTGCTCGATGATCTGCATGAGCAGACCAAATCAGCGCTGACCCAGCTCGATGCGCACATCGCCGCCGGCAAGGACTTCGTCGACGGCTACCGGCGCGGGCCGCTGGCTGAGCTGGAACGCGCGGCGAAGGCGCCGGCCGAGGGCAGCGACGCGCTGATGGCGGCGCAGACCTATCAGGACGCGGTGCAGGCGCTCGACCGGCTCGAGAAGCGCGTCTTCTATCTGCAGCAGGCGCGGCAGGTCGGCATCCAGCAATTGCCGCAGATCCGCATCGTGCAGTCGGGCGACGAGACCCTGATCGAAAACCTGCAGGCGACGACCGAACTGACGATCCCGGTCTGGAAGCAGAAGATGATCCTGCTGCTCGGCCTGCAGCGGCAGAAATCGGCGCTCGAGCTGCAGAAGACGGTGACGGATGCCACCAATCAGATGATGCGCCAGGCCTCCGAGATGATGAAGACGCAGGCGATCCAGATCGAGCAGCAGTCGCAGCGCGGCATCGTCGATATCGAGACGCTGGAAAAGACCAATCGCGACCTGATCGACACCATCGCCGGCGTGCTGACCACGCAGCAGCAAGGCCGCAAGAAGCGCGAGGATATCGAGCAGCGGATGTCGCAGCAGACCGCCGAGCTGAGGGCGGCCTTGTCGAAGGCCCCGGTGTGAGAGGTGCGGCCATGTGGCGCGCGCTGACCTTCCTGCGTCGCAAGCTCGAGACGTTGGCCTCTGCA
>NZ_CAFK01000234.1 GCF_000239815.1 Bradyrhizobium sp. STM 3843 | reverse complement strand
ACCGTGCCGGGGCTTTCGCCTTGAAGGTGCTCGCAAACTTCGTGTTTCGGCGCGCCTGTTTTTGCGAGACCTTTGCGAACCGCGCGATGCGCCGGCGCGCAATTTCCTCCTCTGATTTGCCCGACGGGCAGCCGTTCATCGCGCCGCAATGCCCCGTGCTGATCCCTGTGTTCACCGGAAGTTGAGCGCTCAAACGGATCCGAGCGTACGTTCCGGTCTTGGAATACGGGGATATCCCCTTAAATCGGAGGCAGGAGAACAGATCCATGTCTGATGATGCTGTCGCAGCCGCCGATCATTTCAGGGCCATTGGTTATACGCGTGCGCCGGACGGATTGCCGCTCGAGACGTTCGAGCGGCCCGTACCAAAGCCGCAACCGGGCGAGCTGCTCGTCCATGTCGTGTCGTCATCACTCAACCCGCTCGACTACAAGCTCGCCGAGCTTAATTTTCTCGGCCGTACGCCCCCGGTCGCACTCGGTTTCGATTTTGCCGGCATCGTGATCGCGCGCGGGGATGCCGTGACGACGTTCGATATTGGCGACGCCGTTTTCGGCATGGTGCCGTCGAACCGGGATGGCGCGTGGGCCTCCGGTGGCACGGGTGGCTACGCCCTGGTGCCCGAGTGCTTGGTCACGTCCAAGCCAGACGGCTTCAGCTTTGTCGAGGCGGGAGCGCTCGGCGTCTGCTATCTCTCCGCTTATCTTGCCCTTGCGGATACGTTGGATGCCGGCGCCACGGTCTATATTCCCGGCGGTGGCGGTGGGGTCGGTCATCTCGCCATTCAGCTGGCGAAGGCGCTCGGCGCGAAGAGGATCATCAGTAGCGCCGGCAACGTACGATCACGTGCCTTGGCGCTGTCTTCGGGCGCTGACCATGTCTTCGACTACCGGCGCGATGACATCGAAGGCAAGATCGACCGTCTGACCCAGGCTCAAGGCGTCGATCTTGTGTTCGATGCGACCTACAGCGAGGACAGCTTCGTCGCGACCTCGAAATTGGTGCGGCCGGGCGGGCGATGGGTGGTGCTGGGCGTCGGTCCGGGCAAGACCAGCCGTCGCGCCGAGACCGAAAGCCCGGTAGCCGGCATCTTGGCAGCGAAGGATGCTCAGCTCGTCAACGTCAACCTGCTGCGCTATTTCTCCGATTCCGTTCCGCTGGATGCGAAGACAAAGACCTTGCTGAGCGGCGCGATCCGGGACGCGGCTGCAACCGCCGAGGCAGGGGTGGTGCGCCCGCATCTCAGCGAGATCATCCCGTCCGAGGTCGGCGCAATTAACGCTGCGCTTGCTGAGATGCGAGCCGGCCGGAAGTCGGTCGGCAAGATAGCCATCGTCGTCGACAAGGAGCGCGCGCGATGAGCCTGCCGCTCCGATCGGCCAGTCCCTGCATCGCCAGCGCGATGCGCGCGGCGTCGCGCCGGCTCACGCTGCTCTATGACGAGGTGATGGCTCCGTCGGGTCTGCGCCTGACCCAGTTCGGCATTCTCGCCGAGCTGGAACGCCGGGCATCCGAGCCTCCGACGGTCAGCGAACTGGCCGAGATCCTCACCATGGAACGCTCCGCGCTCGGACAGAGCCTTCGCACGCTGGAAACTGACGGGCTTGTCGCGCTTGGTCGCGATCAGCGCGACGCTCGGCGGCGCCCGGTGCGTCTGACGCCAGCCGGTCGAAAGGCGGCGGCTCGTGCGCGCCCTTATTGGGAAAAAGCCCATGCCCAATTCTCGCGTTTCTACGGTGATGCCGCTGCGCTCTCCGAATTGCGGTCGACGCTGCGCGACATCGCCGAAAATCGAGCACTCGCGGACGCCTTCGCGCGGCGCGATTGAGCAGAAAGGGCAAGTCATGAACGCGCAAGTCATAGACACGCAAGTCATGGACACACAGGATATCGACGTCCGACACGGCACGGCCGCGCTCGAGCCCGGCGTCATCCTCCATTATGTCACCGCCGGCGATGGCGATCGCACCATCGTGCTGCTGCACGGCTTTCCGCAGACATGGCGCGAGTGGCGGCAGATGATGCCGCGCCTTACTAGCGCAGGCTATCGCGTCGTCGCCGTGGATTACCGCGGCGCCGGTCATTCCTCGCGTCCGCTCGATGGTTACGACAAGCGCACCATGGCATCGGACATCCGGCGCCTCATCAAGGATGAGCTGCGCATCGCCGGTCCGACCGTGCTGGTCGGGCACGATATCGGCCTGATGGTCGCCTACGCCTATTCGCAGATGTTCCGCGATCATGTCTCTCATCTTGCGGTGATCGATGCGCCGCTGCCGGGCACCCAGGTGTTCGACCGGCTTCGCGCCGATCCGCGGGTCTGGCAGTTCGCCTTCCACAGCGTGCGGGACATTCCCGAGATGCTGATCGCGGGTCGCGAGCGGGCCTATCTGCAGGCGTTCTTCAACGCGCGGCTCTATAACGTCGCCGCCATCACGGACCAGGAGCTCGACGCATACGTCTCCGCCTATTCCGCGGCAGGCGCGTTGCGCGCAGGCCTCGAATTGTACCGGGCCTTCGATCGTGACATCGAGGACAACCGTCAATGGCTGGCCGCGCACGGCAGGCTGACGATCCCGGTGCTCGCCGTCGGCGGGCAGGCGAGCACGACGGGACCGCTGATGGCCGAGATGATGCGGGAGGTGGCCGAAGATGTCACCGAGTTGCGGGTGCCGAATGCTGCGCATTGGATTGCCGAGGAAAATCCGCAGGCCCTGGTGAACGGTTTGATCGGCTTCTTGGAAGACGGCTCGCGGTGAGCCGCGTTGATGGATAAGGAGAACTGCGATGCCCGCTTACGTGATTTTTGACGTCGAGATCACTGACCCGCAGCGCTACCAGGAATTCATGACGAGCGTGAAGCCCGCGTTGGAGGCGGCCGGAGCCAAATATCTGGCGCGAGGCGGACCCCACAAAGTTCATGAGGGTGATTGGACGCCGCGTCGGATCGTGCTGCTGGAATTTCCCTCCGTCGCGGCCTGGGAGGCGTTCTATAACGGCGCAACCTATCAAGGTCTCAAAGCCATCAGGGACTCCTGCAGCTCTGCGCGGCTGGTCAGCGTGGAGGGGCTCAGCTAAAGCACGATGAGATTAGGATGAATCGT
>NZ_CAFK01000235.1 GCF_000239815.1 Bradyrhizobium sp. STM 3843 | reverse complement strand
ACCGTGAAATTGCCGCAGAGCATGGTCGAGAGCGGCTTTGCACGGCCGCCGTGACGAATGAAGCCAAGACGCGGCGACAATCGATCGATATCCGTGATCCGCAAAGGCTCGGCCCGGCGATCCGAATAAAACACATGGGGCTCTCCGCGCGTGATGACGACAAAGTCGCCCCCAGTCATCTGGATTTCCTGCTCCTGCCCGACCGCAAGGGTCGCTGAGCCCTGGCTGAGATAGTGAAACAGAGCGTAGGGACGCTGCGGCAACTCAAGACGCCAGGGATGGCCCAGCTCGAAGTGAAAGAGCAGCGTCCCGCTGAGACGTATGCGATCGAGCACTTGGGCGAGTATGTCCATGTCGCCGACATTAGATCGGTGGACGATTGGACACAACATCTGGACGATTGATCTCTATCGTCCGGAAGGTCCGCGGAATAGGTCATGGCGCGGCGGGCCGACGATGAGCGGCAACCATTTCGCGAACAGCAGATGGAAGAACCGCGACCTCTCTGGAAACGCCTGTCCATTCCACCGGACTGCATCAGTCCGACATGCCAACAGGAACATTCAATGATAAATAACCTCCTCTCACTAGCCACCGTACTTCTGGCCGGAACGACATTGGTCAGCTCCGTCCGTTCCGCCGAATTGCCCAAGGGCGCTGCCCACAACATCGTGCTCGTGCACGGCGCTTTCGTGGATCAGACGAGCTGGCAGCCCGTTGCCGATATTCTCACGAAGAAAGGCTACAACGTCACGCTCGTCGAGAATCCGCTCACCTCCCTTGCTGCTGATGTTGATGCCACCAAGCAGGCGCTCGCAAAGCAGGACGGCAGGACGGTTCTGGTCGGCCACTCATGGGGCGGCGTGGTGATCACCCAAGCCGGCAACGATCCCAAGGTGTCGGCGCTGGTCTATGTTTCCGCCTTTGCGCCGGAGATAGGTGAATCCCTGGCGTCGCTGGCAAACGCCGGCCCGCCCACCGAAGGCGGCAATGCGATCCATCCCGACTCGAAGGGCAATTTGTACATCGATCCGAAGGTCTTTCCGTCAGCCGTCGCGGCTGACCTTCCTCCCGAAATCGCTGAGCACCTGGCCAATTCGCAGCTGCCATTGAACCACGTTGCGTTCGAAGCCCCCGTCGACGTGGCCGCCTGGCGTGACAAGCCAACGTTCTACGTGATCAGCACCAAGGACAAGGTCATCGCACCCGAGGCCCAAAAGCTTTTCGCATCCAGGATGAAGGCGCAGACGACGGAAGTCGCCGGCAGTCATGCTTCGCTCGTCGTTCATGCCGATGCAGTCGCGGCGGTGATCGAAAAGGCCACACTCGCGAAGTGACGGTACCGCTCCCGGCGTGTTCGTGCCGGGAGCGCTCATGCCGCGTTCCGACGCAATCAGAGGCACTCGATCCATAAGAGTAGTTACGGAGGACCAATGACAATCGCTAAAATCGAGGTGGAGCGTTTCAGCCTCACGAGCTTAAAACCATTCGATGCTGTTGTGGCCGCGCTCAAGTCGGCGGTCGGGCAACCCGACATGGTCGAATTCTTCAAGGAGACGAAGGCGACGAAATCCTTCCCGGATTTGCAACGCGTCGTACATGCTGGCCTCGGCCGAACGGGCCTGATGCTCTTCGCTGAATTTGACTTGGGCGACATTCTGCGTCGCGAAGCCGGCTCCACGACACCCAAGATCATACGGATTGTGATCGGCAATCCGCTGATCATGAAAGAAATGGTCAAGCACGTGCCCGATGCTGGCTCCTATGCTCCAGTCACAGTGCTGATCGATGAGCGTCCCGATGGCGTGCACATCTCTTATGACAAGATGGAGAGCTATCTGCTGCGCTATGGCAGCTCCGAAGCCCTTGCCGTCGCCCGAGATCTCGATGCGAAGATCATGACCTTGCTACGCGAATGTGCGAGCTAAAGCGGATGACGTCTTGGGCCGATGGACGAGGGTAACTCACACCAATTCGACGAACGCGACGGGCGTGGTCATGACGCGAGCCAGACACCGGAAGGAAAATTCCTGCATATACAAGACACTTCTTGTCACTCTCACCGCCTCGACAGGCTTGCGGGAAACGACCTTGCCTTCATCCAACTCGCATCTATCCAGCTATGGCTGGCCGCGCGTTATGCGTCCACGTCCTAGGTCAAATTCCTCGTGCTCAATCAACATGGCTGCGTCCCACCTTCGCTTTGAACCAAAAGCGGAATTGGTCTACTTTACATCGCACCCGGCTTCGAAGAACGGCGGATCACGCTTCGCTGATCCGCCCTACTGAGCGTCGTATGCAGAATTTGCGGTGACTCGCCGTCAGCTACATCACGCCCCGGGACAGCCATGGATACGTCATGCGGTCTCTGAGCCTGTCGATCGCTCGGTGAGGGGCGATGAAGTCGATCTCAGCGCGCGTCAAGCCGATATCCATCAGCTCTCTGTCGCTCAGGTCGCACAAGTCGTACAAGCTGGCGCGTAAACTCTGGCGTTGGCGCCGCTCCTGAAGCGCACGCCAACATCGCTTGAACAGGCTCAAGATGCCCGGCGCCGATACGGCCGGTGGTCCAGCCGCATCCTTTTCAGACAAGGCGTCTCTCAACGCTGCGATGGACGCATCGGGGCGCACCGCTCGCAAAGCGTCGTCCGTGGCGACTTTCAGCAACGCGACGGAGAGGCCGAGCCGTGCGGCATCGCGCCCGGTCTCGGGTGTGAGGTTCGTCTGGTGGGGTGGCATCGGATGCTCCTGCTGTTGTGCCGGCAGGAGCGTGGCCAAACAAAAGGCCCCGTCCGATGCCGGCGGGGCCTGGTGAAAAGATCGCTGCGTCGAATTCCTAGCGCACGACTCCCTCCATGGCCCAACGGAAGCGGGTCATGTGTTTACGGTTCGTGATGCGCACGACGTTGATCATGCTACTTAGTTACCACAGCGATCGCGCAAGATCAAGGGACCTCGCGGTGCCCTTCACCATTGATCCATATCAACGTCGGACAACCCGCGGCGCTCAGGTTCGGTTTGGCCGCGTCGACGCGGCTCCAGTCATATTCGCAAGTGGGACGAGGAGGATCACGATGCATCAGCGAACGGACTCTTTCATCAAGTCCGCAACGATTGCGGGACTGTCCGTCAGCATTTTGTTGGGGCTTGCAGGTGCCACCCTCACCCCGGCACCCGCTAAGGCCGTGATCTACTGCACGTATGTCGGCTACCCCGTCGGCTGCGTGGCGAGGCCTGGCGTCGTGCTCAGGCCTCGTCCGGTGGCGCGAGCTGCGGTCCGCCACAACGTCGGTGGCAACGCAAATGGCGGCGTCAATCGCGTTGGGCGGCGGCG
>NZ_CAFK01000236.1 GCF_000239815.1 Bradyrhizobium sp. STM 3843 | reverse complement strand
AGGGTTGGGGTGGGGGTAAACCGAGACGGCAGTGCGTGTAGCTCCCCCCCTCCCTGCCCCTCCCCCACAAGGGAGGAGGGAATGAGAGAGTTTCGCCTACATCACCAATGCCGGTCACGCCACTCACCCCTTCGCCAGCGAGCGATAGTCGAGCCGCCGGTGGAACCAGTACTGATAGCCGGAGATGTTCTTCTGCATCGCCACGTTGACATAGGGCTGATACAGCGGGATGCGCGGAATGTCGGTGAAGGCGAGATCGACGAAGCCTTTCACGTCCGCATCGTAGCTCGCCTTGTCGCCGGTCGCGGCCGCATTGCGCGCGCCGTCAATGAGCTTGTCCATCTCCGGCGACTGATAGCTCATCGTATTGAAGATCGAATTGTTGCCGTGATAGCACCAGTAGAAGAAGTACTCGGGGTAATCGAGCCAGCCTGAGAAGACGTTGGTGTAGAGCGGCAGCACCTTCTTGGTGAGTTCGGTCCGCCAGTTCGCGCCGGGCACCTTGTTGATGGTGCATTTGATGCCGATCTGTCCCAGGCTCTCCTGCACCAGCACGCAGAGCGGCTCGTTGACCTGGGCGAAATTGAGATCGAAGGAGAGCGTGGTTTCGAAGCCGTTGGCGTAGCCGGCTTCCGCCATCAGCGCCTTGGCCTTCTCAAGGTCGGTCGCATATTTGTGCGGCTGCGGCCACGCCACCTCCGTCGGCTTGTCGGCCGCCGCGCCAAACATCGGATTGGCCAGCCCGAACATCACGGCGTCCATGATTTTCTGATAGGGCAGCGCATAGGCCACTGCCTGGCGAACCTTCGGATTGTCGAACGGCGGCTTGGTGACGTTCATGCCGATATACTGGATGCCGTTTGAGAACGGCAGCGACACCACGTTGAGCTTGCTCTCCGCCTTCATCTCTTGAAAGTCTTTGTTCGGCAGCTCGTAGGAGATATCGGCATCGCCGCGCTCGAGCAGCGCACGGCGGTTGCCGGCCTGCGGCACCATGCGCCAGATCACCCGCCTGATCTTCGGCAAAGGACCCGACGCCCATTCGTCATTGCGCTCCATGACCACTTCGGTGCCGGCGGTCCATTTCGTGACCTTGTAGGCGCCGGAGCCCGCGGTCTGCTGCTTGGTGAATTCGAGGCCCCAGGGATCCTTCTCGGAGGCGTTCTTCTTTACGAGCTCGGAGTTGACCACGCAGGGCACGATCACGGCGAGATCGGGGATCGTCAGCCGGTCCTTCTTCACGAAGTCGACGCGCACGGTATAGTCGTCGACCACCACGAACTGCTCCGGCTTGGTCAGCGAGCCCGCGCTCATCTGAAAGGTCGGAAAGCCGCCGACGCTGACCGCGCGATCGAGCGACCATTTGACGTCCTTGGCCGTGACCGGCGCGCCGTCGTGGAATTTGGCGTTCTTGCGCAGCTTGAAGGTGACGGACATGTCACCGACGTTCATGTCCTCGGCCAGTTCGGGCTTGAACTTATCGCGATCGTAGTAAGGCACCCCGCCGGGGCCACTCTTCATCTCATGGCTGATCAGGCGGTCGTAGCAATTCCACGACACCTCATAGCCCGGCACATTGGTGCCGACACCGTGGATGTCGAGGTTGTTGGGACCGCCTTCGGACACGATCAGAAGCGTCTCGGACCGTGCATCCGCCTTCGCCTGCGAGATGACGTTGGGCGCCGCGGGCAGCACGGCTCCCGCTGCCAATCCGGAAACCGATTTCAGGAAATCACGACGCTTCATGCAAATGCTCCGGTCAGAAATCAGTTTTGCGGAGAACATTCGCAAGCTTCGTGCCAATGGCGTGCTTATGTGCAAGCGCTTGAACTTGCTCGACAATGCACGGATTGCCGCAGCACGCGCATGTTGCGATTGCATACAGCGCGGCAGTTTTGCACATCGTTTAGGCTGGTCAGCCGGGCCAGATCAGCTCCTGCAGCTCATCAAGGTTGGCAGCCTTTGAGGGCCAATCCTCGATACAGATATGCCGGAGAGGATCGCTGGCCCGATGCAGCAGCATCAAAGCGAGCAGGCGGCGCTTGAGGCTGTCGCTGATGGCATCCTTGGCATAGCCATAACCCGCCAAGAGACTGCGCACCCGTCCCGGATGGCCAGCCGTCATGAACGCGCTCGGCCCGAGCAGATCGTACTCGCCCCATCCGGTCAGCACATCGCCGAAGTCGAACAAGCCAGAAACAGCCCAGCCATCACCGCGGCGCGCGACCAGGAAATTTTCCGGGATGTATTCACCGGTGAGGATCACGGGCACAGGCGTCATCGGGATCAGGTTCTGCGCCTCGCTCAACAAGGCATCGACCCCAGCCAGGAATTTATCCGGCAGGCCGAGCCGCTGATGCCGCGCGCGGCATCCCGCGATCTGCCCCTGCATGAACGTCGCCCAATCCGGCGCGATTTGCGCGAGTTCTCCCGGCGGCACGCGCTGCACCTCGGCAATGGTTTCGCCCAGTTGCCCGAGCAGGCGCTCCTTTGCCACTTCGGTGGCACCAGGCCAGACATCGGAGGCAAGTTCGCCCGACAGCCTGGTCATGATGAGATAGGTCCACTGCTCGCGCTCACCTTCATGCACGAGCTCGGGGATCGCGATGCGGACCTGACCGGCCAACACCCGCAACGCGCCCCGCTCGGATAGAAACTGGCTGCGGTGCATCGGCGGAAAGATCTTCAGGATCAGGCGATCACCGATGCCGACCACCAGATTCGTTCCCGTCGCAAACGGCGTCGGCGCCCACCCGGCGTAGCCATGGCTGCGGGCGATATCGCGCGCCAGAGGCAGCCAGCGCTGCGGATCGCTGCGAAGGCCGCGAAACTCCGTTGCGTCGGTCAGTCGTGGTGGCGAGATCATGCTGCGATCAACGGATGCGGCGCCAAGCTTAACGGTCCGGGCTCGCGCGCTCGAACTGTCGCAACAGCTTGTTGCCGCGTTCGACTGCGGCATCGAGCGCAGCCTGCGGCGATTTCCGGCCGCTGATGGCCTGCTCCAGCTCGTCCTCGATCGCATCGCGAATCAGAACGAAGGAGCCCAGCCGCAGGCCGCGCGAGTTCTCGGTGGGCGGATGCAGCGTGATCTGCTCGATCGCGATCGCCGCACCGGGATCGCGATCATAGAAGCCCTGCGCGCGGGTGAGCTCGAACGCGGCACGGGTGATCGGCACGTAGCCGGTCGCCTGGTGCCACGCCGCCTGCACCTCCGGCCTCGACAGGAAGGCGAAGAACTTGGCCACTCCCTTGTACTCGGCACGCGGACGATCCCGAAGCACCCACAGCGTGGCGCCGCCGATGATCGAATTCTGCGGGGCGCCGGCCACATCCGGCCAGTACGGCATCATGCCGTAGCCCACTTCGAATTTCGAATTGGCCTTGATGTCGGCGCGGGTCGCCGACGAGCCGATGAAGATTCCGCATTCGCCCTTCTGAAAGCGCGGCTCGGCGCTCTGTCCGCGCCCGCTATAGTCGAACACTTTCGCGGACTGCCAATCCGCCAGTTGTGCGACATGGCGCGTCAAGACGGGATTGTTGAAGATGAGGACGGCGTCAAGGCCGCCGAAACCGTTGATGCGCGTCGCGATCGGCAGATTATGAAAGGCTGAGAAATTCTCGACGTGAATCCAGGATGGCCAGGATGTCGTGAAACCGCACAGGGCACCGCTGTCGCGCAGCCGCGTCGCCGCCATTCCGACCTCCGGCCAGGTCCTGGGCGCAACCTCCGGATCAAGTCCCGCGCGACGGAACATGTCCTTGTTGTAGTACAGGATCGGCGTCGACGCATTGAACGGGAACGATAGCAGATTGCCGTCGACATCGGCATAATAGCCGGTCACGGCCGGCAAATAGGCGGAGGGCGAGAAGCGCTCCTGCTCGTCGCGCATCAACTCGAAGACTGGATAGATGGCGCCCTTGGCCGCGGTCATCGTGGCGGTTGCGATCTCGTTGACCTGCACGATCGCCGGCTGGCTGCGTGAGCGGAATGCGAAGATCGCGGCCGTCACCGTCTCGGTGTAGTTGCCCTTGTAGCTGGGCACGATGCGGTAGTCGGCTTGCGAGGCATTGAATTCTGCGGCGAGCTTCTCGACCTGCTTGCCGAGCTCGCCCGACATCGCATGCCACCATATGATGTCGGTCGCGGCAGAAGCGGGCGTAATGCCCCAGCTCATGGCTGCGATGAAGCTGATCCACAGAGAACGCAAGAGGACAGTCACGGCAATGATTCCCAGTTCAGAGCGATGAAAATTCTGATAGGCAGAAATGAAAGTTCAAATAGGACAAACCGCAGCCGCAACTATGTGGCGAAACGTATCTGTTAACCAACCATTGACGAGCATCGCCATCTCGGCAGAATGGTCTTATAGCACCCATTGCAGACTGCATTGAACCTTTTCGCGTCGGACTCGACCTCATCACTAAGGGGACCATGTTGCCTGTGTACCGCGCCCATCTTTCGCGGAGCTTGAGTGTGAACGGCGCGCCAAATCCGGATCGGGCCCTTCCACCGCTGCTTTCCGCCTTTCATCTCGGCACGGTTGCGATGCACAATAACGGCCAAATCGTATCGCGTAACGCTAAGCTCGGCCGAGGGACGGCCGCCTCCCGTCCGCGCCAATACGGGCCGAGGTAGCTCAAAGTGGCGACCACCGACCAGCAGGGCGCGAAAGACCGGCAGGTCGGCCTGGCGGCGCTCGGTCGTGCCCGGATGGTGCGCCTGCTTCGCGCGGTACCGATCCGCTGGCGGATCCTGTCCATCGCCGCGCTCAATTCGGCCGTGGTCATCGTGCTGGCGGGCCTGATTTGGAATGGCGCGGCCGTGCTGGGCTCGGCCTGGGAGGATGTCCGTCAGGTCCGCGAATCCGACAAGATCCTGGCGCTCCTCGAGAGCGAGACCAGCCGGCTGCAGAACCTCATCCACCGCTATATCAACCAGCCCAGCCCGGAGCTGTTCGCCGAGATCCTGCTCCTGCGCGAGGCTGTGCTCGGCACCCTGACCACCCGTGCGTCCACCGACCCGATGTTGTCGGGATCGGTCGAAGAGCTGGAGCGGGTCACGGTCCGCTTTCTCGACGGCTTCGGCGAGTTGCGCAGCCTGCAGGCAACGATTTCGAAGACCTATGAGGACGAGGTGCTTGGTCCGGCCCGAGAGATGGCCGGCCTCTATTCCGTGATCGAAGGCGCGACCGGCCACCGCGACGCGCAAATCTGGCCACCGCTCGGTCGATCGCGCGAAGCCTTCACGGCGATGCTCGTCGCGGCGAACTCGTATTATCTGTCGCTGGCGCCGGCCTCCGCCGAAGAGGCGCGGCGCAACACCGAGGTCATCGAAAAGACCATTCCTCAGATGTCCGGCCTCGCCGACAACGAGCTTCAGCGCCTGGCGGTGGAACGGCTGTCGGCGCGCACGGCCGCACTCCGTGCCGGTTTCTCGAAGCTCTCCGATGAGCTGACCAACCGGACCGAGCTGTTGCGCAACACCATCGATGCGAGCCAGGCCGAAACCATCGGGGCCATCGACGACCTGTCGGTGCAAATGCGCCAGCGCGAGCAGAAGGCGCAAGCCACCTTCGACCGGACGCTGGCCGACATCTCGCGCCGGGTGCTCTCGATCGCGGTGTTTTTCCTCGGCATCATCCTGTCGGCGGGCGTGCTGATCGCGCTGTCGATTCGGCTGCCGCTGCAGCAGATCATGGCCGCGATGCGGGCCATCGCCTCCGGCGACTACGACCGCAAAGTTCTGGGCACGGAGGCGCGCGACGAGATCGGCGCCATGGCGCGCGCCGTCGAGATCTTTCGCGAGAACGCGATCGCCAAGCGCAAGACCGAGGACGAGCTGCGCACGTCCAAGGAGAGGGCCGAGAGCGCCCTGCTCGAGCTCAACGCCGCGCAGCGCAACCTGATCGATGCCGAGCGGCTCGCCGCCCTCGGCGGCCTGGTCGCCGGCGTCGCGCACGAGGTGAACAACCCGATCGGCATCAGCCTGACGGTCGCATCGAGCTTTGCCCGCCGTGCCGACCTGTTCGAAACCGAGCTGAAGTCCTCCAGCGGCCTGCGTCGCTCGCAGCTCGAGGATTTTGTGCGCTCCTCGCGCGACGCCTCTCAGCAGCTGGTCGCCAATCTGCAGCGCGCCGGCGAACTGATCCAGTCGTTCAAGCAGGTCGCGGTCGACCGCTCGCATGCGGAGCGGCGGCAGTTCATCCTGAGCGAAGCGACCGACCAGATCATCACCAGCCTGAAACCGGTGCTGAAACGAGCGCCGATCGCGCTCACGGTCGACGTGCCCGAAGGGCTTCCGATCGACGGCTATCCCGGCTCTTATGGACAGATATTGACCAATCTGTTCCTCAACGCCGTCAACCATGCCTTTGCAGACGGCCGCGCTGGCACGATCTCGATCACAGCCCGCCCGCGCGGAGCTGACGATATCGAAATCATCTTCTCCGACAACGGGGCCGGCATGACGCCCGAGGTGCAGCGTCAAGCCTTCGATCCGTTCTTCACGACCCGCCGCAACGAGGGCGGCACCGGACTCGGATTGCATATCGTCTATAATCTTGTGACCCAGCAGCTCGGCGGCCGGATGATGCTCGAGTCACGGCTGGGACAAGGCACTACCTTTCGCATTATCATGCCGCGGGTCGCCCGAGGTTCTAAGGAATTGGGCGGCTCCGAAACTGCAGGGGACGGAACGACGCAATGGCCGAACAGGACGATGTCCTCCACCTGATCGACGACACCGGCATCGTCGAGAACGACCACTCGGCGCGGAAATGGAAGATCGCGGTCATCGACGACGATCACGCGGTGCATGAGGGCACCCGCTTTGCGCTGTCCGACTACAGCCTCAACGGCCAGGGGCTCGAGATCCTGTCGGCCTATTCCGCGGCAGAAGGCCGCACCCTGATGCGCGACCACCCTGACGTCGCGGCGGTGCTGCTCGACGTCATCATGGAGACCGACGTCGCCGGTCTCGACCTGGTCGAATACATCCGCAACGAAATCAAGAACGAAACGGTGCGCATCATCCTGCGTACCGGGCAGCCCGGCCAGGCCCCGGAGCGACGGGTCATCGTCCAGTATGATATCAACGACTACAAGGCGAAGACCGAGCTCACGGCCGACAAGCTGTTCACGTCGCTGACCGCGGCGTTGCGCAGCTATCAGCAGCTCGAGCGCATGGTGCAGACCCGGCGCGGGCTCGAAATCATCATCGACGCCGCCTCCACGCTGTACGATTTCAAGTCGATGCAGCGGCTTGCCGAGGGCGTGCTGACCCAGATCGCCTCGCTGCTCAATGTCGATTGCGCAGGTATTTTGGTGCTGCGCGATGACGGCAGCCAGACCGAAGATTTCGCCGTGCTCGCAGGCTCCGGCTGCTACAGCCGCTTCACGGGCGCGCCGAGCTCGAAATCGCTCGACCCCGATCTGCGCAACATGGTCGAAGCCGCCTTCAAGCAGCGGGTGAACGAATTCGCCGACCAGCGCACCGTGCTTTACGTGCGCACCGGCTCCGGCCGCGAGGTGGTCGTGCTGCTGCAGGCGGAGCGCCCGCTCTCGGAGACCGACCGATCGCTGGTCGAGATCTTCTCCAGCCGGCTGTCGATCGCCTTCGACAATGTGATCCTGTACCAGCAGCTGCAGGAAGCCAACACCCAGCTCGAGGACCGCGTCGCCCAGCGCACCCGCGCGCTGATGCAGGCGAACCGAAGGCTGTCGGCGCAATGGCTTCGCCTGCAGCGCGCCAACGGCTTCAAGAACGAGATTCTCGGCACCGTTGCCCATGACCTGAAGAATCCGCTCGGCGTGATCATGGGCCGCACCGAAATGCTGACCGAGCTGATCGCGACCGGCGCCTCCAAGGACGGCACCACCGCCCAGATCGAGCATATCCGCGATGCCGCCAAGCGGCTGACCTCGATGGTGGATCATCTGATCTCCGACGCCATGGCCGATGCGTTCGACATCACGATCCGGCGCGAGTCGGTCGACATCGCAGCGCTCGCCCATGAAGTGGTCGAGGCGAACCAGCCGCTGGCGCACAACAAGCAGCAGATCATCTCGGTCTCGGCGCCGGCACATCTTCCAACCATGTGCGACACCGACCGCATCCGCGAGGCGATCGACAATCTGCTCAGCAATGCCATCAAATACAGCCCGATCGGCGGCCGGATCGGCGTCGAGGTGAAGGGCGACGAGGACAATGCGGTGATCAGCATCAGCGACCAGGGCGCGGGTCTGTCGCCTGAGGACCTGGGCCGTCTGTTCGGCCGCTTCCAGCGGCTATCGGCAAAGCCCACGGCCGGCGAGAGTTCAACCGGACTCGGCCTTTCGATTGTCAAGCGGATTGTCGATATGCACGGCGGCGAAGTCACTGCTAAAAGCGATGGTCCCGGCCAGGGATCGACCTTCACCATCATGCTTCCGACGGCCGAACTGTCATGACCCAGAGCCAGCACATCATCATCGTCGACGACGAGGCGCCGGCCCGGGAGATGGTTGGCGATTACCTCAAGATGCACGGCTTTACCGTGACCCTGTGCGAGGGCGGCAAGAGCCTGCGCAATGCGATCGCGGCCGGTCCTGCCGACCTGGTCGTGCTCGATCTCAACATGCCCGAAGAGGACGGGCTGTCGATCATCCGCGACCTCAAGAGCCGCACCAACATCCCGGTCATCATGCTGACCGCGACCGCAAGCCCGATCGACCGGGTCGTCGGCCTCGAACTCGGGGCGGACGATTATGTCGCCAAACCCTGCGAACTGCGCGAATTGATGGCCCGCATCCGCTCCGTGCTGCGGCGGAGCACGCCTGCCAAGGCGGCGGCGCCCGCGCCGGACGTTGCGGCCGCGAAGCCGAAGGAGCAGCTGGTCCGCTTCGGCACCAAATGGCTGGACCTCGATGCCCAGGCGTTGCGCGATGACGAGGGCAATGAGCATCCGCTGACCGCATCCGAGTTCAGCCTGTTGAAAGTGTTTGCCTCCAACCCCAAGCGGGTGCTGTCGCGTGAGCGGCTGCTGGAGCTTGCCAATGCCCGCGACGCTGAGGCGTTCGATCGCGCGGTGGACCTCCGCATCATGCGCATTCGCCGTAAGATCGAGCCCGATCCCGGCAAGCCGGCCGTGATCCGCACCATCAGAGGCGGTGGCTACCTGTTCTCCCCGGCGGGTGAAAAGGCCTGAAGCCCGCCTTCCGCCATGCGGAATACGGCATGGCAGGCCACAAAATGCCAGGGCGCGAAAAGCTCCACAATTTCGCCATGAGTATTTCGCCGCGTTGCTGCTGACGAAACAATTACCCCCGTCCACGAAACCATTTTCCTGCCCTGGTGCAGACGTCCCGAAACCGGCCCCCAGTAACAATCCGGGTCGACGAAACGCCGCAAGGGGGCGGCGGAACGGGAGAGCGTCATGCAAAACGTCGTTGCCATCAATTCCGCAGCCAGCCAGGGCATCATCGCCGCCCAGGCGACCTCGGACGACATGCTCCTGCAGAGCATTGCCGATGGCGGCCGCACCGCGATGCACGTTCTGTATTCGCGGCATCATGTGCGGGTCTATCGCTTCATCCTGCGGATCGTGCGCGACACAACGATTGCGGAAGACCTGGTCAGCCAGGTGTTTCTGGATGTCTGGCGGACCGCGAAACAGTTCGAGGGCCGGTCGCAGGTCTCGACCTGGCTGTTGTCGATCGCGCGGTTCAAGGCGTTGACCGCGCTGCGCCAGCGCCGGTTCGAGGACATCGACCAGGAGGAGGTGCGCGAGATCGCCGACGATTCGGATACGCCGGAGACGTCGCTCGAGCGCGCCACCACCAGCGCCATCCTGCGCGCCTGTGTCGCAAAATTGTCGCCCGCGCACCGCGAGATCATCAACCTCGTCTATTATCATGAGAAGTCGGTCGAGGAGGTCGGACAGATCATTGGCATCCCGCAGAGCACGGTGAAGACGCGCATGTTCTATGCGCGCAAGCAGCTCGCCGATCTGTTGCGGGGCGCAGGCGTAAACAGCCTCGCTGCTTGACTGACCGATCGCTGACCAGGTCTTTTTTACGAAAATTTGCCGGGACAGGCGTAATGCCCCGGCAAGCTCCCGGCGGAAGACGCTGAACGAAACAATTGAAACAATCGGCGCAATCACCCGGAAAAGGTCCCCTGCTACGACCCTGATCGTCGACTGAAACCCAGTCCCCCAGCTGGCTTCAGTCCTGAAGCGAAGCGATTCTCACCGGACGAGTTCCACCTTCCAAGTTGCCCCATGGCCCGGAGGATGCCCACCTCCGGGCCGTTCTCTTTTTGCGGTGCGCTACTGCCGCCCTGGGGCAATTTGGCATTTGATCCTGCCGGTTGAGCGGTGCGATTTTCCCGTCACACGCCGCGTGCTAAAGCAGCCGGGCATGGTTGACGGACGGTGCGCATGTTCGGTTTGGATGCAGTTGATCTGGGGCGGGCGCAATTTGCCTTCACGATGACCTTCCACATCGTGTTTCCGGCGTTCTCGATCGGGCTCGCCTCCTATCTCGCGGTGCTTGAAGCGCTGTGGCTGTGGACCGGGCGCGAGGTCTTCATCAACTTGTTCCATTACTGGCTGAAGATCTTCGCGGTCGCCTTCGGCATGGGCGTGGTGTCGGGCATCGTGATGTCCTACCAGTTCGGCACCAACTGGTCGGTGTTCGCCGACAAGGTCGGCCCGGTCATCGGCCCGTTGATGGCCTATGAGGTGCTGACGGCGTTCTTCCTCGAAGCCGGCTTTCTCGGTGTCATGCTGTTCGGGCTGAAGCGCGTCGGTCCCCGCCTGCATTTCCTCGCCACCCTGATGGTCGCGATCGGGACCCTGATCTCCGCATTCTGGATTCTCTCCGCCAATTCTTGGATGCAGACGCCGGCCGGCTATGCGGTCAATGCCGAGGCCCAATTCGTCTCCGCCGACTGGCTGAAGGTGATCTTCAACCCGTCCTTTCCCTATCGGCTGGTCCATATGGTGCTGGCCGCCTATCTGACCACGTCGCTTGTGGTCGGCGCCGTGGGCGCCTTCCATCTGCTCCACAATCCGCATTTGCCGGGCCCGCGCGTGATGTTCTCGATGGCGATGTGGATGGCGACCCTGGTGGCGCCGATCCAGATCCTGGCCGGCGACCAGCACGGGCTCAACACGCTCGCGCACCAGCCGACGAAGATCATGGCGATGGAGGGTCATTTCGAGAGCCACCAGGATGGCGCGCCGCTGTATCTGTTCGGCTGGCCCGACGAGGCCGCCGGCAAGCTGAAATATGCGGTCGGTATCCCAAAGCTGGGCTCGCTGATCCTCAAGCACTCGCCCGACGCGCCACTCGAAGGCCTCGACACCGTGCCGCGCGAGAACTGGCCACCGGTCGCGATCCCGTTCTGGACGTTCCGCATCATGGTCGGGCTCGGGTTCTTGATGCTGGCGCTTGGCCTGTTCAGCCTGTGGGAGCGCTGGCGCGGCCGGCTGTACCAGTCGACGCTGCTGCATCGCTTCGCGATCGCGATGGGGCCGGCCGGCTTCGTCGCCGTGATCGCGGGCTGGATGACCACCGAGATCGGCCGCCAGCCGTTCACCGTATATGGCCTGCTGCGCACGGCCGATTCAGCGTCCCCCCTGGCAGCACCCGCGGTCGGCTCATCCCTGCTCGCGTTCATCATCGTTTATTTCATCGTCTATGCCGCAGGCATTCTGTATCTGCTGCGGCTGATGGCGGCGCCGCCGCATCCCGGCGAGGAAGGACCGAGCACCGAGAGTCCGACGCGGACCGCGGGCATCACGCCGGCGCCCAGCGTGCCGACAGGAGTTGGCGCAACATGACGGCATCGATCGATCTGACGACGCTCTGGGCCTTCATCATCGCCTTCGCGGTCTTCGTCTATGTCGTGATGGACGGCTTCGATCTCGGGCTCGGCATCCTGTTTCCGCTGTTTCCGGCGAAGGAGGATCGCGACGTCATCACCAACACGGTCGCACCGGTCTGGGACGGCAACGAGACCTGGCTCGTGCTCGGCGGCGGCGGTCTGATGGCGGCGTTTCCGCTCGCCTATGCGATCCTGCTGCCGGCGATCTACACCCCGCTGATCGCAATGCTGGTCGGGCTGATCTTCCGCGGCGTCGCCTTCGAATTCCGCTGGCGCACCCGGAACAACCGCGCTCTCTGGGACCTCGCCTTTTCCGGCGGCTCCTGGATCGCCGCCCTGGCACAGGGCATCGCGCTCGGCGCCATCCTGCAGGGCGTGCATGTCGAGCACCGACAATATGCCGGCGGCTGGTGGGATTGGCTGAGCCCGTTCAGCATTCTCACCGGCGTCGCGCTGGTGATCGGCTATGCGCTGCTCGGCGCCACCTGGCTGATCCTGAAGACCGAAGGCGAGCTGCGCGACCAGGCCTATCGGCTGAGCTGGTATCTGTTGTTCGCCATGCTGATTGCGATCGGCGCGGTCAGCCTCGCCACCCCGTTGCTCACCATCCAATATGCGCAGCGCTGGTTTTCTTGGCCCGCGATCGTGCTGACCGCACCGGTGCCGCTTGCAGTCATCGCGGTAGCCGTGCTGTTGATGAAGAACCTCGCCGAGCGGCGGGACAGCTGGCCGTTCGTGCTGTCGCTCCTGCTCTTTCTGCTCTCCTATGCCGGGCTCGGCATCAGCATGTATCCCTATGTCGTGCCGCAGAGCGTGACGATCTGGCAGGCAGCAGCGCCCGAGCGGAGCCAGTTGTTCATGCTGGTCGGCGTTGCCGTGCTGATCCCGCTGATCCTCGCCTATACCGGCTGGGCCTATTGGGTATTTCGCGGGAAGGTCAGAGCTGACAGCGGCTATCACTGATGCCCTCCTTGAATGACGAGCCGACGCTTGCGAAGCGACTGCTGTGGTTCGCGGCGCTGTGGCTTGCGGGCGTGGGGACCGTCGCGGCTGTCGCATTCATCTTGCGGCTCTGGCTGAAGTCCGCCTGAGCATTGCCCCCGCGGCCGCCTTGACTTTGCATCAAAATCCCGCCTTTGATCGGGAGGGTGGTCAACAGGGGCAAGCTTGGTAGGGGTCGTTAAGGAGAGCTTGGAATGGCGGGGTTTCGTCACCTGATCTGCATCACAACGACCGCGATGGCGCTGGCCTTGTCCTCGGCGCATAGTTGGGCGCAGCAGCCGGAAGATCCGGGCGATCAGCCCGGTCTCGTCGCCGATGACAGCTTCGAGCTCGATCCGGAATGGCACAAGCAGATCGTCTACTACCGCACCACCGAACCGCCGGGCACGATCATCATCTCGACCACCGAGCGCCATCTCTATCTGGTGCAGCCGGGCGGCCGCGCGATCCGCTATGGCATCGGCGTCGGTCGTGACGGCTTCCAATGGCAGGGCCTGCTCAACATCACCAAGAAAGCCGAGTGGCCGGACTGGACTCCGCCGCCGGAGATGATCGCGCGCCAGCCTTATCTGCCGCGCTTCATGGCCGGCGGCCCGGGCAATCCGCTCGGCGCGCGCGCCATGTATCTGGGCACCACGGTCTACCGCATTCACGGCACCAACCAGCCCTGGACCATCGGCACCAAGATTTCGTCCGGCTGCTTCCGCCTGGTCAATACCGATGTCGCCGATCTCTACGATCGCGTGCCGGTTGGCACCAAGGTCGTGGTGCGCCAGAAGCCGGAACTGTGACGGCGCAGTCGCGTCAATTTCAATCCATCGCTTTCTCCTGACATTTGCGAGTGACCCATGATGCGCACTTTTTGGGGCGGCCTGCTGATCGGGCTCGCCGTCGCCGTTCTCGTCGCGGCCGCCGCCGTGACCTATGAGGTCTACGATACCCGCACCTTGAAGCGTACCGTGCGGCGCGGCGAAGTGCTGTGCGGCGTCAATACCGGCCTGCCCGGCTTCTCGATCCCCGACGACAAAGGCAATTGGAGCGGCTTCGACGTCGACTTCTGCCGTGCCGTGGCCGCCGCGATCTTCGATGATCCAAGCAAAGCGAAGTTCGTGCCGCTCGACGCCAATGAACGCTTCAAGGAGTTGCAGAGCCGCAAGGTCGACATCCTCTCGCGCAACTCGACCTGGAGCATGTCGCGCGAGCAGAACTACGATCTCTATTTCCCCGCGGTCGCCTATTATGATGGCCAGGGCTTCATGGTGCCACGCTCGCGCAAGCTCGAGAGCGCGCTCGACCTCTCCGGCAGCAACGTCTGCGTGCAGGACGCGACCACGAACGCGCTCAACCTCGCCGACTACTTCCGCGCCAACAACATGAAGTATGAAGAGGTGAAGCTGAACAGGCTCGAAGACGTCGTCAACGCCTATGACAGCGGCAAGTGCGACACCTTCACAGCCGACGTCTCTCAGCTCTATGCGCTGCGGCTGAAACTGTCGAAGCCGAACGATCACGACATCCTGCCCGATTTGATCTCGAAGGAGCCGCTGGCTCCCGTGGTGCGCCAGCGCGACGACGACTGGATGATGATCGTCAAATGGACGCTGTATGCGATGATCAACGCCGAGGAGCTCGGCGTCAGCTCCAAGAACATCGACGAAGCCCTGAAATCGAAGAAGCCCGACGTGATGCGGCTGGTCGGCAATGAAGGCTCTTTCGGCGAGGATCTCGGCCTCTCCAAGGATTGGGCGGCGCGCATCATCCGTCGTGTCGGCAATTACGGCGAGGTCTATGAGCGCAACATCGGCAGCGAGTCTGCACTGAAGATCCCCCGTGGCATGAACCAGCTGTGGAATGCCGGCGGCATTCAATACGCGCCGCCGATCAGGTGAGACGGAGGACGGCGCAGGCACAAGTGCTACGCCGTCGTTCCGGGGCGCCCGTGCGACATAACAGCGGAGTCGTTTTGCGCGGAGGGCAAGCCGGGAAATGACAAGCTGAGGGTTCGTAGCTTCTCTCTACTCCCACACCTCGAACAGCCAGATATGCGCTCACATCCTCGCGGCGCGATTCGCGTCCGAGCTTTGCAAATTCATTCGCCCTCTTGAGATAGAGGGCGCAGGGAAGGCCGGACCTCGACTGAGGCCCGTGGCCCGCCTGCGGAAAAAAGTGCAGGCGGCAGGTACCACAGGTCCAGCCGGACGAGCCCGGCCTTCCCTGCGCGATGGTTTTAACGGCTGCTTCGCGATCTCCCTGGGGACCGGGCTTTCTTGCCCCCATCATCAGCGAGATGCGTTGCGCATCATCAGCCGACTTGACCTCAGCGTCGGGAGGTCAGGACCACGCGACTTGACCGTCCACACCAGACTTGCTCGCCGGCTCAGCGAATGCAAAGCCCCAAGCCCGATGCGTCCATCGCTCCCCGCCGCTACGCTTCGTGACGATCGGCCGAAACGCCCCTCTTCATCGCGAACGGGATAGCCGAGATCATCGTTGTGATTTGCCCGACGACACAAGCGCGCACACCTGCGGCAAACTGGCACGACGGGCAGTTTGCGCATCCCGCGGTTGCGCAAGCTGCCCGCCGGGCAACTGAGAAGCACATCGTTTTGTGGCGGTCGAAAGGCACACTGGTCTTCGAAATTGCAGTGCCGACATCGAGCAAGTGCTCCGCGTTCGTGATATGCTGTTTCAATGATCAGGCAGATTGTTTGAGGCGATCTGCATCCCACAACTGTGTTTCGCAAATGACCATGCAGACCCCGCAGCCTATCGCGACCGAAGCCTTCACCGACGCCGATGCGGCGGTTGCGCGCCTTGAAGAGATCTACGAGCGCAACACCCAGTTCCTGCGCGACCGCTTCCAGGCTTATGCCAATGGCGAGGCGTTCCAGGGCCACGTGCGCGCCACCTATCCATTCGTGCGCATCACGACCTCGACCCACGCCCGGCTCGATTCGCGCCTGTCCTATGGGTTCGTCGCCCGGCCGGGCGTGCACGAGACCAGCGTCACGCGCCCCGATTTGTTCCGGCTCTATCTCACCGAGCAGATCCGATTATTGATCGAAAACCACGGTCTGCCGGTCGAGATCGGCGTCTCCAACGAACCGATCCCGATTCACTTCGCCTATCGGCGCGACATCAATATCGAGGGGTCGCTGGCGGGCGTCGACAGCGCCCTGCTGACGCGGTCGCTGCGCGACGTGTTCGACACGCCCAATCTGGCGGCGATGGACGACGCGATTGCTGACGGCACCTTCGAGCGCGCGCCCGGCGAGCCCGAGCCGCTGTCGCTGTTCCGGGCGGCGCGCGTCGACTACTCGCTGCGGCGGCTTTATCACTACACCGGAACCGACCCCGAGCACTTCCAGAACTTCGTGATCTTCACCAACTATCAGTTCTATGTCGACGCCTTCGTACAAGCCTGCCAGCAGCGCCTCGCCGCGGGTGAGGCCGGACCCGATGCGTTCATCGCACCCGGCAACGTGATCATGCGCAACCAGCGTCTGGGCGGCGGCACGACCGGGACGGCGCCCGAGCGCCTGCCGCAGATGCCGGCCTATCACCTCGTCGAGCCCGGCGATCAGGGCATCACCCTGATCAACATCGGCACCGGACCGTCGAACGCGCGCAACGTCACCGACCATGTCGCCGTGCTGCGGCCGCGTGCCTGGCTGATGCTCGGGCACTGCGCAGGCTTGCGCAACTCGCAGCGGCTCGGCGACTACGTGCTCGCCCATGGCTATGTGCGCGAAGACCACGTGCTCGATCACGAGCTGCCGCCATGGGTGCCGATTCCCGCACTCGCCGAAATGCAGGTGGCGCTGGAATCCGCGGTCGGCGACATCACGGGACTGTCGGGCTTCGAGCTGAAGCGGATCATGCGCACCGGCACAGTCGCCAGCGTCGACAACCGGAACTGGGAGATCAGCGGCCCTGCGGTGATCCGCCGCCTGTCGCAGTCACGCGCCATCGCACTCGACATGGAGTCGGCGGCCATTGCCGCCAACGGCTATCGCTTCCGCGTGCCCTACGGCACGCTACTCTGCGTGTCCGACAAGCCGCTGCATGGCGAGATCAAGCTCGCCGGCATGGCCAATGAGTTCTACCGCCAGCGCGTCGGCCAGCATCTGCAGATCGGACTGAGGGCGCTGGAGCGGCTGAAGCAGGAAGAATCCGAGCGACTGCATTCGCGCAAATTGCGCAGCTTTGCGGAAGTGGCGTTTCAGTAGCATTGTCGCCCGCGTGATGGCGCGCTCTTTTTTTGAACTACACGCATTGTCGTACCCCGCGAAGTCGGGGTACCCAGTACTCCGCGGCCTCTCGATCTATCTCTGCCTTCTCGGTGTACTGGATCGTCCGCCTTCGCGGACGATGACAACTGAGGTGGCGATGACGCACCTCACATAGCGTCCTAATACCCCCGCATCTGCGCCAGCCGGTCGGCGTGATAGTTCGCATCGCCGAACAGCTCCTCGCAGACGCGGGCGCGCTTCATGAAGAAGCCGATGTCGAACTGGTCGGTCATGCCCATGCCGCCATGCATCTGCACGCCCTCCTGCACCGCGCGGGTCGCGGTGGCACCAGAACGCGCCTTGGCGACGGCAACGAGCGCAGCGGCGTTGGCCGGATCGGTGTCGAGCGCCTGCAGCGCCTTCAGCACCGCGGCGCGGGTGATCTCGATCTCGATATAGAGATGAGCGGCGCGGTGCTGCAGCGCCTGGAATTCGCCGATCGCCTTGCCGAACTGCTTGCGCTCCTTCAGATACGCCACGGTGCGGCCGAACACCTCTTCGCTCAAGCCCACCGTTTCGGAGGCAACGGTAGCGCGGCCAAGATCGAGCACGCCGTCCAGAAGATCATAGCCGCGATCGATCTCGCCGAGCACGTGATCGGCATCGCATTCGACATTGTCGAAGGTGATCCGCGCCGCGTTGTGCGCATCGACCATCACGGTGCGCTCGATCGCAATGCCTTTGGCCTTGGGATCGACCAGAAACAGCGTGAGCCCGTCGCGCTCGCCGGCACTGCCTCCGGTCCGCGCCGCAACGATCAGGAGATCGGCGACATGGCCGTCGACCACCAGCGCCTTGGCGCCATTCAGCTTGAAACCGTTGCCGGAACGGGCGGCCTGCATGGCGGTGTGCAGCGGACGATGCTTGGCGCCCTCATCGAGCGCGAGCGCGGCCAGCCGTGAGCCATCCGCGATCTTCGGCAGATGCTCCGCCTTCTGCGCCGTGGCGCCGCCATGCGTCAGTGCCGAGGCCGCCAGCACAGACGATGACAGGAAGGGCGACGGCATCAAGGTGCGGCCGATCTCTTCCATGACGACGCCGGCCTCGACCGCGCCCAAGCCGCTGCCGCCATGCTCCTCCGGCACCAGCAGGCCGGCAAAGCCCATCTCGGCGAAGGTCGCCCAGAGCTCGCGCGAGAAGCCGGTCCCATCGCGACTGTCGCGCAAGGCTCGCAGATGCGCCACCGGCGCGTGATCGCTGATCAGCCCGCGCGCACTGTCGCGCAGCATGGATTGTTCTTCGGTGAGGAGGAGGGGCATGGGCATTCCGTTCGGAAATTGCTGTCAGTTTGAGAGGCGTCATTCCGAGGCGCCTCGTAGAGGCGAACCCGGAATCTCGAGGTTCCGGGTTCAGGCTTCGCCTGCCCCGGAACGACGGTGCGGCGTCATGCCCCCGGCAGATCGAGGATGCGCTTGGCGACGATGCCGAGCATCACCTCGCTGGTGCCGCCTTCGATCGAATTGGCCTTGGTGCGCAGCCAGGCGCGCGGGCGGGCGCCTTCGCGCGAACGCGTGCTCTCCCATTCCAGCGCGTCGATGCCGCCGGCCGACATCAGAAGCTCGTAGCGGCGCTTGTTGAGCTCGGTGCCGTAATATTTCATGGCCGACGAGAACGCCGGATGGCCCTGCCCCGCCTTGGCGAGATCGGTCATCCGCTCGGCGGCCGCTGCGAGCGCGGCCTCGTCGACCTCGAATGTCGCGATCTGCCCGCGCAGGAGCGCATCGTCGAGCCGACCCTGGCCATCGCTGCCGATCGCATCGGCAGCGATCTGGCCAAGCGGCCGGCCGACGCCGCGCTCGCCCATGCCGGAGATCATCGCGCGCTCGTGCTGCAGCAGATATTTGGCGACGTCCCAGCCGCGATTGATCTGACCGACCACATGGGCCTTCGGCACGCGGACATTGTCGAAGAAGGTTTCGCAGAACGGCGAGCGACCGGAGATCAAGAGGATCGGCTTGGTCGAGACGCCCTTGGACGCCATGTCGAAGAGGATGAAGCTGATGCCGTCGTGCTTCTTCGCTGCGGGATCAGTACGTACCAGACAGAAGATCCAGTCGGCGTAGTTGGCATAGGAGGTCCAGATCTTCTGGCCGTTGATGATGAAGTCGTCACCGTCACTTTCGGCGCGGGTCTGCAGCGAGGCGAGATCGGAGCCGGCGTTCGGCTCGGAATAGCCCTGGCACCAGCGAATGAGCCCGGCGGTGATCTTCGGCAGGTGCTCCCGCTTCTGCGCCTCGGTGCCGTATTTCAAGAGCGCCGGCCCGAGCATGGAGATGCCGAACGACGTCAGCGGCGGCCGCGCGCCGAGCTCAGCCATCTCCTGGCGCAGGATCTTGGCCTCCTCGCCGTCGAGCCCGCCGCCGCCATACTCCTTCGGCCAGTGCGGCACCGTCCAGCCCTTGTCGCGCATGCGCTCGAACCAGATGCGCTGCGGCTCGGACGAGAATTTTGCGTGGCGGCCGCCCCAGAACGTATCCTCTTCCGAGGTCATCGGCGTACGCATCTCCGGCGGGCAGTTGGCCTCAAGCCAGGCGCGGGCTTCGCGACGGAATGTTTCGAGATCGGCCATCGGCGTTTCCATTGTCAAGATTGTTGCCTGAGACCTAAGCTCAAGGACAGGCGAAATTCAATATCGATGTCACGCCGCATGCGGTGGTATCTGCGTTGGCGTGACGCTTTGAAAGCAGGAAGGAAACCGACATGCGGCTGAAACTTCTTTCGCCTGGCGAAATGAGCGCGGACCAGCGCCAGACCTATGACGAGTCGATCGCCAGCAAGCGCGGTTCGCCACCGCCACCGATGATGGCCTGGCTCAACAGCCCGGAGATGGCGCGGCACGCGACGCGGCTCGGCGCTTTCCTGCGCTACGACACGGTGTTTCCCGCCGCCCTCTCGGAGATCGCAATCCTGGTCACGGCGCGGCACTGGACCGCGCATTACGAATGGTACGCGCATAAGCGGCTGGCGCTGCAGGGCGGGCTTGATGTCAAGATCATCGACGACATCCGCGATCGCCGCACGCCTTCGTTCAGCGATCCCAAGGCGAAGATGATCTACGACGTCGCGAAGTCCCTGCACGAGGGACATGGCCTGACCGATGCACTCTACACGGAAGCCATCGCGCTGCTCGGCGAGCGCGGGCTGGTCGAGATCATCGGCCTGTGCGGCTACTACACGATGGTGTCAATGACGTTGAATACGTTCGAGTTCGATCTGCCGGAGGGGCAGGTGTCGGAGTTGAAGTGAGGCGATCCGAAGATCGGCGGCCTCTTCGCTGCGGTGCCAATTGCTGCGCCCTCTCCCCTTGCGGG
>NZ_CAFK01000237.1 GCF_000239815.1 Bradyrhizobium sp. STM 3843 | reverse complement strand
GATCTCGGCCGGACCAGGCTGAAGGAGATGGGCATCTCGCTGGCGCTGACGCTGGGTGACGAAGCCGTCACCAACGTGTCGGGCGGAAGCAGGAAAACCTCGGCCAACGCCGGCCAGCTCTGGTTCGAAGCCAAGTTCGACATGGAGAAGCTGGCCGGCATCAAAGGCGGCATGTTCGCCTTCACCTATGTCGACCGCTTCGGCGACAATCTGAACACCGAGGCCGGCATTCCGGCCTTGCAGCTGACCAACGAAGTCTTCGGCCGCGGCAACATCGTCCGCCTGACCGAGTTCTACTGGCAGCAGAAACTGTTCGATGATCGCCTCGTCCTCAAGGGCGGCCGTCTTCCGGTCGGCTCCGACTTTTTCTTCGGGCTGTGCGAGTTCATCAACCTGACCTTCTGCGGCGGCCAGCCCGGCAACATCCAGGGCGGCTACATCTTCAACTGGCCGGTCAGCCAGTGGGGCGGTGTCGCGCACTACAACATCACCAAGGAATTGCAGTTGTCGGTCGGCGTCTACGACGCCAATCCGCAATATCTGACGACCTCGGACGCCGGCATCTACGCGGCGCCGGGCATCCCGTCCTCGCGCCCCGGCGCGGGCGTGCTGGTGCCGGTGGAGTTGGTCTATGCACCCAGCGGTCCCTTGAACGGCACCTGGCGCTTCGGCGGCTGGTATGACAACGCCTCGACCATCGATGGCGGCCTGCCGGGAATCATCACGGTCATCCCGGGTGTCGGCGGGGTGCCGGACCAGAACCTCGGCGATCAACGCGGCCGCTTTGGTGTCTATGAGTCGATCCTGCAGCGCTTGACCGTGGAGGGTCCGAAGGCACAGGGCTGGTACACCTTCCTCAACACCACCGTGGCCGATCACCGGACGGCGTTCCAGGACTACCAGATCGCGTGGGGCGTCAAGCACACCGGCACCTTCTCGTTCCGCCCGGATGACGAAGTCGGCTTCGCGTGGGCACCACCCACGTGAACTCGGCGGCCTGACCCCGAATGCCGGCGGCAACGAAGTTCCGATCGAAGCCTGGTACGGCTGGCAGGCGACCGGCTGGATGAACCTCAAGTTCGACGCCCAGTATGTCATCAATCCCGGCGGGCGCGGGTTCAATGCCGCCGGCGTGAAGACCGGCAATGCCTGGGTGTTTGGCCTGCGCACCGTGGTCCACTTCTGATCTGACGAACTGATCTGACGCAAAGGGGCATGCCCGTATGCGGGCATGCCTACAGCAGCCACCAAAGCTCTCCCGATCATGAACGGCCGCTCCCCCAGGGCGGCCGTTCAGCGTTTCGCAGCCGACGTTCGGGCAGCAAAGCGGAGTTGCCCAGAGGCTTTCATCTGCCTCCATCGCCGTGCTACATCATTCGCTTCACAGCGAGCGACGGCATTGGCAACGGCAAAGCGGAATCTGAAGTGGCAGCGCGACCCTGAGGGGATGCGGTTGCGCATTTTGGAGGCCGCAAAGCAGGAGTTCGCAGCCCACGGTCTGGCGGGTGCGCGGGTCGATCGCATTGCCGCAAAGGCCGGCGCCAACAAGCGCATGCTCTACTACCACGTCGGCAAGAAGGACGAACTCTATCTCGCGGTCCTGGAAGGCGCTTACGAAAAGATCCGGAGCGAGGAGCGCGGCCTCGATCTCGAACATCTCGCGCCGCCTGAGGCGATCAGGCGGCTGATTGAATTCACCTGGAACTACTTCCTGCGCAATCCGGAATTCCTGGCGCTGCTGCAAACTGAGAACTTGGCGCGCGCCAAGCACCTCAAGCGCTCGACCAAGGTGAAGTCCATGCATTCTCCCTTCGTGGAGATGATCCGGACGGTGGTGAGACGCGGGGTCAAGAGCGGCGATTTCAAAGTGGAGCTTGATCCGGTCCAGCTCTACATCTCGATCGCCGCGCTCAGCTTCTTCTATCTCTCCAACAGCGCAACCCTCAGCGTGATCTTTGGCCGCGATCTGGTGTCTCAGGACGCAAAGGACGAGCGGCTGGCCCATATGATCGGGCTGGTGCTGGCGGCCCTGACCGGCCACTCCGCCGCGCTGTTCGATCGTCCCCGGGTCCGGCGGCCTCGCGCGCCGCTCCACCAGTCGATCTAAGCAGGTTCCCGCCCGTTGGGAGTGCCGGAAAAGGCGCTGGACAGTATTTATCCAACGGGTTAATTACGGAGCAGAAAAGAATAAGAAGTGGAGTGAAACGTGGCCGAGCCGAAGGCGCCGCCGATCTTCGCTAGAGCTCTGAACGCAGCCTGGATCAGGCCGGTCCTTTTCCTGGTCTTCATTGTCGCGATCTGGGATCTTTCGATCCGCCTGTTCAAGATCCCGGCCTACCAGATCCCGGCGCCGGCGGACGTTGTCGCGGTGCTGCGTAGCGATTGGCCGGAACTGCTGCGGCAGTCCTGGCCCACCACCTACGCGACGGTGTGCGGCTTCCTGCTGTCGGCCTTGTTCGGCATTCCTGTCGCCATGGTGATCGCGGGCTCGAAGACAGTCGAGAGCTATGTCTATCCGCTTCTGGTGTTCTCGCAGTCCGTTCCGAAGATCGCCATCGCGCCGCTGTTTGTCGTCTGGTTCGGCTTTGGCATCATCCCGAAGGTCATTTCGGCGTTTCTGCTCGGCTTCTTTCCTGTGGTCGTTTCCGCTGTGCAGGGATTCAAATCCGTCGATCCCGACATGGTCGACCTGGCGCGCGCGATGCAGGGGAGCCGCTTCCAGGTGTTTCGCGCGGTCAACCTGCCGCACGCGCTTCCGGCGATCTTCTCCGGCCTGAAAGTCTCGGTCACGCTGGCGGTGGTCGGCGCTGTTGTCGGCGAGTTCGTCGGCTCGAACTCCGGCATTGGCTACGTCATGCAGCGCTCGATCGGCACCTTCGATCTGCCGACGATGTTTGCTGCGCTCGTGATCCTGGCGCTGCTCGGCGTCGTGCTGTTCTGGATCGTTGATCGGATCGAGCGGCTGATCATTCCCTGGCATGTCAGCCATCGGGAGGACATCGTCTTCACATCGTAGAGCGACCGGCCGCGGCAGCGCGGGCGAAGTAAAACGAACAACTAAACAAAAAATAGAACCAACAAAAATGAACAGGGAGAGAGATGATGCGCTGGATTTCAGGCGTTGCGGCCGTGTTCGCCGTCGTTGGGCTGGCGGTCGCGCCAGCCCGGGCCGCCGACAAGGTGGTGCTGATGCTGAACTGGTACGTCTATGGCGAGCATGCGCCGTTCTATTACGGCAAGGCCAAGGGCATCTATGCCGCCGAGGGCATCGACCTCGAAATCCAAGAGGGCCGCGGCTCGGCCGCGACCACGCAGGCCGTGGCGGCCAAGACTGCTGATTTCGGTTACGTTGACGTGCCCACCATGATGCGCGCCGCGGTCAAGGGCGCCCCGGTGGTCGCAACGGGCGTGCTGCTGCAGACCAGCCCGATGTCGGTGATGGGCTTCGTGGACAAGAATATCCGCAAGCCTGAGGACCTCAAGGGCAAGACTGTCGCGATTACGCCGGCGGATTCGATGACCCAGATCTGGCCGCTGTTCCTGAAAAAGACCGGGCTCAAGGAAAGCGAGTTTCAGACGGTCGCCGGCGACGGCCAAACCAAGCTCAACGCTGTCATCAACGGTCAGGCCGACGTTCTGCTTGGCTACGTGATGGACCAGTCGATGAAGATCAAGGACGCCACCGGCAAGGACGTCTATCCGATCAAGTTCGCCGATTATGGCATCAATCTCGTCTCCTCCGGTATCATCGCCAACTCCGACTACGTCAAATCGCATCAGGACCTGGTGCGCCGCTTCATGGCTGCCACCACCAAGGCCGTGGAGGCCGCCGAAAAGGATCCCAAGGCGGCGGCACAGTCGATCCTCGACGCCAATCCCAAGGGCGGCAAGATCGATACTTTGACGCAAGGGTTCGAGCTGACGATCCCGCTGTATCGGACACCGGAAACCAAGAGCAAGCGCCCGTTCCAGGTCACCGATCAGAACATGACGGATAGTGTCAACCTGATGGTTGAATACGGCGGGCTGGATGCCAAGGCCAAGGACAATCCCAAGGCGTTCTACACCAACGAGTATCTGCCCAAGGGCGACTCGTAAGCGCGGCGCTCTGACATGACCCCGGCGATGAGACCGACCGACCTTCAGCCACCAGCGCATCTGCGCCTCGTGAGCGATCGTGCCGAGACCGGAGCTCCGGAAATCACGCTCACGGGCGTGTCCAAGACCTATCGCACGCGCGACGGCGATGTGCCGTCGCTGCGGCCGCTCGATTTCCGCATCAATGAGGGCGAATTCTTCGTCGTGGTTGGCCCGTCCGGTTGCGGCAAGTCCACGCTGCTCAAGCTGATCTCCGGCCTGCTGCCGCCTACCACCGGCGAGATTACCGTCGGCGGAAACAAGGTGACCAGGCCGCACGGCAATGTCGGCATTGTGTTCCAGAACGCGCTGCTGTTGCCCTGGCGCAATATCCTCTCCAATGTGATGCTGCCCATCGACATGAAGCATCTGCCGCGTGACAGATATCTGTCGCGCGCCAAGGATCTGCTGAAGCTGGTCGGCCTCGAAGGGTTCGAGAAGAAGCTGCCCTGGCAGTTGTCCGGCGGCATGCAGCAGCGCGCGTCGATCTGCCGCGCGCTGGTCCACGATCCCAAGATCATGCTGATGGATGAGCCGTTCGGAGCGCTGGATGCGCTGACACGCGAGCGCATGAATCTCGAGCTGATGACGATCCAGCGCGAGACCGGCAAGACCGTGCTTTTGATCACGCATTCGATTCCGGAGGCTGTATTCCTGGCCGACCGGGTGATGGTGATGACCGAGCGGCCCGGCGCGATCGCTGCGATCTACGATGTGCCGCTGCCGCGTCCGCGTTCGCTCGACGCGATGGCGGATCCGGTTTTCATCGAACTGGTCCAGCGCATTCGCAAGCATTTCTTCACGCAAGGGGCGCTGGACTGAACCATGGCGTTCCGTTTCCGCCTGCGCGACATCGCCCTGTTCGAACGCCCGGTGCGTTTCGCCCGGCCGTTCCGTTTCGGCGCCGTCACAGTCGAGGCGACGCCGCAGCTGTTCGTGCGGGTCGAGATCGAGACGGAGGGTGGAACTCGCTCCGTCGGTGCCGCCGCAGAGTTGCTGGTGCCGAAATGGTTCGACAAGCGGCCGCAGCTTTCACCCGATCAAACAATAGCGGATCTGCGTCGTTCGCTTGCGATCGCGCGCGAGCTTTATCTCGCCCCGCAAAGCTTCGACACGGCGTTCGGGTTGCATGCCGCCCGCATCGGTGCGCAGCTTTCGGCCTGTGCGCGGGAGGATATTCCGCCGCTTGCGGCGGCCTATGGTCCGGCGGAAATCGACAAGGCAGTGCTGGACGCGGTGCTTCGCGCGGCAGATACGGATTTTTTCCGCGGCATGGCGGGGAATATCGCCGGGATCACTGCGCGGCCCACGCCCGATCTGAGCGATGCCGAGGTCGCGGATTTTCTCGCTGCGCGCAAGCCGCTCGCGCGGGTGGCGATCAGACATACGGTCGGGCTCGATGATCGCATCGAGGGAGAGGGCGGCGTCGCCGATCCCCACGAGAACGCTGCGGCACGCTATTTCAAGCTGAAGCTGTCCGGTGATCTCGAAGCCGATGTCTCGCGTCTGCGCCGCATCGGACGGGAGCTGACAGCGCTTCCTCACAACTACATGGTCACCCTCGACGCCAACGAGCAGTATGCTGAGCTCTCGGAGCTCGGTGCTCTGGCCGACCGACTCGATAGCGACAACACTTTGGCCCCGATCTCGGCCAAGCTGCTCTACATCGAGCAACCGCTGCCGCGCGACCTGACGCGACAATCGCCGCTGGGCGCGCTCGCAGACAAGGACTTCATCATCGACGAAGCGGACGACAGCTATGATGCCTTCCCGTTGGCATGCAAGCTCGGCTACCGCGGGGTCTCCTCCAAATCGTGCAAGGGCCTCTACAAGTCGGTTCTCAACGCCACCCGCGTGGCCAAGTGGAACGCGGACGGCGGCAGGTTCTTCCTCACCAGCGAGGACCTGACCTGCCAGCCGGGATTGGCCTTGCAGCAGGACCTCGCGCTCGGCGCCTGGCTCGGCCTGCACCATGCCGAGCGCAACGGCCATCACTACGTCGACGGATTCGGCCAGACGCCGCAGCACGAGGCCAAAGCCTTCGCGGCCGCGCATCCGGGCCTCTACCGGACGCAGCCCGCCGGTGTGCGTCTGGCCATTCATGATGGCGATCTCCTCACCGAATCCCTTCATGGAGCGGGGTTCGCCAGTTCGGTGCACCCGGACTGGTCCTCGCTGTCATCGCTTCAGCAAGCAGCACCCAAGACTCCCAAGGAGCACCTCGCATGACCACACAGCGCCTCGGTCTGATCATGAACGGCGTCACCGGCCGCATGGGGCTGAACCAGCATCTGATCCGCTCCATCGTCGCCATTCGCAACCAGGGCGGCGTGAAGCTGGCCAATGGTGACCGCGTCATGCCCGATCCGATTCTGGTTGGGCGCAATGCCGAGAAGGTCGAAGGCCTTGCGCGACGGTTCGACATCCAGCGCTGGACCACCGATCTCGACGCGGCGCTCGCCGCCGAGGACGATACATTGTTCTTCGATGCGGCGACCACGCAGGCTCGACCCTCGCTGCTCAGGCGTGCGATCGAGGCCGGTAAGCACGTTTATTGTGAAAAGCCGATCGCGACCAGCTTGGAGCAGGCGGTCGACGTCGTGCGGCTCGCCAATGCCAGAGGCGTGAAGCACGGCACGGTGCAGGACAAGCTGTTCCTGCCGGGCTTGAAGAAGCTTGCCTTCCTGCGCGACTCCGGCTTTTTCGGGCGCATGCTCTCGGTGCGGGGCGAGTTCGGCTATTGGGTGTTCGAGGGTGGCTGGCAGGAGGCGCAGCGTCCGTCCTGGAACTATCGCAGCGAACACGGCGGCGGGATCATCCTCGACATGGTCTGCCACTGGCGCTACGTGCTCGACAACCTCTTTGGCGAGGTCGAGAGCGTGATGTGCATCGGCAATACCGATATCCCCGAGCGCTACGACGAGCGGGGAACTAAGTACCGCGCCACCGCCGACGATTCGGCCTACGCAACCTTCACGCTGAAGGGCGGCGTCATCGCCCATATCAATATGTCCTGGGCGACGCGCGTCTATCGCGACGACCTCGTCACGTTCCAGGTCGACGGCACGCTGGGCTCGGCCGTCGCCGGCCTGACTGACTGCATGATCCAGGCCCGGCAGGCGACCCCGCGCCCGGTGTGGAATCCGGACGAGAAGCGGCTGCATGATTTCTACGCGGACTGGCAGAAGCTGCCCGAGAATGTTGCCTATGACAACGGCTTCAAGGAGCAGTGGGAGATGTTCATCCGCCATGTCTGCGAGGACGCGCCGTACAAATACACTCTGCTTGAGGGAGCAAAGGGTGTGCAGCTCGCCGAATGCGCCCTGAGGAGCTGGAAAGAGCGGCGCTGGATCGACGTTGCCCTGATCATGCTGTGAGGCCGATCATGAACAAGCCCGTGATGCCGATGTCGTCGTTGTCGCTCAAGCTTCCCCAGGCCGATCGTTCGTTGGAGACCTACCGCCTGACGGCGCCGCGGAGTTTCCCGGAGAAGCTGCAAGCTTCATTGAACCGCGTTGCATTCTCGGCCGTGCATGTGGTGGCCGATCCGCTTGCGGAGTGCGATCCCTGGCTGTCGGCAGCGGTTGATTGGGACAGGACCATCGCCTTCCGCGAGCACATCTGGGATCTCGGCCTTGGCGTTGCCGAGGCTATGGACACCGCGCAGCGCGGCATGGGCCTCGATTGGCCGACGTCGCTGGATCTGATCTCGCGCTCGGTTGCGGCGAGCAAGCACCGCCGCAATGCGCTGGTCTTTTCGGGCGCTGGAACGGATCACCTCGCGCTCGACCAGGCCAAGACGCTGGACGATGTCGTGAGGGCCTATGAAGCGCAGATCGCGGCAATCGAAAAGGTCGGCGGCCGCATCATCCTCATGGCCTCGCGCGCGCTTGCCAAGCTTGGCCGCAGCGCCGACGATTATGCTGATGTGTACGACCGCATCTTGGCGCAGGTGCGCGAGCCCGTGATCATCCACTGGCTCGGCGACATGTTTGACCCTGCGCTTGCCGGCTATTGGGGAACGGCCGATCTTGACATGGCGATGGACACGGCCGTCGCGATCATTAACGCCAATGCGGCGAAGATCGATGGCGTGAAGATCTCGCTGCTCGACAAGCAGCGCGAGATCGACATGCGCCGCCGGCTGGACCAACGGGTGAAGATGTACACCGGCGATGACTTCAACTACGCCGAACTGATCGCGGGCGACGCGCAGGGCCATTCGCATGCGCTGCTGGGCATTTTCGATGCGATCGCACCCGCGGCATCCTATGCATTGTCGCACCTTGCAGCCGGCGACGAAGCCGCGTTCCACGAAGTGCTCGGGCCGACGGTGCCGCTGTCGCGACACATCTTCAAGGCGCCGACCCGCTTCTACAAGACCGGCATCGTGTTCATGGCTTATCTGAATGGTCATCAGGATCATTTCATCATGATCGGCGGCCAGGAGAGCGCGCGCTCCACGTTGCATCTCGCCGAGCTGTTCCGGCTCGCCGACAAGGCCGGGCTGCTCGCCAATCCGGAGATGGCGACGCGCCGCATGAAGACCTTGCTCGCGGCGCGCGGTGTCGAGCCGTGATGCGGGACTTTTCCTTCGATCATCGCTGGCTGTCGCTGAATACGGCGACGGTTCGCAAGCAGGGCGATCTCACCGAGATCATCGATGCATGTGCGCGGCACGGCATTCGCGCCATCGATCCCTGGCGCGACCAGGTCGCTGCAGTCGGGCTCGATCGCGCGGTCCGCGCCGTCCGCGATGCCGGGCTCGAACTGTCCGGCTACTGCCGCGGCGGCATGTTCACCTCGGATGAGGCGCGGCGCGGCGAGGTACGTGACGACAACCGTCGCGCGGTCGACGAGGCCCACGCGCTCGGTGCGTCCTGCATCGTGCTGGTCGTCGGCGGCCTGCCGCAATATTCCAGGCCGGGTAGCACGGCTTCGAAGGATATCGCAGCTGCGCGCACCCAGGTCGAGGACGCCATCGCCGAGATGCTCGACTACGCCAAACAGGCCGCGCTGCCGCTCGCGATCGAGCCGCTCCATCCGGCCTATGCCGCCGACCGCGCCTGCGTGAACACGACGAAGCAGGCGCTCGACATCTGCGACCGGCTTGATCCTGAGCGCTCCGGCGTGCTCGGCGTGGCGCTTGATGTCTATCATATCTGGTGGGACCCGGAGCTGATGGGCGCGATCGCACGCGCGGGCAGGGACCGCATCCTGGCCTTTCACGTCTGCGACTGGCTGGTTCCGACCCGGGACATCCTCAACGACCGCGGCATGATGGGCGACGGCGTGATCGACATTAGATCGGTGCGACGGGCGGTCGAGGCGCAAGGCTATGCCGGCTATTCCGAGATCGAAATCTTCTCCAATGAATGGTGGGGAAGGCCGATCGACGATGTCCTGCGGGTCTGCATCGAAAGGCACAAGTCCGTCGTCTGAGTCTCCCTTCGGGCGGACGCGCTCGACAGCGGTGGGAACCCCGATACAGGCGTCCCTCCGGATCGCCGTTCTCGGGAACGATCCGCCGGGCGCGCTCGTTAGATCTGCATGACGACAGGCATCTCCAAAGACACCCGCGACATCCGCTCTGGCGCCTACGATCCCATCAACAAGGATGGTTTGCCGCAGGCCCAGCAGGTCAAGGACGCGACCACACAGCGCCAGCGCGAGCAATGGGGCGCCGATGTGCGCGCAGAACCCTTGCCGGGCACCGAGCCGATGCTGCCGGAGGGATTGCTGCGGGAGCGGCGCGATCCGCTCAATCCGCGCACCGGGCGTCGCAAGACCGACTAGGCGCTGCGCCAAGGCCGCGCCTTCGGCAACGGCGCGATTGACCTCGCGGTCGCGCAGGAGCCTTGTTGCAAATACTTTAAGATTAAAATATCGTCCGGCCTCGAACTGTTCGCAGATGCGAGGAGGCGCGCGCATGTCGAGGTTGCCTGGTTCGTCCCATGCGCTGGTGACCGGCGGCGGCCGCGGCATCGGCCGCGAGATCGCGCGCGTTTTGAAAGAGGCCGGCGCTACCGTCACGATCATCGGACGCAGTGCCGCCACGCTGGATGAGGCGATTGCGGCGGGATGCGCCGATCATGCGGCCATTGCCGATGTCGCCGATCCGGCGGCGGTGAGTGCAGCGGTCGCGAGCGCCGCGGGCCGGCAGCCGATCGACATCTTGATCGCGAATGCCGGCAGCGCGGAATCCGCCCCCTTCGCGAAGTCCGATGCGGCGCTGTTTCGTCGCATGATCGACGTCAACTTCATGGGCGTGGTGCATGCCATCCAGGCCGTGCTGCCCGCGATGAAGGATCGGTCCTATGGCCGCATCGTTGCGATCGCTTCGACGGCCGGATTGAAGGGCTACCCCTATGTCAGCGCCTATACGGCCGCGAAGCATGCAGTGGTCGGACTGACGCGCTCGCTGGCGCTGGAGCTCGCGGCGACCCATGTGACTGTTAATGCGGTCTGTCCGGGCTTCACCGACACCGACCTGGTGGCCGGCAGCATCGAAACCATCATGAAGAAGACCGGACGCAGTCGCGAGCAGGCGGCGACCGAGCTCGCAAGGCACAATCCGCAGGGGCGTCTCGTCACGCCACAGGAAGTCGCCGATACCGTGCTGTGGCTGTGCGGCACGGGAGCGGGCGCGATCACCGGCCAGGCCATTGCGGTCGCGGGCGGTGAGATCTGAGGCGAGGTCGAAGGATATGAGCAGAGGGGAATTTCGATGAGCAGACCGGCCAATTCCGTCACGGTGCCGCTGGCGAATTACACGCCGAGCCATTTCCTGCTGACGGTGACCGAGCGCGTCGCGACCGTGACGCTCAACCGGCCGGAGCGGAAGAATCCGCTGACGTTCGAAAGCTATCGCGAGCTGACCGACTTTTTCCGCGCCTGCGCCTTCGACGATGCCGTGAAGGCCATCGTTGTCACCGGCGCCGGTCGCAATTTCTCGTCCGGCGGCGACGTGTTCGAGATCATTGGGCCGCTGGTGCAGATGGACACCAAGGGGCTGACCGCGTTCACCCGCATGACCGGCGATCTGGTCAAGGCGATGCGGGCTTGTCCGCAGCCGATCGTGGCGGCGGTCGAAGGCATTTGCGCCGGCGCCGGCGCGATCGTGGCGATGGCGTCCGACATCAGGCTCGCCGCTGCCGGCGCCAAGGTCGCCTTCCTGTTCAACAAGGTCGGGCTCGCCGGCTGCGACATGGGCGCCTGCGCGATCCTGCCGCGCATCATCGGCCAGTCGCGCGCCTCCGAGCTGCTCTACACCGGCCGCTTCATGAGCGCGGAGGAGGGCGAGCGCTGGGGCTTTTTCAGCCGCATCGTCGCGCCGAACGAGGTGCTTGCGCAGGGGGAAGCGCTGGCGCGCGAGATCGCGCAAGGTCCGACCTTTGCCAACACGATGACCAAGCGCATGCTGGCGATGGAATGGGCGATGTCGGTGGAGGAGGCGATCGAGGCGGAGGCTGTTGCCCAGGCGTTGTGCATGACAACAGAGGATTTCAAGCGCGCCTTCGAAGCCTTCGCCGCCAAGACCAAGCCGGTGTTTCAGGGCAATTAACGAGGTCGAACGAAGCCGCTTGCGGGGCGGTAAATAACCGTGCCACGCTGGCGGCTGAGACGTCTTGCGCTGATGGAGTAGAGTGCGATGAAGGCAATCATCGTTGGCGGCGGTATCGGCGGACTGACGACGGCCCTGATGTTGCGGGCGCGCGGCATCGATTGCGAGTTGTTCGAGCAGGCGGACGCGGTCCGCGAGCTCGGCGTCGGGATCAACACGCTGCCCCATGCCATCCGTGAGCTCGCCCAGCTCGGCCTGCTGGACCGGCTCGACCAGGCCGCGATCCGCACCTACGAGCTGTTCTATTTGACCCGTCATGGCCAGGAGGTCTGGCACGAAAAGCGTGGGCTCGATGCCGGCCACGACGTGCCGCAATTCTCGGTCCATCGCGGGCGGCTGCAGGGCGTGATCCATCAGGCCGTGCTGGAGCGGCTGGGGCCGGAGAAGGTCCACACCGGCTGCCGGCTCGGCGCCTTCACCCAGGACGAGGGCGGCGTGACCGCCTATTTCTTCGACCGCTCCGGCGCCCATGTGCGAACCATCCGTGGCGATATCCTGATCGGCGCGGACGGCATCCATTCCAAGGTGCGGCAGACGCTGTTTCCGAATGAAGGCCCGCCGTGCTGGAACGGCCTGATGCTGTGGCGCGGCGCGACTGACTGGCCGGTGTTCCTGACCGGCCAATCGATGATCATCGCCGGCGGGCTCAACGCCAAGGCCGTGATCTACCCGATCGCGGAGGGATCGAGCCCCGCGACCCGGCTCACCAACTGGGCCGTGTTGGTCCGCATCGGCGACGCAAACACGCCGCCGCCACGGCGCGAGGATTGGTCGCGGCTCGGTCGCGCCGACGAGCTGATGCCGCATGTCGCAGGCTTCCATATTCCCCAGGTCGATTTCGGCGCACTGGTCCGCGCCACGCCGGAGTTCTGGGAATACCCCTGCTGCGACCGCGATCCGCTGCCTTATTGGACCTGCGGCCGGGTCACGCTGCTCGGCGACGCCGCGCACCCGATGTATCCGGTCGGATCGAACGGCGCCTCCCAGGCCATTCTCGACGCCCGCGCGCTGGCCGATGCGCTGGTTCATGGCGAACATCCGCGCCAGGCGCTGATGGCCTATGAGCAGAAGCGGCTGCCGATGACCGCCGACATCGTTGCCTCGAACCGCCGCGGTGGCCCGGAAGGTGTGATCGATGCGGTCGAGCAGCTTGCGCCGCAAGGCTTCACCGATATCAACACCATCCTCAATTACGAGGCCCGCGAGGCGATCGTGCGTGGCTACGCAGCACGGGCCGGCTTTGCCGCGCGCATGGTGACGCGGCAAGCCTCGTAGGTCTAAGAACTCATACCTGTCGTGTGGTTGCCCCTCACCCCAACCCTCTCAGCGCGAGCGAAGCTCGTCGCGGCGCCGTGAAGAACGGGGAGAGGGAGCGCACTGCATTCTGCGCGACAGCTCGAAATCCAACATCTCGGAATGCGCATACTCTTTGGCCTATTGCGGCGGGGGCGGCAGGAAGTGGATGTTGTGCTCGGCCGCGAGCTTGACGACATCGTCCGGGTTCTGCTCGCGCATGTTGTGGATCGCCCAGAACAGGTCGTAGAGCCGGCGCGTCGGCGATACCCAGAACAGGGTTTTCGCGGTCTGGCCTGATTTGTTGAAGATCCCGTGCGGTTTGCCCATCGGCAGCCGCACCGTGTCGCCCGCGGTCGCATATTCCTCGGCGCCGTCGAGGAAGAAGTCGAGCCGGCCTTCCAGGATGTAGAGATACTCGTCCTGGTCGGGATGAATGTGCGGGGGCACGAAGGTGCCGGTCGGGAAGGTCGCGTGCCAGGAAAAACTGTGCTCCGTGCGGTTCTTCGGCACATAGATCTGCCCCAGGATGTTCCAGGTGATGCCCTGGATGCCTTCATTGGCCCGGGTGATGCCGGCGATTTCCGGATGGCTCATGCGTTTTTCTCCCTCTGTTACTTGCTCAATTACTTGGCCGGGCAGTCTTTGGCGTAGCGGTCGCCGTAGGTCTCGAACACCTTCTGCACGATCTCGGTCTGGAATTTTCCGTCCGGCCGCCTCGCGACCTTGGTGAGATAAAAGTCCTGGATCGGATAGCCGTTGGTGTTGAACTTGAAACCGCCGCGCAGCGATGTGAAGTCGGCTTTCTTCAGCGCGGCCCCGACCGCATCCTTGTTGCTGAGGTCGCCGCCGACCGCCTTCACCGCGCTGTCGATCAGCATTGCCGCGTCATAGGCCTGCATGGCGTAGGTGCCGGGCACGCTGTTATAGGCAGCCTCGTAAGCGGCCACGAATTTCTTGTTCTGGGGATTGTCGAGATTGGGCGCCCAATTGGCGCCGCCGAACATGCCGACCGCGGCGTCCTGCTGCGCCGGTAGGGTGGATTCATCGACCGTGAAGGCCGAGAGCACCGGGATGCTGTCGGCGAGGCCGGCCTGCTTGTATTGCTTGACGAGGTTGACGCCCATGCCACCGGGCATGAAGGTGAAGACCGCATCGGGCTTCTGCGACGAGATCTTGGACAGCTCCGGCTGGAAGTCGAGCGTGTTCAGAGGCACGTAGGACTCCTCGACGATCTCGCCCTTGTAGTCGAGCTTGAAGCCGGCGACGGAGTCGCGGCCCGCTTGGTAGTTCGGCACCAGGAGATAGACCCGCTTATAGCCGCGGTCCTGCGCGACCTTGCCGAGGATCTCGTGCACCTGGTCGTTTTGATAGGAGGTGACGTAGAAGAACGGGCTGCACTCCTTGCCGGCATAGCTGGAGGGGCCGGCATTCGGGCTGATCAGAAAGGTCTTGCTCTCGGTTACCGGGCGGTGGATCGCCTGCAGCATGTTGGAGAAGATCGGGCCGACCACGAAGTCGACCTTGTCGCGCTCGAGCAGGCCCTTGGCTTTGGTGATGGCGGCGTCCGGCTTCAGCTCATCGTCGGCGACGACGACTTCGACCTCCTTGCCGCCCATCTTGCCGCCGAGATCCTTGACCGCCAGGTTGAAGCCGTCGCGGACCTGCTGGCCGAGGGCCGCCGCTGGACCTGACAGGGTCACGATGACGCCGATCTTGATCTTGTCGGCCGCGACGGCCGGCTGCGCGATCAGCGCGGTGACAAGGCCAAAGCTGGCCAGCTTGACAAACGCTTTCATGACAACTCCCCCGGATTAAGACATTCGACACGGTGCTGTTGCACTCGGCCGGACAAATGCCGCCGTTTGAAGCCTAGTCCGATGCAGCCCTTTGCTGCAAGCAGGACCCAGCGCCTGGAGGCGACCGGAGCCGGCGCATGCAAGCCGCGCGCCAATTGCTTGAAGCATAAAAGAATTGCAGATGAGTGCCGGTCGCGATGTCGAAGCTATGTTTTCCCTTGCCCCGCGAACGCGCCGGGGGCCACAATGATTCTGCGTCCCGCAACTCCCGATCTCGCCCCGATGATGCTGCCATGACCCTTGATGCCGAAACCAAGGCGGTCGAAACGCCCGAGGACCACGCCGAAGAGCTGCGGCTGTGGTTGCGGCTGTTAACCTGCACCAATCTGATCGAGAGTGAGATCCGCTCGCGTCTGCGCGAGCGTTTCGACGTGACCCTGCCGCGCTTCGACCTGATGGCGCAGCTCGACAAGGCGCCGGACGGCATGACGCTGTCGGATGTGTCGAAGCGCATGATGGTATCGAACGGCAATGTGACCGGGCTGGTGGAGCGGCTGGTCGAGTCGGGCCACCTCGACCGACGCACCTCGGACACCGATCGTCGGGTCCAGGTGATCCGGCTGACCAAGCTCGGCCGCGCCGAGTTTCGCAAGATGGCGGGCGAGCATGAGACCTGGATCGCCGATATTTTCGCCGACCTGACCGAGAGGGACGTGCGCGAACTGATGCGGCTGCTCGCCAAAGCCAAGGGCTCGGCGCAGAACGCGGTGCAGCGACGGGATGCGTGACGTGGGCGATGCAGAGGCCATCGATTACGAGGTCGAATACAACAACCGGGCGCGGGTGCCGGAGAATCCGCAGATCATGGCAGGGTGGGCGAGCGACGCCGCCAGCTACCGGGAGCGGCACGCGCCGCGCCGGCTGGCTTACGGCCCAGGCTCGCGCAACACGATCGACCTGTTTGAAGCTGGTGGTGGCGGCGCGGTGGTCGTGTTCATCCATGGCGGCTATTGGCAGGCGCTCGACGGTTCGTCCTTCAGCCATTGCGCGCGGGGGCTGAACGCGCACGGCATCGATGTTGCGGTGCCGACCTATGATCTGTGCCCGCAGGTGACGATCGACGCCGTCATCCGACAGATGCGCGCGGCGATGCAGGAACTGGCGCGGCTCGGGCGTCCGCTGGTCGTCAGCGGACATTCCGCCGGCGGGCATCTCGCTGCCTGCATGCTGGCGACCGATTGGCCGGCGCTCGATCCGTCGCTGCCGAAGGATCTGGTGCGCGCGGCCTACGGCATCTCCGGCCTGTATGAGCTTGCGCCGCTGGTCGGCACCTCCATCAACAAGGCCCTGCAGCTCGATGCGTCCGCAGCACGCGCAGCAAGCCCGCTGTTCTGGACGCCGCCGGCAACCGGCAGCCTCGATGCCGTGGTCGGTGCCAAGGAGAGCGCGGAATATCTGCGGCAGAGCCGCACAATTGTCGAGCGCTGGGGCGAAGCCGGCGTCGCGAGCCGGTTCGACACCGTGCCGGACGCCAATCATTTCACGGCGATCGCACCGCTCGCGGACCCCAACTCGTCCATGGTGCAGCGCCTGAAGGCGCTGGCCGGCTGCTGACGCCGATACCAACAGCTCAAGGAACGAGCGGGCACTGCACAATCTTCGGCTCTTGCGTCCAGATATTTTAGGTATAAAATATTGAGGATTGAAATGTGCCGGGCGTCCTTTGCTAGAGAGGAGCGTGCGATGGTCAGTGCCGCCAAAGCTCAAGTCCAAGAGAGCGTTGCCGGAAGCACGAGTGCGAAGGCAACAACCGCCCATGTCGATACGTTCGCGCGCGATCATCTGCCGGCGCGCGAGCTGTGGCCGGACTTCATCTTCACGCGTCCCGAGCTGCAATATCCGCCGCGACTGAACTGCGTGTCGCATTTCCTCGACCGCTGGGTGGAGGAGGGGCGCGGGGATGCACCCTGCATCATCAGCCCGGACGTCAGCTACAGCTATGGTGAGCTGCAGGCGCTGGTGAACAGGATCGCTAATGCGCTGGTGAACAAATTTGGCCTCGTCAGCGGCGGCCGGGTGCTGCTGCGTTCCGCCAACAACCCGATGATGGTTGCGACTTATCTCGCGGTCATCAAGGCCGGCGGCATCGTGGTCGCCACCATGCCGCTGCTCCGGGCCAAGGAGCTGGCTTATCCGATCCAGAAAGCGCAGATCGCGCTGGCGCTGTGCGACGGCAAGCTGGCCGATGAAATGGACAAGGCCAAAGAGATCGCGCCGGCGCTGCAGCGCGTGGCCTATTGGGGAACCGCGCAACCGGATGGGCTGGAGGCGCTGATCGCCGATCAGAGTGCAGAGTTTGCCGCCGTCGACACCGCCTCCGACGACCTCTGCCTCATCGCCTTCACCTCGGGCACGACCGGTGACCCGAAAGGCACCATGCATTTCCACCGCGACATGCTCGCGGTCTGCGACGGCTACGCGCGCAACGTGCTGCGCGCGCGTCAGGACGACCGCTTCATCGGCTCCGCGCCGCTCGCCTTCACCTTCGGCTTCGGCGGCGTGCTGTTCCCGATGCATATCGGCGCATCCTATGTGGTGCTGGAAAAGACCAGCCCGGATGATCTGCTCGCCGCCATCGAGCGCTATCAGGCGACGGTGTGCTTCACCGCGCCGACCGCCTACCGCGCCATGCTCGGCAAGCTCGGAACGCGCAATATCTCCTCGTTGCGCAAATGCGTCTCGGCCGGCGAGACCCTGCCGAAGGCGACCTTTGACGCCTGGCAGAAAACGACCGGCCTGAAGCTGATGGACGGCATCGGTTCCACGGAAATGCTGCACATCTTCATCAGCGCGACCGAGGACGAGATCCGTCCTGGCGCGACCGGCAAGCCGGTGCCAGGCTACGAGGCCAAGATCGTCGACGAGGAGGGGCGGGATGTGCCCCCGGGGACGTTGGGCCGGCTCGCGGTGCGAGGTCCGACCGGCTGCCGCTATCTCGCTGACGAGCGCCAGCGCAAGTATGTCCACGACGGCTGGAACATCACCGGTGACACCTACGTCATGGATGACGATGGCTACTTCTGGTACCAGTCGCGCTCCGACGACATGATCGTGTCGGCCGGGTACAATATCGCCGGGCCCGATGTCGAAGCTGCGCTGCTGAGCCATCCGGCGGTCGCCGAATGCGGCGTGGTCGGCGCGCCCGATGAGGCCCGTGGCATGATCGTCAAGGCTTACATCGTGCTGGCACCGGGTGCGATCGGTGATGACACGCTGGTCGTTCAGTTGCAGGACCATGTCAAACGCGAGATCGCGCCGTACAAATATCCGCGGGCGATCGAGTTCGTCGCGCAGTTGCCGAAGACCGAGACCGGCAAGTTGAAGCGCTTCGCGCTGCGGCAGATGGCGCAAGCGCAGGCCCAAGAGCACGCCTAAGATCAGGCCGCGTCCGGCGCGGCCGCTTGAGATGACGGGGGAGACACGTCTGTGAGCACGCCAAACGCGCCCACGCTCGCGATGGTGAAATCGGAGCAGGCCGAGCGACCGCGCGCGCTGCAGCCGAGCGGCTGGCCGATGCCGAAGGGCTATGCCAATGGCATGACCGCCGAGGGGCGCATCGTGGTCACCGGGGGCGTGATCGGCTGGGATCAACACGAACAGCTGCGGGACGGCTTCCTGGACCAGGCGCGGCAGACGCTGTCGAATATCGCGGCCATTCTGGCCGAGGGCGGGGCGGGGCCTGAACACCTTGTGCGGCTGACCTGGTACGTCGTCGACATGGACGAGTACCTCGCCAATCTGAAGCAGCTCGGGGCCATCTATCGCGAGATCTTCGGCAGCCATTATCCGGCGATGGCGCTGGTGCAGGTGGTGCGTCTGGTCGAGCAGGCGGCGCGGCTGGAAATCGAGGCGACGGCGGTCGTGCCGAGGTAGGTTCATCATTTGCGTCCTACTCCGCTGTCGTCCCCCCGCGAACGCGGGGACCCATACCGCGGACTATTTCGTAGGTAGTTGAGACCGAGCATCACGACAGTCGGCTGTGGATATGGATCCCAGCTCACGCTCGCTATGCTCGCTTGGCCGGGACGACAGCGGAAAATTGTGTACGTCGTTTCGACCTCGCAACGCGTTCGCGTCCGAGCTGTGCGCATTGATCACCTTCCGAAAATAAAGAAGGCGCAGGGAAGGCCGGGTGAAGACCTCACCCATGGCCCCCGTGCGGGAGAAAATGCACGGGGCAGGAACCACAGGTTTGGCCGATCACTCCGGCCTTCCCTGCGCGACGGTTTACGGCTTATACGTGGTCTCCCTGGTGCGCCGGGCTTTTTGGCCACCATCACTGGCGCGCTTCGCAAGAAGCATCGCCAGCTTGATACCAGCGTCGGGGTATCGGGACTACACGACTTCACCGTCCGTCCGAGTGCCAATCGTCCGCTGTCACTCACACGTCCATCGCATCCCGCACTCCACGTATCGTGACGACGCGTACGCCCCTCTTCGATGAGGCGGGATGCGCGAGATGATGGTTCTGATTTGCCCGACGCGGCAAGCGCGATGTGCTGCGACACGTTAACGCGACGGGCAGTCACACAGGAGATCACACTGCCGCGGCAGTCGCCCGATCGTTGCCGGATGAAAGACGAGAGATCGCCATGCGAGGGACAGAAAGGCACGCGAAGGTGGCGGCGTGTGGGCGTGAAGAAAATGGGGGACGAGCGTGGATTGGAAATCGGCGGTGATTGCTGCGGTGGCCGCGGGCCTTGGTGCACTGATCGGCGCGCTCGCTGTGCCGTCGCTTGGCAGCGTCGTGCCCGATCACCAGGCAGATTCGAAGCTGCTCGAGATGAGCGTCGGCATTCTCCGCGAACCGGCCAGGATGGATGATGATCCGATGCGGTCGTGGGCGATCAAGGTTGTCGAGAAGAAATCCGGTGTCGCCTTCACGGACCCGCAGCGCGCCGCGCTGCTGAAGCGGGCAACCGGCGGACGGTGAGGGTTAGCTAAGTTTATGCGGCACACTTTATAGGCATGTCATTCCGGGCAGCCCGCAGGGCTGAGCCCGGAATCCATAACCACGATCGGGAGTATGGATTCCGGGCTCGCGCTGCGCGCGCCCCGGAATGACGAGTCGAGAGAGCGTCGATTGACGCAACCTGTTTACCGATACGTCGCGACGATGTCGCTCACCGCGCGCTCGAGCTGCTGGGCGGTGGCGCATTGGCGCACGACGTTGCAGAAGGTCTGGTAGCGCGGCATTTCTGAATCGCCCCAGCCCCAGGTCATCCGTCCTTCCGGATTGAGCCAGACCACGCGCTTGGCGCGCTCGGCGATGCGCTTGAGGATCTCCGCCCGCGGATCGAGATTGTTGCTGCGGGCGTCGCCCAGCACGATCACGGTCGTCTGCGGCGTCACCGACGCCATGAACTCTTTCTCGAAATCGACAAGCGAGCTGCCGTAATCGGAGGAGCCGAAGCCGACCTTGTCCATGATGTCAGCCATCGCTTCTTCGGCAGGCTTGCTATCCAGGATCTCGCTGACTTCGATCAGATGGCCGGAGAAAGCGAAGGAGCGCACGTCGTCCACGACCTCATGCAGGCTGTGGATCAGGAGCAGGAAGAAATCGGACACGCGCGCCACCGAGCCGGAGACGTCACACAGCGCCACGATCTTCGGCCGGTCGCGATGGCGGCGCTTCCAGGCGGTGAGGAACGGCACGCCGCCCCAGGCGGCATTGCGGCGAAGCGTGCGGCGGACGTCGAGATGGCCGCGGCGCTGCCGCTTGCGCGGTTTCGAGTAGCGCTCGCGCAGGCGGCGCGCGATCTGCCGGATCAGCGCCCGCATCTGCGCGACCTGGCGCGGCTCGATCCGCGACAGCGGCGCATTGCGCAGGATCTCGTGGCGCAGGTTTTCCGTTTCCTCCCGCCCATAGAGCGCGAGCGCCTGTGACACAGCCTCGCGCACGGCGGTGCGCAAATCTTCCGTCGCCGCCTGCAGTCGCTCGGCCAGCGCGGGGTTGCTCTCGTTCAGCGCGTCCAGGTCGTCACGCAGGCGCTGTATGCCCATCAGATCGAGCATGCGGCTTGCGAACAGCCCGCGCTGGGTGAAGTAGCGGATGTCGGAGAGACCGGCGGCGCTGGACGCGTTGGCAAGTGCTGCGGAGATCTCGGTCCGATTCTGCGCGAGCAGCATCTGCGCGAGGGCGCCCAGGCTTTGGCTCGCGGTGTCGCCCGCGCCTGCGGGAGACTGCGGGACTGCATTCGGGCTCTCGCCCGCGTCGGCTTCGCCTCCGCCCTCCGGCTGCGTCGGTTCGACTTGTGCAAAGAACAGGTCGAAGCAGCTGCCGAGCGCCTTCTTCTCGTCTTCGCTCTTGGCCAGCGTCAGCAGCAGGCTGTCGCGCAGCACGTTGCGATCGGCGAAACCGACGCTCGCGACCGCCCGCATCGCGTCGATGCTCTCGGCGGGCGAGACGTGCACGCCGACGCCGCGCGCGGCCCGAAAGAAGCGATGCAGGTTCTCCTGCATGATCTCCTATCCAAAGATGTTCTGGCGCTGCGTCTTGGCGACGAAGCTCGTCACCTGCGGCAGCGCCACCTCGATATCGGCTTCATATTTCAAGAGGACGTTGAGCGTATCCTTCACCACCTCATGGCCGAGTTCGGAGGCCTGCAAGAGCACCAGCACACGCGCCCAGTCGATGGTCTCGCTGACCGAGGGCTGCTTCTTGAGATCGAGCGTCCTGATATCGTGGATGAAGGCGACGAGCTGACGTCGCAGGATCTGCGAGATGCCGGGCACACGGCTCTCGACGATCCGCTCTTCGAGCTTTTGTTCGGGAAAGCCGATGTGCAGATGCAGGCAGCGCCGCTTCAAGGCGTCGCCGAGATTGCGCTCGGAGTTGGAGGTCAGGATCACGGTCGGCGCGCTGGTTGCCGCGATGGTGCCGAGCTCGGGGATGGTGACCTGGAAATCGGAGAGGATCTCGAGCAGCAGCGACTCGAACTCGGCATCGGACTTGTCGATCTCGTCGATCAGCAGCACGCAGCCTTCTGGAGCGAGGAGGGCCTGCAACAGTGGCCGCGGCTCGACGAATTCCTTGGAGAAGAACACGTCGCCGAAGCCGTGCAGCTGGTCGAGCGCGGCGTGCAGGGTCTGCGCGCCGCCGAGCACCTCGCCGAGCTTGTCCTTCAGGATCTGTGTGTAGAGCAGCTGCTTGGCATATTTCCACTCATAGAGCGCCTTGGCCTCGTCCAGGCCCTCGTAGCACTGCAGCCGGATCATCTTGAGGCCGCGCCAGGCGGCGATCGCCTTGGCCAGCTCGGTCTTGCCGACGCCGGCCGGACCCTCGACCAGGATCGGCTTCTCGATCGCCTGGGAAAGGTAAACGGCGGTGGCGATCTGGCGGCTGGCGATATAGCCCTGGGCGGCGAGGCCGGATTCGACGGCCTCGATCGAGGCGATGGCGTGGGAGGAGGGCCGTTCAGCCACGGATCAAGCTCCGGTCTCGGGCGTGAGGCTTGCTTTGAAAGCGTTTCCAGCCCGTCTGATTTACGAAAGGTAAAGCCCTGACAGGATTGGCTTTATGCTATGTCCTGGCTACGCGCCTCCGGTTCGAATGTCCAGTGGCGCACGCCGCAACGCAGCTCTTCCCGCGGGGTGGCGATCTCCAATGAAATCACGCCGAGCGGAATATGAACCGATCCACCCTGTATCTCATCGTCCTCCTGGTCCTGGTCGTCGGAGGCGGATGGATCGTCGGCGCCAGCAACCTGCCGGGCGCCTGGTATGGCTCCTTGCACAAGCCGCCGTTCACGCCGCCCAACTGGCTCTTCCCGATCGCCTGGACCGTGCTCTACATCCTGATCGCGGTCGCCGGCTGGCGGACCTATGAGCGGATCGGCAGCGGCCTCGTGATGCAGGTTTGGTGGGCGCAACTGGTGTTGAATTTCGCGTGGTCGCCGATCTTCTTCACCAAGCATTGGATGTGGGGCGCGTTCGCCGTGATCGTCACGATGTTCGCGCTGATCATCGCTTTCATCGTGATGTCCTGGCGCAAGGACCGGATCACGGCGCTGTTGTTCGTACCGTATGCGTTCTGGGTGGCCTTTGCGTCGGTGCTGAACGCGTCGCTGAATGTGCTGAATTGAATTTGCTGAGCGAGGGCGCCGTGATTTGCGCGAGGAGGGATCCGCGGGTTCAGACCCTCTCCCCCTGTGGGGGAGCGTGGCTGCGCGAAGCGCAGCCGGGTGAGGCGTTGCCTCCGCATGTGAGGACGAGGAGAGGGACCCCTCACCCGACCGAGCTTGTGGCAGACGGCCGTGCTGCCCTCTCCCACTGCCGACGACGGCTATGCCGTCGCAACGAGGGCAGAGGGCACAGCAAGGTGCAGCGTGACTCGTTGCTCGTCATCGCCGGGCACCCGGCGATCCATCGCGAGGCGTTTCGGAGGAGGATGAATGCGCGGGGCAAGCCCGCGCATGACGATCTTCGCATAAGAGCGGCGACCGAGGACGCACCGCATCCGCGAGCCCCACGCCCATGAACCTCAAGCAGCTCGAATATTTCGTCCAGGTCGCCGAGCTCGGCTCGTTCAGCAAGGCGGCGAGCGTGCTCGAGGTGGCGCAGCCGGCGCTGTCGCGCCAGGTGCGCGCGTTGGAATCGGAATTGAAGCAGCAGCTGTTCGCGCGCAACGGCCGCGGCGTCGCGCTCACGGACGCCGGCAAGCGGCTGCTCGACCACAGCGTCGCGGTGCTGCAGCTGGTGTCGCATGCGCGCGAGGATCTCGGTGCCAGCCGCGATGCGCCGGTCGGGCGTGTCACGATCGGCCTGCCGCCGAGCATCGCACGGCAGCTGACCCTGCCGCTGATCGACCGCTTCAGAAAGGAATTTCCGGCGGCGCGGCTCGCGGTGGTCGAGGGGCTGTCGACCCACGTGGTCGAATGGGTGACGAGCGGGCGCATCGATGTCGGCATGGTCTACAACCCGGAAGCGCAGCCGGGCATCGAGATCGCGCCGGTGCTGCAGGAGGCGCTCGCGCTGGTCAGCCACGCGCCGAAGGGCCGGCGCCGCGTCACCGCGCCGCTGCCGATGGCCGAGCTGTCGCGCTATCCCCTGATCGTGCCGGAGCGGGTGCATGCGATGCGCCGGCTGCTGGAGACCCAGGCTGCGCTCGCCGGCGTCAGGCTCGACATCGCCTGGGAGGTGTCGAGCGTGCCCTCGATCATCGATCTCGTCTGCGCCGGCTATGGCCATGCGGTGCTGACGCCGAGCGGCGTGGCGGCCTCAGGCCGCGCCGGCGAGCTGGCGATCCGGCAGCTCACCGATCCGACCCCGACCAGCGTGCTCTGCCTGGTGACCTCGGCGCACAAGCGGCCGACCCCGCTCGCAACCAGCACGATGAAGCTGGCCTCGGCGCTGATCCGCAAACTGCCGCGGTAGCCACGGATTCGGTGCACCCTCTCCCCTTGTGGGAGAGGGTGGCGAGAATGAGCGAAGCGAAATTTTCACCAGGCGAGGGGCATGCCTCCGCATATCAGTCTGCCGAGACAGACCCCTCACCCGGTTTCGCGCTAACGCGCGAACCCACCCTCTCCCACAGGGGAGAGGGTACACCGGCTCCGCTGCGCGCCCTTTCGGTCAAACCGGCATTTGGAATGGTTCAATTCCAGCATGGCTGGCCGGAGTCCCCATGCCGTTTCGGAATATCTGATATAGGCGGCCCGGCGCTGGCGCCGGCTTCCGCGCTGCGGCACATATTTCGCCAACGACGCAAGATGTCCGGGCGGAGGCGTTTGCGATCAGCGCCCGCCGCGGACCGAGACGTTTTCAATCAATCCGAAGGAAACGCACGCCGATGCCCGCGACCAGCCGTGTCGATGTTCAAACCTTTCTCGACGAGCACCCATTTTCGGGGTTCCAGTGGCTGATCTTCGGCCTGTGCTTCGTGATCGTGCTGCTCGACGGCTTCGACACCGCCGCGATCGGCTTCATCGCGCCGTCGCTGCTCAAAGAGTGGGGCATCGAGAAGTCGGCGCTCGGGCCGGTGCTCAGCGCAGCGCTGTTTGGGCTCGCCGCCGGCGCGCTGTTCTCAGGGCCGCTGGCTGATCGGCTGGGCCGCAAGGTCGTCCTGGTCGCTTCGGTGCTGGTGTTCAGTCTCGCCTGTCTCGCCTCGGCCTTTGCGACCAACCTGACCGAGCTCACCGTGCTGCGCTGCGTCACCGGCATCGGCCTCGGCGCAGCCATGCCGAATGCCGTGACCCTGCTCAGCGAGTACTGCCCGCAGCGGTTGCGCGCCACCATGACCAATTTGATGTTCTGCGGCTTTCCGCTGGGCGCAGCATTCGGTGGCTTCCTCGCCGCCTGGATGATTCCGCAATGGGGCTGGCGCAGCGTGCTCACGCTCGGCGGCCTCACGCCGCTGCTGCTGACCGTGGCGCTGGTCGTGATCCTGCCGGAATCGGTGCACTATCTGTTGTCGCGCGGCGCCTCCGTCGAGCGCGTCCGCAAGGTGATGCGCAAGATCTCGGCTGCGGCGTTGCAGGTGAGCCAGTTCGTGATGCTGGAGCCGGAACATGCCGAGGTGACCAGGCGCGTCAATGCCAGCGGTCTCGGCATGGTGCTGTCGCCGGTGCTGCGCGCGGGCTCGCTGATGTTGTGGATCGCCTATTTCATGGGGCTCGTGATCTTCTACGCGCTGATCAACTGGATGCCGATCCTATTCAAGGATGCCGGCCTCAACCCGCAGACCGCGACCCTGATCTCGGCGCTGTTCCCGCTCGGCGGCGTCGGCGCGGTGTTCTTCGGCTGGCTGATGGACCGCTTCAACGCCAACCTGATCATCGCGGCCGGCTATGCGCTGACGGCGGTCTCGATCTTTTTCATCGGCCAGGCTGCTGGCCAACTCGGCCTGTTGATGGCGGCAGTGTTCCTGGGCGGCGTGATGATGAACACCGCGCAGTCCTCGATGCCGGCCCTGGCGGCGGCGTTCTATCCGACGCAGGGCCGCGCCACCGGCGTGTCCTGGATGCTCGGCATCGGCCGGTTCGGCGGCATCGCCGGTTCCTTCCTGATCGCGGAAATGACCGCGCGGCAGCTCACCTTCAGCCAGATTTTCGCTGTTATGGCCGTCCCCGGCGCCATCGCAGCGGTCGCGCTTGTGGTAAAGCAATTCGTGGGGCCGGGACGGTCGAGCGACAAGGGAATTGGCGCTGCGGTCACAGTCCATTGACACCGCCGCCGCGCGCCAAAAAGTTGAGGGAGAGACTGACGTGATCATCGACGTGCACGGTCATTACACCACGGCCCCGAAGGCGCTCGAGGAGTGGCGCAACCGGCAGATCGCGGGCATCAAGGATCCGTCCGTGATGCCGAAGGCGTCCGAGCTCAAGATCAGCGACGACGAGCTGCGCGAGAGCATCGAGAGCAACCAGCTCAAGAAGATGAAGGAGCGCGGCAGCGATCTCACTGTCTTCTCGCCGCGCGCCAGCTTCATGGCGCACCACATCGGCGATTTCCAGGTGTCCTCGACCTGGGCCGCGATCTGCAACGAGCTGTGCTATCGGGTCAGCAAGCTGTTCCCGGACAATTTCATCGGCGTGGCCATGCTGCCGCAATCGCCGGGCGTCGACCCGAAAACCTGCATCCCTGAGCTGGAGAAGTGCATCAAGGAGTACGGCTTCGTCGGCATCAATCTGAATCCGGATCCGTCGGGCGGCCATTGGACCTCGCCGCCGCTGTCGGACCGGCACTGGTATCCGATCTACGAGAAGATGGTGGAGCTCGACATCCCCGCGATGATCCACGTCTCGACCAGCTGCAACGCCTGCTTCCACACCACCGGCGCGCATTATCTCAACGCCGACACCACAGCGTTCATGCAGTGCCTGACCTCGGACCTGTTCAAGGATTTCCCGACCCTGAAGTTCCTGATTCCGCATGGCGGCGGCGCCGTGCCCTATCACTGGGGCCGCTTCCGCGGGCTGGCGCAGGAATTGAAGAAGCCGCTGCTCAAGGATCACCTGCTCAACAACATCTTCTTCGACACCTGCGTCTATCATCAGCCCGGCATCGACCTGCTGACGGGCGTGATCCCGATCGACAACATCCTGTTTGCCTCGGAGATGATCGGCGCCGTCCGCGGCATCGATCCCGAGACCGGGTTCTATTACGACGACACCAAGCGCTATATCGAGGCTGCCAAGCTGACGCCCGAGCAGCGCCACCAGATCTACGAAGGCAATGCGCGGCGCGTGTTCCCGCGGCTCGACGCCGCGTTGAAGGCCAAAGGCAAGTAACGTACAGGGCAGGCGATCATGAGCACCCCCAAAGAAACCTCAATGAACAATCTCGGCATCGTCAAGAAGACCATCATCCGCGCCGACAAGGCGGCGGTGGAGAAACTGTCGCAGTTCGGCGTCGCCACCATCCACGAGGCGATGGGCCGCGTCGGGCTGATGCAATGCTACATGCGTCCGATCTATCCGACGGCGAAGATGTGCGGCACGGCGGTGACCGTGCTGCTGCAGCCCGGCGACAACTGGATGCTGCATGTCGCGGCCGAGCAGATCCAGCCCGGTGACGTCGTCGTCGCGGCCTGCACGGTCGAGAACACCGACGGCTTCTTCGGCGATCTCCTGGCCACCAGTTTTCGCGCCCGCGGCGCCAAGGGCCTGGTCATCGATGGCGGCGTGCGTGACGTTGCCGATCTCACCGAGATGCAGTTCCCGGTGTTCTCGCGCGCGATCTCGGCACGTGGCACGGTCAAGGCGACGCTGGGCTCGGTCAACATCCCGGTGGTCTGCGCCGGCGTTGCGGTCAATCCCGGCGACGTGATCGTGGCCGATGTCGACGGCATCGTGGTGGTGCCGGCTGCGGTCGCGCATCAGGCCGCGGATGCCGCGGCGGCGCGCGAGGCCAACGAGGCCGATAAGCGCGAGAAGCTCGCCTCCGGCGTGCTCGGCCTCGACATGTACAAGATGCGTGAGCCGCTGGCGAAGGCCGGGCTCAAATATATCGACTAGCGGTCCGTACCATGAGCGTGGCCTCAAATCAGTGGCATGTCGGGATCGTCGGCTACGGCGAGGTCGGCAAGATCCTCGCCGAGGACCTGCGCAAGGACGGCGTCCGCGTCTCGGCCTATGATATCAAGCTAGGCGATGCGAGCGGCGACGCGATGCGCGACCACGCCGCCGGCATCGGCGTCACGCTGGCCGCGTCTCATGCGGAGCTTGCGTCGCAGGCCGACTTCATCATCTCGGCGGTGACCGCGAGCCAGGCCGTGCCGGTGGCGCAGGCCTGCGCTGACGCCGTGAAGCCGGGCGCTTGGTTTCTCGACTTCAATTCGGCCTCTCCAGGCGCCAAGCAGCGCGCGGCTGATCTGATCGACGGCGCCGGCGGCCGCTATGTCGAGGGCGCCGTCATGACCTCGGTGCCGCCCTATCGGATCAAGGTGCCGCTGCTGCTCGGCGGCGCCGGCGCCCGCGAGCTGGCGCCGCTGCTCAATGATCTCGGCTTCGCCGCCAAGCCTGCGAGCGACAAGCTCGGCGTGGCGTCGGCGACCAAGATGTGCCGCAGCATCATGATCAAGGGCATGGAGGCGATGGTGATCGAAGCCTTCACCACCGCGCGCGCCTATGGCGTCGAGGACGCCGTGCTGGCGTCGCTGAAGGAAACATTCCCCGGCATCGATTGGGAGAAGCAGGGCGCCTATTTCTTCCAGCGCGTGATCGAGCACGGCCGCCGCCGCGCGGAGGAGGTGAGGGAGGTCGCCGAGACCGTGCGCGAGGCGGGGCTGACGCCATGGTCGGCGCAGGGCACCGCCGAGCGCCAAGCCTTCATCGCCGATCTCGCCGATGAAGGCTTGTTCGGCGCGCGCGGAGCCAAGGACTTCGCGCGCAGCCCCGACTGGCGCATCGAGGCCGATCGCATTCTCGCGAAAAAAAAGAAGAAGTAGGAAACGACATGGAGTTTCAGAAAACACCCGGATGGCTCGACTGGTACCAAGGTCCGTCGAAGCCGCGTTTCAAGGTTCCGGCCGGCAGCGTCGATGCGCATTGCCATGTGTTCGGTCCCGGTGCGGAATTCCCTTACGCGCCTGAACGCAAATATACGCCGTGCGACGCCTCCAAGCATCAGCTCTATGCGCTGCGCGACCATCTCGGCTTCGCGCGCAACGTGGTGGTGCAGGCGACCTGCCACGGCGCCGACAATCGCGCCATGGTCGACGCACTCGTGCATTCGAACGGCAAGGCCCGCGGCGTCGCCACCGTCAAGCGCAACGTCACCGACGACGAGCTGAAGGCGATGCATGACGCAGGCGTCCGCGGCGTCCGCTTCAATTTCGTCAAGCGCCTGGTCGACTTCACGCCCAAGGACGAGCTCAACGAGATCGCGGGACGCATCGCTAAGCTCGGCTGGCATGTGGTGATCTATTTCGAGGCGGTCGATCTGCCGGAGCTGTGGGACTTCTTCACCGCGCTGCCGACCACGGTCGTCGTCGATCATATGGGCCGCCCAGACGTGACCAAGCCGGTCGACGGACCTGAGTTCGAGCTGTTCGTGAAGTTCATGCGAGAGCACAGCAATGTCTGGTCCAAGGTGAGCTGCCCTGAGCGTCTGTCGGTGAAGGGGCCGCCGGCGCTGAATGGCGAGCAGAACGCCTATCGCGACGTGGTGCCGTTCGCGAGGCGGATCGTCGAGACTTTCCCGGATCGCGTGCTGTGGGGCACCGACTGGCCGCATCCGAACCTGAAGGATCATATGCCCGACGACGGCCTGCTGGTCGATTTCATTCCGCATATCGCTGTCACCGAGGAGCTTCAGCGGAAGCTCCTGGTCGACAATCCGATGCGGCTCTACTGGCCCGAAGAAACTTAAACGAGGAGACGATCGATGTCGCTCGACAAACCCTATACCGACGTTCCCGGCACGACCATCTTCGACGCCGACATGTCGCGGATGGGCTATCACCTCAACCAGTTCTGCATGTCCTTGATGAAGGCGGAGAACCGCGCCCGCTTCAAGGCCAATGAGCGGGCCTATCTCGATGAATGGCCGATGACCGAAGAGCAGAAGCAGGCGGTGCTGGATCGTGATCTCAACCGCTGCATTGCGCTCGGCGGCAACATCTACTTCCTGGCCAAGATCGGCGCGACCGATGGCAAGAGCTTTCAGCAGATGGCCGGCAGCATGACCGGCATGAGCGAAGAACAATATCGCGACATGATGGTGAAGGGTGGCCGCTCGATCGAGGGCAACCGCTACACCGGGGAGAAGAAGTAATGGCCCATATCTCCGCAAGCGTTTACACCTCGCACGTGCCAGCGATCGGCGCCGCGCTCGACCTCGGCAAGACCGGCGAGGACTATTGGAAGCCGGTGTTCCAGGGCTACGACTTCGCCAAGCAGTGGGAGAAGGAGCAGAAGCCGGACGTCGTGTTCCTGGTCTTCAACGACCACGCCACCGCCTTCAGCCTGGAGATGATCCCGACCTTCGCGATCGGTACCGCGGCCGAGTATCAGCCGGCCGACGAAGGCTGGGGCCCGCGCCCGGTGCCGAAGGTGATCGGTCATCCTCGGCTCGCGGCGCATATCGCGCAGTCGGTGATCCAGGATGATTTCGATCTCACCATCGTCAACAAGATGGATGTCGATCACGGCCTCACCGTGCCGCTCAGCCTGGTGTTCGGACAGGTCGATGCGTGGCCGTGCCCGATCATCCCGTTCGCGGTCAATGTCGTGCAGTATCCGGTGCCGTCGGGGCGCCGCTGCTTCATGCTAGGCAAAGCGATCCGCAAGGCGATCGAGAGCTATGACGAGCCGCTCAATGTGCAGATCTGGGGCACCGGCGGCATGAGTCATCAGCTGCAGGGCCCCCGCGCCGGGCTGATCAATCGCGAGTGGGACAACATGTTCCTGGACAAGCTGATCAGCGATCCGGAAGGGCTCTCCAAGGTGCCGCATATCGAATATGTCCGCGAAGCGGGCAGCGAGGGCATCGAGCTCGTGATGTGGCTGATCGCGCGCGGCGCGATGAGCGATGTCAATGGCGGCAAGACTCCGACGGTGCGTCACCGCTTCTACCACGTGCCGGCGAGCAACACCGCGGTCGGCCATCTGATCCTGGAGAACAACTGATATGGCCAAAACGATCAAGGTCGCGCTGGCCGGCGCCGGCGCGTTCGGCATCAAGCATCTCGATGGCATCAAGAACATCGCCGATGTCGAGGTGGTATCGCTGGTCGGGCGCAGGCTCGACCAGACCAAGGAAGTCGCCGACAAATACGGCATCAAGCACGTCTCGACTGAGCTTTCGGATAGCCTCAAGCTGCCGGAGGTCGATGCCGTGATCCTCTGCACGCCGACGCAGATGCATGCGGCCCAGGCGATCGAGTGCCTGAAGGCCGGCAAGCATGTGCAGGTCGAGATTCCGCTGGCGGATTCCTTGAAGGATGCGCAGGCGGTGGTCGAGCTGCAGAAGAAGACCGGGCTGGTTGCGATGTGCGGCCACACCCGCCGCTTCAACCCGAGCCACCAATGGGTGCACAAGAAGATCAAGGCCGGCGAATTCCACATCCAGCAGATGGATGTGCAGACCTATTTCTTCCGCCGGACCAATATGAACGCGCTGGGCCAGCCGCGCAGCTGGACCGATCATCTCTTGTGGCACCACGCCGCGCACACGGTCGATCTATTCGCCTATCAGGCGGGGGCGCCGATCGTGAAGGCCAACGCGGTGCAGGGGCCAATTAATCCAGCGCTCGGCATCGCTATGGACATGTCGATCCAGCTCAAGGCCGCCAACGGCGCGATCTGCACGCTGTCGCTGTCCTTCAACAATGACGGCCCGCTCGGCACCTTCTTCCGTTACATCGGCGACACCGGTACCTATATCGCGCGCTACGATGACCTCGTGAACGGCAAGGAAGAGAAGATCGACGTCTCCAAGGTCGATGTCTCCATGAACGGCATCGAGCTGCAGGACCGCGAGTTCTTCGCCGCGATCCGCGAGGGCCGCGAGCCGAACGCCTCCGTCGCTCAGGTTCTCCCGTGCTACCAGGTGCTGCACGATCTGGACCAGCAGTTGGCGCAGGGCTAGCTCGCCACTTTTCGGCCTGCGGTGCTGTTAATCAGAAGGCTCGCGATGAACATCCGCTTCACGAACTAATCG
>NZ_CAFK01000238.1 GCF_000239815.1 Bradyrhizobium sp. STM 3843 | reverse complement strand
CCCTCCCCCACAAGGGGGGAGGGAACGACTGCGGCCGCGGAGACAGCCAGCTGCACGAGCCAAGGGACCTTCCAGCACAGGCAAGCACGGGCTTTTCGCCCGAGAGGACGGATCATGTTCGGTGACTACTCACTCGGCGACCTCGCGGCGATCTTCGCCATGCAGGGCTTTGCGGGGCTCATCCTGTTTTCGGTCTATGTGCTGATGGCGCTGGGCCTTGCCATCATCTTCGGCCAGATGGGCGTCATCAACATGGCGCATGGCGAGTTCATGATCCTGGGCGCCTACGTCACCTGGATGACGTCGAACGCCTTCCAGCAGTTCCTGCCCGCGCTGTTTCCCGGCTATTTCTTCGTCGCGATGACCTTGGCGTTCATCGCATCCGGTGCGCTCGGCATGCTGGTCGAGTGGGCGCTGATCCGCCATCTCTACAAGCGTCCCCTAGATACACTGCTGGCCACCTGGGGCCTCAGCCTGATCCTGCAGCAGACGTATCGTTCTGTGTTCGGTGCGCGCGAGGTCGGCGTCGAACTGCCGGAATGGATGATGGGCTCCTGGCAGGCGACGGACTCGATCCAGATCCCGATCAACGGCATGTTCGTGATGGGCTTGACCATTCTGATCACGATCGTCGTGGCCTATGTGCTGTTCTGGTCGCGCTGGGGCAAGCAGGTCCGCGCGGTCGTGCAGAACCGGGTGATGGCCGGCGCGGTCGGCATCAACACCGAGAAGGTCGACCGCTACACCTTTGGCCTCGGCTGCGGCATTGCCGGCGTCGCAGGCTCGGCCTTCACCATGATCGGCTCGACCGGCCCGACCGCTGGCCAGCTCTATATCGTCGACACCTTCCTGGTCGTGGTGTTCGGCGGCGCCGCCAGCCTGCTCGGCACCATCGCCTCCGCCTTCACGATTTCGCAGACGGATTCGACGCTCGAGTTCTTCATGTCGGGCTCGATGGCCAAGGTGATCACGCTGCTTGCGATCGTCGGGATCCTGATGCTGCGCCCGCAGGGCCTGTTCGCCCTCAAGGTCCGCAAATAGGCGATGCAGGGTTCTGCCCATAACAAGAAAGCACCGTCATGATCATCAACTCGCGCTTTTTCAACCGCTCCGAACTGATTGGCTTCGTCTCGCTGCTGCTCCTGCTCGTGATCATCCTGCCGCTGGCGTTGGATGTGTTCCGCCTCAATCTGGTCGCCAAATATCTCACTTACGCGTTCGTCGCGATCGGGCTCGTGATGTGCTGGGGCTATGGCGGCATCCTGAGCCTAGGGCAGGGCGTGTTCTTCGGTCTCGGCGGCTACTGCATGGCGATGTTCCTGAAGCTTGAGGCGTCGAGTGTCGAGAATACGAAGATCCAGTCGACCCCGGGCATCCCTGACTTCATGGACTGGAATCAGCTCACCGCACTGCCGTTCTTCTGGAAACCATTTCACAGCTTCCCGTTCACGCTCGCCGCGATCATCCTGGTGCCCGGCATCTTCGCCTTGATCGTCGGCGCTGCCATGTTCAAGCGCCGCGTCGGCGGCGTCTACTTCGCCATCATCACCCAGGCGATCGCGGCGATCCTGGGCATCCTGATCATCGGTCAACAAGGCTATACCGGCGGCGTCAACGGCATCACCGATCTGCGCACGCTGCTCGGCTGGGACATCCGCACCGATCACGCCAAATACATCCTGTACTTCGTCGAGGTCGCGCTGCTGTTCGGCTGCATCATCATTGCGCAGTTCATCCGCCTGACCAAGCTCGGGCGCATCCTGGTGGCGATGCGCGAGCAGGAGGACCGTGTCCGCTTCTCCGGTTACAGCGTGGCCAACTTCAAGATCTTCGCGTTCTGCGCCGCGGCGGTGTTCGCCGCGATCGGCGGCGCGATGTTCACGCTCGAGGTCGGCTTCATGTCGCCGTCCTTCGTCGGCATCGTGCCTTCGATCGAGATGGTGATCTACACCGCGGTCGGCGGCCGCATGTCGATCTTCGGTGCCATCTACGGCACCATCCTGGTGAACTTCGCCAAGACAAGCCTCTCCGAGACGTTCCCGCAGCTCTGGCTGTTCGGTCTGGGCGCGCTGTTCATCGCCGTCGTGCTGGCCTTCCCCAACGGCCTCGCGGGCATCTGGGGCGACTACGTGCAACCCCGGATCGACCGTCTGTTGGCGTCACGTGGCCCGAAAGCCGGCAATGGCCTGGTGGCCAACGGCGCCCCCGCAGAGTGAGGAGAGACGAATGCTCATCGGTCATCAGCCCAAGGACTTCCTGCTCGCGGTCGAGGCGCTCACCGTCTCCTTCGACGGCTTCAAGGCGGTCAACGACCTCTCCTTCTATGTCGAGGAGAACGAGATTCGCGTCATCATCGGTCCGAACGGTGCAGGGAAGACCACGGTGCTCGATCTGATCTGCGGCAAGACCAAAGCGACCTCGGGCTCGATTCAATTCCGCGGCAAGGAGCTGACGAGACTCAAGGAGAACGAGATCGTCCAGGCCGGCGTGGGGCGGAAATTCCAGACGCCGTCGGTGTTCGAAGATCTCACCGTGTTCGAGAACCTTGAGATCTCCTATCCGCGCGGCCGCACCGTGTTCGGCTCGCTGACCTTCCAGCGCGACGCGGCGGTCAAGGAGCGCGTCGAGGAGGTCGCCGAGATGATCTTCCTGAAGGATCGCCTCAACACCTACGCTGATGAGCTGAGCCATGGGCAGAAGCAATGGCTCGAGATCGGCATGCTGCTGATCCAGAACCCGGATCTGCTGATGCTCGACGAGCCGGTCGCCGGCATGAGCGTCAGCGAGCGCGCCAAGACCGCCGAGCTGCTCAACCGCATCATCAAGGATCGTTCGGTGCTGGTGATCGAGCACGACATGAAGTTCGTCGAGGACATCGCCCACAAGGTGACCGTGCTGCATCAGGGCCAGATCCTCTCCGAGGGCACCATGGAGAAGGTCAAGACCGACCCGAAGGTGATCGAAGTCTATCTGGGGCATTGAGCATGCGCGTATCGGGCAACGAGTGCGCGGCATCGGCGGTGCGCTCCCTCCCCCCTTGCGGGGGAGGGTTGGGGAGGGGGGTGCTCCAAGCGACACTGCCGCCGTGGACCCCCATCCCCGACCCGTCCCCGCAAGGGGGAGGGGAGAACAACCAGCTCGCCGAAGTATCGAACAAGGAGCAGGTGTGATGCTCGCTATCTCCGATCTCCATGTCGCCTACGGCCAGAGCGAAGTGCTGCATGGCCTCAACGTCAAGGTCGCGCCGAACGAGATCGTCGCGATCATGGGCCGCAACGGCATGGGCAAGACCACGCTGATGAAGTCGCTGATGGGCATCCTGCCGGCGAAAAGCGGCTCGATCGATATGAGTGGCACCGAACTGTCGGGCCTGAAGAGTTATGAGCGCGTAGCCAAGGGCCTCGCTTATGTGCCGCAGGGCCGCATGATCTTCTCCACCATGACGGTGAAGGAGAACATCGAAGCCGGTCTCGTCGTCTCCGGTGAATCAGAAGTGCCCGGCGACATCTATGAGCTGTTCCCGGTGCTTCTGGAGATGAAGGATCGGCGCGGCGGCAATCTCTCCGGTGGACAGCAGCAGCAGCTCGCGATCGCGCGTGCGCTTGCGACCAAACCCAAAGTGCTGCTGCTCGACGAGCCGACGGAAGGCATTCAGCCTTCGATCATCAAGGAGATGGCGCGGACCCTGAAGCGCATCCGCGATCAGAAGGGGCTGTCGATCGTCGTCTCCGAGCAGGTCCTGAGCTTCGCGCTCGAGATCGCCGACCGCGTGCTGGTGATCGAAAACGGCGAGATCGTGCGTGACGATCCGCGTGACTCGGTCGATGCCGCACAGGTCTCGAAATATCTGTCCGTCTAACCACTCCGTCCAAGCAGCAGTCAAGGCGAGTAACAAAGGGGAGCATTTGATGCCAGAGACACTGATCAAGGTCGATCTCACCAAATCGGCCTATGAGAACGACATGGTGCACAACCGCTGGCACCCGGACATTCCGATGGTGGCCTGGGTCAAGCCCGGCGACGATTTCATCATCGAGACCTATGACTGGACCGGCGGCTTCATCAAGAACAACGACTCTGCCGACGACGTGCGCGACATCGATCTCTCGATCGTGCACTTCCTGTCGGGGCCGATCGGCGTCAAGGGCGCCGAGCCCGGCGACCTCCTGGTGGTCGACCTGCTCGACGTCGGTCCGCTGAAGGAGAGCCTGTGGGGCTTCAACGGCTTCTTCTCCAAGCAGAATGGCGGCGGTTTCCTGACCGATCACTTCCCGCTGGCACAGAAGTCGATCTGGGACATCAAGGGTCTCTACACCTCCTCGCGCCATGTGCCCGGCGTGAATTTCGCCGGCCTGATCCATCCCGGCCTGATCGGCTGTCTGCCCGATCCGAAGCTGCTGGCGACCTGGAACGAGCGCGAGACGGCGCTGATCGCGACCAATCCGACGCGGGTGCCCGGTCTCGCCAATCCGCCGTTTGCGGCGACGGCTCACGCCGGACAGGCCAAGGGTGATGCCAAGGCGAAAGTCGGTGCCGAGGGCGCCCGCACCGTGCCGCCGCGCGAGCATGGCGGCAATTGCGACATCAAGGACCTGTCGCGCGGCTCGAAGATCTACTTCCCGGTCTATGTGCCCGGCGGCGGCCTCTCGATGGGCGATCTGCACTTCAGCCAGGGCGATGGCGAGATCACCTTCTGCGGCGCCATCGAGATGGCCGGCTGGCTGCACCTGAAGGTCGATGTCATCAAGGACGGCGTATCGAAATACGGCATCAAGAACCCGATCTTCAAGCCGTCGCCGATTACGCCGAACTACAAGGATTACCTGATCTTCGAAGGCATCTCGGTCGACGAGGCCGGCAAGCAGCATTATCTCGATGTGCACATCGCCTATCGCCAGGCCTGCCTGAACGCGATCGAGTACCTCAAGAAGTTCGGCTATTCCGGCGCCCAGGCCTATTCGATCCTCGGCACTGCGCCGGTGCAGGGCCACATCTCGGGCGTGGTCGACGTGCCCAATGCCTGCGCCACGCTATGGCTGCCGACCGAGATCTTCGATTTCGACGTGATGCCGTCGGCGGCCGGTCCGGTGAAGCACATCACCGGCGACATCCAGATGCCGATCTCTCCGGATAAATGAGTTCTCCTCCCTGGCGACTGGGATGCGGGACGGCATGGTCTCGCCGCCCCGCATTCGCTCCCGGTGAGCTTGTGAGCTGAACACGAATAATGCGAGACAATCACGATGCCGGTCTATGAATATCTCTGCGACGCCTGCGGTCCCTTCACCCATATGCGTCCGATGTCGGAATGTGATGATCCCCAGGCCTGTCCGCAATGTGCAGATATGGCTCCGCGCGTGATCCTCACCGCGCCGAATTTCGCCTGCATGCCGGCGGACCGGCGCACGGCCTTCGCGACCAATGAGCGCAGCCGGCACGCGCCGCAGACGGTCGCCGAATACAAAGCCAAGCATAGCCCGGGCTGCGGCTGCTGCTCGCCGAAAAAGCCACCGCGGCTGATGACGAAGTCGAAGAACGGCGCAAAAGGGTTTCCGACCGCAAGACCGTGGATGATCAGCCATTGAGGTACGACGTTTATCTCAGACCAGCGGTGTTGATGAGACCTGCAGACAGCACGACAAACTCCGCTGTCGTCCCCGCGAACGCGGGGACCCATAACCACAATCGGGTATTGTGGGGCGAGCTGTAGCTCCGGCGTGCCGCCACATGGTGAGCTGGGAGTATGGGTCCCGGGTCGGCGCCCGACAACGCTGCGCGTTGCCAGGCTTGCCCGGGACGACGTCGGAATGAGGAGGGCGATTGTGCCTGCTACCTCGCCGCCGGCACTCGCCGTGGTGCCGATGCGGGCGCTGGCGCCGCGGCCGGGCCGCCCAATTTCGCGCTCATCGCATTGGCGCCGTCGCTGACGTCGAGCAGGGTCTTCCGGCTGTCCTCGATCACCTTTGCTGACTTTTGCCGAAAGTCCTGGGCGAACTCGCGGAGCGACCTCAGCCTGTCGAGCAGATCGTGCGCATCCCCGTGGCCGAAGCCGGGGATCGCCTCATCGATCCGGGTCACGACCTTGTCGAACCCCTTGAAAGCGTCCTCCGCCTGGTCGATGGCGGCGTCGATCGCGTCGCTCTTGTCCTTCAGTGAGGCGGTCTCGGACTCGAATGTCTGTAGTGCGTCCTTCACGATCGGCGCGTTGCTGACGATGAACTTGTCGACATTGTGCACCGTCTCGACCATCGTCTCCTGATCCTTCAGGTCGGCGGTCAGAACCGGGACGCCGTCCTTGTCCAGCGGCACGAGCGGTGCGGTTGGGGCACCGCCGACCAGCGAGATGGCCGCGATCCCGGTCAGTCCCTGGAATTCGATGCCGGCGGTGGTGTCCTTGCGGATCGGCGCGCTCTTGTCGAGCGTCACCAGCGCCACGATCTTGCGCGGGCTCTCCAAGGTCACCGACAGGATCTGGCCGGCCAGAACGCCGTCGAAATTGACTGGGCCGCCCTTGCGCAAGCCGGCCGCCGAGCCGCCGTCGAACACCACGCGCAGTGGACTGCGTTGCTGGGCGACGCGCAGCTTCTGCGTGATCAGCGTGCCGCCGATGCCGGCGGCGACGGCCGCAAGCGTCAGGGTGCCGATGACAAGATTGGTTGCGCGCATGGTGAGCCTGAGATCGCCGGCCAGTTACTGCCGAATGACGTCGCGGCGATTTTAGCGTCCAACCGCGATGGTGGAAAGGCCGCCGCGATCACGCTTCATCGTGCGAGCCCCGGTCGCGACGGCGCCGCGATGCCGGCGAGCAGCACCGCCAGGATGCCGGTCAGGAAAACGCCGTCGAAGGTTCCGGCGCCGCCGATCGAGGCCACCGGCGCGCCGAGGCTGCCGATCTTGTCGAGATTCATCAGGTCGGCGCCGATCAGCGTTCCCATCGAGCCGCCGATATAGGCGAGCGGCGCGGCATATTCGCGCGACAACAGGAAGGCGAGGATCGCAGTGACGACCACGGGGGCGAACACTGGCACGGCAATGCCGACGCCGCGCACCGGCGTTGCCATCGCATGGATGATGATGGCGATCGCAACCACGGCGATGGCCGCGCGCAGCCAGAGCTGATAGCGCAGCACGAGGTAAGTCGACATGATGGTCGGGATCACCGCGCCGCCGACATTGACGGCGAGCACCGTGCCCGGCCACTGATGCACCAGCGGCACCACATATTGCATCCCGAAGAAATCGATGATCTCGCCGGACCGCACCTCCTGGGCCGGAAGAACGGTGATCGGGATGTTGAAATAGCTGCCGACCAGCGAGCCGAACAACAGCAGCATCGCCGTGCCCGAGCTGACGCCGAGCTTCATATAGGCATAGCGCAGGATGCGTAGCTGGATCAGGATGATGAGAACGACGAATATGAGCACCAGGACTGCAAATAGTCCGGGCGTGATCGGTAGATATTGAGCCTGGGAATGCATGAGCTTGGACTTTTGTCACCCTGATACGGCGCGCGCGGGCCAGCATCTCACGCCGCCCGCGGGATGACAAATGCGAATATCGGTGTTCCTTCCAGGCTGTGGCCGCTCGCTGCCGGTCACGAGCCCGAGGCGATCATGGTCGCATGCAGCAAATAGCGCTCCGGTCCTGATGTGATCGAGTCGAACGGCCAGCAGGTCGCCAGGATCAGTTCGTAGTCGTTGCTCGCAGCGTCGATGCCGCCAGCATCGAATCGAACGATCTCCGTCGCATCCGCCCGGTAGCGAAAAATCTTGCCGTCGCGACGCGTCACCTCGATCTCGTCGCCAATTTTCACCTCGCGCAGGAAACGAAAATGGGTGTCGCGGTGCGCGGCATAGAGCGCCACGCCCCGCTCGCCGGGCTCCGCGCTGAGTTCGACGTGCCCCGGACCGAAGGCCAGCGCCTGGCCGCTCGAACCTGCAAGCGCGATCGCGCTGGCGTGGATGCGCTTCACCTCGATCCGCGCCACCGGGTAGGTGTCCGCCCAGGACCACGGTTTGACCACCTTTCCCGTGGCGATGGTCTCGGCGAAGGCGCGCTCCAACAGGATCTGCGCGAGCGATGCCTTGGCGTGGATATATGCGCCGTGGCCGAACAGCATTGCGCCAGTCACGGCGAAAACGAGAGGGACGATTAGGCGGGGCATGGGGAGTTCTCTTGCTGTCATTCCGGGGCGATGCGAAGCATCGAACCCGGAATCTCGAGATTCCGGGTCTGGTGCTAGCGCACCAGCCCGGAATGACGGCGTTAGCGGAATGCTGGTCGCCGCCGACCCATCGCGCAGCCGACCAGGCCCAGCATCAGCAGCCCCGCGCCAAGCATCATGCTGAGCTCCGCATCGGTGGCCGTCTTCGGCAGCGTGATCGTGTTCGGAGACGGTGGCACGACCGGACGCTTGAGCGCCGCAACCCGCAAACGGCCCTCGTCTTGTGCGCGACGTTCGACCGGTGCGGCTGGCGTGCGCATGCGCTCGCCGAACACCTTCTCGAAATCCCAGCCGGCCGGAAGGTTGATCGGCAACTCGCTCAGCTTCAATGGCTCGCCCGCAGGCCGGCGCGGCGTCTGATCGACCGCAACGAGGCTGGTCAGGCGCGTCACGAGCTGATGCTCCAGCGCCAGTTTGAGGATGGCCTTGTCGGCCTCGTCAGGCGTGATCTGCCGCATGGTCCGCGCGACTTCCGCATCGCTGATCTTGCGCCGCGCCCACAGCTTCGACAGGCCCTTGCCCTCGGCGGCATTGGCGAGCGGCAGCGTGACGGTCCACGGACGGTCGCCGATCCGGCCCTTGATTCGCAGGGAGCCTTCCAGCTTGTCGAGCTTCGCGGCCAGCACCAGCGGCTCGTCGCGATACACGTCGGGAATGATCGCCGGCGTGACATCGGCAGAGGCGTCCGAGAAGCTCGCGGTGAGACCAGTGACGGCCGGATTTTCCAGCTTCGCGAACAGGCCGCGCATGCGTTCCTCGACCTGCTCGACCGAGCCGATATGGGTGAAGGCGCCGCGGCCAAGCTCCGCGGCGCGGGTCATCAGATAGGTGTTCGGCGCCGAGCCGATGCCGACCATGAAGATCCGCGAGCGGCCGCGCATCGCCGTGATCGTCTCGAACAATTGCTGCTCATTGCCGATGGCGCCGTCGGTCAGGAACACGACCTGGCGCACATGATCGGCCTCGCTGCTTTCGTCGGTCAGCGCGGCGCGCATCGCCGGCACCATCTCGGTGCCGCCGCGCGCCTCGAGCCCACTCACGAAGCCCGTGGCGCTGCCGACATGCTCGGCGTCAGCTGGCACCGCAGAAGGGAACAGGACGGTCATCGTGTCGTCGAACCGGATCACGTTGAAGCGATCGGTGGGCTGCAGCCGACCGAGCGCATAGAGCAGGCTGGCCTTGGCCTGCTGGATCGAGGTGCCGCCCATCGAGCCGGAATTGTCGATCACGAAAATAACGTCACGCGGCAGCGGCTGTTGTGCGGCCGGCGCCACCGCCGGTGGTGTGACGAAGGCGAGCAGATAGTCGGCATCGCCGACATGCTCGCGGAACAGGCCGACCGAAGGTGTCGTCTCGTCGGAAGGTTTCCAGGTCAGCTCGAAGTCGCGATCGGCCGGCACCACGCCGTCGGCGAGCGTCACCACGCGCGTGGTCGCATCCGGGCTCTCGATCTTGACCTGATGATGGTGGCTCTTCACCTCGCCGAGCACAAAGCCGGCCTGCAGGCGCACGGTGATCCGTGTCGGATTGACCGGCGCGTTCTCCGCGGGGTCGAGCGCCGGCGGCGAGATGCGGTCGCGGTCCGGTACGGGATCATTGCTGGCCGCGCCCCAGCCGTTGCCGCCTGGACGCAGCTCGACGCTCTGCACGATCGGCGCCGGATTGTAGCGCGGTCCGACCACGAGTGGCACGCGCAGCGAGAACTCGTTGCCGTTCTGCGCCACCGGCTCCTGGTATTCGATCTGCACCAGCACGGTCTCACCCGGACCGATATTGGCGACCGAATTGGTGAAGATGTTCGGTCGCTCCTGCTCGGTCAGCGCAGCTGTCTTGCCGTCGCGCTTGGCCTGCTCGTAGATGACCTTGGCTTGTTCGCGCTCCTTGATGTTGCCGACCACGACGCGGTCGCCGACCACCATCTTCAAGGTATCGACCGCGCTGCCCGCCGGCAGCGGGTAGACGTAGATCGCTTCCATCCAATGGTCAGTCGGATTGCGGAACAGCTGGGTGATGCGGGCGCGCGCGGTCGGCCCGGACACCGTGATGTCGACATCGATGCCGAGCCGCGGCGCGTCGCTGTAGCCGTCATCGGTCTTGAACAGGAGCGAGCCGGAGCGGGCATCGCCGGGCTTTGACAGCGGGGCGATGGGGCCCTCCGCCGACCATCCCGGCGTGAAGCTCAGGAACAGGGCCGTCAGGCCGACCAGCAGCACGGCTGCGGCCTGCACCAGCAGAAACAGCAGCACCGTCCCGATCTGCCGCAGGACCGACCTGCTAGGCATGTCGCCATCGATTGTGTCATTCATCGTCATCTCTCGCTCCCGCACGAAATGGTTTCGTGGGCGCAAGCCTGTGCGGAAGCCTGCCTTGCTGCGAGCAGAATGATCGGTCTTGTTTGGCCGCGGTCCGTCCCGGTCCGTCTGATATGGACCTGGCGGCCGACGGCTTTGTGCGGGTTTGTCCGGGAATGTGCGTCTGCTACAAAGGACCGCGCCGCGCAGCAGAGGGCAGGATGTCGATACCCGAGAGCGAACTATCCGACGAACAGAGCCGGCAGGTGGCAGACCTGATTCGCGAGGAGATCGCACGCCGGCGCATGTCGCGCCAGGGGCTGGCCGAGCAGGCCAAGATCAGCCTCTCCACGCTCGAGAAGGCGCTTGGCGGACGGCGTCCGTTCACGTTGGCCACGATCGTCCGGCTCGAGCAGGCGCTCGGCGTCGCCTTACGCAAGGCGCCGAGCGCGCCGCCCGCAGTGCCGCCCGCGGAAAACGGCATCGCGCCGGACAGCCTCGGCTCCTATTCGCGCCGCGCAGTCGAATGGATCGAAGGCACCTATGTGACCTTGCGGCCATCGTTCGGCGACACGGAGGCGATCTACGCCTATCGGACCGATATCGCCTGGGACGAGGCGGCGTCATCACTGCTGTTTCGCGAAGCCGCCCGGCTGGATGCTGCGTTCACGCAGTTCGGCGAGGTTGCGGTGCCGAACCAGTCCGGCTTCATCTATCTCGTCACCAACCGTCACGGCCAGCACCGGCTGATCACGGTGTCACGCCCGACCATCACCGGCGAGATGTATGGGATCATCACGACCCTGCTGGCCGGGCGGGGCTCGCTGCTGACGCCGATTGCAGCGCCGATCGCGCTGCTGCCGCTTCGCAATGTGCCCGAGCCGAATTTGGGCCGGGTTGCCCCTATCGATCCGAACTATGCGCTCTATCGCGAGCATCTGCGCAAGACAGTCGAGGAGCCGTTCGCATTGTTCATGCCGGGCGTCTCGTGATTGTGTAATCTGTGACAACCATTAGACTCATCATCGCGGCGCTTGAAGATCGGAACAGGAAGTGCGGTGCGTATGAATGTGCCCTCTCCCCTTGCGGGAGAGGGCGTGTAGGAAAGCCCGACAAGCTCGGTCGGGTGAGGGGTACGCCTCCATGCGCGTCGTTCGCGGATAGAAACCCCTCACCCGATCGAGCGCGTTGATGGGCCGGAGATGCCCTCTCCCGCAAGGGGAGAGGGCGCTGTATCGCACTGTTATCCGACCGGAAGGCCGCACCGGAGTAGCGGACGACGACCGCGGTGGGCTCACCAGCAGCGTGTTCTTCCCTAGCCGCCCACCTCGGCGCTGATGATGTCGCCGAAGAAGTCCCACTTGCCGTTCTTGAACTGCATCATCCGGAGCTGTTCGATCGGCGCGAAATCGTTGGGACCGGTCGTGATGGTGACGCCTGGAATCAGCGTATCAGGCGCGAAATTCTTCAGGCTGGCGGCCTGCTTCATCACGTTCTCGCGCGTCAGGTCGTCGCCGCACTGTTTCAGCACCTGGACCATGGTCTGGGCCGCGGCGTAGCCATAGGGGATGTTGGAATCGGAAATGTTGGCGCCGGGCATGTATTTGTCGACGAAGGCCATGAACTTCTTCATGCCCTCGTCGTCCTTCCACTGCGGATCCGATGCATCCTTCAGATATTGCGCCGACAGCACGCCTTCGGACGCTTCGAGCCCCGCCGGCTTCATCACCGCGCCGATCGAGATCGACACGTCGGTCATGATCTGCATCGGCTTCCATTCGAGCTCGGCGATCTTCTTGATCGCCTGCGCCGCGAATTTCGGCGTCGAGATGTTCACGAAGACGTCGGCACCGGTGCCCTTGAGCTTGACGATGTGGGAATCGATCGAGGGCTCGGTGGTCTCGTAGCTCTCTTCCGCGACGATCAGGCTCTTGGCCTTGTCGCCGAACACTTCCTTGATGCCGGCGAGGTAGTCCTTGCCGAAATCGTCATTGGCATAGAAGATCGCGACCTTCGCGTCCGGCTTGGCCTTCAGGATGTATTTGGCGAAGATCCGCGCCTCCACCCGGTAGCTCGGCTGAAAGCCCATGGTCCAGGGGAAATCCTTCGGGTCGTTCCACTTGCTGGCGCCGGTGGCGAGGAAGAGCTGCGGCACCTTCTTGGCGTTATGATATTTCTGCACGGCGGTCTGGGTCGGCGTGCCCAGCGCATTGAACACCAGGAACACCTCGTCGCTCTCGATCAGCTTGCGGATCTGCTCAACGGTTTTCGGCGGACTGTAGCCGTCGTCATAGGAGACGAAGTTGATCTTGCGCCCGTTGATGCCGCCCTGGTCGTTGATCATCTTGAAATAGGCGTCCTCGGTCTTGCCGATCACGCCATAGGCCGACGCCGGGCCGCTATAGGCTTCGACATTTCCGATCTTGATCTCGGTGTCGGTCACACCCGGATCATATTTCTTCTGCGCAAGCGCAGCGTGGCTCGCGAGCACCGTGAACGCAGCTGCGGCTGCAAACGAGAGCAGAGTCCTGGCAGTGTTGGACGGCATTCCCTGGGCTTCCTCTTCTAATGATCGTTATCTTTTGATGATCGTCATATCAGCAAGCGGAGCGTCTGCTCCGTATGCAAGCTCATGATGCCTTCTGCACCAGATCGATGGCGGATGCGGTCGAGAAGGTCTTGCGCAAGGTCGGCTTATGGATCTTGCCGGTCGCGTTGCGCGGCAATGCATCGACAAAGCGGATGATTCGCGGGCATTTGAAGCGGGCGAGATTGGCCTGGCAGTGCGCGTGAACCTCGGCCTCGCTCAACGTGCGGCCGGCTTTCACCGCGACGATCGCCATCCCGGTCTCTCCCCACTGCGGATCGGCAATGCCGATCACGGCGGCCTCGGCCACGGCGCCGAGCTGATGCAGCACGTTTTCGACCTCGGCGGGATAGACGTTCTCGCCGCCCGAGATGTACATATCCTTCCAGCGGTCGACGATGTAGTAGAAGCCGTCCTCGTCAATCCGGGTGGCGTCGCCGGTGTGCAGCCAGCCGTCGGTGAAGGATGATCGATTTGCATCGGGCCGGTTCCAGTAGCCGGGCGTCACGTTGGGACCGCGCACCCACAATTCGCCGAGCTCGCCGATCGCGGCATCGCTGCCGTCAGGCCGCACGATCCGCACCTCCGTGTGCAGCACCGGCTTGCCGGCTGAGCCCGCCTTCCGCGCGGCGTCCTCACGGTCGAGCGCGAGCACCGCAGGCGAGGTCTCCGTCATGCCGTAACCCTGCTGCAGCGCCACGCCGCGGGCTTCCCAGGTGTTGAGCAGCGGCACCGGCATCGGCGCGCCACCGACGCCCCCGATGACAAGGCGGCTGAAATCGGCGGCCTCGAACGCGGGGTGCTGCGCCAAGAACTGATAGATCGAGGGCACGCCGAAGAAGACGTTGATGCCGACAGCCGGATCGCTGATCAGCTGCAACGTCAGACCGGGATCGAAGGCGCGCATGATCATGACCGTGCCGCCGGCGTGAAGCACCGGGTTGGTGTAGCAATTGAGTCCGCCGGTGTGGAACAGCGGCAGCACCGTCAGCAGCACGGAGGAGGGCGTGATGTAGGCGATGCCGCCGAGATTGACGCAATTGTAGAACGTCATGCCGTGGGTGATCGTCGCACCCTTCGGCTGGCCGGTCGTGCCCGAGGTGTACATGATAGTGGAGACGTCATCGAGCGTGACCGGCTCGACGTCCGTCAGTGGCGCGGCCGATGCGATCGCCTGCTCATAGGACTGGCCGGCACCATAGCGGAGCGTGCTTGTGACGTTGCAGAGCTGGCTGACCGCAAGGGCGATCTCGGCCAGATCATCGTCGTGGATCATGACACGAGGTGCGGCATCGCCGACGATGAACTGCAGCTCCGGCACCGTGAGGCGGGTGTTCAGCGGCACGAAGATCGCGCCCAGCCGGAAGCAGGCGAACTGGACGTCCAGCGTGTCGGTCGCGTTCAGCGCCAGAACCGCGACGCGGTCGCCTTTGCCGACGCCGAGCTGCGCACGCAGATGGCCGGCAAGGCGCGCGACGCGGGCGTCGAACTCGGCATAGGTGAACCGCCTGTTGCTGCCGAGATCGACCATCGCCGTCTTGGCCGGAGTGCGCCGTGCATGGTGCGCAACCCAGTCGTAATACCGTACTGGCACCTGGTTCCCTCCCTCGCATCCTGCGGTCTTTACGCCGCTTCGTCCCTGCTGTTCTTGTGCGCTGCGTCCTCGCGATCTGGCCCCGAGGTGCCGGATGCCGAGCTGCGCCGCTCCTGCCGGAAGTGGGGCGGTGCGGACGGCAATTTGTCTTGCGTTCAGTTGCTGATGCGCGCCTGCTCGGGGAGCAGACATGAGTGCGTTTGGCGGTCAGCGCCTCCACGCAAGTGGAGGACGCGCCTTCCGGCCATTCTGTTGCGCGACGCAGCGTGGAATCGCCCGCATGAAGAATCCGTTCTATACGGCCGAGCACGAGGCCTTTCGCGAGGTGGTCAGGCGCTTCGTCGACAGGGAGATCGCGCCTTTCGCCACAGCCTGGGACGAGGCCGGCGAATTTCCACGCGCGCTCTATGGGAAGGCCGCCGAGATCGGCCTGCTCGGGCTCGGCTTTCCCGAACAATTCGGCGGCGTGCCGGCCGATCAGTTCATGAAGATCGTGGCGTCGCAGGAGCTGGCGCGCGCCGGAAGCGGCGGCGTCAGCGCCAGCCTGATGAGCCACACGATCGGCGCGCCGCCGATCGCGCGCGCGGCGCGTCCCGACATCAAAGCCCGCGTGCTGCCGGAGATTCTGTCGGGCCGGAAAATCTCCGCACTCGCCATCACCGAGCCCAGCGGAGGCTCCGACGTCGCCCGTCTCCGCACCAAGGCGCGCCGCAACGGCGATCACTACGTCGTTAGCGGCGAGAAGACCTTCATCACCTCCGGCATGCGCGCCGACTATCTGACGGTTGCGGTGCGCACCGGTGGTGACGGCGCCTCCGGTGTCAGCCTGCTGCTGATTCCCGGGGATGCGGCCGGGCTCACGCGCACCAAGCTCGACAAGATGGGCTGGTGGGCGTCGGACACTGCGACGCTGCATTTCGACGACTGCCGCGTGCCCGCGGAGAATCTGATCGGCGAGGAGGGCGAGGGCTTCAAGCTGATCATGCAGAATTTCAACAGCGAGCGGATGGGAATGGCGGCGAGCTGCACGGCCTTTGCCCGTGTCTGCCTCGACGAGGCGATCGGCTATGCTAAGGAGCGGCA
>NZ_CAFK01000239.1 GCF_000239815.1 Bradyrhizobium sp. STM 3843 | reverse complement strand
CGGCGCCTTGGCATCATCCAGCATGTAGGCCAGCCGCTCGGCCGGATAGCCGGGGTCGAGCGGCAGGTAGGCCCCGCCCGCCTTGAGGATGCCGAACAGCGCCACCACCATCTCGAATGAGCGCTCGGCCAAGACGCCGACCACGACATCGGGGCCGACGCCGAGCTGCTGCAGATGATGCGCCAGCTGGTTGGCCCGGCGGTCGAGCTCGTCGTAAGTCAGCGTTGCGTCCTCAAAGCGCAGCGCGATCTTCTCCGGCGTCCGTGCCGCCTGGGCCACGAACCGCGCATGCAGCAAGCCGTGTGGGGTGTTCACCGCGGTGGCGTTGAACGCGCTCACCACCTGATGCCGCTCGTCCTCGCCGAGCGGTGACAGCGCCGACAGCGGCCGCGCGGGATCGGCGACGATCTCACCCAGCAGCCGCGCAAACTGGCCAAGCAACCGTTCGACTGCCAACGCCGCAAACCTTTCGGCATCATAGATCAGATTCATCGAGACGGATTGTTCGAGAATGACCTGCAGAGTCAGCGGGTAATTCGTCCGCTCCAGGGTATGGATGTCACTGATCCGCAGCGCTTGCGTCAGCTCCGCGGCGGCCGATATCTCGGTCGGATAATTCTCGAACGCGACGATGCTCTCGAACAGCGGCGTCCCATCCGCCACCTCGCTCCAGCGCTGGACCAGGGGCAGCGGGCTATACTGATGTTCCAACACTTCGGTCTGCCGCACCTGGACATCACGCAGCCAGTCCAGCACGGTCGTTCGGCCCGGCAGCGCTACGCGCAGCGGCAGCGTATTGACAAACAGCCCGACCGTGCGCTCCACGTCCGGCAGCTCTGCCGGACGTCCCGATACTGTGACACCGAACACCACATTGTCACTATCGCAATAGCGGCCGAGCAGCAGCGCCCATGCCCCCTGCACCAGCGTGTTGATCGTTAATTTGTGCTGCCGCGCGAAGCCTTCGAGCACGGTCAACGCTGTCTTGAGCACACGGCTCTGCTCGGCGTAACGCTCGCTTCTCGTGGTATCGCTGCCGGGGCGCTGCAGAACCAACGAGGTCGGCGCCTCGAAGCCTGCGAGGCGCTTGCGCCAATAGGCTTCTGCGGTTTGCATGTCCTGGCGCTGCAGCCAGCCGATGTAGTCGCGGAACGGACGCACCGGCGACAGCTGCGGCACCTCCCGCCGGCTCAACGCGACATAGGCGTTAAACACATCATCGAGCAGCAACGGGATCGACCAGCCATCGAACAGGATGTGATGGCTGTTCCAGAGCAGACGGTAATCACGCTCGCCGGTCCGGACAAGGGCGAGCCGCATCAGCGGCGGGCGCGCGAAATAGAAACCGCGGAGACGCTCGGCCTGCTGCAGATCGGCGAGCCGCCTCTCTTGCTCGGCGAGCGCCAAGCCTCGCCAATCCTCCCGTGCGAATGGCAACACCGCCTCGCGCAACACCACCTGCAACTGGACCGCAAGATCCTGGCCGACAAAGGCAGTGCGCAGCACCGCGTGACGCGCGACTGCCATGCGCCAGGCCTGCTCGAACGCATCGACATCAAGGTCACCTTGGAGCCGGCAGGCGAGCGAGATGACGTAGACCGCAGAGTCGGGCTCGTAGAGAGAGTGGAACAGCATGCCCTGCTGCATCAGCGACAGTGGATAGATGTCCTCGACCTGCCGCGGACCGCCGATCGAGGCAATCAGGCGATCGAGGTCCTGCTGACCGATCCCGGACTGGCCTTTGTTTCTGCTGCTATGCATGTTCATCGGTCGGCTCCCGATCTCAAAAATTGAGAATGTTCTGGAGGAGTGGAAAATCAGACGGCGTGAAGCCGCCCTCGCTGGTTTCGCAGTGCGCGATCAGCGTGCGCAGGTATGCAACAAGACTTGCCGCCAAAGCCTCGACCGTCGACGCCTCGTGAAATGACGTGCTGTAGAACCATTGCAGCTGCAGGCGGCCATCGCGGACATAAGCGGAGACATCGATCAGGTGCGCCCGGGTATTCCGCCCATCCTGCTGGACGCCGACGTCTTCCGCCGCAAAGCGCAAACCGCCCTCGCCGGCGGCACCGTCGAGCTGGCCGAGATAGTTGAAGCTGATCTCGGGCGTGACCTCCGGCACGGCGGCGCCAGCGAGATAACGCAGCAAGCCGTAGCCGATGCCGCGGTTGGGCACGGCGCGCAGCTGCTCCTTCACCGACTTCAGCGCGTCACCCAGATCGGCCGTCCCGCCGACATCCAGCAGCACCGGGAACAGGCTGGTGAACCAGCCCACCGTGCGCGACACATCGATGTCGCCAAACAGCTCCTCGCGGCCATGGCCTTCGAGCCCGACCAGCAACTGGCGCCGTCCGGTCCAATCGGCCGAGGCCTCCACCAGCGCCGTCAATAGCACGTCGTTGATCTGAGTGTGGTAGACGCCGGGCACATCCTGCAGCAGCGCCCGCGTCTCCGCCACATCGAGCGAGGTGCTGACCGTGCGCACAGACTCGGCGCTGTTGGTGCCGGCGTCATGGTCGCGCGGCAGACGGCCCATCTCCGCCCAGGGCTGCCTTTGCCAATAGGCCAGCTCGCCCTGCAAGGCATCGGAGGCGGCATGCGCCGCCAGCCGTTCGGCCCAGGCTTTGAACGAGGTCGTCTTCGCCGCCAGCCTGACCGGCTCACCGCGCCGAAGCGCGTCAAACGCCGTTGCCAAATCCTCCAGCAGGATCCGCCAGGACACGCCGTCCACCACCAGATGATGGATGATCACAAGCAGCCGCTTGCCTTGCGATCCCAAATCGAACAAGGCCGCGCGCAGCAGCGGGCCGGTTTGCAGATCGAGGCTCCCCTGTAGTCGCTCGGCATGCATCCGCAACGCCGCAGGCTGCACCGCCTCGCCGAACTCGGTGAGATCGATGGCTTCAACGATCGCCTCACTTGCGAGCGCGCTCTCGCCCTTCTCGTGCCGCTGCCGCCAGCCATCTTCTTCCCGATGGAAGCGCAGCCGCAGCGCATCGTGATGGCGCAGCAGATGACCGAGCGCCTGCGTCACACGTGCCGGCGTCAGCTCGGCATCCGCATCCAGCAGCACCGCCTGGTTGAAGTGATGCGGTGCTTCCAACTCTTGTCCGAACAACCAGTGCTGGATCGGCGTCAGCGGCACCTCGCCCGTGACGAGCCCCTGCTCCGCTGTCGCCACCGTGGCAGCGCCCGCTACCGCCGCCAGCGCGGCGATCGTCTGCTGCTCGAACACCTGCCGCGCCGTCAGCATCAGCCCGGCCCGCTTGGCCCGCGCCACCACCTGGATCGACTGGATCGAATCGCCGCCGAGCGCGAAGAAGTTGTCGGTGACGGAGACGCACTCGCGTTTGAGCACCTCGCGCCAGATCGCGGCGAGGGCTTCCTCGATCGCATTGCGCGGCGCGATGATCTCGCCTGTGCCCTGCCACTCCGGCGCCGGCAGCGCGTTACGATCGAGCTTGCCGTTCGGCGACAGCGGCAGGCGGTCGAGCCTGACGATCGCCGACGGCACCATATGGTCGGGAAGCGTGGTCTGCAGATGCCGCCGCAGCGTCTCGGGTTCACAAGGCAGGCCATCGCGTGTCGTGATGTAACCGATCAGCCGGCGCTCACCGCTGTCCTCGCGCACCACCACGGCCGTCTGCTCGACAGTGGAATGTGCCGAGAGTGCCGCCTCGATCTCGCCGAGCTCGATGCGGAAGCCGCGGATCTTCACTTGGGTGTCGATGCGGCCGAGATAGTCGAGCGCGCCGTCAGCGCGCCAGCGCGCCAGATCCCCGGTGCGATACAGACGCTCGCCGGATGCGAATGGATCTGGCACGAACCGCTCCGCGGTCAATGAAGCCCGGCCGAGATAGCCGCGGGCAACGCCGACGCCG
>NZ_CAFK01000240.1 GCF_000239815.1 Bradyrhizobium sp. STM 3843 | reverse complement strand
TTGACGATGCCGCGATGGGCGTTCATCACCCCCTTGGGCTTACCGGTCGAGCCCGAGGTGTAGATCACGTAAGCCAGGTTGTCGGGTCCACAGTGGCTTACCGGTGCTGTCTCCGGATGACGCGCGATCTCCGGCCAGTCGGCGTCGAGCTGAACCACCGCAGCGTCATGCGCCGGCAGACGGTCGACCAGCCTTTGCTGCGTCAGCAGCACCGGCGCCTTGGCATCATCCAGCATGTAGGCCAGCCGCTCGGCCGGATAACTTGGGTCAAGCGGCAGGTAGGCCCCGCCGGCCTTGAGGATGCCGAACAGCGCCACCACCATCTCGAACGAGCGTTCGGCCAAAACCCCGACCACGACATCGGGGCCGACGCCGAGCTGCCGCAGATGATGCGCCAGCTGGTTGGCGCGGCGGTCGAGCTCGCCGTAGCTGAGCGTCTGATCCTCGAAGCGCAGCGCGATCCGCTCCGGCGTCCGTGCCGCCTGGGCCGCGAACGGCGCGTGCAGCAAGCCGTGTGGGGTGCTCACCGCGGTGGCGTTGAACGCGCTCACCACCTGGTGCCGCTCGTCCTTGTCGAGCGGTGACAGCGCCGCCAGCGGCCGCGCGGGATCAGCAACGATCTCGCCCAGCAGCCGCGCAAAATGGCCGAGCAGCCGCTCGACTGCTGCAGCCTCGAACCGTTCGCGATCCGCAATCAACCGGAACCCCAGCTGCTCGCCGACCGTGACCTGCAAGGTCAGCGGATAGTTGGTCCGCTCCACCGGGCTCACCTCGCTGATCCGGATAGATTGGGCCACCTCATCGAGCGCCGACATCTCGGCCGGATAATTCTCGAACGCCACAATGCTCTCGAACAGCGGCGTGCCGGCCGGCATCGCGCTCCAGCGCTGCACCTCCGCCAGCGGAGTGGACTGATAG
>NZ_CAFK01000241.1 GCF_000239815.1 Bradyrhizobium sp. STM 3843 | reverse complement strand
AAGACCGGCGCGCCGAAGGACGAGATGGGCGACATGGTCTCCGCGATTCTCGGCGAGATCGATGACCGCTGGAGCGAGATCTTCCAGGCCAGCGGCCAGAGCTACACCGGACCGAAGGTCGTGCTGTTTCGCAACGCCACCAATGGCGGACGCTGCGGCATGGCGCAATCGGCGATGGGGCCGTTCTATTGTCCGCCGGACCGCCAGATCTTTCTCGATACCAACTTCTTCCGCCAGGTCGAGACGCGCTTCCACGGCTGTTCAGGCAATGCCTGCAAGTTCACCGCAGCCTATATCATCGCGCACGAAGCCGGCCATCACATCCAGAATCTGCTCGGCGTCCTGCCGCGCGTGACCCGGCTGCAGCAGCAGGCGGGCAGCAAGGCCGAATCCAATGCGCTGCAGGTGAAGGTCGAACTGCAGGCGGACTGCCTGTCGGGCGTCTGGGCCAATCGCGAGCTGAAAAAGCGGCCCGGCTATCTCGAAGAGGGCGACATCGATTCCGCGCTCACCACCGCCTCGGCGATCGGCGACGATACCCTGCAACGGGAGGCGACAGGGCGCGTGGTGCCGGATTCGTTCACGCACGGTTCAGCCGCACAGCGCAAGCGCTGGTTCATGACCGGGTTCCAACAAGGCACCGTGAAGGCCTGCGACACGTTCGGCGCAAACTCGTTGTGATGCGCGCCTCCGTCCGGTCCCGATGAAAGAGGTGGCGATGTCGTCGACTGGTGAAGCCAAGCAGTTCATCCCGCTCAATATCGCGGTGCTCACGATCTCCGATACGCGCTCGCTCGCCGACGACAAATCGGGTACGACATTGAGCGATCGTTTGACCGCGGCCGGCCACAAGCTCGCCGCGCGCGAGATCGTGACCGATGATGTCGAGGCGATCCGTGCCGTCGTAAGGCGCTGGATCGCCGATCCCGCCGTCGATGTCGTCGTCACCACCGGCGGCACCGGCTTCACCGGTCGTGACGTCACGCCCGAGGCGGTCGAGCCCTTGTTCGAGAAGCGGATGGACGGCTTCTCGATCGCGTTTCACATGCTGAGCTACGCCAAGATCGGCACCTCGACCATCCAGAGCCGCGCCACTGCTGGCGTCGCCGGCGCAACCTACATCTTCTGTCTGCCCGGCTCGCCCGGGGCCTGTCGCGACGCCTGGGACGGCATTCTCGCCGCCCAGCTCGACTATCGCACGCGTCCCTGCAACTTCGTCGAGATCATGCCGCGGCTCGACGAGCATCTGCGCCGGCCAAAGGCGCAAGGCGCGACTGTGTAATCTTACTGCGTCATAACGCTTGGGGCATCGACCTCTCAGCGTCATTCCGGGGCGATGCGACAGCATCGAACCCGGAATCTCGAGATTCCGGGTTCAGCCCTGACGGGCTGCCCCGGAATGACGGCGTTTTATGATGCAGTTGGACCAAGCCCAACTACAGCTTCAGCTCCCAGGTCTCGCCGAGGAGATCGACGCCGAACGAGTGATGCGGTTCTTCGGCCACGAGCTCAAATCCCGCGCGGCGATAGATGTCGCGCGCGGCAACGAGGATGCTCTGCGTCCACAGCGCGATCTTCTTGTAGTTCTTCTCGCGCGCGAAGCGGATGCACTGTTCGACCAGTGCGCGGCCGACGCCGAGGCCGCGCGCTTTTTTCTCGACCAGCAGCAGGCGAATCTTCGCGACCTCGTCGGTGTCTTTGACCAGGAAAATCGAACCCACCGGTTCGCCCGCGATATCGGCGATCCAGCAATGTTCGCGCTTGGGATCGAACCTGCGGAGAAATTGCGCGGTGATCTCCGCGGCCAGCGCTTCGAACGAGATGTCCCAGCCATATTCCTCAGCGTAGACGGCGGCATGGCGGGAGACCACCCAGCCGATATCGCCAGGCCGATGGCTGCGCAGCAGGAAGGCCGGCCGCGATGGAGCCTCCGGTTCCAGGATATCCTCAATCATTGCCATTGCGCCGATCAGCCGGTCGCGGTCCTGCCCGGTGAGGCCGCGCAGCATCGCGGCGATCTCGCTCTGCGAGCTGTGGTCGAGCTTGGCGAAGGCTTGGCGTCCCTCGGCGGTCAGGCTGAGCTGTTGTTGCCTTCGGTCGGAGGGCAGTGGTGTGCGACTGATCAGGCCTTGCTCATCGAAGCTCTGGACGATGCGGCTGAGATAGCCGGGATCGAGTCCGAGCGTGAGGCCGATCTCCTTGGCGGAGACGCCCTCATGCTGGGCGAGCTCATAGAGCACCCGCGCCTCGGAGAGTGAGAACGGGCTGTTCAGGAGATGCTGGTCGAGCACCCCGAGCTTCTTTGTATAGAAGCGGTTGAACGCGCGCACCGCGGACACTTGGTCTTCGGAGGGCCGGCTGTTGGATGGCGGATGGAGCATGGCGCACCTCGATGTTTGCCATTGTCAATGAATTAATTGACTTTGGCAAGTATCTCGCGTGTCAGATCATGACCATTCGGCTGCGCAGCATGGTACGTGAAGGGCCGAGCTGGCGGAGCAGCTGGGTTTCAGCGCTCCGGGCATTCGGGGCGTGGCCGCCGAGCTGCCGGTAATGGTCACGGGCGATCAACAATCCCTGGTCGCCGAGCGGCCCGATCAGCGCGCGTG